>NZ_CDBK01000020.1 GCF_000819785.1 Aeromonas caviae | reverse complement strand
GCGGATTTCACCGATGAGGATGACGTCCGGCGCCTGGCGCAGGGTGTTCTTCAAGGCCGCGTGGAAGCTGCGGGTATCCACCCCCACCTCCCGCTGGTTGATGATGCTCTTCTGGTGGCGATGGACGAACTCCACCGGATCCTCGATGGTGATGATGTGGCCGCCGCTGTTGCGGTTGCGATGATCGATGAGGGCCGCGAGCGACGTGGACTTGCCGGACCCCGTGCCGCCGACGAAGAGCACCAGACCCCGCTTCTCCATGATGGTGTCGAGGAGCACCGGAGGGAGTTTGAGATCCTCGAAGCGGGGGATCTCGGTCTTGATGTTGCGCGCCACCAGGGAGACTTCATTGCGCTGCTTGAAGATGTTGACCCGAAAACGGCCTATCTGGGGCAGGGAGATGGCGAGGTTCATCTCCAGCTCTTTCTCGAACTGCTGTTTCTGCTCGAGATCCATGATGTCGTAGGCGATGCGGGCCACCTCGCCCGGCCCCAGGGGCTCCTGGGTGAGGGGGCGCAGGGCGCCGTTGAACTTGGCGCAGGGGGGGGCGCCGGTGGAGAGATAGAGATCGGAACCGTCCTGTTTGGCCAGGATCTGCAGCATGTCTCTCAATTCCATGAGGGGCCTCGTCGCTCAAAGGGCTGGGGGATGATGAATGGCTTGAGTGTACAGCCTCAGGCGCCGGTCAGTTTTTCGCGGAACACAAAAAAGACCGCGCCCAGGATGCACAGACCCGCCCAGAGGTAGTCCCACTTCAGGTCTTCTTTCAGATAGAAGATGGAGAAGGGAACGAACACGGTGAGGGTGATCACCTCCTGCAGGATCTTGAGTTGCCCGACGGAGAGCACGGTGTGGCCGATGCGGTTGGCGGGCACCTGCAACAGGTATTCGAACAGGGCTATCCCCCAGCTCACCAGGGCGGCGATGATCCAGGGTTTGTGATTCATGCTCTTGAGATGGGCGTACCAGGCAAACGTCATGAAGACGTTGCTGCAGATGAGCAGGCCGATACTGGTCATGATGGGGTTCATTAGGTTCTCCTTTTAAATCAATGCATTTTATCTCGACTCCATGGGTTTTCATAAGTGGTGCTTGAGGGTATTTTTAGCTCACAAGGATGTAACAAAAGAAGGCGAAAGCTGGATGGGCAAGACAAGCTGGGGTGCGCTTTGTCTGTTGTTTGCCTGCTGGGCGCAAGGTGCGCCGACCCTGACGGTGGCCACCGATGTCTGGCCGCCGTTTCGCATGCTGGCAGAGAACGACGACTTCCAGGGGCTGGATATCGACATTCTGCGCCAGTTGCAGGCACGCAGCGGCATTGTGCTCACCCTCAAACGGGTGCCCTGGGGACGGGCACTCAAACAGATGCAGACCGGTCAGGTGGATCTGATGATAGGGCTGGCTCACACCGAGGAGCGGGCCGCCTTCATCAACTACCTGCAGCCGTCCTATTACCAGTGCCGGCCTGCCTTCTATGGCAAGCCCGCCGCCGTGGCCGGCCTCAGGCGCTACGAGGATCTGAGGGGCCGCGAGATTGGCTATGTGCTCAACTCCGCCTACTTCCCCCCCTTCGATGGCGACACCCAGCTCGACAAGCACGGGGTCCCCACCGAAGACCAGTTGCAGCGCATGGTGGAGCGGGGCCACCTGCCCCTGATGATAGGGACCGACTGCCAGGTGGATTACGCCCTGAGCCAGCGCAACGACGCCGGCCTCGTCAAGGCGCCCTTCCAGCCCCCCAACCCGGTGGTGCTCTACCTCGGGATGAGCAAGCACTCACCCCACCACGAGCTGGGCCCCAAGCTGGCGCAGGCGTTGCAAGCCATGGTGGAGAGCGGCGAGATAGCGGCGCTGGCCAAGCCCTACCAGCCTTGACCTTGGGTGGTAACGCGCTGTTATCATGCAGCTTTCCTGCCTGCCCCCCGGCGGGCCTCGCTTCTTGGGGATCCCGTGTATCTCGCTCTCATCCGTCGCCAGCAGCGCTGGCAGCGCCGCTGGCTGCTCCTGCTGTCGCTGCTGACCCTGGCCCTGTTCCTGCTCTCCCTCGCCCTCGGGGAGTTCGTGCTGCTGCCCTGGCAGCCGCTGGGGGATCTGGAGCTGCGCATCCTGCTGGAGTTGCGCCTGCCCCGCGCCCTGCTGGCCCTGCTGGCGGGGGCCTCCCTTGCCTGCGGCGGTGCCGTGCTCCAGGTGATGCTGCACAACCCGGTGGCGGAACCCGGCCTGCTCGGCGTCTCGAGCGGCGCTGGGCTGGCCGCCATGGTGGCGATGGCGGTGGCCAAGGGGCTCGGGCTCTATCTGCCGGGCTGGGGGCTGTCGCTGGCGGCCTTTGGCGGCGCCCTGGTGGTGACCATGCTGCTCATCCGTCTCGCACGTCGGGCACGGCTCGGCCATGGGCGGCTGCTGCTGTTCGGGGTCGCCATCGGCATCCTCACCAATGCGGCCATGACCTGGCTGATGTATTTCGCCGACGACGGCGCCTTGCGGGAATTCATGTTCTGGATGATGGGCAGCCTCGCCTACGGCAGCCAGCAGCTCGCCTGGTGGTGGCTGGTGCTGCCCCTCACCCTCGGCTGGCTCTGCTGGCAGGGGCGGGCACTGCAACAACTGCTGCTGGGAGAGACCCAGGCCCGCCTCATGGGGCTGAACGTGGACAGCATGCGGGTACGCCTGGTGCTGGCGGTCTGCCTGCTCACCGGGGTGGCGGTCTCCCTGTGCGGCGTCATCGGCTTCGTCGGCCTGGTGGTGCCTCACCTGCTGCGCCTGTGCGGTGGCAGCGATCAGCGCTTCCTGCTGCCCGCCTCGGCGCTGGGGGGCGGCGCCCTGCTGCTCGGGGCCGATCTGGTGGCCCGCTCGGCGCTGCACGCCGGTGAACTGCCCATCGGGGTCATCACTGCCTCGGTGGGCGCCCCGCTCTTTATCTATCTGCTGCTGAGGCAAGATGCCGATGTGTCCCGCTGATCCCGCCCCTTGGCGGCTGGAGGCCCGCGCCCTGGCCATCCCCCATCGCCTCGCCCCCCTGGATCTGGCCTGGTCCGGTGGTCAGCTGGTGGCCCTGCTCGGCCCCAACGGCAGCGGCAAGTCCTCCCTGCTCGGGGCCCTGGCGGGCCTGCTGCCCGCCGATGGCGCCGTCTTGCTGGGAGGAGAGGTCATCACGACCCTGAGCTGGCCCGAGCTTGCAACGCGGCGCGCCATGCTGCCCCAGCGCCAGCCCCAGCTGTTCCACATCCCGGTGTTCCAGGTGCTGAGCCTGGGGCTGGAGGAGGGGGGGCCCGATGCCCAGGCGCAGGCGGTGGCGGATGTGTGCGACGCCCTGGAACTGGCGCCTCTGCTGGCTCGGGACTTCAGCCGATTGTCCGGGGGGGAGCAGCAGCGGGTGCTGATCGCCCGCACCCTGCTGCAACTGTGGCCAAGCCTCAACCCGACCGGGCGGGTGCTGCTGCTGGACGAACCCCTGGCGGGGCTGGATCTGCATCACCAGATGGCGTTGCTGCGGCTGCTCAAGCAACTGGCCGCGCAGGGATTGCTGGTGGTGGTGGCGATCCACGACATCAATCTGGCCATCGACTGGGCGGATCGCGTGCTCTGCCTGCAACAGGGCCGCGTGGTGGGGGAAGGGGACGTCGGGATCATCGACGAGGCGCTGCTGGAGCGGGTGTTCCAGATCCGCACCGATCGTATCGAGGCAGCCGGCCGCACCTGGTTTATGCCGAGCTTGTGAGGCGGGCTTCCCCCTCATCCCCAGCTCTTCTCCCATTCTTTTGAAACAAGCGGGAGAAGGGAGCCGCTCCGTCTACCACGGATACAGCATTGAAAACCTGCTTAGGCTGAGTGAAGCCAAGGGGGCGAGTGAATCACTGTGGAAATGAAAAGAGCCAGGCATCCGTGATGCCTGGCTCTTTTGGTAGAGAGAGCGTTGAGCGGTTGCTCAGGCTTTCTGCTTGTTCAGCCGCACCTGGGCGGCTTCTGCCAGCATGGCCAGCAGGGTTTCGGTGTCACTCCACGACAGACAGGCATCGGTGATGCTCTGGCCGAAGGTGGCGGCACAGCCGTTCTCCACGTCCTGACGCCCTTCCACCAGGAAGCTCTCGGCCATGATGCCGGCGATGCCGGTGCGGCCGCGGCGCAGCTGATCGCAGATATCCTGGGCCACCAGCAGTTGGCGGCGGTGATCCTTCATGCTGTTGCCGTGGCTGAAGTCCACCACCAGGCGCTCCGGCAGGCCCACCTGGGCCAGAGCCTCGCACGCCTCGTCGATGCTGGCGGTGTCGTAGTTGGGACGGTGGCCGCCGCGCAGGATCACGTGGCCGTAGGGGTTGCCGGCGGTGCGGTAGATGGTCATCTTGCCGTCCTTGTCCGGGGAGTAGAAGATGTGGCTGTGACGGGCGGCGCGCACCGCATCAATGGCGATGCGGGTGTTGCCGTCGGTGCCGTTCTTGAACCCCACCGGGCAGGAGAGGGCGGAGGCCATCTCCCGGTGAACCTGGGACTCGGTGGTGCGCGCCCCGATGGCGCCCCAGGTGATGAGATCGCTGATGTACTGGCCGGTCACCATGTCGAGGAACTCGGTGGCGGTGGGCATGCCGGTCTCGTTGATGTCCACCAGCAGCTTGCGGGCCAGTTTGAGCCCTTCATTGACGTCGAAACTGCCGTCCAGGCGCGGATCATTGATGAGCCCCTTCCAGCCGACGATGGTGCGCGGCTTCTCGAAGTAGGTGCGCATCACGATGCACAGGCTCTCTTTGTACTCTTCACGCAGGGTGTTCAGACGCAGAGCGTATTCGTGGGCGGCGGCGGGATCGTGGATGGAGCAGGGGCCGACGATGACCAGCAGGCGCTGATCCTCACCGGACAGAATGGCTTCCACTTGGCGGCGGGCATCCAGCAGGTTCTGGGCGATGGTGTCGGTTAACGGGAAGGCGTGCGCCAGCTCGCTGGGGGTGATCAGGGCCTCCAGGCGACGGGTGCGCAATTCATCGGTGTGAATGGACATACGACTCAATTCTCGAGTGGATAAGGTGGGCGGGATGCCAAAATGCAAGGGAATAAAATAAAGCAAAAGTCACCCGATGGAAACCTTGGGCGGCTCTGATAGGATGTGAACCCAAAAGCCATTTCAAATGAGGTAGTTATCGTGGCAAAGCCAGGCGCGACCGGGATCACCCGCATCATCAACGCAACCGGTTACAGCATGAAAGGTCTCAAATCGGCCTGGATCAACGAGGCCGCCTTCCGCCAGGAGCTGCTGCTCATCCTGCTGCTGATGCCGCTGGCATTCTGGATAGGTGACTCCCTCAACGAGATCCTGCTGCTCGTCTGTATCAGCTGGCTGGTGGTGATCGTCGAGGTACTCAACTCCGCCGTGGAGGCGGTGGTGGATCGCATCGGCTCCGAGCATCACGAACTCTCGGGCCGCGCCAAGGATCTGGGCTCCGCCGCCGTCTTCATCGCCCTGGCCCTCAATGCCCTGGTGTGGGGCGCCCTGGTGGGCCGCAACCTGCTGGGCTGGTGGTAGGTTGCGAGAGCAAGCTTTCTTCTGACATAAAAAAGCCCGTCATCACGACGGGCTTTTTACTGCGCAGATAAGGGCTTATCAGTGCAGGATCCGGGCACGGATGGTGCCATTGATCTCTTTGAGACGGGCCAGGGCCTTCTCGCTGTGCTCGGTTTCGACGTCGATGACCACGTAACCGATCTCGCTGCTGGTCTGCAGGTACTGACCGGCGATGTTGATCCCCTCGTCGGCGAAGATCTGGTTGATCTGGTTCATCACGCCGGGCTGGTTGCGGTGAATGTGCAGCAGGCGGCTGGAGCCCTTGTGGCCGGGCAGGGAGACTTCCGGGAAGTTGACCGCGGAGAGGGTGGAGCCGTTGTCGGAGTATTTGACCAGCTTGTTGGCCACTTCCAGACCGATGTTCTCCTGGGCTTCCTGGGTGGAGCCGCCGATGTGGGGGGTCAGGATCACGTTGTCCAGGCCGCGCAGGGGGGTGAGGAACTCCTCGTCGTTGGACTTGGGCTCCACCGGGAAGACGTCGATGGCGGCGCCGGAGAGGTGGCCGCTCTTGATGACGTCGGCCAGGGCGTCGATGTCCACCACGGTGCCGCGGGAGGCGTTGATGAAGATGGCGCCCGGTTTCATCATGCGCAGTTGCTCTGCACCGATGAGATCCTTGGTGGAGGCGGTTTCCGGTACGTGCAGGCTGATGACGTCAGACATGTTGAGCAGCTCCACCAGGTTCGGCACCTGGATGGCGTTGCCAAGGGAGAGCTTGTTCTCGATGTCGTAGTAGTAGACCTTCATGCCGATCATCTCGGCGATGATGCCAAGCTGGGTACCGATGTGGCCGTAGCCGATGATGCCGAGCTTCTTGCCGCGGGCTTCGACACTGCGGTTGGCCAGCTTCTCCCAGACGCCGCGATGGCACTTGGCGTTCTTCTCGGGAATGCCGCGCAGCAGCAGCAGGATCTCCCCCAGTACCAGTTCGGCCACGGAGCGGGTGTTGGAGAAGGGGGCGTTGAAGACGGGGATGCCGCGCACGTGGGCGGCGTCGAGGGAGACCTGGTTGGTGCCGATGCAGAAGCAGCCGATGGCCACCAGCTTGGTTGCAGCATCCAGCACCTTCTCGGTAATCTGAGTGCGTGAACGCAGGCCCACGAAATGCACGTCACGAATGCGCTCGATCAACTCCTCTTCCGACAGGGACGTCTTCAGATATTCCACATTGGTGTAGCCGGCTGCCCGAAAGGTCTCCACCGTGTTGGGATGGACTCCCTCCAGCAGCAGTACCTTGATCTTATCCTTGTCCAGCGAAAACTTGGCTGTCATGACGTTCCCTCTATTGTTTTGAAAAATGCGTTCAGGCTTGCAGTGTGAAGAAAACCGTAAAGTAGCAAAAACGTTTGGGAGAGGGAATATTTGTGACGAAAGTCAAATTCTTTGAAGTTATCAACGATTGTTGCAGATGTGCTGCTACAAGCCATTGAGGGATAACCAGAAACGGCGCCATGAGGCGCCGTTGTCCATTTGGGGCAGTCAGATTGACTGACCGGGGCGGGGGCTTGCCCGGAGGGAGAGGTCCGGGGAGCAGGCCTTAGTTGGTGATCACACCCTCGGGGGTGCCGATCAGCACAACGTCGGCGCCACGGTGGGCGAACAGGCCGTTGGTGACCACGCCCACGATGCTGTTGAGGCGGGTTTCCAGAGCCTTGGCATCGGTGATGGCCATGCCCTTGACGTCCAGGATGATGTTGCCGTTGTCGGTCACCACCCCTTCACGCCACACCGGGTTGCCGCCAAGGGCGCGGATCTCGCGGGCCACGTATTCGCGGGCCATGGGGATCACTTCCACCGGCAGGGGGAAGGTGCCCAGCACGTCGACGGTCTTGGTGTTGTCGATGATGCAGATGAACTGGTCGGCCACGGCGGCGACGATCTTCTCGCGGGTCAGGGCGGCGCCGCCCCCCTTGATCATGTCGCGGCTGGCGTTGATCTCGTCGGCACCATCCACGTAGACGGAGAGGGCATCGATGTCGTTGAGGTCAAACACCGGGATGCCGAGACCCTTGAGGCGCTCGGTGGAGGCGATGGAGCTCGACACCGCGCCCTTGATCTGGTCTTTCATGGTCGCCAGTGCGTCGATGAAGTGATTGACGGTAGAGCCGGTGCCCACCCCGACGATGGTGCCGGGTACCACGTATTTGAGCGCAGCCCAACCGGCCGCCTTCTTCATTTCATCTTGAGTCATGATGGATCCTTATGGAAAAAGCGGGCGCATTATATCCAAGCATCCCCCCCAGAGCGACCATGGTGCTCACGTTCCGGCGCAAAAATCCCCAAGATGTAAATCGTTTGCCTGTTTATTGAACCGAAGGGGGCGCCCCCGCCTCATCAGGCAAAGTGCCAGCTGCGGCTGGGGGTGATGATCTGGGGGAGCGGCACGTCCCACTGTTCCCGGGGGACGGCATCCACCTGCTGGCAATCGTGGGCGAGCCCCAGGGGTCTTGGGCCGAGCTGGTGCTCGTGCCAGCAGGCGAGGGTGCGATCGTAGTAGCCGCCCCCCATGCCGAGGCGGTTGCCAGCCTCATCGAAGGCCACCAGCGGGGTGCAGATGATGTCCAGCATGCTGTGGGGCAGTACCTGCTGCACGTCGAGCTCGGGCTCTGCGATGCCGTAGCGGTTGCGGGTCATGGGGGTGGTGGCGGTGTAGCGCAAGAAGAGCAGGTGGCCCGGGGTGAAGGGGTGCAGCACCGGCAGGTAGACCTCCTTTTGCCGGGCCCACAGCCAGTGGATGGCGGGCAGGGGATCGAGCTCCCCGTCGTTGGCCAGATAGAGGGCGATGCGCCTGGCCGCGAGGATGCCGAGGTGTTCCTGGAAGCGCTCGACCAGCTGCTGGGCCGCGGCCTGCTGCTCGGCCTGGCTCAGGCTTTTTCTGCGCTGGCGAATGAGCTGGCGCAGGTTCTGTCGTTCGGGTTGGGTATCCGGCATGGGGACTCCTGGGCAAAGGTGGGCTGGCGCTACCTTAGCAAGGGGCCGACGGGATGAAAAGCCGATGGCGGGGCCGCCAGCCGGGCGGCCCCTGAGGTCAGGCGTCAGGAACGGTGGGGGGCGGGAGCCACTGCACCCATCTGGTGCTTGAGGAAAACGGCCACGATGGCGGCCAGGGCCAGCGCCATGGGGTAGAAGCTCATGCTCACGACCAGGATCGGCGAGAGGGCGAAGATGGAACCCAGCAGCAGCGCCTGGGCGCCCCAGGGGATGAGCCCCTGTACCACGCAGGAGAAGATGTCCAGCATGGAGGCGGCGCGGCGCGGGGTGACCCCGTGATGGTCCGCCAGATCCCTGGCCACCTTGCTCGCGACTATGATGGCCACGGTGTTGTTGGCGGTGCACAGGTTGGTGAGGCTCACCACGCCGGCGATGCCGAGCTCGGCCGCCTTCTCGTTCTGCTCGCCATCGTGGTGGCGGGTGAAGCGGGCAATCAGGGCGGCGATGCGCTCATTTATCCAGGCGAGCCCCCCCTGGCGTTCCATCAGGGCACCCAGACCGCCGATGAGCATGGAGAGCAGGAAGATCTCCTGCATGCTGGTAAAGCCCTGATAGATGTCCTTGCTGAACTGGCCGAGGGAGTAGCTGCCAAGCAGCCCCACGCCACCGGCCGCCAGGATGCCGAGCCCCAGTACCATGAAGACGTTCATGCCAGAGAGGGCCAGCACCAGGATCAGCAGATAGGGGGCGACCTTGAGCAAGTCCGCCTCGGCGGTGGGGGCCGGCGCTTCACCGGTGGAGCCCAGCACCAGATAGAGCAGGATCACCAGCACGGCGGCGGGGGCGGCAATCTTGATGTTCTCGCGAAACTTGTCCTTCATCTCGCAGCCCTGGCTGCGGGTGGCAGCGATGGTGGTGTCTGAGATGATGGAGAGGTTGTCGCCGAACATGGCGCCGGAGAGGATGGTCCCCGCCATCAGCATCGGATCGATGCCGGCGGCCTGGGCGACGCCCAGCGCCACCGGTGCCACGGCGCCGATGGTGCCCATGGAGGTACCCATGGCGGTGGCAATGAAGGCAGAGATGAGGAAGAGCCCCGGCAGCAGGCACCAGCCCGGAATGAGGGAGAGGCCGAGGGCGACCGTGGCATCCACCCCGCCGGTGGCCTTGGCCACGGTGGCGAAGGCGCCCGCCAGCAAATAGATGAGGCACATGGCCATGATGTTGCTCTCGCCCACCCCCTTGAAGAAGGTCTCGAGGTTCTTGTTGAACCCCTCGCGTCCCATCAGCAGGGCCAGCATGACGGCAGGCAGGGCGGCAACGGGGGCGGGGAGCTGGTAGAAGGCAAACTCGACCCCCTGCAGGGTCAGCCAGGTACCGGTTCCGATGAAGAGGGCAAGAAAGACCAGAAGGGGCAGCAGGGCTCTGGCACGGGGTTGGGTCTGGATCATGTGTTCCTCGAAACTTGAACAATGACCTCCTGTCGTTGCCTGTGGCGCCTCCGGGGCGGGCACAGGGCGGGCATCCTGCCACCATGGGGGGCCAACAGTAGTGAGTCGGCCCGCCCGGGTCAAGATAGCCGTCCAGATGGATAGGGCTTTTTGCTTCGTGATTCTGACTTGTCTGGTTATTCCGTTATTTATTCTGTTTTTATTGAATTTATCGTTTAAATGTCGGGGTGGTTTGGCGGGCCAGATCGGGCTTTTCAAAGGGGACGCGGGCTGGTAAAACGGTCTCTTTCCATAATAAAGAGATGAGAGGGTGGAGATGGACAATCCGATCCGTGTGGCCGTGATGGGCTGTAATGGTCGTATGGGCAAGGTGCTGCTGGAGGCTATCGCCAACGCCGAGGGCGTGGTGGTGGGAGCGGCGCTGGAACGACCGGGCTCTGCCGTGATCGGTCTGGATGCGGGTGAACTCAACGGCCTGGGGCGCCTTGGCGTCATCATCAGCGACAGTCTGGAGAAGGTGAAGGACGAGTTCGATCTCATCATCGACTTCACCCGCCCCGAGGTGACTCTGGCGAACCTCGCCTTTGCACTGGCGCATGGCAAGCAGATGGTTATCGGCACCACCGGCTTTGACGAGGCGGGCAAGGCGGCCCTGCACGAGGCGGGCAAGCAGATCGGCATCGTCTTCGCCTCCAACTACTCGGTCGGGGTCAACCTGGTGTTCAAGCTGTTGGAGCAGGCGGCCAGGGTGATGGGGGAGTACACCGACATCGAGATCATCGAGGGGCACCACAGACACAAGGTGGATGCACCGTCCGGCACCGCGCTCTCCATGGGGGAAGTGGTGGCGAAAACCCTGGGCCGGGATCTGAAAGAGTGCGCCGTCTATGGCCGTGAGGGGATCACCGGTGAGCGGGATCGCAACACCATCGGCTTTGCCACCATCCGCGCCGGCGATCTGGTGGGGGAGCACACCGTTATGTTCGCCGACATCGGCGAGCGGGTCGAGATCAGCCACAAGGCTTCCAGCCGTTTGACCTTCGCCAACGGTGCAGTGCGGGCGGGCAAGTGGCTCGGCCAGCAAGAGGCCGGTCTCTATGACATGCAGGATGTGCTCGGTCTGAAATAAACCGTCTTCAGGGGGAGTGCAGACTCCCGTACTGGTTGCCAAACCCCGGTCCGCCGGGGTTTTTTGTCACTTTTTTGTAGAAATAAGCCTTAATCATCACTTTTTGAGTGAACCTCGCTAAATCCTGCCATTCTTACAAGCCTGCCACCCTCTTGCGACAAAAATGTCATCAAGGGGTAACGGGTTTGGGTCTCAATATTCCCCTGCGGGGGGCATTTCGCCCTGATGTGAAATAGACTAAAAATGCAACCAAAGAAAAACGTTTTCTATTTTTTGCGTTCACTTTTCTGGCTTCAAATGGTGTTTTTGATGTTGTGTTGTTTATTTTTTAATTTTCTATCTTGCTGTTTACTAAGTGGTAAATCTGGTTTTTTGTACGTTGCACGGCATCGGGTGTCGCTTTGTGGTCTGTGTTTGGCTTTTCTTTTTGAAGAGGGGGTTGCAAAGCAATCGAGTGCATAGATAATGGGTAATGTTGCTTGTTTATTGAATTTAGATGCATTTCAAACGAGAAAAGACGTTGAAATGAGATCGTTTTTAAGTAGAATGCGCCCAATTTGCCAGAAATCTGCCGGGTTCGAGTCCTGTCAAAGACCGGAACCGAGCCCGCAACACCCAGGTAAATTGCTGAATTTAAAGCTAAATAACTGGAGGTTGTCTTGAATCACACTGCATTGCTAGTGCTGGAAGATGGAACTGTGTTCAAAGGCGTGTCGATAGGCGCCGAGGGATGTTCCGTTGGTGAAGTGGTTTTCAACACGTCGATGACGGGTTATCAGGAAATCCTCACAGATCCCTCCTATTCCCGTCAGATCGTTACCCTCACTTACCCCCATATAGGCAACACCGGCACCAACAGCGAAGATGAAGAGTCCAGTCAGGTCCATGCTCAGGGCCTCATCATCCGGGACCTTCCGATACTGGCCTCCAACTTCCGCAATCAGCAATCCCTCTCCGATTACCTCAAGTCTCACAACATCGTTGGCATCGCCGACATCGACACCCGCAAGCTGACCCGCATCCTGCGTGAAAAAGGCGCACAGGCCGGTTGCATCCTGGCCGGCAAGCAGCTCGATGAAGCCCATGCCCTCGAACAGGCCCGCGCCTTCCCCGGTTTGAAGGGGATGGACCTGGCCAAGGAAGTGACCGTGAGCGAATCCTACAGCTGGACTGAAGGCAGCTGGCAGCTCGGCAAGGGTCACGTCACCCCGGCGGCCGATGAGCTGAAATACCATGTGGTGGCCTACGACTTTGGCGTGAAGCGCAACATCCTGCGCATGCTGGTGGACCGTGGCTGCCGCCTGACCGTGGTGCCGGCCAAGACCCCGGCCGCCGAGGTACTGGCGATGAACCCGGATGGCATCTTCCTCTCCAACGGCCCCGGCGACCCCGAGCCGTGCGACTACGCCATCGAAGCTATCAAGGCTTTCCTTGATACCAGCACCCCGGTGTTCGGTATCTGCCTGGGCCACCAGTTGCTGGGTCTGGCCTCCGGCGCCAAGACCATCAAGATGAAGTTCGGCCACCACGGTGCCAACCACCCGGTGAAGAGTCTGGACGACAACACCGTGATGATCACCGCCCAGAACCACGGCTTTGCGGTGGACGAGCAGACCCTGCCCGAGTGCCTGCGTGCCACCCACGTCTCCCTGTTCGATGGGTCGCTCCAGGGCATCCATCGCACCGACCGTCCGGCCTTCAGCTTCCAGGGTCACCCCGAAGCGAGCCCGGGCCCGCACGATTGTGCCGGTCTGTTCGACCACTTTATTGAATTGATTAAGCAGTATCGCGCCTAAGAGGATAAAGAGAGCCATGCCAAAACGTAACGACCTACAGAGCATCCTGATCCTCGGCGCCGGCCCCATCGTCATCGGTCAGGCCTGCGAATTCGACTACTCCGGCGCCCAGGCGTGCAAGGCCCTGAAAGAAGAGGGCTACCGCGTCATCCTGGTGAACTCCAACCCGGCCACCATCATGACCGACCCGGAGATGGCCGACGCCACCTACATCGAGCCCATCACCTGGGAAGTGGTGCGCGAGATCATCAAGAAAGAGCGCCCGGACGCCATCCTGCCCACCATGGGTGGTCAGACTGCGCTGAACTGCGCCCTGGCGCTGGAGCAGCATGGCGTGCTCAAGGAGTTCGGTGTCGAGATGATCGGCGCCACCGCCGACGCCATCGACAAGGCCGAGGATCGCTCCCGCTTTGACAAGGCCATGCGCAGCATCGGTCTCGAGTGCCCCCGTGCCGGCATCGCCCACAACATGGAAGAGGCCTGGGGCGTGCAGCAGATGGTAGGCTTCCCCTGCATCATCCGTCCCTCCTTTACCATGGGTGGCTCGGGCGGCGGCATCGCCTACAACACCGAAGAGTTCGTGGAGATCTGCGAGCGCGGTCTGGATCTCTCCCCGACCAAGGAGCTGCTCATCGACGAGTCGCTCATCGGCTGGAAAGAGTACGAGATGGAAGTGGTGCGGGATCGCAACGACAACTGCATCATCGTCTGCGCCATCGAAAACTTCGACCCCATGGGCATCCACACCGGTGACTCCATCACGGTCGCGCCAGCCCAGACGCTGACCGACAAGGAGTACCAGATCATGCGCAACGCCTCCATGGCGGTGCTGCGCGAGATCGGTGTCGAGACCGGCGGCTCCAACGTCCAGTTCGGCATCAACCCCAAAGACGGCCGCATGGTCATCATCGAGATGAACCCGCGGGTGTCGCGCTCCTCTGCGCTGGCCTCCAAGGCGACCGGCTTCCCCATCGCCAAGATCGCCGCCAAGCTCGCCATCGGTTACACCCTGGACGAGCTGATGAACGACATCACCGGCGGTCGTACCCCGGCCTCCTTCGAGCCGGCCATCGACTACGTGGTGACCAAGGTGCCGCGCTTCAACTTCGAGAAGTTCGCCGGTGCCAACGACCGTCTGACCACCCAGATGAAGTCCGTCGGTGAAGTGATGGCCATCGGCCGTAACTTCCAGGAGTCCCTGCACAAGGCCCTGCGTGGTCTCGAGACCGGCAAGACCGGCTTCGACCCCATGGTTGACCTGAACGCCCCCGACTCCCTGACCCGCATCCGTCACGAGCTGCAGGATGCTGGTGCCGAGCGCATCTTCTACATCGCCGACGCCTTCCGCGCCGGCCTCTCCATGGACGGCGTGTTCAAGCTGACCAAGATTGACCCCTGGTTCCTGGTCCAGATTGAAGAGCTGGTCAAGCTGGAAGAGCAGGTGAAAGAGCGCGGCATGGCCGGTCTCGACGCCGACTTCCTGCGCGCCCTCAAGCGCAAAGGCTTTGCCGACGCCCGTCTGGCCAAGATCCTCGGCGTGGCCGAAGGTGAAGTGCGTAAATTGCGTGCCCGCCACAACATCTTCCCGGTCTACAAGCGGGTCGATACCTGCGCGGCCGAGTTCGCCACCAACACAGCCTACATGTACTCCAGCTACGACGAGGAGTGCGAGGCCAACCCCACCAACCGCGACAAGATCATGGTCATCGGTGGCGGCCCGAACCGTATCGGTCAGGGCATCGAGTTCGACTATTGCTGTGTGCACGCGGCCCTGGCCCTGCGCGAAGACGGTTACGAGACCATCATGGTCAACTGCAACCCTGAGACCGTCTCCACCGACTACGATACCTCCGACCGTCTCTACTTCGAGCCGGTGACCCTGGAAGACGTGCTGGAAATCGTGCGGGTCGAGCAGCCCAAGGGCGTCATCGTCCAGTACGGCGGCCAGACTCCGCTGAAACTGGCGCGGGCATTGGAAGCGAACGGCGTGCCGGTCATCGGGACCAGCCCGGATGCCATCGACCGCGCGGAAGATCGCGAGCGCTTCCAGTCCGCCGTCGAGCGCCTGGGGCTCAAGCAGCCGGAAAACGGCACCGTCACCGCCCTGGAGCAGGCCGTGCAACTGGCCACGCGCATCACCTACCCGCTGGTGGTTCGCCCCTCCTACGTGCTGGGTGGCCGCGCCATGGAAATCGTCTATGACGAGCAGGACCTGCGCCGCTACTTCGCCGAGGCAGTGAGCGTCTCCAACGAGTCGCCGGTGCTGCTGGACCGCTTCCTGGACGACGCCACCGAGGTGGACGTGGACGCCATCTGCGACGGCGTTGACGTGGTCATCGGCGGCATCATGGAGCACATCGAACAGGCCGGTATCCACTCCGGTGACTCCGCCTGCTCCCTGCCGCCCTACACCCTGTCCAAGGCCATCCAGGACGAGATGCGCGAGCAGGTACGCAAGCTGGCGCTGGAACTCGGCGTGGTGGGCTTGATGAACGTGCAGTTCGCGGTGAAAGACAACGAGATCTACCTCATCGAGGTGAACCCCCGTGCCGCCCGTACCGTGCCCTTCGTCTCCAAGGCCACCGGCGCTCCGCTGGCGAAGATTGCCGCCCGCGTCATGGCCGGTCAGAGCCTGAAAGAACAGGGCTTCACCACCGAGATCATCCCGCCCTACTACTCGGTGAAGGAAGTGGTACTGCCGTTCGCCAAGTTCCCGGGTGTGGACCCGCTGCTGGGGCCGGAAATGCGCTCCACCGGTGAAGTCATGGGGGTGGGCAGCAGCTTCGCCGAGGCCTATGCCAAGGCGCAGCTGGGTGCCGGTCACCAGGTTCCGAGCGAAGGTCGCGCCCTCTTGTCCGTTCGCCACGGCGACAAGGAGCGGGTGGTCAACCTGGCCGCCAAGCTGCTGGAGCTGGGTTATGACCTCGACGCCACCCACGGCACCGCCGTGACCTTGGGCGAGGCGAGCATCAACCCGCGTCTGGTGAACAAGGTGCACGAGGGTCGTCCGCACATTCTGGATCGCATCAAGAATGGCGAGTACACCTACATCGTCAACACCGCCGAGGGTCGTCAGGCCATCGAGGACTCCAAGCAGCTGCGCCGTGGCGCCCTGCAGCACAAGGTGGCTTACACCACCACGCTGCACGCGGCCTTCGCCACCTGCATGGCCATCAGTGTCGATGCCACCGCAAATGTGAACTCAGTGCAGGAGCTGCATGAGAAGGTGAACAACCGCTAAGAGCTCCGGCAGCACGCTGCCCGCTCGATGCACGCAAACCCCGCCAGCGATGGCGGGGTTTTTTATTGCCTGCGCCCTGCCACTCCCGGGGAAACGCCTTCAAGGAAGATGGGTGAGATGGCGAATAATTCATCATGGGTGGTGATACTCACCCCATGAAT
Source organism: Aeromonas caviae (assembly GCF_000819785.1). Classification (GTDB taxonomy): domain Bacteria; phylum Pseudomonadota; class Gammaproteobacteria; order Enterobacterales; family Aeromonadaceae; genus Aeromonas; species Aeromonas caviae. Next base: position 32,679 of record NZ_CDBK01000020.1, on the reverse strand, counting down.
GAACTTTCACTGCATCAATATTGCTGAATTGGCATGATGGGGTGCAATCTTCGCAATCTCTCGCCCCCACGACCTCCCTATACTGGGTGCTCATACAAACAAGGTCGTCTGCGCCGACACACCAAAAGGTGGCGTGCGAGAGGATCAGCGCCCGCAGCCCGATCCGGCTGCCGTGGCCGGCCCCGGTGACCGACGGGGGCCGCAGGAAAACCGGTCGCGGGGTTACCGCCGCGCGACTCGTCAGGGACGGTGTTACCGCACCAACCCGCTTCCCCTCCTTGCCCCACCCGCCTGTCGGCCCGGTCGTCCGGCGCCTCGCCCATCCGTCAAGGGAATCTGAATATGAGCTTCGATCATCGCAAATACCGCCGTGCCCCCGTGATCAACCTGGCGGATCGCCAGTGGCCCAACCGGGTACTGGAGCGGGCACCGCTCTGGTGCGCCGTGGACCTGCGCGATGGCAACCAGGCGCTGGTCGAGCCCATGACGGTGGCCCAGAAGCTGCAAATGTGGGCGCTGATGACCCACATCGGTTTCAAGCACATCGAGGTGGGCTTCCCGGCGGCCTCCCAGCCCGACTTCGATTTTGTGCGCGAACTCATCGAGCGCAACCTCATCCCCGATGACGTCACCATCCAGGTGCTGGTGCAGGCGCGCGAAGATCTGATCGCCCGCACCTTCGAGGCGCTCAAGGGGGCGAAGCGGGCCATCGTTCACGTCTACAACTCGGTCAACCCGACCCAGCGCAACTATGTGTTCAACTCAGGCAAGGACGGGGTCAAGGCCATCGCCGTGCAGGGGGCGCGCTGGGTGCGGGAGTATGCGGCCCGCAATCCGGACACCGAGTGGAGTTTCCAGTATTCCCCGGAGAGTTTCAGCAGTACCGAGGTGGAGTTCGCCGTCGAGGTGTGTGACGCCGTCATCGACGAGTGGCGCGCCGCTGCCCGCCCGATGATCCTGAACCTCCCCGCCACGGTGGAGGTGAGCACCCCCAACGTGTTTGCGGATCAGGTGGAGTGGTTCTGCCGACACCTCAAGGCGCGACCCGAGGTGAGCATCTCCATCCACACCCACAACGACAGAGGCTGCGGGGTGGCCGCCGCCGAGCTGGCGGTGCTGGCGGGGGCGGATCGCATCGAGGGCACCCTGCTCGGCAACGGGGAGCGCACCGGCAACATGGACATCGTCACCATGGCCATGAACCTCTACAGCCAGGGGATTGACCCCGAGCTGGACCTGTCCGACATGGATGCCATCGTCGCCACCGTGGGGGCCTGCACCCAGATTGCCCTGCACCCTCGCCACCCCTATGCCGGCGAGCTGGTCTACACGGCGTTTTCCGGCAGCCACCAGGACGCCATCCGCAAGTCTCTCGCGGCAGAAAAACCGGATCACTACTGGGATGTGGCTTACCTGCCCATCGATCCTGCCGATCTCGGTCGCAGCTACGAGGCGGTGATCCGCATCAACAGCCAGTCCGGCAAGGGAGGGGTGACCTATCTGCTGGAGCGTGACCTCGGTCTGCAACTGCCGCGCTGGCTGCAAATCGACTTCAGCCGCCGGGTGCAGGCCGAGGCTGAGGCGAGCAGCAGCGAAATCAGCCCGGAGCAGATCCGCACCCTGTTCGAGCAGCACTATCTTGAGCCTGCCCACGGCTATCGCATCGGGCGCTTCCAGCTCGGTCATGACAGTCAGGAGAGCCTGCGCCTGGAGTTGCAGACCCCCCACGGCACCCTGCAACTGTGCGGTGAAGGGGAGGGAGCCATCACAGCCCTGGTCAACGGCTGGCAGCGTCAGACCGGCATGCACATCGATGTGCTGGATTACTCCGAGCATGCGCTCACCGCCGGCACCGAATCCCGCGCCGCCGCCTATGTGCTGCTGAGCGTCGAGGGCACCCGGATGTGTGGCGTCGCCGTCGGTCGCGACGTGGTCAACGCCTCCCTGCAGGCGGTGATCAACGGCGCCGCCCAGCATCAGGCCCTGCGCCAGAGCGCCTGAGGCGGCACTGCCCGCCTGCCGTGAGGGGGAGCAGGGAAGGGCCGCCCACCCCGATGTCACGGCAGATCGCGCCGTCCCCGTTGCAGCAATCCCCTGACCCATATGGTGAGGGGATTGTTTTTTATGGAAAAATCGGCCCACAATATCAGTGATTTGCCACCAGGAATGCCGTCGGGGTTCGCTGGCGATGGCAGCCAACGGCTGCCATTCGGGATAGAAGACATGCGCGCTTGGAGCCCAAAACATGATGAAGACTCCCCTCAGGTTATCCGTTCACCCCGCCCGGTTCTTCTCGCTTCCTCCCTGCCGTCGTCTCGCGCTGGTGAGCCTGCCCTGTCTGCTGCTGCTGACGGGGATCCTGGCCGGGGTCAGCTTTGATCCCCTGGCAGAGCACAACCTCTATACCGTCGGGGCTCTGGCCGAAGCGCTCAACGTGCTGACCCTGATGTTCATGTTCTGGGTGGTGCAGTGTGCCCAGATCACCTTGAGAACCTATCTCTCCCTCACCGGCGGGCTGATCCTCTGGCTCGTTTCCGGCGTCATCGATCTGATGGATGAGGTCTATTTCCAGCCCTGGTGGCTCTCCACGGTGGAAGACAGCCTGCGCACGCTCGGCATGCTGGCCTCGGCCTGGGGTGTGCTGCTGATGGTGCAGCAGATGTATGGCACCCAGATGCGGCTCTCCTCCCTCGCCATGTCAGACGAGCTGACCGGGCTCTCCAATCGCCGGGCGTTTCGCGCCGTGCTGGAGGCGCACGGAGAGGAGGGGACGCCGCTCCTGCTGCTGGATCTCGATCACTTCAAGCTGATCAACGATCGCTATGGCCACGCGATTGGCGACAATGTACTGCGTGAATTCAGCACCCTGCTGCGCCAGCTCTGCCCATTGGATGGGGTGGTGGCACGCCTTGGGGGAGAGGAGTTTGCCATCTGGCTGCCCGGCATGACGGGCGACAAAGCCCGTGCGCTGGCGGAGCAGATAAGGTGCGCGACCGAAGAGCTGGTCTCAGGTGACGGGGTAAGATTCACCGTGAGCCTTGCCCTGGGTATCAGCCAGAGCGGGGAGGGAGTGGATGCCCTGCTCCAGCGCACCGATCTCGCCCTCTATCAGGCCAAGCATCTGGGACGAAACCGGGTGGAGCTGGCGTGATGGCGCCAGGGAATGCCGCAGCCAGCGGGCCAGCAGGTTCATCCGCCTTCATCTTGTCAGACTTGTTCCCTACAATGTCCGCCTCCATGCATTCGAGCCCTCTCATTCGCGATGAGGGGCAGGTCCCGCTCTTCAGGAAGCCTTCATGATCCCCTCTCACTCCTTGTTTGATGCCCATTGGCGCTGGCTGTCACTGCTTTCCCTTGCCCTGCTGTCGGGTTGTGCCAGCGAGCCTCCCGCCCCGACCAGCCCGGCGACGCCGGCGGGGCGCCCCATTCCCAAGGCGATGCAGCCGCAAAAACCGGCCGATATGAAGAGCCGTATCGTGCGCTTCCTGCCGCGCAACGTGGTGGACAAGCCGGGCTGGGCCAATGACGTGGTGACGGCGCTCACCACCCAGGGGCTGACGGTGAGCGATCACAACGTCTGCAGCGTGCTGGCGGTGGCGGAGCAGGAGGCGACCTGTCAGGCGGACCCCGTGGTGCCCAACCTCAACAAGATTGCCTGGAAGGAGATCAATGCCCGGGCCGGCAAGCTGCTCATCCCCGAGTTCATGGTGCGCACGGCCCTCTCCATCCAATCCCCCACTGGCAAGAGCTATGCCGAGCGCATCGACAAGCTTCGCACCGAGCGGGAGATGAGCGAGATCTTCGAAGACATGATAGGCAGCGTCCCCATGGGCAAGCAGCTCTTTGGCAACCTCAACCCGGTGCGCACCGGCGGCCCCATGCAGGTGAGCGTCGCCTTTGCCGAAGCCAACGCCCGTGGCTACCCCTATCCCGTGAAGGAGTCCATTCGCCACGAGGTGTTCACTCGTCGGGGAGGCATCTGGTTTGGCACCAAACACATCTTCGGCTATCCCGCCGACTACCCGGATACCCTCTATCGCTTCGCCGACTTCAATGCGGGCTGGTACGCGAGCCGCAATGCGGCCTTCCAGGCGGCGGTAAGCCGGGTGAGTGGCAAGCCCCTGGCCCTGGACGGGGATCTCATCCGTTACGACTCGGATTTGCCCGGCAAGACCGAACTCGCGGTCCACAGCATCGCCAGCCGCGTCAACATGAGCAAGCAGGCCATTCACCAGAGCCTGAAGCTCGGGGACAGCAGCGACTTTGCCAAAAGCGATCTCTACCACAGGGTCTTCGCCCTGGCCGACAAACAGGCCGGGACACGGCAACCCCGCGCCATCCTGCCCGGCATCCAGCTAAAGAGCCCCAAGATCACCCGCAACCTCACCACCGCCTGGTTTGCCAAGCGGGTGGATGACAGGGAGCAGGCCTGCGTCAGAAAGATGGCGACCATTCGCTGATAGCCAGAGACAACAAGGGCGGCCAATGGGCCGCCCTTGTTTATTGTGATTTGACCACCTGGCTGGTCATGGTCGGTAGCTCCCAGGTTCCCCCCAGAGTGATCATGCGACAGCTACCAGTGGTGCTTTTCTCACTCTGCACGAAGGTTTGGCCGTCCCATACCCAGCTTTCGAAAGAAAAACAATCTCCTATTCCTCTTCCTTTGTGCGAGGCACTCAGTTCGCCCTCTCCATAACCGTTTGCGTAAGTGCTGATGAGGGTTGCACTGCTGGTATCAAGGTCCGTATCAATCAGAATAAATGCCGAACCGTCGTTGTAAGCGGCGAGCCAGCAGGGTAGCCGGATCAAGGCTCGTTCCTGGTTCAGGGGATAGATCTGGCCATCTTCCTGATTCTCATATGCGCTGGGACAGACATCTTCATTGACGTGTTGTTTCAGCCAAGCCCTTATGCTCTGTAGCTCAGGCTTGGTGAGTGGGCGAGATAGGTTGTCTGCGGCAACGGCACCTGCATGGATCACGGGGGCCACCAAGGCCGGGGGAATAGTTGTGGTGGGTAACGAGCCCTGTTTGGTCAGGGCTGTACTGGTATTGAGACGGCCTTGGAACTCATCCATTTTGAGAAAAATGGCATAGGCACCGGCACCGGATAACGGTTCTTGGTGCTTGCTCCATTCAAATACCACCTTGCCAGTCCCTTTGATTGCTCGGACGAGCGCTGCAGTTTGGGGCTGGGTGAACGGAGTCCGCTCTTTTACGATGCCGAGCACCTCGCCATTGATGCGCAGTGTGATCAAACCATCAGCGGGGGCCGCCGGAGCCCGCTGATCAACCTCTGCGATGGCAAGCTCGGCATGCAGTGTGCCCTTGGCGCCAGCCTCTCGGGTGAGCAGAACCGAAAGTCCACCCAATTCCGCGCTGTAACCTGCCGCTCGGCATGTGCGCGTGTTGTCACAGGCCAGTTCCCAGTCCTTGTGTTGAAAAGAGAGCCCTTCAGTAAACGAGCCGAGTGCAGAGGCCAATAGTGTTGTGATGAACATTAGAGGTTTCCAGAAGCATTGGGACGGTCAGGATAGCATTCTGGAAGGTTCAAATTGAATCTTGTTTTGGGTTGACTGAGCTGTGCCGAGTGGCGTACCCCTTTGATCCGATTAGAAACTCATCGCCAATCCGATGGAGTAGCCGCTGGTACTGTTGCTGAACATATAGCGGGCCACCAGCCGGGTGCGGGTGATGAAAATGTCGTACTTGCTGCTGTCGAGTTCGAGGCCAAGTCCCAGGGAGTTGAGGCTGTTGAAACCGAGCAGCCCCCGTTGCTGCCCCAGGTATTCGGTTCTGGCCCCTTCCAGCACGTAGCGAAGGGGCCTGTCCAGCAGGGTCCAGTGCCACAGGGGGGCGCGGCGGCGCAGGTAAAGCCCGAGGTTTTCCGCATCGGCCTGACCGCTGACGCTCTCGGCGGTGCCGGTGAAGCTTTGCAGATGCTGGTAGGAGTAGCGCAGCTCGGCATCGATGTCCTGGGCGGCGGAGAAGAGCTCATAGTCCAGCATCAATGAGCCGCCGAGGCCGTAGACATTGAGGGTGCCGCCGTCGAGGAAGTCCAGATTCTGGCCGCTCCTGTGCTCGAGCAGGGCGGCCCCGATGCGAAGGTCGCTGGCCACCGTGCCCAGGGTGACATTGGCGATGGGCCGCAGCACCAGATTGCCACCAAAGCGATCCCGGTGGACGCCGACATCCCAGCCGATGCCGCCGGTGGCGCTCAGGCTGTTCCATTTGGTGGGAATGGTGCGGGTCTCGTTGCCATCGGTGAACACGAACTGGGGATCGTAGCGGCTGTAGCCCAGGGTGCCCTCCAGATAGAGGGGAACATCCTCGCTCAGGGTGGCGCCACCCCCGAGCTGGGTGATGGTGAGGGCGGAGGTGTCGTTGGTGCCGCTGCCGATATCAAGGTTGCTGGCGGTGATATCCGGCACCACGGCGTAGCTCATGAGGGAGACGACGGCGTTGGCGCGCTGTTGCACCAGGCTCTCGTCGCTGGCACGGGCCTTTGTCACAAGACCGGCAGAGACGCCGGCAAGCACCGCCAGCAAGGAAAGTGTGTGAGAAGAGAGCTGTCTTGCCATACCTGGCTCCATGAGTACCCCGTCCATCGGGGCATGTTCACACTGTAACGGGTTTCATCTGGCTTGGCAGCCTGGCAAGGGCCGACCCGTCCTGTTTTGGGGGCATGCACACTGGTCTGATGGGCCAGGTTGCCCTCGCTTTGGCAGGGGCAGGGGGGGCGAGAAGGGTGAACCGCTGGGCAGAAATCACAGACATTAATTTATTGTTCAGTTCCCCGGGTGTATAAGAGGCCTCCCATACGAACATTGGGGTGGTAGCAGGGATGGATTACCAGACGGGGCCTTCGGGTCATCATGACGAATGCGCATTACGTTGATGGGAGTCACACCAGATGCAGGACATGCTGCTTGCCATATGGCATCAGGATTTTGATCAGCTTATACAAATGCAGGCAATCGGTCTGCTCGTCACCTGTCTGGTGGTGATCCTCTTCCTTGAATCGAGCTTCGTCTTTCTGCCCCTGCCCGGTGACAGCCTGGTGCTGCTGGCGGGCGGTCTGGTGGGCATGGGGGTGCTGGGACCCGAGGTGACCTTGCTCTATCTGCCGCTCGCGGCCGGGATAGGGAGCGTGCTCGCCTACTGGCAGGGGCAGGCACTGCATGGCACCCGTTTCATGGGCCATGTGGAGCGAATGATCCCGGAAGGGAGCCTGCCCAGGGCCTCCCGACTGCTGGATCGTTACGGCTTCTGGGCCATGTTCGTGTCCCGTTTCATCCCCTTCGTGAGAGTGTTGACCCCCATGTTGATGGGAGTCTCCCGCCTGCACCTGCTGCGGGTGGCCGTGGCGAGTTTTGCCAGCGCCTTCCTCTGGTCCCTGGTATTGAGCATGGTGGGCAAGATGGTGATGGCGACCCCGGTCTTTGCCCATCATCAGGATCTGCTGACCAAGTGCCTGCTTGTCACCTCTTTCGGGCTGTTCGTCATCGCGGTGGCGGCCATCGGCATGCGTCTGCTCAAGCGTCCGAGCAAGCGGGTGCGCTGATCTCACTGCCCGGGCTGCGCCTGCTGCCGCGTGTGGCGGGCGCAGCCCCCGGAAAAATACAGGCCATTTGAGGCGGCATTCCTGTCGCCTATCTGTTACACTTCGCGCCCGCCATTTTCCGGCTCATCTTCTGATCTGATGTCAGACCCAGCCGTCCTTGGCTTCATGCCTCGCCGATGCCAGGCCACACGTCGGCCCAGGCCATCCACGCCAACTACAGCTCCGCTGGAACACAGGAACCCAACATGAGATTTGAATCGTTCGATTTTGCCCCCGAGATTTTGCGCGCCATCTCAGATTGCGGTTATCAGGAGATGACCCCTGTGCAGAGCCAGGCCATCCCGGCCATTCGCCGTGGCCGCGATGTGCTGGCCAGTGCCCAGACCGGTACCGGCAAGACAGCCGCCTTTGCGTTGCCCATCCTGCAACGCCTGGTAGACAACCCGGCGCCGGTGCAACCTTCCAATGCCCGCGTGCTGATCCTGACCCCGACCCGCGAGCTGGCAGCCCAGGTGGCGAGCAATATCAACGATTTCGCCAAGTATCTTGATATCACTACCCTCACCATCGTGGGTGGTGGCAAACAGGATGTGCAGGCCAAGAAGCTCAAAGCGGGCGCACACATCATAGTGGCCACCCCTGGCCGTCTGCTCGAGCACCTCACCGCCTGCAACCTGAGCCTCTCCGGGGTCGAGACTCTGGTGCTGGACGAGGCGGATCGCATCCTCGACATGGGCTTTAGCGCCGATGTGCAGCAGATCCTGCAGGCGGTCAACAAGACCCGCCAGAACCTGCTCTTCTCCGCCACCTTCTCCGAGGCGGTGAAAAAGCTGGCCAACCTCATGCTGGACAAACCCCAGGTGGTGGCCGTCGACAAGCAGAACTCCACTGCCGACACCGTGAGCCACACCGTTTATCCGGTGGAACAGAAGCGCAAGCGCGAGCTGCTCTCCGAGCTTATCGGCAAGCAGAACTGGCAGCAGGTGCTGGTGTTTGCCAGCACCCGCGAGAGCTGCGATGAACTGGTGGAGGAGCTCAACCTCGACGGCATCAAGTCTGCCGTGGTGCACGGTGACAAGGCCCAGGGGAGCCGTCGCCGTGCCTTGCGTGAATTCACCGAAGGCAAGCTGCGGGTGCTGGTGGCCACCGAGGTGGCCGCCCGCGGCCTGGACATTCCGAGCCTGGAATACGTGGTCAACTATGATCTGCCGTTCCTCGCGGAAGATTACGTGCACCGTATCGGCCGAACCGGTCGCGCTGGCAAGAGCGGCATGGCCATCTCCTTCGTCAGTCGCGAGGAGGAGCGCACCCTGCTGGAGATCGAGGCCCTCATCGGCCAGAAGATCCGCCGCATCATGGTGCCGGGTTACGAGGTGAGCAGCCGTGACGACCTCATCAAGCAGTTGCAGGAGCGCCGCCGCTTCGGCAAGCGCCCGCAGCGTGAAGACAATGCCGCCGCCCAGGCCATGGCCGAGGCGAAACTGCAAGGTCAGCGCCTCAAGCGTCTGGCGGCGGCCAAGAAGCCCCGTCAGCCGAAATAAGGCAACGTCGCACCCTCCCGGTCGGGGAGGGGCGTTTACTCTCCAAAGGCGCCACTGGCGCCTTTGTGCTGTCGATGACGCGGCCCCTGGCCGCCCCGTTTCAGAGGATCCGAGATGACCCTTCCTGCTTACAATCAGGCCCTGCTCGAGATGGCCCGCCAGAGCCTGGCGGAGCTGGAGCGCACCGCTGCCCAGAAGACGGGCAAACGCACCCCCGCCCAGGAGAGCCACTTTCTCTGTACCTGGATGGCGGATTCTCTCAAGGAGAAACGCTTCTCCCGGCTGGTGATGGAGGATCTCAAGGCCTGGGTGCAACTGGGGCGGACGCTGGGGGCGGGGGCCGATCTCAAGGGGCTGCTTGAGCGGGTGCAGCGCCAGTATGAGCGTGCCATGTATGAGCCGGTACAGCTGGGGGCGCGCCTGGCCGATCTGCTTTTGGCGCTGGAGGGGGCGGGCTGGCTGGTGTTCACCGACAGCGAACTGAACACCCGGCAGCGGCTGCTGAGCCAGGGGCAATCCAGCCTGATCATCTCGGCCAGCGAGTATCAGGGTCATATCGAGGGGGGTGAGCTGGTCAAGCCCCTCACCCTCTATGTGCGCGGGGACGAGCAGGTACTGGCCGAGGCGGCATTTGCCCGGGGCCTGCTGCTGAGCCAGGGCAACAAGAAAACCACCTTGGTCAAGCACCACAAGGCCTATCGGCTGATGCCGGGCAACGCGCAGCCGGCCCTGGCGCTGCTGGCCTCCTGATCCCGCCTTCTCATCCCGTCACCCGGCCCTGCGCCGGGTTTTTTTATGGCAAATGCACCCCACGGGGTTGCCTGCACGCCCGGGGCCGGGCGGGCAATCTTTGTCGCAGCCAAGGGGCTCCCCCTCTGATGGGGGGCGTCCCCCATATGGAGGGATGGTGGGGTGGTGCTTCTGCTCTAGGGTGGATGGGCCCCAAAGAGGGCCTTAAAGGAAGCAGACCGCCTGACAAGGCGACACTCAATGAATGAGGAAACATGATGAAAGCGACTCCAATTGCCCTGTTGCTGGCCGGCGTGCTGGCGTCCCCGCTCTGCGCCGCCGGACTCGATGCCCGGCTCACCCTGGTGGAGGGCAGCACAGACGATGTGCGCGTCAACCTGACCCTGACCAACACCGGGGAGAAGCCGGTTCGTCTGCTCAAATGGCAACTGCCGGGTAGCGAGGATGCTCCCCTGTTCCAGGTGGAGCGTGACGGCCAGCCGGTGGATTACGAAGGGGCCCTGATCAAACGGGCCGCACCGAGTGACAAGGACTACCAACTGCTCAAGGCGGGCCAGAGCCTGACAGTGCAGGCGGAGGTCTCCGGTCTCTACGACATGAGCGCCCAGGGCCAGTACAGCATCCGTTACCTGCTGCCGACCGTGGCGCAGGAGGGGAAAGCGGCCAAGGCCAAACAGGCCCAGGCGAGCGAGTCCAATGCCGTGACCCTCTGGGTGGACGGGGTGAGCGACGATCGGGTACTGGCCAAGGCTGCGGTGGCCGAGCCCCAGGCGGTGAGCGCCTCGGTCAGCTTCAGCGGCCGTTGCACCAACACCCAGAAGAGCGACATCCTGGCGGCGCTCGATGCCGCGAGTGGCATCGCCAACAACTCCAGCAGCTACCTCGCGGTGGACAAGCCGAATGGGCAGCGCTACCGCAGCTGGTTTGGCGCCTATGACGCCACCCGCTGGAACCAGGCCGAGACCAACTTCAGCAAGATCAAGGATGCCATCGACAACAAGCCGCTCACCTTCGACTGCGGTTGCAAGCAGAGCTACTTTGCCTATGTCTATCCGGACCAGCCCTACAAGGTCTATCTGTGCAAGAGCTTCTGGACTGCGCCGGTCACCGGGACCGATTCCCGCGCCGGCACCATTGTCCACGAGCTGAGCCACTTCAACGTGGTGGCGGGCACCGACGATCTGGGATACGGTCAGGCCAATGCGCGCAATCTGGCGAGCACGGATCCCCAGAAGGCCCTGAACAATGCCGACAACCACGAATATTTCGCCGAGAATACTCCGAGCGAAAATTGAGTTGCAAACAGGGGCCGGATGGCCCCTTTTTTGACGGAGGCACCATGATGACACTCTTGCTCACCACCCTGGCACTGGCGCCCTTGCAGTGCGAGCTGTCGGTCAGCGCAGAGAGCGGGGTGAACGAACCCCTGCCCCTGGTGATGACCCTGACCAACCGGGGGGAGACGCCCCTCGAGGTATTGACCTGGTTCACCCCCTTCGAGGGGTGGTTTGCCGATGCCATCGACCTGACCCGCGATGGGCAGCCGCTGGACTATCGAGGGCCGCTTGCCAAGCGAGGTACCCCCGGGGACGGCGACTTCCTGCACCTGGGGGCAGGGGAGCAGAGCCAGGCCGATGCGGATCTGGCGCAGGCCTACGATCTGTCCCAATCGGGCCGCTACCGGCTCAGCTATCGTGCCCAGCCCCTGACGCTGACCAAGGGCGTGGCGCCCAGCTGCCCCGCCGTCGACTTTACCCGGGTGGCCCCCTAGAAGAACTGCGGCTTGCCCTTGGTATCCAGCAGCCCGACGGCGCGGGGGGCCACCGCCAGACCGCGTGACGATTGGCTTTCCCGCCAGCAGCAGTGCACCAGCGTGATCACATGGTCATCCAGGGTATCGTCTTTATCCGGATGATACAGGGGATGGGCCACCGAGTGGGTCGATAGCAAAATGATGAACATGAGGGGCGGTCCAGCCATGCCATGCACCGGGCCGACTCGTTTACACCGTCAAGGAGGAGACATGGCACTGGAACAACTGAAACGGGAGCTGGAGCGCTTTGGCGAGCAGAATGACGGCGCGCAACACTCCCGTGGCAGCAAGATGCTCAACATTACCCGCGACACCGGCGAACTGCTGGCGGTGCTGGTGCAGACGAGGGGGGCGCAGGCTGTGCTGGAGATCGGCACCTCCAACGGTTACTCCACCCTCTGGCTGGCCGAGGCAGTGAAACGGCTGGGGGGCCGGGTGACCACCATCGAGCTGGACGAGGGCAAACGGACCATGGCGGCGACCAACTTTCAGCGGGCCGGGCTCACTCCCTGGATTGAGCAGCTGGCGGGGGAGGCCGGCAGCCTGTTGCCCTGCCTGCCGACGGCGGGCTATCAGCTCATTTTTCTGGACTCCGATCGCCTGCACTATCAGGCCTGGTGGCCCGAGATCCAGCGCCTGCTTGCCCCCCGCGGTCTGCTGGTGGTGGACAATGCCATCTCCCATGAAGACGAGATGAGGGAGTGGATGGCACAGGTGCGGCGTGACCCCGATTTCCTGACTTCCCTGGTGCCGGTGGGCAAGGGGGAGTGGCTGGTGGTGCGGTTGTAGGGGAAAGGCATGGAAAACAGGACCATGGAACCAAAAACCGTGGTGCAGACCACTGGCAGGCCATACAGAGCAGCGGTTTCGTCAGGGCCCCCAGGTGGCTGAGCGATGACTTCCTCTGTGATTGGCCAACGTCGGGGGAGCGGCGCGAGGGGCGGGTCAACTTCGTCGAGATCCATCGGCGCTACCCGGCGGCCGGGCCTTGGAATGTCGACATCGTCCGCCTGCTGGAGCAGGGCGGGAGGTGGTGACCGAAGGGGTGATCACCGACGGTGACGTCAAGGCGCGCGCCATCGCGCCTTTACCTCCCACGTGGTGCGTGGCAATCCCATTTGCCATCAGACCGAATGTTGGCCCGATTGATACGTTGTGTCGTGATTGGGCCACTGCCATCCCGCGGGAGCTGCAACCCGCCTGATATGGTTTCCGCTGACGGAGCGCCGCCAGCGGGGCAATTCCTCGGCCAGCCCGGCCATTATTTATTCGTTATCCATTATTTCGCTAAATATCCCCGTATTTCATGGTTGGGTCATGCCATGAGCCACGTTATGTTTCATCCATACCGTCAGCAAGCACTATGAAGGTTATCTCAGCCGATAATTAATTTAAATTAAACATGATAACCGGCTGGTTTTATTTTGTGGTGGTTGGCAAGCGCTCTGGATGTTCATAAATATAACGAGGTGAATAATGAAAAAACGGCACTCCCTGTTTTTAATGGCGGCACTTCCGCTGGCACTCATGACATCGGTACAGGCACAGTCAAGCCTGGCCGAGATCCAGCGGGCCGGAGTGATCAAGATCGGCACCGAAGGGACCTATCCTCCCTTCACCTACCACGACAAGAGCGGCAAGCTGGTGGGCTTTGACGTGGAGATCGGCGAGCTGATTGCAAGCGGTCTGGGTGTGAAGCCGCAGTTCGTCGAGGGCAAGTGGGACGGGCTTATCGCCGGGGTGGACGCCAAGCGCTACGACCTGGTGCTCAACGAAGTGGCCATCACCCCTGAACGGCTGAAAAAATATGATTTTTCAGACCCCTACATCATATCCAAGGCGGTGATCGTGGTGCACAGCGACAACCACAGCATCAAGAGTTTTGCCGATCTGAAGGGCAAGAAATCCTCCCAGTCCCTGACCAGCAACTTCGCCCAGCTGGCGAAATCATCGGGCGCCGAGGTGGTAGCCACCGAGGGATTCAACCAGTCACTCGAACTGGTGCTGACCGGGCGGGTGGATGCCACCATCAACGACAGCCTCTCCTTCCTCGACTTCAAGAAACAGAAGCCGGACGCCAAATTGAAGGTGGCGGCCAGCGAGGCCAAGGGGGATCAATCAGCCGCCCTGCTCGCCAAGGGGCAACCCGAGTTGCTGGCTGCCATCAATCAGGCGCTGCGCAATGCCAAGCAGGATGGCGCATATCAGAAAATATCGCAGAAATATTTCGGCACCGACGTCTCGCAATAATATCGTGGCAACATAATAACAACTGAGGATATTAACGTGCCGGCCTGGTTGCAGTTAATGATCGACTCTTTTTGGCCCCTGCTCAGTGCGGGGCTTATTTTTACCGTGCCACTCACTCTTATTACCTTCGTGTTGGGAATCGTGCTCGGCTTGTCGGTGGCGCTGGCCAGATTATATGGTCCGGCTCCGCTGGTGATGCTGGTCCGCTTCTATGTCTGGCTTATTCGGGGCACGCCCCTGCTGGTGCAGCTGTTTCTGATCTTTTACGGTCTGCCGAGCGCCGGCATCGTGCTGGACGCCTTCACCGCCGCCGTCATCGGTTTCACCCTCAACATCGGTGCCTACAGCTCGGAGATCATTCGTGCCACCCTGGCGGCCATCCCCAAGGGGCAGTGGGAGGCGGCCTACTCCATCGGCATGAACTGGCCCCAGGTGATGTGGCGGGTGATCCTGCCGCAGGCGGCGCGCATCGCGGTGCCACCGCTCTCCAACACCTTCATCTCCCTGGTCAAAGACACGTCGCTGGCGGCGGCGGTGACCGTGCCCGAGCTGTTTCAGGCGGCCCAGCGCCTCGCCTCCGTCACCTATGAGCCGCTCATTCTCTATATCGAGACGGCCCTCATCTACCTGATGTTCAGCTCGGTGCTCTCCACCCTGCAAGACAGGCTGGAGCAGCGACTGGCTCACAAAGAGACCCGGGAGGTCGCCCTATGATCCGCTTGAGTGGCATCGAGAAACAGTTTGCGGGGCAGCGCGTGTTGAAAGGGGTGGGGCTGGCGATGGCCGCGGGCAGCGTCACCGCCCTGATCGGTCCCTCCGGCAGCGGCAAGAGTACACTGCTGCGCTGCGTGAACCTGCTGGAGCGACCCGATGCAGGCCAGCTGGTGCTGGGGGGCAGCGAGCTCGACTTTACCCGGCATCTGTCACGGCAAAGCGTGCTGGCCCTGCGCCAGCAGACCGGCATGGTGTTCCAGAATTTCCAGCTGTTCCCGCACATGACGGTGCTGGAGAACGTGATGGAAGGGTTGGTGACCGTGTTGAAGTGGCCCAGGGAGAGGGCAGTGGCGCGCGCCCTGCAACTGCTCGACAAGGTGGGGCTCAGGCACAAGGCCGAGGCGGTGCCTGCCACCCTCTCCGGCGGTCAGCAGCAGCGGGTCGCCATTGCCCGGGCGCTGGCGCCATCCCCCAAGGTGCTGCTCTGTGACGAGCCTACCTCGGCGCTGGATCCCGAGCTTGCCCAGGAGGTGGTGACCGTGCTGCGCCAGCTGGCCAGTGAGGGGACCACCATGCTGATCGCCACCCATGACTTGCGCCTTGCAGCCCAGATTGCGCAGCAGGTGATCTTCCTGGAGGCCGGGGAGGTGGTGGAGGCGGGCAGTGCGCGCGAGATGTTCACCACCCCCAAGCGGGCACGTACCTTCGAATACATCTCCACCCTCACCGAACGGCTGCCGGAGAGCTGGAGTATCTAGCCGGTTCTGGCGGATTGAGAGCGAGATAAAAAAAACAGCCCCGCACGAGCGGGGCTGTTTGCATGACAGCGTGGTTGCGACAGCAGATCACACGGCCAGGTAGTCCATGATCCCTTCGGCCGCCTTGCGACCCTCGTAAATGGCGGTCACCACCAGATCCGAGCCGCGCACCGCGTCACCACCGGCGAACACCTTGGGGTTGCTGGTCTGGAAGGCGTACTCTGCCTTCTCGGGCGCCTTGATGCGATCCCGGCCGTCGAGCTCGACGCCGTGCTCTGCCATCCAGGGCTGGGGGTTGGGCTGGAAGCCGAACGCCATCACCACCGCATCGGCGGGCAGCACCTGCTCGGAGCCTTCAATGACCACAGGATTGCGGCGGCCATTGGCATCGGGGGCGCCGAGCTCTGTGCTCACCACCTTGATGCCGCAGGTGCGGCCGTGGGCGTCCAGCTCCACGCCGATGGGCTGGAGGTTGAACATGAATTCCACCCCTTCCTCCTGGGCGTTTTTCACCTCCCGCTTGGATCCTGGCATGTTCTCGGCATCCCGGCGGTAGGCGCAGATCACCCGATCGGCCCCCTGGCGGATGGCGGTGCGCACGCAGTCCATGGCGGTGTCGCCGCCCCCCAGCACCACTACCTGCTTGCCGGCGAAGTCGATGTAATCGGCTTGCGCCTTCTCGAAGCCCAGCAAGCGATTGGCGTTGGAGATGAGGTAGGGCAGGGCGTCGTAGACCCCCGGCGCCTCTTCGTTGGCAAAGCCGCCCTTCATGTACTTGTAGGTGCCGACCCCGAGGAAGACCGCATCGAACTCGCCGAGCAGGTCGGCGAAGGTGACGTCACGGCCCACTTCGGTCTCGAGGCGAAACTCCACCCCCATCCCCTCGAAGATCTCGCGGCGGCGCTGCATCACCTCTTTCTCCAGCTTGAAGGAGGGGATACCGAAGGTGAGCAGGCCGCCTATCTCCGGGTACTTGTCGAACACCACAGGGGTGACGCCATTGCGTGCCAGCACGTCGGCACAGGCAAGGCCCGCGGGGCCCGCGCCAATGACGGCGACCCGCTTGCCGGTCTTGACCACCTTGGAGAGATCCGGGCGCCAGCCCATCTCGAACGCCTTGTCGGTGATGTATTTTTCGATGTTGCCGATGGTCACGGCGCCGAATCTGTCGTTGAGGGTGCAGGCACCCTCACACAGTCTGTCTTGTGGGCAAACGCGGCCACACACCTCCGGCAGGCTGTTGGTCTGGTGGGAGAGCTCCACCGCCTCCAGGATGCGTCCCTCGTTGGCCAGCTTCAGCCAGTTGGGGATGTAGTTGTGTACCGGGCACTTCCACTCGCAATAGGGGTTGCCGCAGTCGAGGCAGCGATCCGCCTGCATGCCGACCTGGGCCTGGTTGAAGGGCTCGTAGATCTCCACGAACTGGATCTTGCGGATCTTGAGCGGCTTCTTGGGCGGGTCGACCCGCTGGACATCGATAAACTGGAATACGTTCTGGCTCATAGGGTTCCCTCCTTATTGCGCCTGGATTCTGAGTTCTGCACTGGAACGGCTGGTGTGGCCAAGCAGCGATTTGACGTCGCTGGACTTGGGTTTGATCAGCCTGAACTTGGGCACATAGGAGTCGAAGTTGGCCAGGATCTCCTCGGCACGCGAGCTGCCTGTCTCGTTGAGGTGCGCCGTGATGATACCGCGCAGGTGCTCCTGGTGGATGGCCAGATCCGCCACCTCCAGCAGTTCGACCAGCTCGGGGTTGGTGCGCTTGGCAAAGTTGCCGCACTCGTCGAGCACGTAGGCGAAACCGCCTGTCATGCCCGCCGCGAAGTTGACACCGGTCTTGCCGAGCACGGTGACGATGCCGCCTGTCATGTATTCACAGCCGTTGTCGCCAATCCCCTCGACCACCGCCAAGGCCCCTGAGTTGCGCACCGCGAACCGCTCGCCGGCGGTCCCTGCGGCATAGAGCTTGCCGCCGGTGGCGCCATAGAGGCAGGTGTTGCCGATGATGGCCGCCTCGTGGGATTTGAACGCCACGCCGACGTGGGGTTTGATCACCAGCTTGCCGCCGGTCATCCCCTTGCCCACGTAGTCGTTGGCATCCCCGGTGAGGATCATCTCAAGGCCACCGGCGTTCCAGACGCCGAAGCTCTGGCCGGCGGTGCCGTTGAAGTGCACCTTGACCGGATCGGCCGCCATGCCCTGGTTGCCGTGGCGCTTGACGATTTCGCCGGATAGACGCGCACCCACGGAGCGGTCGGTGTTGCGGATGTCGTAGCGGAACTCGCCGCCACTCATGTTTTCCACCGCGTCCAGCAGGTCTTCCACCATCTTGAGGTTCAAGGGCCCCTTGTCGAAGGTGGGGTTGTGCTGCTGGCTGAACAGACTGGAGCCTGCCGGTGCAACCGGGGCCGCCAGGATGCCGGACAAGTCCAGCTTGGCCTGACGGGCGGTGAGGCCGGGCAGGGCTTCCAGCAGGTCGGTACGACCGATGAGGTCGGTGAGCTGGGTGACGCCCAGCTCGGCCATCAGCTCGCGCGTCTCCTCGGCGATGAACTTGAAGTAGTTCATCACCATTTCCGGCAGGCCAGTGAAGTGTTCGCGGCGCAGCTTCTCATCCTGGGTGGCGACGCCGGTGGCGCAGTTGTTCAGGTGGCAGATACGCAGGTATTTGCAACCGAGTGCCACCATGGGGCCGGTACCGAAGCCAAAGCTCTCGGCGCCGAGGATGGCCGCCTTGATGATGTCCAGACCGGTCTTGAGACCGCCATCCACCTGCAGGCGCACCTTGTGGCGCAGGCCGTTGGCCACCAGCGCCTGCTGGGTTTCGGCCAGGCCCAGCTCCCAGGGGGAGCCGGCGTATTTGACCGAGGTGAGCGGGCTTGCGCCGGTGCCGCCGTCGTAGCCGGAGACGGTAATGAAGTCCGCATAGGCCTTGGCCACGCCACAGGCGATGGTGCCGACGCCAGGTTCGGACACCAGTTTCACCGACACCAGGCAGTTCGGGTTGATCTGCTTGATGTCGAAGATGAGCTGGGCCAGATCCTCGATGGAGTAGATGTCGTGGTGCGGCGGCGGTGAGATCAGGGTCACGCCGGGCACCGAGTAGCGCAGCTGGGCGATTTGCGCGGTGACCTTGTCACCGGGCAGCTGGCCCCCTTCACCGGGCTTGGCACCCTGGGCGACTTTTATCTGCACCACGTCCGCGTTCATCAGGTAGTGAGGGGTGACGCCAAAGCGACCGGACGCCACCTGCTTGATGCGAGAGTTCTTCTCGGTACCAAAACGCTTGGGATCTTCACCGCCTTCGCCGGAGTTGCTCTGACCGCCGAGGCGGTTCATGGCGATGGCCAGGGCCTCGTGGGCTTCAGGGCCGAGGGCGCCGATGGACATGGCCGCGGAGTCGAAGCGGGGGAACAGCCTGGCGGCTGGCTCCACCTGATCCAGCGCAACCGGGGTGGTGCCCTGTTTGAGCGACAGCAGATCCCGCAGGGTCGCCACCGGCCGCTCGTTCACCAGACGGGCATACTCCTTGTAATCGGCGTAGTTGCCGGAGCGCACCGCCACTTGCAGGGTCTGCACCACGTCCGGGTTGTAGGTGTGGTACTCGCCACCGTGGACGAATTTCAAGAGGCCGCCCTGGGTCAGCGGCTTGCGGCCGAGCCAGGCCAGACGGGACAGATTGATCTGATCCTGCTGGATGTCGGCAAAGTCGGCACCCTGGATGCGGCTCGATACGCCGCGGAAGCAGAGTTCGACCACAGCCTTGGAGAGGCCCACCGCCTCAAACAGCTGGGAGCAGCGGTAGCTTGCCACCGTGCTGATGCCCATCTTGGACATCACCTTGTAGAGGCCCTTGTTGATGCCGTTGCGGTAGTTGAGCATGGCCTGGCGCAGGCTCATCTTGAGCACGCCCTCTTCTACCTGCTTGGCGAGGGTCTCGTAGGCGAGGTAGGGGTAGATGGCGGTGGCGCCAAAGCCCAGCAGCACGGCGAAGTGGTGCGGGTCGCGCACGCTCGCGGTCTCCACCAGGATATTGGCGTCGCAGCGCAGGTTGTTGTCCACCAGGGTACGCTGCACCGCACCCACCGCCATGGCGGCCGGGATGGGCAGGGTATCAGGGCTGATGTCCCGGTCTGACAGTACCAGCAGGACGGCGCCGCTGCGGGCCGCTTCAGCTGCCTCGTGGCAGAGACGCTCAAGGGCAGCCTGCAGCCCCTCTTCGGGCAGGTAGTTGAGGCTCAGCACCGCATGGCGGTAGTGCTCCCCTTCCAGGGCCAGCAATTGATGGAAGTCGGAGTAGAGCAGGATCGGCGACTGGAACAGCACCCGGTGGGCGTGACCGAAGGTCTCGTTGAACACGTTCTGTTCGCGGCCGATACAGGTGGCCAGGGACATGACGTGATTTTCCCGCAGGGGATCGATGGGCGGGTTGGTCACCTGGGCGAACATCTGGCGGAAGTAGTCGTACAGGGTACGCTGGCTGGAGGAGAGCACCGCCATCGGGGTGTCATCCCCCATGGAGCCCACCGCCTCCTGGCCATTCTCGCCGAGCACGCGGATCACCTGATCCAGCTCTTCAAAGGAGTAGCCGAACAGCTTCTGGTAAGTCTTGAGCCGGTCATCCGGGAATTCCCGCGATCCCGTGCTGGCATCGTCCATCTGCTCGAAGGGCACCAGACGCTTGCAGTGCTTGTCCATCCACTGCTTGTAGGTGTGACGGCTCTTGAGATCGTCGTCAATTTCGAAGCTGGTCCAGATCTTGCCGTTGCTGGTATCGACCACGAACAGCTCCCCCGGGCCGACACGGCCCTTCTCCAGCACTTCGTCCGGGGTGTAGTCCCAGGTGCCCACTTCGGAGGCCAGCGTGATGAACTTGTCCTTGGTGATGACGTAACGTGCCGGACGCAGACCGTTTCTGTCGAGTGCGCAGGTAGCGTAGCGACCGTCGGTCATGACGATGCCGGCCGGGCCGTCCCAGGGCTCCATGTGCATGGAGTTGAAGTCGTAGAAGGCGCGCAGGTCGTCATCCATGTTCGGGTGCTTCTGCCACGCAGGCGGGATCAGCAGGCGCATGGCACGGAACAGGTCCATGCCGCCGGCCAGGAAGAGATCCAGCATGTTGTCGAGGCTGGAGGAGTCCGACCCCGTGGTGTTGACGAAGGGGGCGGCCTCTTGCAGATCCGGGATCAGCGGGGTGGCGAACTTGTAGCTGCGCGCCTTGGCCCACTGGCGGTTGCCGGCAATGGTGTTGATCTCGCCGTTGTGGGCGAGGTAGCGGAACGGCTGTGCCAGCGGCCAGCGTGGGCTGGTGTTGGTGGAGAAACGCTGGTGGAACACGCAGATGGCGGCCTGCATGCGGATGTCGGCCAGATCCAGATAGAAGCGCGGCAAATCCACCGGCATGCACAGTCCCTTGTAGACGGTGACCAGGTTGGAAAGGCTGACCACATAGAAGTAGTCGTCGCTGATGCGCTTCTCGATGCGGCGGCGCACGATATAGAGGCGGCGCTCGAGATCCTTGTCGACCCAGCCCGGGGGCGCGTTGACAAAGACCTGTTCAATACTGGGCAGGGACGCCTTGGCGATGGAACCGAGTACGTTGGTATCGATGGGCACCTTGCGCCAGCCGACCAGACTCAGGGTCTCTCTTTCCAGCTCCTCGTCGATGATGTCGCGAGTGGCCTGGGCCAGGATGGGATCGGGGTTGAGGAACAGCATGCCGACCGCGTAGTTGCGGCCCAGGTGCCATCCCTTCTCTTCGGCGACCGCTCTAAAGAAGCTGTCGGGTTTTTGCAGCAACAGGCCGCAGCCGTCGCCGGTCTTGCCATCGGCGGAGATACCGCCGCGGTGCTGCATGCGAGCCAAGGCTGACATCGCGAGACGGACAAGCTTGTGGCTGGCTTCCCCTTCCATGTGGGCCAACAGGCCGAAGCCACAGTTATCCCTCTCCAGCTTTGGATCATATAGTGACATTGCATTTCTCCCTTGCTCGGCCTTCCATCGCACTGTCATCAACAGACTGCATAAATTGCGATTGGCTCTTGTGGTTCCGTCCGCCTGAGGTGGCGAATCTCCAAACTAATGGGATTTTCGGGCAAGGTCAATTGGACATCCCGCTTGTTTGCAATGTTACACCGCCATAACAAAATGTGGGTTTTTGAGACTCAATCAGCATTTTTGTGTATTTATAACTGCTTTTTATTTATTTGTTGGTTTTATATTCTGGTTATGGACGGTTTAGTGGTTGACTGCATGGTGGCGGGAAACTGTAGTAATTTTACAATGTCATCTCTGGTGTGCTTGGCGGGGATCACATTTCAGGATCCTGCGTCTTGCATTTGTCCATAAGCAGACTAAACAGGATTTTTTCAGTAGTTACAGCCGGTTATGGGCGAGAGGTTATGGCACTTTTCTCCAGGTGGCAGGAGTGACAGGTTGTCAAAAGTGACCGTGAATGCTGACTGTTGGGTATTTATCGCATCTAACGTGAATATTTATATGATTTTTGGGTAGAGAGCGGGATTGATCCAGCGCAGCCTGCCCGCCGGGCTGCGTCGCTAGAATGACACCTCATTTCGGAGGTGTCATGCAGTTACACGAACTCATCAATACATTTGGCCAGGATCTCAAGCAGCGCCACGGCCAGAAGATCCACAAGCTCTCCATCCATGGGGCCTTTACCTGCCCCAACCGGGACGGCACCCTGGGGCGGGGTGGCTGCACTTTCTGCAATGTCTCCTCCTTTGCCGACGAGTCGGCCCAGCAACTCTCCGTGGTGCAGCAACTGCTGGCACGCCGGGACGAGGTGACCCGGGCCAGGCGCTATCTGGCCTACTTTCAGGCCTATACCAGCACCTATGCCGAAGTGGAGTACCTTCAGCGCATGTATGAAGAAGCCTTGTCGGTGAGCGACATGGTGGGGCTCTGCGTCGGAACTCGCCCTGATTGTGTACCCGATGCGGTGCTGGATCTGCTGGCAGGTTATCAGGCCCGCGGCTACGAGGTGTGGCTGGAGCTCGGGCTGCAGAGCGCCAACGACAAGACGTTGCAACGCATCAATCGGGGCCACGGCTATGCCGCCTATGTTGACGCTGTAACCAGAGCCCATCTGCGAGGCATCAAGGTGTGTGCCCACCTCATCGTTGGCCTGCCCGGCGAGGTGCCGATGGACAGCCTGGAAACCCTCCACCGTATCGTGGAGACCGGCGTCGAGGGGATCAAGCTTCACCCACTGCATGTGGTGGAGGGGAGCACTCTTGGCAAGGCGTGGCAGGCGGGACGGCTGGATGTGTTGACGATGGAGCAGTATGTGGCGGCGGCGGTCGCCATGATCCAGTACACGCCTCCCGAGGTGGTCTATCACAGGGTCTCGGCGTCGGCGCGCCGCCCGACCCTGCTGGCCCCCGCCTGGTGCGAGAATCGCTGGAGCGCCATGACCGCCATTGCCGCGGCGCTGGCACGCTCAGGCCCTCAGGGACACTGCCTGGGACGCCCTTTTTCTCTCCCTTCCACAGGCGAGTGCCAACTCTAATTTCGTCAAAAAAACAGTGGGTTATTAGATGAAATTCAGTCTTTGGAGTATAGTTTCGTTCAAGTCACCTTGATAAGATGGTCGGCTTGAAAAAAGATATAGTTATCAATAACTCTTTGCAGTTTGTATACCGGGCGGGCTTTCTTCATACCGGGTGGCATATTTCTTGGCAACATCAGGTGCCCGGCATGTCCCCTCCGTTTCCGGCATGAAAATCTGTGAGGGAGGCGAGACATGCAGTGTCCCGGCTCTGTGCGCTAATCGGGTTGTGGGTCTGGGTGGCGAGGTCTGTTCTGTTTTTCCGGATCGCCGCCGGGCTTTGGATATTCGGCCCCGAGACAACCTTCTGAATCATGTTTGATGGGATGCTATGCAAGCAGAAACCAGCCATATAGATGAACTGTTGGAGTGCCTGGTCTTTTTGACCCGCTTTTACGGGGTGCCCAACAGTCAGGATGCTCTCACCACCGGCTTGCCACTGGTCTCCGGGCGTCTCAGCACGGCGCTCTTCAGTCGTGCCGCCGAGCGGGGCGGTCTCTCTGCCCGCGAAGTGATCCAGCCCCTTGAACAGATCTCCTCCCTGCTGCTGCCCTGCGTCTTGCAGACGCGCAATGGCGGCGCCTGCATCTTGCTTGAATGGAATGAAGAACGGACCCAGGCGAGGGTCATCTTTCCCCAGGCCGGAGACGCGGCCCAATGGGTCAGTCTTGCCCAGCTTGGTGACGAGTACAATGGTCGTCTGTTCTACGTCAAGCGGCAGTTCAAGTTTGATGAGCGCTCGCCCAAAGTGCTGGAGACCCGTGATGGTCACTGGTTCTGGAGCACCTTGTTCGAGTCCCGCGGTATCTATCGGGATGTGCTGGTGGCCTCGATCCTCATCAACCTGTTTGCCATCGCCAGCCCCCTGTTCACCATGAACGTCTATGACAAGATTGTGCCCAACCTGGCATTCGACTCCCTCTGGGTGCTGGCGGTTGGAGCCATGGTGGTGTTCACCTTCGACTTCGTGATGCGCCAGCTGCGCAGCTACTTCATCGATATTGCAGGCAAGAAATCCGACGTGCTCTTGTCGGCCAAAATCTTTGCCAAGGTGATGGGCATGAAGATGGAGTCCAGGCCTGCGTCGACCGGTGCCTTTGCCAAGCACTTGCAGGAGTTTGAATCGGTGCGCGAGTTTTTCACGTCGGCCACCGTCTCCACCCTGATCGATCTGCCGTTTGCCATCTTCTTCCTCTTCATCATCTGGATTTTCGCCGGTGTGATGGTGGTGGTGCCCATCATCGCCATCCTGATCCTGGTGGCCTACAGCTTCTACATTCAGGCACCGCTGAAGCAATCCATCGAGGAGGGCTCCCGACTCGCCTCCCAGAAGAACGCCAATCTGATCGAAAGCATCTCGGGCCTTGAGACCGTGAAGATTTTCGGGGCCGAGAGCATGTTCCAGCACCGCTGGGAGCAGGCGGTGTCCCACATCTCGACCTGGGGCGTGCAGACCCGGCGCATCACCAACTCCATGTCTTCTCTGGCGAGCTACATCCAGCAGGTGGTGACAGTGGGACTGGTGATCGTCGGTGTTTACCAGATCTCGGAAGGATTGGTGACCATGGGGGGCATGATAGCGGCCGTGATGCTGTCGAGTCGGGCCATCGCCCCCATGGTGCAGCTCTCGGTGCTTTCCACCCGCTACAACCAGGCCAAGTCGGCGCTCGAAATCCTGGAGAAGATCATGATGACGCCGGGTGAGCAGGAGGAGGGCAGGCAGTACATCCACCATCCGGTCATCCAGGGGCGCATCGAGTTTGAAAATGTCTCCTTCAAGTATCCGGGCATGGAGAGCAGCACCCTGCACAACATCAACCTGCGCATCGAGCCGGGTGAGAAGGTGGCCATCATCGGGCGCATCGGTGCGGGTAAAACCACGCTGGAGAAATTGCTGATGGGCCTCTATCGCCCGACTGACGGCCTGGTGCGTCTGGACGGCTTTGAGCTGGACCAACTGCCGCCGACCATCATTCGCCGCAACATCGGCTGTGTGCCGCAAGATGTGACCCTCTTCTTTGGTTCAGTTCGAGACAACATCATGCTGGGCAATCCCCTGGTGGACGATGCCCGTGTCTTGCGCGCAGCCAAGCGGGCCGGGGTCACCAACTTTACCAACCGGGATCCCAACGGTCTCGACAGACAGATTGGCGAAGGGGGACGTCAGCTCTCCGGTGGCCAGCGTCAGTCCATCCTGCTGGCTCGCGCCCTGCTCAACGATCCCCCCATTCTGGTGATGGACGAGCCGACCTCCAACATGGACAACCAGTCAGAGATGCACGTGAAGCAGGAGCTGGCGCGGCTCGGCCCCGAAACCACCCTTATCCTCATCACCCACAAGACCTCCATGCTGGATGTCGCTTCCCGGGTCATCGTCGTGGAGCAGGGGAAGATAGTGGCGGACGGTCCCAAAGAGGTGGTGTTGCAGCAATTGAAGGAAGGCAAGGTGCGGGTGCAGGAGACGGCGAATGGCTAACCACTGGTTCAAGAAAACGCCCTCAGATACGGTCTTGCCTGCACCCGAGCATCTCGAGTACGTGGATGACGGCGCCGCCGCCGTGCTGCTGACGACACCCACCCGTGCCAGAGTCCTGCTGTGGGCCTGCTTCCTGTTTTTTGTCAGCGCCATCGTCTGGGCCGCCTGGGCAGAGCTGGATGAAGTGACCGTCGGCCAGGGCAAGGTGATACCGTCGCGCCAGTTGCAGGTGATCCAGAACCTGGAAGGGGGGATCGTCAAGGAGATCTTCGTCAAGGAGGGGGACATCGTCGAGAAGGGACAGCCACTGCTGCGCATCGACGATACCCGCTTCAAGTCGGATTTTCGCGAACGGGAGCAGGAGCTGGTCACCCTCAAGGGGGATATTGCCCGCCTGCGCGCCGAAATTCGCAGCGTGGTGGTCAAGAACGAGCCCAATCTGGGGTGGCGTGAACAGGTAGCCATCGACAAACAGGCCATCGAGTTCCCCGAAGGGTACGAGAATGTATTTGCGGAATATGCCGCCCGTGAAAGATCGGTGCAGGAGGCGCGGTTAAACAACCTCAAGAACCAGCTCTACATCCTGGGACAGCAGATCGAGCAGAAAGAGCAGGAGACCATAGAGCTCAATGCCAAGATCCGGACCGTGGGCCGCAGCGTTGATCTGGCTCGTCAGGAGCTGAACATCAGCCGTCCTCTCGCAAAAGAGGGTATAGTTCCTCAAGTGGAGCTAATTAAACTGGAGCGGCAGGTCAACGAAATGCAAGGGGAGCTGGAGGCGAACCGCCTGCTGGTGCCCAAGCTCAACTCGGTACTGCGGGAGACCATCTCGAAGCGAAATGATATCGCCCTGAAATTCCGGGCGGACTCCCAGACCGAGCTGAACGAACGTCAAGGCAAGTTGAGCCAGTTGTCAGAGGGTCAGGTCGGCCTCAGGGACAGAGTCGATCGTACCAGTGTGATTGCGCCTCTCAAGGGGACCATCAAAAAGCTCAAGATTAATACGCTGGGTGGGGTCGTTCAGCCGGGCATGGACCTGATGGAGATAGTGCCGCTGGAAGACACCCTGCTGGTTGAAGCCAAGGTGTCGCCCAAGGACATCGCGTTCCTCAGACCCGGACTGGAGGCCGTGGTCAAGATAACTGCCTATGATTTCACTATTTATGGAGGTTTACATGGCAAGGTTGAACAGATAAGTGCCGACTCAATCCAGGATGAGGAGGGCAATTCCTTCTATCTGGTGCGAGTACGAACCGAGAAGAGTTATCTGGGCGATGAGCTTAACGCACTTCCCATCATCCCCGGTATGTTAGCCAGTGCAGATATTATTACTGGTAAAAAAAGTGTCCTAGACTACTTGCTGAAACCCATCTTGAGGGCTAAGCAGTCGGCACTGAGAGAACGATAAGCCAACAATCTAAAAACAACATGACTGGAGATACCATGAAGAAGACGATTGTTGCCATGCTGGTTAGTGGCACCATACTGTTCCCGGGCCTGAGCCAGGCACAGACGCTGGAACAGTCAGTGGCGCAGTCACTGGCTACCCATCCGAAAATCAAGGAAGCTTTTGATCTCTATCAGGCACGACTGTATCAGCATGATGGAGCCAAGGGCGGCTATTACCCCACCATTGATCTGCGTGGTGGCGTCGGTTACGAGAAGACTGACAGTCCCTCGACCCGTGCCGCAGGTCCGAATTCACAGACGATCGATGACTCCATGACGCGCAAGGAGGCCGGGATCAGCCTTCGCCAGATGCTGTTTGACGGCTTTGATGTCAGCAGCAACGTGGCACGGACCGATGCCGCCGCCCAGGCCCAGCGCCTGGCGATGATCTCCGAGGCGGAGAACACGGCCCTGCGCGTGGCCGAGGTCTATCTCAACATGCTGCGTCAGCAGGAGATCCTGGAGCTGTCCAAGCAGAACCTTGAAACCCACGAGCAGATCCGCAGTGACATCCAGAAACGGACCGACTCCGGTCTGGGGTCGACCGCTGACCAGACCCAGATCGACGGTCGTGTGGCTCGGGCTTACTCCAATCAGGCGGCGGCGGAGAACAACTATCGGGATGCCGAGAGCGAGTTCATCCGTGTCGTCAATGAAGTGCCCAAGGATCTCGTTCAGCCCGTACCGAATACCCAACTCCTGCCCGCAACACTGGAAGATGCGCTGAAGACGGCAACAGAGGTTCACCCGACCCTGCTGTCATCCCTGCAGGACATCGAAGAGGCGAAGTACCAGCATGAAGGCTCCAAGTCCGGGTTCTACCCGAACGTAGCCTTTGAAGTGGATCAGAACTGGAACGAGGACATCGATGCGGTCAAAGGCCGTAACGACGATCTCACCGCCATGGTCCGGATGCGTTACAACCTGTTCCGCGGTGGGTCCGATCTGGCAGAAAGCAAGGCAACCTCAGCGCTCTATTCCCAGGCCAAAGACATTCACATGAATGCCTTCCGTCAGGTGGAAGAGGGGACCCGCCTCGCCTGGAACGCCAAAGAGTCGCTGGCCAAGCAAAAAGTCTTCCTCAAAGAGCACGTGGACGCCAGCTATGACACCGTACAGGCCTACAAGAAGCAATTCGGCCTGGGCCAACGGACCTTGCTGGACGTGCTGAACACGGAGAACGAACTGTTCGAGGCTCGCCGCAGCTACATCACGGCCGAGTACGACTCCCTGTTGGCAGATTATCGTATCCTCAATGCCACCGGTGGTCTGCTCAATGCCCTGAATGTGCAGCAACCGGCTGAATGGCAGGCCAACAACAACTGATGGCCCTGCCACTGATGTCATATCAGGCAAGGGGAATGGCTGCAGCGTGCTGCAGTCATTCTTTTATGCGTCCGGCGGTCAGGGGATGATGGCGGCGTCATGACCCAGAAAGAAGTGGCATCGACAGGCTGCAGCCGACGTGATGGGTATCGAGCTGTCGCAGGTGCACGTGCGCCCTGGCGGGTTCGCCTGCTGTGGCTGGCCCTGCTGGCGATCCCCCTGCTGCTCAGCGCCAGCCAGCCTCTCTCACCGGAGGATATGAAACTGGTCAAGCGCGCGGAGGAGACCTATGGCCCCAGGGCCGGCAAACGGGTCACCAGCTGGCGCACTTTGGCAATGCAGAACAAGGCGGCGGGGCTGACGGATCGGCAGAAGCTGGAGAAGGTGAACCAGTTCTTCAACCAGATGCGTTTCATCGATGACATCAAGTTGTGGCACAAGAAGGATTATTGGGCGACACCGCTGGAATTTCTGGGCGCAGCGGGGGGAGATTGTGAAGACTTCAGCATTTCCAAGTATTTTACCTTGCTGGAACTTGGCATCCCTGATGAAAAAATGCGAATGGTATATGTCAAGGCATTGGATTATAACCAGTTTCATATGGTCGTTGCCTACTATGAGACGCCTGCGGCAGTACCCCTGATTCTGGACAATCTTGTCGGCTCAATTCGCCCGGCGACCCAACGGGCGGATTTGTTGCCAATTTACAGTTTTAACGGTAGTCACTTGTGGCTGATGAAGGCGCGTGGTCAAGGGGAACTGGCCGGGCAATCATCCCGCTTGGGATTATGGACAGACTTACGCAATCGCATGACATCGGGGCGATTGGCTCGGCCTGCGGTCAATTTGGATGATTAACCTATGACGCTCTACAGACAACTATTGGCAACCATGCTGCTGCTGTTCGGATTGCTGTTTGCCGCCACCTACTGGGTGCAATTCAATTCGACCCGCAACTACCTGGCGCAGCAGCAGGAGACCACCGTCATCAATACGTCCACCGCACTCGGTCTGGCGCTGACCCCCTATCTGGAGAACGGCGACAAGGTCAGTGCCGAATCCGTGATCAAGGCGGTGTTCGACGGAGGTTACTACAAGCTGGTTCGTCTCGATCTGCTGGCCTCCAAGGATGTCATCGAGCTGGAGAACAGCAGCCATATCGAAGGGGTCCCACAGTGGTTCATTGGGCTGGATCTGTTCCCTGAAGTGGCCAATGAATCGATTTTGACGTCGGGTTGGCTGCAACTGGGCAAGCTGAAGGTCGTCGGCCACCCTGGACAAGCCTACTACGAGCTTTGGAAAGGAATGAGCGAACTGGCCACCTGGTTCCTGGTTGGCTTTCTCGTCACCACTCTCTTGCTGATGCGGGCGCTCAATTATCTGCTCAAACCGCTCAAGCTGATTTGCGATCAGGCGGTTGAAATCGAGCTGCACCATTTCGGCCACGCCATTCCCGAGCCCAAGACCCGCGAGCTGCGGCAAGTGGTACAGGCCATCAATACCCTTTCCAGCAAGCTTGCCGTGCAGTTCAAAGAGCAGGCCGACGAGGCCGAGAACCTGCGAGCCCGCGTCTATGTGGATGCCGTCTCCGGGCTTGGCAACCGCTCTTACTTCGTCGGGCAGGTCAATGCCTGGATTGCGGAGGCCGGGCAGGGCGGGGTCATGCTGGTGGCCGTCGACATGCTGGACGATCTCTATCGGGAAGAGGGCTTTGCTGCAAGGGACAACATGGTGAAGTCCATTGCACAGGTGCTCAGGGAACTGCTGGATGGCTGGGATGGCGCGGCACTGGCCCGGATCTCGGCGACGGAGTATGCCTTGCTCTGCCCCACCGATGATTTCTCTCAGCTCAAGGAGCTGGCGGAGCTCATCAACAGCCGTATCGCCGATCTGGTTGTCAATCCCATGGGGGAAAGCGGTGCGCTGTCCGTCGTCGGCATCGCCGGCCGTGATGGCAATGACGATCTCTCGGCCCTGCTGACGAAGGCGGATAACGCCCTTGGCAAAGCGCGCAATGAGCGGCGCGGTGCCGTCGTGATGGAAGGCGGCAATGAGCAGGGACTGATGGGACGCCTTGCCTGGCGAGACCTGGTGCAGGATGCCATTGCCAGACATCTCTGGCGCTTCAAGGCACAGCCTGCATGTCGCTTCGATGATGGTACCCGCCTGCATGCCGAGTTGTTCGCGGCCATCTCGCGAGATGGAACGGATTACTTCGCAGGGCAGTTCTTGCCTGCGATCGAGCAGTTCAAGATGGGGGCCGAGTTTGACAAGGCGGTGCTGGAAGCCTGCGTCCCCTTGTTCAAGCAGCAACCGGAATTGGTGTTGGCAGTCAATATCACGGCGGGTTCTCTCTGTTCGGATGAGTTCCTGACATGGCTCAGAGGCTATCTGTCGCTGAACGTGGAGCTGAAGGAGCGACTGCTGTTCGAGATCCCGGAAGCGGCCATCATGAAACACAAAGAGTATGTGACTCATCTGGTTGAGCTGTTGCGAGAGCACGGCTTCTTGTGGGGGGTCGATCACTATGGCCGGCACTTCCAGTCCCTCGGCTATCTGGAAGAGCTGGCCCCCGCTTATGTCAAGGTGGACCACGGGTATACCAGCCAGGTCATGGAACCAGGCGCCGATACCTCCTTCCTGGCGGCTGTCTGTCGGGCTGCCCACAATGCGGGTGTCACGACCATCGCCACCCGGGTGGAAGATAAACGGCAGGTTGAATTGTTGTCCGGTTTGCATATCGATGGTTATCAGGGGTTCGTTCACCCTGCATTTCCACTGGCATAAGCGGTACAACTCGATAGAAAGGGGCCCATTAAGGGCCCTTTTTTATATCTGTTTAGAATATGTACATCATTTTTACGCGACATATAGGTAATATCACTAAAACTCGCGCTGTTACTTAATTGATTTTTATATGTAAAAAATGTTCGTTCGATTCGCTGCATCGGATGAAGTCAAAGAGACTCAACCCTGTACATTTTTGCAACGGAAGCAGGACGGGGGCGTATCTAGAGTGTAGGCATCAAGATCTGTCACCCTGGAGCAATGGATATGCGCACCCAAATCATCGACAAAACCGTGGTCGTCTCTTCCGTAGAAGGCAACGTTCAGATCCTGCTTGCCGATGGCAGCAGTCGTCCTCTCCAGCCTGGCGAGATACTGCAGCCTGGCGCCAGACTAAATATCGCTGATGATGCCAAATTGATGCTGGCGCCCTACGATGACAAACCTGCAGCGGACAATGGTGTTCCGGCAGGGGCAGAGATGCCTCCAGAGGGGCAATCTTCCTCATCGGTTGCTAATCATCAGCAAGGCTCGCCTGAAGTGTCGCCAGAAATTGCTGCGTTGCAACAATCCATCCTGCAAGGGGTTGACCCGACCAAGAACTTCGAAGCCTCTGCTGCCGGTGGGGCACCTGCCGCCGGTGGTGGTGGCGGTATCGGCGGGGTCGCTGGGGCCAGTGGCAATGGTGGTTTTGTTGTCATAGACCGCATCGGAGATGCGACCATAGCCGAGGCCGGATTCGATACCGGCTATGACACGTTGATCGATCAGAATGTGCTGCAGGAAGACGATCTTCTGCCCGAGAATCAGCTCGATGATCAGGATGAGTCTGCTGTTACCCAGGAAGATCAGGCCATCAGTGGCAATGTGCTCGACAACAGCAACAATCCGGATGGTCCCCTTGATTCGTCTGTCATTTCCTATAGCTGGGGCAGCAATCAGGGAATTGCTGCTGGCGTTGAGAGCACGCTGGATGGGATTGGTACGCTGATCATCAATGCGGACGGCTCCTATACCTTTACCCCCGCGCTGAACTACACAGGCCCCGTACCTGCGGTCAATTACACCGTAACGGATGGGGATGATACCAACGACTCCACTCTGACCATCACCATCACCCCTGTAGATGAGCCTGTCTCGCTGAATGGATTGCAGGTCGAGGGTGGTGAGCTTGTCCTTGATGAAGCCGCATTGCCGGATGGCTCAGCCCCCGATGGCGCCGCCTTGACCAAGAGCAGTACCTTTACATTCAATGCGGCAGATGGAGTACAAAGCCTGACGCTGGGAGGTGTGACGCTGATCAGCAATGGCCAGGTCTTGACCACCTTCCCCCAGGGGATCCCCAGTCCTTTGGGAAATCAACTGCTGGTGACCGGCGTCAGCTACAACCCGGTGACAGGGGTTGGCAGCGTGACCTACAGCTACACCCTGAACGATAACGAAACACATAACAAACCTGCAAATGATGGGGCTCTGACGGAGAGCTTCAACGTCGTGTTGACGGACCTCGATGGCGACACGACCAGTGCAGGGCTGGATGTCGTGGTGCTGGATGACGTGCCGACGGCGGTGAGCGACGTCAACCTGACGGTGGCGAGCGAGAACAACCTGGTCCTCAATGGCAACGTCATCACCAACGACGTGCAGGGGGCGGATGGCGCGGCGGTGACTGCGGGCACCCTG
>NZ_CDBK01000018.1 GCF_000819785.1 Aeromonas caviae | reverse complement strand
TGCTCCTTGGCGAGCAGCAGGAGCAGGGGGAGGTACTCGCCGAGGCGCTGCTGCTCGCCCAGGAGCAGGTAAGCGGGGCGGAGCGGGCGCTGGAAGAAGCGCGCCTTCGCCGGGAGCAGCAGCAGGCGGCCTGCCAGCGGTTGCAACTGGAGCAGCAGAACCAGCGCCAGCTCATCACGCTGCGCGAGCAGGAGCTGGCCCGTCTCGGCCTGGAGCTGGCGGAACTCAAGGAGCCAGAGGCCGCTCCGAGTCAGGATCTGTCGCCCCTGCTGGTCGAACAGCGCAATCTTGAGGCGCAGCAACTGGCCTGTCACCAACGGCTCGCAGAGCTGGATCGTCAGCTGACCGAGCTGGAGCAGGCCAGAAGCGCCGATCACAAGCAGCTGGTGAAAATTCAGGAGAAGCTGGCGACTCTGCGGCTCGAGCGCGAGCGCAACCTGACGCGCCGGCAGGGACTGCACGAGCAGTTCGAAGAGCTGGGCGTGCGCCTGGTGGACCTCGATCAGGCTGTGCTGATTGCCGCTGATCGCGGCAAGCTGCGCCAGGAGATCCAGACGCTGGAGGCGCAGGTGGAGGCGCTTGGCGCCATCAACCTGGCGGCACTGGAGGAGTATGAGGAGGCGAAAACCCGTTCAAGCTACCTGGAAAATCAGTGCCAGGATCTGGAACAGGCCCTCGACACCTTGAGCCAAGCCATTAAAAGAATTGATAAAGAAACACAAATACGCTTCCGCGACACTTTCGATAAGGTCAATGAAGATTTAAAATCCCTGTTCCCAAAAGTGTTCGGGGGGGGCAGTGCCTGGCTTGAGCTGACCTCGGATGATCTTTTGGAGGCCGGAGTGAGCATCATGGCAAGACCTCCGGGCAAGAAGAATGCTACCATTGCCCTGCTTTCCGGGGGGGAGAAGGCGCTAACCGCCCTTGCGCTGGTTTTTGCCATCTTCAGACTCAATCCAGCACCATTTTGTCTGCTGGATGAGGTGGATGCACCGCTCGATGAAGTGAACGTCGGTCGCTTCTGTTCTCTTGTCAAAGAGATGTCGAGCACAGTACAGTTCGTTTACATCAGTCATAATAAGGTCTCCATGGAGATGGCCGAGCAGCTGGTTGGCGTCACGATGCAAGAGCCCGGGGTTTCGCGCATAGTGTCGGTCGATATCGGTGAAGCCGTCGCTTTGGCTGAGCAAAACTAGAAAGAGAAGCAGCTAATGCAGGAATTGCGTTACATCTTGGTTGCCCTGGGCGGTATTGCCATCGCGGCATTGCTCATTCACGGGTTGTGGAGCAACAGAAAGAATCGTCAGGCACCGATCAAGGAGAAACCCCTGGGTCGGATGGAGTCCAAGTCCCGTGAGCGTGACAACGACGCCTTCGACAGCGATGGCATCGGTCAGGTGCGTGTGGTGAGCGGTGGCCGTCGTGCCGAGCCCAAACTGCGCAGCGACGAGGCCCGTCAGCCCGAACCCCGCCGTGTCGCCCCCGTTCCCGCCTTCGATGATGAAGATGACGACGCCGATCTGCCGCCTCCCGTGGTGCGCAAGCCTGCCGCTCGCCCTGTCCCCCCTCAGCCTGTGTATGAGGAAGAAGAGGACTATGACGAGCCGGTTGCCGCCCCTGTTGAAGAGGCCCCTGCCGCGCCGGTGCGCAAACCTGCACAGGTGATCCGCCGTACCCCGGTACACCGTTCCCGTCCGCAGCGCGAGCCCATGATGCAGCCGCTGGACGAAGAGCCGCTGGTGGAGCCGGCCTATGCTCAGGCGCCGACCTTCGGTGCACGCGAGCCGGCACCGGTTGCCCAGCAGGCTCCCCGCTACGCCCAGCCGGCTTATGAAGAGCCCGCTTACGATGACGAGCCAGCCTATGAAGAGCCGGTTCACGCAGCCGAGCCAGAACCCGCTCCGGCCCCGGTCGAGAAGATCTGGCAGGATGTCTATGTCATCAACCTGATGGCCCGTCCCGGCCACGATCTGCAAGGTGCGACCCTGCTCTCTTCCCTGCTGGCGTTGGGCTTCAAGTTTGGCGAGATGGACATCTTCCACCGTCACGAAGATCTGGGCGGCAAGGGTGAAGTGCTCTTCTCCATGATCAACATGGTCAAGCCGGGTACCTTCAACCCCTATCGCATGGAGCAGTTCAGCACCCCGGGTGTGTCCCTCTTCATGCAACTGCCCCTTCGCAGCAATGCCGCCTTCGCCTTCGAGCACATGTTGCAGGCCGCGGATCAGCTGGCGAGCGATCTCGATGCCATGCTGACCGACGCCTCGCGCAGTCCCCTCAGCGACGACGACATCGCCCGCTACCGTCACGAGTTGGCGGCCTACGAGGCCAGCCGCGACTGATGCGCCATGGGGCTTGAACAATGAAAAGTGCGGTACCCCGGTGCCGCATTTTTGTTTCTGCCCCAGACTGAATGTTCCATCACACTTCGAGACTTTTTCATGAGCGATATCCTCTCCCGCCACCGTCAACTGTGTGAGCTGCTGACCGAGTACGGCCATCAGTACTATGTGCTGGACAACCCCACGGTGCCGGACGCCGAATACGATCGCCTGATGCGCGAGCTCATCGCGCTGGAGGCCGAGCATCCCGAGCTGAAAACCCCGGCCTCGCCGAGCGTGCGGGTGGGGGGCCAGCCGCTGACCGCCTTCAAGCAGGTACGCCACGAGATCCCCATGCTGAGTCTGGACAACGTCTTCAGCAGCGAGGAGTTGCAGGCGTTCGAGCAACGCATGGGTGATCGCCTCAAGCGGGAGGTGACTTTCACCTTCTGTTGCGAGCCCAAGCTCGACGGTCTGGCGGTGAGCCTGCTCTACGTGGATGGCCAGCTGGTACAGGCCGCCACTCGCGGGGACGGCACCACGGGGGAGGAGATCACCGAGAACGTGCGCACCATCAAGGCCATTCCCCTGACTCTGCGCGGCCAGGGGTGGCCGGCGCGGCTGGAGGTGCGTGGGGAGGTCTTCATGCCCAAGGCGGGGTTCGAGGCGATGAACCGCGATGCGCTGGCGGCGGGGGAGAAGGTGTTCGTCAACCCGCGCAACGCCGCTGCCGGCAGCCTGCGCCAGCTCGATTCACGCATCACCGCCAGCCGCCCCCTCAGCTTCTATGCCTACGGCGTGGGAGTCGGTGGCGACGAGCTGGGGGATTCCCACTTCGGTCGCCTCAATCAGCTCAAGGCCTGGGGTCTGCCGCTCAGCCCCGAGGTGAAGCTGAAAGAGGGTGCCGCCGGCTGTCAGGCGTTTCACGACGACATTCTGGCGCGCCGTGGGGATCTCCCCTACGAGATCGACGGCGTGGTCTACAAGGTGGATGACATCGCCCTGCAAGGGGAGCTCGGTTTCGTTGCCCGCGCGCCGCGCTGGGCCACTGCCCACAAGTTCCCGGCAGAAGAGGAGATGACGGCGCTTGAGAACGTCGAGTTCCAGGTGGGCCGCACCGGTGCCATCACCCCGGTGGCCAAGCTCAAGCCGGTGTTTGTCGGCGGCGTCACCGTGTCCAACGCCACCTTGCATAATGCGGACGAGATCGCGCGCCTTGGCGTGATGATCGGCGACACCGTGATCGTGCGCCGGGCGGGGGACGTGATCCCTCAGGTCGTGGCTGTGGTGGAGGCGCAGCGCCCGGCGGATGCCCGCGCGATCCTCTTCCCGACCGAGTGCCCGGTGTGCGGCTCGGCGGTGGAGCGGCTGGAAGGGGAGGCCGTGGCCCGCTGTTCCGGCGGTCTCTTCTGCGAGGCCCAGCGGGCGGCCGCCATCAAGCACTTCGCGGCGCGTCGCGCCATGGATGTGGATGGCCTTGGCGACAAGATAGTGGAGCAACTGGTGGACAAGGGGCTGGTGAAGACCCCGGCGGACCTGTTCAGCCTCAACGCCATCCAGCTGGCCGGGCTTGAGCGGATGGGGCAAAAATCGGCCCTCAACCTGGTGGCCGCCATCGATGCCGCCCGCAGCACCACCCTGCCCCGCTTCCTGTTTGCCCTGGGGATCCGCGAAGTAGGAGAGGCGACCGCCTTGAACCTCGCCAACCACTTCCTCACCCTGGATGCCCTGCGCGCCGCCTCGGTGGAGCAGTTGCTGGAGGTGCCTGACGTGGGAGACATAGTGGCCAAGCACGTCTACTACTTCCTGCGCCAGCCCCACAACATCGAGGTGCTCGACGCCCTGCTGGCCGCCGGTATCCACTGGCCGGCCATCGAGAAGAAAGAGATAAGCGATCAGCCCTTTGCCGGCAAGACCTTCGTGCTGACCGGCACCCTCACCGCCTTGTCCCGCAACGACGCCAAGGCGGCGCTGCAGGCCCTGGGGGCCAAGGTGGCGGGCTCCGTGTCGGCCAAGACCGACGTGCTGGTGGCGGGGGAGGCGGCAGGCTCCAAGCTCGCCAAGGCCCAGGAGCTGGGGATCACCATCTGGACCGAAGCCGAGTTGCAGGCGGCCATTCAGCCCTGAGGATGCACGTTTGAGCAGACAAACCCGGCCCATTGGCCGGGTTTGTCGTTGGTGGGCTCACTCGACGTAACTCACCTTGTCCTGCCAGGCATCGGGAGCCGTCAGGTGCCAGCGTGCCAGTTCGCTCTTGCTGAACAGATATTCCCCGCGGGATGCGGCGCGGGGGGAGAGGGCGCCGGGCGCCGTGCCCGAGAGGATGGCATTGGCCAGTTCGGCGGCTCTCTCTCCCTGACTGTGGCCGTCGAGCACCAGGCCGCCGATGGCGGCTCCCCTGCCCACCGCAAAGGCCCAGAAGCAGAACAGTGGCACCGGGCTGTTGGCGCTGGTCCATGCCAGCACCTGTTGCTCGCTCACATGCTGGCCCTGCGCGTCGGTGAGAGTGTGGTAGAGGCCGAGGAAGAGCGCCTGATAGCCGTTTTTTCGGCTGGCGAGCACTGCCTCCTGCCAGCGTCCGTAGTCGGTGAACTGGCGGCTGCTGACCCGGATCTGGCCGATCGTCAGCTCGCCTCGCCCCTTGAACTCGTGGGCGACGGCGGTGCGGGACACCTCGCTTTCGTCAAACAGCACCAGGGCGCGCTCCAGTCCTCCCATCAACTGACTCATCTCGCTGATGCTGCGCTTGAGCAGGGGGCGTTCCAGTACGCCGGTGATCAGGGGGTGGCCGACCAGCCCCTTGGGGCGCGGATTCTCGTTCATCCCGAGAAACACCACGGGCGTTCCCCGGGCGGCGATGGGTCGGGCGAGGGCGTTGATGGCGTTGTCATCCCCCAGGATCACCAGCGCCGGCTGGTGGGCCCGGTAAGCGGCCATTCCCTTGGCGAGCAGTTCGTCACGGGTCTGGCCGGGCTGGCGCTTGGTGTCCAGATAGAGATAGCCGAGGTGATGCGCCTGCTTGAGGTGCTGCTCGAGGCCGGCACTGTAGCTCTGATCCCACTGGTTGCTCTGGTGATAGCTGCTGATCACCAGGATATCGGCGGCCAGCAGCGGGAGGGGGAGGAGGGAGAGCAGGAGCAAGACCTTGGTCACGTGTGTTTTCCGCAAGGGAGAGACTGTTCCCCAGTATGTGCTCTCCCGCTCTCTGGCGCCTCGGTCAATTGTTGTCGGAAGGCGTGCCCCTCTCTTTTTATCCCTTGCCGGGCGGGAGCCCGCATCCCGTCTGGGGTGAGCAAAAAGAGCGCCTTTTGGCGCTGGTCGTGAACTGCCCCACTCCTTCCAAAACCTGTTCTGGATCAAGAAACAGGGTACCGCTTTGGTGCCTAATAGACCCCACATATAGGGGTGAGCATAAAAAAAACACCCATATATAGTGTCATAAAGCTGTGCATAAGTGGTCGCCCTCTCAGTGTCAGCCCAGGTGTTTCAAGCCTTGGCGGACCTTGTTTGCGCCGGGGACGGGCGTGGAGAAGGGGACTCAACGAGGGTGAGCCGAGGGTGGCCACCAGGTCTTTCAATACGGGGAAAATCGATGAAACCGGTAGTGATCAAACGCGATGGATGTCGTGCACCATTCAATGGCCAACTGATCCGCGATGCGGTCAGCCGGGCGGCGGCCGCGGTCAATCAGGCCAGTCCGGCGCTGGCAGAGCGCATTGCCGCCGCCGTCAGCCAGGAGCTGGAGGGGCGAGGGGAGGTAGACATCCACGAGATCCAGAACCGGGTCGAGAACCACCTGATGGCCTCCGACGACAAGGCCATCGCCCGTGCCTACATCGAATACCGTCACGACCGGGATCAGGCCCGCGAGGCCCGGGGTCGCCTGGCCCAGGAGATCCGCGGCCTGGTGGAGCAGACCAACGCGGCCCTGCTCAACGAGAACGCCAACAAGGACTCCAAGGTGATTCCGACCCAGCGTGACCTGCTGGCGGGCATCGTCGCCAAGCATTACGCCATCAGTCACATGCTGCCCCGTGACGTGGTGCAGGCCCATGAGAGCGGCGACCTGCACTTCCACGATCTCGACTACTCCCCCTTCTTCCCCATGTTCAACTGCATGCTGATCGATCTGCAGGGGATGCTGACCCACGGCTTCAAGATGGGCAACGCGGAGATAGACACTCCCAAATCCATCAGCACCGCCACCGCGGTGACCGCCCAGATCATCGCCCAGGTGGCGAGCCACATCTATGGCGGCACCACCATCAACCGCATCGACGAAGTGCTGGCACCCTATGTGACCATCAGCTGGCACAAGCACCGGGAGGTGGCCGAGGAGTGGGGGATCCAGGACGTGGATGCCTATGCCATGGCCCGCACCGAGAAGGAGTGCCACGACGCCTTCCAGTCCCTCGAATACGAGGTCAATACCCTGCACACCGCCAACGGTCAGACGCCGTTCGTCACCTTCGGCTTTGGCCTGGGTGACAGCTGGGAATCGCGCCTCATCCAGCGCGCCATCCTTGGCAACCGCATCGCCGGCCTTGGCAAGAACAGGAAGACCGCCGTCTTCCCGAAACTGGTGTTCGCCATCAAGGATGGCCTGAACCACAAGCAGGGGGATCCCAACTACGACATCAAGCAGCTGGCGCTGGAGTGCGCCTCCAAGCGGATGTACCCGGACATCCTCAACCACGACCAGGTGGTCAAGGTGACCGGCTCCTTCAAGACCCCCATGGGGTGCCGCTCCTTCCTCGGTGCCTACGAAGAGAATGGCGAGCTGGTCCACGAGGGGCGCAACAACTTGGGGGTCGTGAGCCTCAACTTGCCGCGCATTGCCCTGAAATCCCGCGATGAAGCGGACTTCTGGGACAAGCTGGACGCCGCCCTGCGGGTGGCCAAGACAGCGCTCATGTACCGCATCAAGCGCCTGGACGGGGTCAAGGCCCGGGTCGCGCCCATCCTCTACATGGAGGGGGCCTGCGGGGTGCGCCTCAAGGCCGATGACAACATCAGCGAGATCTTCAAACATGGCCGCGCCTCCATTTCGCTGGGTTACATCGGGGTACACGAGACCATCAACGCCCTCTATGGCACCGACGTCCACCTGTTCGACAGCGAGACCCTGCGCCAGAAGGCCATCGCCATCATCGCGCGGCTCAAGGCGGCCACCGACGAGTGGAAGGAGGAGACCGGCTACGGCTTCAGCCTCTACTCCACCCCGAGCGAGAACCTCTGCACCCGTTTCTGCCGCATCGATGCCAAGGAGTTTGGCGTGGTGGCCGGGGTGACCGACAAGGGCTACTACACCAACAGTTTCCACCTGGACGTGGAGAAGCAGGTGAACCCCTACGACAAGCTGGACTTCGAGGCGCCCTATCCGCCCATCGCCAGCGGCGGCTTCATCTGCTACGGCGAGTACCCCAACATCCAGCACAACCTGGAGGCGCTGGAGAATGTCTGGGACTACAGCTATGACAAGGTGCCCTATTACGGCACCAACACCCCCATCGACGAGTGTTACGACTGCGGCTTCACCGGCGAGTTCGAGTGCACCTCCAAGGGCTTCACCTGCCCGCGTTGCGGCAACCACGACCCGGCCAAGGTGTCGGTGACCCGCCGGGTGTGCGGCTATCTCGGCAGCCCGGATGCGCGCCCCTTCAACGCGGGCAAGCAGGAAGAGGTGAAGCGCCGCGTCAAGCATATGTAAGCGAGCAGACCCCACCCCAGCCCTCCCCTTGGCAGGGGAGGGGGCAAAAAAGAAGCTCCTCCCCCTTTCGAAGGGGGAGGTTGGGAGGGGGTTGGCCGTTAACCCAGAGAACTCGAATGCACTACCACCAGTACTACCCGGTCGATGTGATCAACGGCCCCGGCACCCGCGCCACCCTGTTCGTGTCGGGTTGCGAGCACCAGTGTCCCGGCTGCTACAACCAGAGCACCTGGCGGCTCGATGGGGGCAAGCCGTTCGATGAGGCGATGAGCGATCGCATCATTCACGATCTCAACGACAGCCGCATCAAGCGGCGCGGACTGTCGCTCTCCGGCGGCGATCCGCTCCACCCCGCCAACGTGCCGCATGTGCTGGCGCTGGTGAAGCGGGTGCGGGCCGAGTGCCCCGGCAAGGACATCTGGTGCTGGACCGGCTATCTGCTGGCCGATCTCAGCCCGGCCCAGCGGGAGCTGGTGGCCTTGCTGGACGTGCTGGTGGATGGCAGGTTCGAGAAGGCCCTGGCGGATCCCGGTCTGCTCTGGCGCGGCAGCAGCAACCAGATGGTTCACGACCTCAACGCCTGGCGGAAAGGAGGAGAGCGGATCCCCTGTCTGGTTTGCAGTTGAGGCCTTGGGTGTTTATGGTTAGGCCAACCCCAAGCGCTGTTTACACGAGGAATCCCGATGAACAATCTGCTCAAGATCCTGCTGGCCATCTTTCTCCCCCCGGTCTGCGCCTTTATCCAGGTAGGCTTCAGCCTCCATTTCCTCATCAACATAGTGCTGACCCTGCTGGGCGGTCTGCCCGGCATGGTCCATGCCCTCTGGCTGGTGGTAAGCGACAAGCGCGCCTGAGCCGTGAGAGATCACAAGGCCAGCCCTCCGGGGTTGGCTTTTTTTTGCCTGCCAGATGGGGGCTTCCCGGATGAGCCCCTTTGACTGACACTGGCGCGTCGCTCATGGAGTCGAGCGATACAACGAAGAGGGAATGTCGAGTGCGAGTGAAAGGATTGTTGTTGTGGGCCGCCCTGGCCCTGCTCGGGGGCTGTGCCAGCCCCACCGCCAAGCTGAATCAGCCTCCGGTGGATGTCACCTGGGAAACGCTGCCCGAATACTGGGTGCTGGTGGGGGATGCCATCACTTTTAACCCGGTCGGGGGGCTGCCGGCGAAGAGGCCGGTCAAGGGGTATGTGACCCTTCGCTACCTCATCGATTCCAATGGCACGCTGTTCAGCCCAGAGGTACTGGAGTCCCAGCACCCCGGCGTACTGGATCTCATCGCCATCTCCGGGCTGGCGCAGCTGCGCTACCGGCCATCGGAGCAGAATCTGCAAGCCATTCCGGCTCGGGTTGTGGCCCGATTTGAAGTGGAAGTGAAATGACAAACACCCCGGCCAGGCCGGGGTGTTTCGTGTGGGCTCTGTGCCATGACGGCGCGGATCACTGCTCCTTGCAATCGTTGTAACGGCTCTGCCACTCCCCGGCGTCATCGCGCATCTCGACGAACCCCTCCTTGCCCTTGTTCCACCAGACCACCTCGTGATCGTCGGTATAGCGGGCGCCGGAGGCGGAAACCGCCTGGGGCAGGGTGTAATCCTTGCCATCGGGGAGGGAGAGCTTGACGAAGTTCAGGCTCTCGTCCGAGAGGGAGAAGTAGCGAACCTGCACTTTCTGGTTCTGTTCACACAGATAGGTGACGGGATCGCCGCCGGTCACTCCCAGCTTGCCGCTACCCAGATCGCAGCCGCCGAGCAGGGTGATGGCGCCCGCCCCCAGTAGAAAGAGCCTGGCGTGTTTCATGTTTGATCCTCACAACGGTGTCATATGGCCTTGAGCCTAACAGGATGAGGCACAACTGCAACCTCATGGCAGGAGCCCTGCGTCGGGATGCGTCCGTCTCCCTCTGGTCCGTGGGGCAGGCAAAAAAACGCCCCGGCAGGCAAGCGGGGCGAAAGGGAGCCGTCCAATGGCTGCAGAAAAGGGTCAGTGGCCGAACCGTGTCGCCTCGAAGCGATTGAGCAGCCGGTGGATGAGGTAGCAGGCGAGCAGGGTGACCACGATGGCAAAGAGGATGCTGCTCACCCGATAGAGGGCGCTGAACACCAGGTCGTTGCCCGGGGTCAGGTACTGGCCGAACAGGATGCCGAGGGTGGTGAGGGCACCGAAGCCGACTCCGGAGCCGCTCGACTCCTTCACATGGGCATAGCTGAACAGCATGGCGCCGAGCCAGAGCACCGGGGTCACCAGCAGCAGCAAGCCGGACCAGTCATAGAGCACCAGCTGCCCCAGGATGCCGAAACTCACCCCCAGCAGGGTGCCCATGGCCCGCTTGCGGGCATAGTCCAGGGCGCCGTTCCAGTGCATGGGGAAGAGCAGCAGCAGGGTGGTGGCCTGGGCGGACATGGAGTCGCGCAGATCGAAGATCTGGAACACCAGGAACGAGAGGGTCGCGATGGACGCCCCCAGCAGGGCTTCGTGGCGCATCCGGTGCGGCGCCTTGGGGGAGGGGGCCGGCCTGGGGCGCTCCTCCACGTCCGGAATGAGGGCCGTCATCAGATAGGCGATGAGCACCGACAGGACGCTGGCCCAGAGATTGCTGAAGATGAGGTCGTTCAGATCAATCCCGGGGTAGCTGGCAAAGTGCAGCATGATGCTGAGGCTGAGCACCCCGTTGGCACCGAACAGGAACAGGCTGCCCCGGGACATGGCGGCGAAACGGTAGAGGAAGAGCAAAAAGACCAGGGGGGTCATGAGCCCAGGGTGGCCGCCGAACAGGCCGCCGAGCAGCCCCACTTCCAGACCGCACATGGCGGCGGAGGCGATGAGCTGGCGGGCGGCGTGACCGTTCATCACCGGCACCAGGCCGAGCAGCAGCAC
Source organism: Aeromonas caviae (assembly GCF_000819785.1). Taxonomy (GTDB): domain Bacteria; phylum Pseudomonadota; class Gammaproteobacteria; order Enterobacterales; family Aeromonadaceae; genus Aeromonas; species Aeromonas caviae. Next base: position 20,628 of record NZ_CDBK01000018.1, on the reverse strand, counting down.
CGGGGTGACGGTGAAGAAGACCCCGTTGCTCCAGCCGAAGATCTTGCACAGCACAAACCCCAGGGTGCAGCCAAAGGCGATGCGCAGACACTGGCGCAGTTCGTTGGGGGTGAGGGGTCTGTGCCACAGGTTCATGGTCGTCATCTCAATAGATGTAGTGCAGCAGGCTGAGCAGACGGATCTGGCCGCGGGCCAGCAGCCCGGTCAGGGTGTTGTCCGGCAGCAGCTGCACCGTGGCGCGGGCCCCGGCCGGCAGATGGGCGGGCAGTTGCTCCAGGGTCAGGTGCAGGCGCAGGCGCTGGGCATCCCGCACCCAGCGATCGGACTCGACAGGGTTCGCAAGCTGGCCGTTGGCGTCAAACTGGCCGGCGCTGACCCCGGCATCCAGGCTGGCGACGCGGGCAGGATAGAGGCGACCGGGCTCGCCGTCGAAGGCGACGAGGGCCTGACTGCCGGCGCTGACGTGGCGCAGGCTCTTCTCGCGAAAATCGGCGATCACGTCCACCTGCTCGGAGACCAGGGCCAGCAGAGGGGAACCCGCATTGGCCACGCTGCCAGGCTTGAGCTGCAAGTTGGTGATGATGCCGTCCTGGCTCGCATGAACCCGGCTGTAGGCGAGGTTGAGCTCGGCCTGGGCGAGGCGGTTGCGGGCCTGGCGCAGCAGCAGGTTGTCTTCCCCTGGCAAGCCGCGGTTGACGCGGGCCTGCTCTACCCGGGCCTGGCTGCCGAGCAGGTTGGCACGGGCGGTACTGTCGGCGTCATCTTTCTGTTGTTCAGAGACCATGTGACGGCGGTAGAGGGCGTCGATGCGCGCCGCTTCCCGCTGTTTCTGGTCGGCCTGGGTGCGCAGCGAGCTGTACTCCGCCTCATAGGCGGTCAGGGTCGCGTCCAGCTGGCGGTTCTGCTGCCTGGCCTGATCCAGGGCGAGCCTGGCCTGATCCACGGCGAGCTGGAAGGGTTCCGGGTCGAGGGCGAACAGCAGATCCCCCTGCTTGACGTGCTGGTTGTTGGCGACGGCGACTTCGACCACCTTGCCGCTGACCTGGGGGGCCATCCGGGTGACGACCCGGGTGGCCATGGCCTGGGGGGTCAGGGGCATCTTGATGTCGGCCAGCAGAAAGTAGCCAAACACCAGGACGAAGCAGACGATGGCCCACTTTATCCAGCGCTTGAATTGTTGATCCGGTGTCATCTTATTCTCTCTCTTCATGCTGTGCGGCTATCTTGCCGAGGGCGTTGGCGGAGATGCGGTGCACAATGTCTTCAAACTGGGCCAGCTCCTGCTGGCTGATGCCGGTGAGCAGCTCCCGGCGCACGGCGATGATGCGGCCCTCGATCTGATCGAGCAGCGCCTTGCCCGCCGGGGTCAGGGTGACGATGCGGGCCCGCTTGTCCTGGCTGCAACAATGGCGCTCGATCAGCCCCTGCTCCTCGAGCTGACCCAGGGTCCGCATCAGGGAGGGGAGCTCTATCTCCAGGGCCTCGGCCAGGGTCTTCTGGCTGAGGTGGCCGCCGAGGCGGCTGAGTTTCCACAGGGCGGTCCAGCGGGGATGGGTGAGCCCCAGAGGTGCCAGCTCGAGATCGGCCACGGTCCGCCAGAGCCGGTGCAATCGCCCCAGTTGCTCGGCGAGGGAGAGTTCTCGCAACATCTCCAGATCCTTTTTCATGACGGGCACCTCAATTACTTAGCTTGCGAAGCATTATATTTATTTCGCAGGCTAAGTAAATAGTGTGATACAGCTCACGTTCAGGTTTTTTGCCCGGGCCGTGGTGTTTAAGTTTTTATATGGCTTTGCGGGCCAGCTAACCGACAACGGCCGGGGGAGGCGCTAGAGTGGCCACCTTTGAGGTGCGCCAGGCTGGCCATTGACCCGGCCGGGGGACACCCTCACCCTGGGCTTTCCTGTCCGCTGCAAGGTTGAACGATGAAACTGCGCCACCAGCTAGTCACCCTCTCGCTTGGCTTGTCACTGCTGCTGATCCTGATCCTGGGCTGTCTGCTCGCCCTCTTCATGCGCCACCTGCTGGAGAACAACCTGAAGGAGAAGGGGAGCGATCTGGCCCGGGTGCTGGCGGCGGACAGCCGGGTGGTCCGGGCCCTGGAGAAGGGGAGCGATCCCGGGCTGCGGGATTATGTGCAGGGGATCTGCAGCCGCACCGACGCCGCCTACATGGTGGTGACCGACGAACATGCCAGGCGCCTGAGCCACCCCTCCCCCGAGCTGGTGGGCCAGACCTTCCGGGGGGAGGACATCTGGCCTGCACTCCAGTCGCGCGAGAGCTACTGCTCCCGGGACGTGGGCACCCTGGGCCCCGCCATCCGCTGCTTCGCTCCCGTGGTGGGGCCCGATGGCCAGGCCATCGGCGCGGTGGCGGTGGGTTATCTGATGCGCACCGTGGAGGGCACCTATCAGGAGCGGATCGCCCTGCTGGTCGGCGCCATCGCGGCGGTGCTGGGGTGCGGCCTGCTGCTGGCGCTCTGGGTGCAGCACCTGCTGCGGCGCACCCTGCTGGATCTGGAGCCGGAAACCATCGCCAATCGCTTCGCCCAGCAGGATCTGGTGCTGGAGGGGATCTCGGAGGGGATAGTGGCCCTGGACAACCAGCACAGGATCACCATGCTCAACAGCGCCGCCTTCTATCAGTTGCGACTGCCCGGCACCGGGCGCCACGCCCTGCTGGGCCGCTCCCTGGCGGAGCTGGCCCCCGGCCTCGTGCCCACGTTGCAGCAAGGGGGGGCGGTCAGGTTCACCGTGCAGGGGGATGACTTCGTCGGCCACTGGCAGGAGCTCAGCGGTCGCGAGCCGGGGCGCATGCTCATCTTCAGCCGGCCAGACGGCACCGGCAGCCTAGGCATGCAGGTGACCCACCTGCGCCAGTACGGCGAGATGCTGCGCATCCAGACCCATGAATTCGCCAACAAGCTCAGCAGCCTCTCCGGTCTGCTCCAACTCGGCCACGTGGATCAGGCGGTAGACCTCATCCAGCAGGAGAACGAAGCCTGCCAGAACATGTTGCAGGATCTGCTGCGGGTCATCGAGAACAAGCCGGTGGCCGGGCTCATCCTCGGCAAGTTCAGCCGGGCGCGGGAGCTGGGGGTGGAGCTGGTGCTGGATGCGGGGTCGGCCCTCGGGGAGTATCCGGCCGAGGTGTCGGCGGATCTCATCACCTGCATCGGCAACCTGCTGGACAACGGCATTCGCGCCGCCTGGGGGAACCGCGAGCACGCCGCGCCCAGGGTGCTGCTCTCCCTCGATGATCTGGGGCGGCGGCTGGTGATCGAGGTGGAGGACAGTGGCGAGGGGGTGGACGAGGCGCTGGCGGATCACCTGTTCGACTACGGTGTCAGCCGCCAGACCGGGGATCACGGGGTCGGCCTCTTCCTGGTCAAGAAGACGGTGGCCAGGCGGGGGGGCGTGATAGAATGGCGCCGCACCGCCGAGCAGACGACCCTGTTCGGTATCTATTTGAATAAAAACCAATTGGTGTAAGTCATGAAGCCAATCTTCACGCTGATTATCGAGGATGACGAGCGGATAGGCGCCATGTTGGGGGAGCTGGTCTCCTCCACGGCCGGGTTCTCCCTGATGGGGCGGGCCGGCACCCTGGCCGAGGCGGATCGCCTGATGGCGGGGAGCGAGCCCCGCTTGCTGATGGTCGACATCTCCCTGCCCGATGGCTCGGGCCTGGAGTGGGTGAGCCGGCTGCGCAGCCACAACCGGGAGGTGATGGTGATGATGGTGACCGCCTCCTGCGACGTGGAGACCATACAGCAGGCCCTCAACCTGGGCGTCCAGGACTACGTCATCAAGCCGCTGCGGCTGTTTCGCATCCAGCAGAGCCTGGAGGAGATCCTGGTCCTGCATCGCCGCCTGTGCGAGCCGGGGGAGCTGGCCCAGAGCGACCTGGACCGCCTGATGGGCAAGGCGCGCAACCAGGGTCGGGAGGCGCGGGAAACCCCCAAGGGGATCGACGCCATCACCCTGCGACAGGTGCTTGATCTGCTGGCGGGGGAGCCGGACAACACCTTCTCCACCGACACCGTGGCCCTGCGCCTCTCCCTGAGTCGCACTACGGCCCGCCGTTACCTGGAGTTTCTGGAGTCAGAAGATCGGCTGGACGTGGAGCTCAACTACGGCCAGCGTGGCCGCCCGGAGCGGCGCTACCACTGGCGCCGGGAGTCGTGACCCCGCCGCAGGCACAACGCCGAAGAGGCCGCGCACACCATGCTGCGCAGGCCGCGCAGATAAAAGGGAGCCTTTGAGCTCCCTTTTGTTTCGCCCCGATGCGACCCGGCCCCTCTATCTGGGGTCGCCCGAGAAGGGGTGCAGGGCGGTGCGGGCGCGCTCGAACAGGGCGATGAGGTGATCCGCCACGGCCCGCACCCGCCGGGAGTGGGCGAGATCGCTGTGGAGCACCAGCCAGATGGGCTGATCCACCCCGAGCTCCGGCAGCAGGCAGACCAGATCCGTCTGGCGGGCCAGGTAGTGGGGCAGCACCGCGAGCCCCAGACCGGCCTGGGCGGCGGCGAGCTGGGCCGCCAGGGTGCCGGTCTCCACCCGACAGGGGCGGCCGCGCAGCATGCGGGTCATCCATCTGGCGGCGGGCAGGTGGCTCTGGGTTTCGTTCCAGCCGATGAAGTCATCCTGATCGAAGCTGGCGGCATCCACCCCGGGGCTGCGGGCATCCAGGTAGGCGCCGGTCCCGTAGAGGCCAAAGCCCAGGGTGCCCAGGCGCCGCAGGGTGAGGTGGCCGGCATCGGGCTTGACCATGCGCACCGCGAGATCGGCATCGCGCCGGTGCAGGTTCACCGTCTGCACCCCGGTGACCAGATCCACCCTCAGCTCGGGGTGCTGGGCAAAGAGCGTCGGCAGGGAGGGGATGATGAGGGGATTGGCCAGGTTCTCGGCGGTGGCGAGGCGCACGGTGCCGGCCACCTGTCCCTGCAACTGCCCCGCCTCGCCAAAGGCCAGCCCCGCATGTTCCAGCGCCTCGGCCCGCTCCAGCAGGGCCTCACCGTCGTCGGTCAGGCGATAGCCCTGCTGGTGGCGGCTGAACAGGGGCATGCCGAGGGCCGCCTCCAGCCTGTCCAGGCGCCGGGAGACGGTGGCCACCCCCATGCGCAGGGCGTGGGCGGCATCGCTCAGGGTGCCGCTGCGGGCGATGGCCAGGAAGACGCGGGCGTCGTCCCAGAGCAGGGGATCGTGCATGGTTTTTCCATAATCGGAAGATAGGTTGCCAGTTATCTCTATATCTCATTCATTTTCGGAAGGCCATACTCCCCTGCAACTTGTCAGGGAGAAAATGCGATGCAACGACGAACACTGGGAGCCAACCTGCAGGTCTCTGCCCTGGGGCTGGGCTGCATGGGGATGAGCGAATTCTACGGGCCGCGGGACGATGAGACGTCCTTGCGGGTGCTGGCGGAGGCGGTGGAGCGGGGCATCGACCTGCTCGACACCGCCGACATGTACGGCCCCCACCACAACGAGGCGCTGATCGGGCGTTTTCTCGTGACCCGGCGGGGGCAGGTGAAGGTCGCCACCAAGTTTGGCATCGTGCGCCAGCACGGGGAGTACAGGCGTACCCTCGACAACAGCGCCCGCTATGCGCGCCAGAGCTGCGAGGGCTCCCTGCGCCGCCTCGGCATCGAGCAGATCGATCTCTACTATGTGCACCGCCTCGATCCGGCCCATCCCGTCGAGGAGACCATGGCCGGGCTGGCGCAGCTGGTACAGGAGGGCAAAATAGCCCGCATCGGTCTGTGCGAGGTGAGCGAGGCCACCCTGAGGCGCGCCCATGCCGTGCACCCGGTGGCGGCGGTGCAGACCGAATACTCCCTCTGGACGCGGGAGGTGGAGGCGGCGGTGCTGCCCGCCTGCCGGGAGCTGGGGATTGGTCTGGTGGCCTACTCACCCCTGGGGCGCGGGTTTCTGACCGGGCGCTACCAGCAGGAGGCGGTGTTCGAGGAGGGGGATTTTCGGGCCGGTCTGCCGCGGTTTCAGGAGGACAACCTCGCCACCAACCGCACCCTGGTGCAGGCGGTCATGGCCCTGGCGCAGCAGAAGGGATGCTCGGCGGCGCAGATAGCCCTGGCCTGGTTGCTGGCGCAATGGGAGGGGATAGTGCCCATCCCCGGCACCCGGCGCCTGACCCACCTTGAGGATAACCTCGGCGCCCTCTCGGTGCGCCTTACGCCTGCGGAGCTCGGGGCCCTGGGACAGGCCATCCGGACCCTGCCGGTGGCGGGGGAGCGCTATACCGCCGAGGGGATGAAGGGGGTGAACGCATGAGCGGCTCGCACTCAGCCCGCCCCGGGTTGGCCTGCTCGCTCCGTTGAGGGCACCACCTGGGCGAGAAAATGACAAAGGGAGCCGAGGCTCCCTTCTTTATGCTGCCACGGCGATGGCTTATGCCCCTTCCGGCAGAGGACGGCGTACCCTCGGCTTGAGCTGGGAGAGCATGACCCCGGTCAGGATGAGGCCGCCCCCCAGCAGGTGATAGCCGTGGATGGGCTCCCCCAGGGTGATGACGGCGATGAGGGCCGTGCACAGGGGCATCAGGTTCATGAAGACCGAGGTGCGCTCCGCCCCCAGGGTGGCGAGGCCGCGCATCCAGCAGTAGGCGGCGAAGATGGAGGAGGCGAGGCCGGCGAACAGCACCATGCTCCAGCCCTGGGCGGGAATGACCAGGGAGTCGGCAGAGAGGGCCACCGGGATGAGCAGCAGCACCGCCAGCAGGATCTGCAGGTAGAGGTTGAGCCAGGGGCCGAACGGCAGTTGCCAGCGGCGGATCAGCAGGCCATAGAGGGCATAGCTGGCCGCCCCCAGCAGCATCATGCCATCGCCCGGGTTGATGCCGCTGTGCAGCAGTGCCAGGGGGTTGCCCTGACCCAGCAGCCAGAGCACCCCGAACAGGGAGAGGCTCATGCCGAGCAGCGCCTGCTTGCCCGGCTTCTGGCCAAAGCAGCAGGCCCCGATGAGCAGGGTGAGCAGGGGCAGCAGGGAGCCGATGACCCCCATGTTGGTGGCCGAGGTGCTGTGGGCGGCGTAGTAGGCGAGGCACTGGTAGAGCACCATGCCGAGCAGGGAGAGCACCAGCAGCTTGCCGAGCCAGGGGCGGATGTCGGCCCGGCGGCGCCAGAGCTGCGGCAGGCAGAAGGGAGAGAGCGCGAGGGCGGCGATCACCCAGCGATAGAAGGAGATGGCGGCGGGATCCAGCACGCCGGCGGCGGCCTTGGAGACCACGGTATTGGCGGCCCAGATCAAGATGGCGAGCAGGGGGAAGAGAAAAGGCATAAGCACTCCTTGGTACGATGGGGAGAGTCTAGCCTTGTCTTGAACGAGGTAAGTAGCGTAAATAAGACATGTCATAACCGCTTTGGGACAATCTGCATGGGCACCCTCACCCTGGCCGAGCAGGATCGCCTGCTGGCCGACCCCAACCCCCTCTACTTTCGCTACAGCCAGATCCAGGGGGGCAACGCCTGCGCCGAGCACGCCCACCCCTGGGGTCAGCTCAGCCTCATCAGCCTGGGGGTAATGGTGGTGGAGGTGGGGGGAGAGCGGCTGGTGGCGCCCCCGGACTACCTCATCTGGGTGCCGGCGGACCTGCCCCACACCGCCTTCAACGAGCAGACCCTGGATTACACCTCCATCTACGTGAGCCACGCCTTGGCGCCGCGCCTGCCACGGGAACCCCAGCTGCTGGCGCTCACCCCCTTGCTGCGGGCCCTGCTGGAGGATTTCACCCAGCGCCGGGTCGGCCACATGGAGGATGAGTGGGATGCCCGTCAGGGTGAGCTCTTCATCGAGAAGCTGGCCCGCACCCGTTGCCAGCCGAGCTACCTGCCCCAGAGCCGGGATCGCCTGCTGGCACCCTTGCTGGCGGCATTGCAGGCGGCGCCGGAGGACAACCGCACGCTGGTGGAGTGGGCCAGGGCGCTGCACACCACGGAGCGCACCCTGGCGCGGCGCTGCCAGAAGGAGCTTGGCATGAGCCTGGGCCAGTGGCGCACCCGGCTGCGGCTGGTGAAGGCGCTGGACTGGCTGCGGGGCGAGATGCCGGTGCAGGAGATCGCCTGGCGCCTCGGTTACGCCTCCACCTCGGCTTTTATCGCCATGTTCCAGCGCGAACAGGGCTGCGCCCCCCAGCGCTATCGCCAGCAACTGGGCCAACCCGTGGCCTGAACCGCATGAAAAAGGGCGCCCGCAGGCGCCCTTGTGGATCACGGGATGGGCTTAGAAGAAGCCGAGGGGGTTGATGTCGTGGCTCACCAGCAGGTTCTTGGTGTTCTGGTAGTGGTCCAGCATCATCTTGTGGGTCTCGCGACCGATCCCCGACTTCTTGTAGCCGCCGAAGGCCGCGTGGGCCGGGTAGGCGTGGTAGCAGTTGACCCAGACCCGGCCGGCCTGGATGCCGCGCCCCATGCGCCAGGCCAGATTGCTGTCCCGGGTCCACAGGCCCGCCCCCAGCCCGTACTGGGTGTCGTTGGCAATGGCCAGGGCATCCGCCTCGTCCTTGAAGGTGGTGACCCCGAGCGCCGGCCCGAAGATCTCCTCCTGGAACACCCGCATCTTGTTCTGGCCCGAGAAGATGGTGGGCTGGATGTAGAAGCCCCCCTCCAGCCCGCTCACCTTGGCCGGGCCGCCGCCCAGCAGCATCTTGGCCCCTTCGCCGCGGCCGATCTCCATGTAGCTCAGGATCTTGTCGAACTGCTCGCGGGACGCCTGGGCCCCCACCTGGGTCGTGGTGTCGAGGGGGTTGCCCTGCACTATGGTGCGGGCGCGGGCCAGCACCCGGTCCATGAAGTCGTCATAGATGCTGGCCTGCACCAGGGCGCGGGAGGGGCAGGTACACACCTCCCCCTGGTTGAAGAAGGTCATCAGCATCCCTTCCACCGCCTTGTCGATGTAGCTGCTCTCGTGCTGCATCACGTCGGCGAAGTAGATGTTGGGGGACTTGCCACCGAGCTCCACGGTGGAGGGGATCAGCTTGTCGGCGGCGCAGCGCAGGATATGGGCGCCCACCTCGGTGGAGCCGGTAAACGCCAGCTTCTGGATCCGGTTGCTGGTGGCGAGCGCCTGGCCTGCCTCGGCGCCGAAGCCGTTGACCACGTTGACTACGCCAGGGGGCAGTATGTCCTTGATGAGATCCATCATCAGCATGATGGTGACCGGGGTCTGCTCGGCGGGCTTGAGCACGCTGCAGCAGCCGGCCGCCAGTACCGGGGCCAGCTTCCAGGCGGCCATCAGCAGGGGGAAGTTCCACGGGATGATCTGGCCGACCACCCCGATGGGCTCCTTGAAGTGGTAGCTGACGGTGTTCTGGTCCAGCTCGGCGGCGGAGCCCTCCTGGGCGCGGATGCAGCCGGAGAAGTAGCGGAAGTGATCCACCACCAGGGGCAGGTCGGCGGCCAGGGTCTCGCGCACCGCCTTGCCGTTCTCCCAGGTCTCGGCGACGGCGAGCACTTCAATGTTCTGTTCGATGCGATCGGCGATGCGCAGCAGCAGGTTGCTGCGCTCGGTGACGCTGGTCTTGCTCCAGCTGGCGAACGCCTTGTGGGCCGCGTCCAGGGCGAGCTCGATGTCGGCGGCGTCGGAGCGGGCCACCTCGCAGAACACCCGGCCATCCACCGGCGAGATGTTCTCGAAATAGCGGCCGGCGCGCGGCGCCACCCAGTCGCCACCGATGAAGTTGTCATAACGGGATTTGAAGCTGACCAGGGCACCTGCCTGACCGGGAGCGGTATAAATCATCTCATCATCCTTATGTGTGTGTGGTCCTGACCGGCCTGGCGGGCAGTCCGGTTGCTTCCTGTCATCGCAAGGGGCGTGCCAGCGGGTGGCGCTCTACACAAAAAGGTTGCAAAAACGTTATCAAACGGGGTGCCAAGGGGTATCTTGGTTAACCAGTGCCCCCCTGGACGGCCCCCGAACTGTGCCGTTTCGGAACATCGGGTGTGACACTGTGCCGTTTGTGAACAGGAGACGTGATGAAGGCGCTTCCCCAAGGCGGCCCTATTCGCGAGTGTGTAGAAGGAGGTGTGATGAGCGAGTTGCCTCAATCCGGTGCCAGCCCAATCCAGCGCTCCTGGGAGCGCTGCCTGCATCAGGGGCTGAGCCGCCAGCAGAGCGCCGAGCTGGACTTGCTGCCCCAGGGGGAGCTGTCGGCTCGCCAGGAGCAGCACAGGACGCTCATCGCCTGCTTCCAGCGCTTCGTGCTGCCGCTCTTTGGCCAGTTGCTGGCGGGCAGACCCTGTCGTCTGCTGGTGTGTGACGGCGAGGGGGCCATCCTCGCGGTGAGCGGAGACGATCGGTTTGCCCGCCATGCCGAGCGCATTTTTTTGCGCAGCGGCGCCCGCTGGGGGGAAGCGAGCAAGGGCACCAACGCCATCGGCACCGCGCTGGCCGAGCAGAGCGAGGTGCAGGTGCTGGGGGCGCAGCACTTCTTCGCCCAGCACAGTTTTCTCAGTTGCAGCGCCTGCCCCCTGCTCGGGCCGGACGGGCAACTGCTCGGCGTGCTCGACATCTCCACCGATGCGGCCCACCACGGCGGCGACATGCTGGGCACCGTGCGTCTCCTGGCCATGACCCTGGAAAACGCCCTGCTGGCCCGCCAGCCGGGCTGGCTGGTGGATCTCGATCCCCAGAGCCTCTGGTCTGCCCGCCTGCTGCTGGGGGAAGGGGGCGAGCTGCTCGGGGCCAACCGGGCCGGTCGGCTCTGGCTCGGCCAGCACCCCTTCGACGGCCAGCAGTTGCTGCGCGAACGCCGCGGCCTGCGGCTGGCGCCGGAGGCGGGGGAGCGCGCCGCCAGGCTTCCCCTGCCGAGCGCGGTTGAGGAGGGGGGATCGCAGGCGCAGCAGGTGTCGCTCAAGATGCTGGAGCGGGGCATCTCATTGCTCATCGAGGGGGAGACCGGCAGCGGCAAGGAGCACCTGGTGCGCACCCTGCACGCCAGATCGAGCCGTCGGGCGCGGCCTCTGGTGTGCGTCAACTGCGGCGCCCTTCCGGCGGAGCTGGTGGAGGCCGAGCTGTTCGGCTACGTGGGGGGGGCCTTCAGCGGTGCCCGCAGCCAGGGCAGCCAGGGCTATCTGCGCGCCGCCCACGGCGGCATCCTGATGCTGGATGAAATTGGCGAGCTGCCGCTCCAGGCCCAGACCCGGCTGCTGCGGGTGTTGCAGGAGCGCGTCGTCACCCCGGTGGGCAGCCACAGACCCGAGGCGGTGGATTTCTGGCTGGTCAGCGCCAGTCATCGGGATCTGGCGGCCATGGTGGCGGCCGGCACCTTTCGCGAAGATCTCTACTACCGCATCTGTGGCTGGCGCCAGCAACTGGCCCCCCTGCGGGCCTGGTCGGTGCCCGAGCGTCAGGGGCTGATCCTGAACCTGCTCGCCCAGATGGACCCGGCACTGCAACTGAGCCGGGAGGCGGAGCAGCGGTTGCTGGCCCACCCACTGCCCGGCAACGTGCGCCAGCTCAAACAGGCGCTGGAGGTGGCCTGTGTACTGGCAGAGGGGCAGGGCTGGATTGAACCTGCCCATCTGCATCTGCCCGCCGTGGCGGGGGGAGCGAGCTCACCTTTGGGAGGGAATACCCTGCGCGAGCAGAGCCGGCAGCGGGTGCAGCAGACCCTGGCAGAGTGCGGCGGCAACGTAAGCGAGGCGGCGCGCCGTCTTGGCATCAGTCGCACCACCCTCTATCGGGCGCTGCGGGAGGAGGGGTAACGGGTGTCGCGCCGTCCAGCGCTTGTGTAGACTGCGGTGGCAAGGACGTTTTTTCGTTATGTTTCCATCGCAGGGAGTGCGCAATGATCCATCTTACGACCGACGAGGCCCCCCGCCTCTCTCCCGGCTGCTGGCCGATGCCGCTTGCGCCCCATGGGGCCCGTGCCGGCTAGTCGGCACCCGTCTGCGCCCGGTGCGGCGCGTGTAATAACCTTGGATCTGGATCAGCGCGGTCCGGCGCTTCAAGGTGTAGGGTAAAAGCCCTTTTTCAGGTGTGATGCCGATGATCCCTTCTTATTCCCGCATGACGACGCTGTTGTTCTGGTGCCTGCTGGCGGCGAGCCTGCTGGCCATGGCGATATTCGAATTCGGACCCGAGCGGCGGCTCGACATCCTGAGCCAGGCCGGTTTGTCCGTGCGTGCCCAGGATGACAGGGCCCACAAGGGCTCCTCCGTCGCCACCCTGAGTCAGGGGGGCGACAGACCCGCCATCCAGTGCACCCTGCGAAGCCAATATGCCTATCCTTTCTGCGAGCTGGTTTTGACCCTGACCGACCCCGAGCGGGGGCTGGATCTCTCCGGCTTCACCGGGGTGCGGGTGAGGCTGGATGTAGAAGGGCAGGGGGTACAGGCCTGGCGCCTTTATCTGCGCAACTACGATCCCGTCTACTCGACGCGGGAAGACGAGAGTTCCCACAAGTTCAACGAAGTGCTCTTCACCGCCAGGGATTTTGGTCGTGAGCAGGATGTCCCCCTGAACGTCTTCGCCCCCAGCTCCTGGTGGGTGCAGCAGTACGACATTCCGCTGGTCCAGCAGGGGCCGGATCTGCACCATGTCTACGCCATCGAGATCGCCTCCGATGACAAGATGTTGCCGGGGGAGTACCGGTTGCGGCTCGAGCGGCTGGAGTTCTATGGCCGCTGGTGCAAGCCGGGGGACTTCTATCGCTATCTGCTGCTGGGGTGGCTTGTCTACGGCGTGCTGCTCTTCCTGGTCCAGAATCTGATGTTCGGTGATCGGCTGCGCAAGGCCAGGGAGGCGCGCCTCGCGGCTGAAGCCCTGAGTGCGAGCCTGTGCGAGCAGAACCGGCGTACCGAGGAGGAGGCCCGTTACGATCCCCTGACCGGGGCCCTCAATCGGCTCGGCGGCGAAAAGCTGCTCGGGGAGCTCGGCGAGATGCCGCTCTCCTTCATCTACATCGACATCGATCACTTCAAGGGAGTCAACGACGGTCACGGCCACCCGGTGGGGGACGAGGTGCTCAAGCACATGGTGAGCGAGCTGCTGCGCCATTGTGACAGCCTGTGCCGACTGGTGCGCTGGGGTGGGGAGGAGTTCGTGCTGGTCTGCCTCCATTACGACGAGGGACGGGCCGCCGCCCTGGCGGAGCGGCTGAGAGGGGCGCTGGAGGGGTACAGGCACTGGCCGCTGGGGCTCGGGATCACCGCCTCCTTCGGGGTGGCCGAGCGGCGCAAGGATAGCCTGGAGCAGGCGCTCAAGCGGGCCGACGAGGCGCTCTATCAGGCCAAGCAGAATGGTCGCAACCGGGTGGAGGTGGCGCCCGACTGATCCGGCGCTGGAGCCCATGGCCGGGCGGGGCTATCATGCGCCCCATCATCCATCCGAGGAGAGATTCCATGGCACAACACATTGGCGCCCTGACGCTGCTGGTGGCGGATTACGACGAGGCCATCGCCTTTTTCACCCGGGGAATGGGCTTCGAGCTATTGGAAGACACCCCCCTCGACGAGCCCGGCAAACCGGGCAAACGCTGGGTGCGGGTCGCTCCCAAGGGGGCTCCCGGCTCCGCCCTGCTGCTGGCTCGCGCGGCCAACGAGGAGCAGCGCGCCGCCATCGGTCGCCAGGGGGGCGGTCGAGTTTTCCTGTTCCTCGAGACAGACGACTTCTGGGGCGATTACGAGCGGATGCAGGCCTATGGCGTTCATTTTTGTGAACAGCCGCGCCTCGAACCTTACGGTACCGTGGTGGTGTTCGAGGACATCAGTGGCAATCGCTGGGACCTGCTGCAACTCGCTGCTGCCAACTGAATCTGAAAACGTTTATCATCCCGCCCGTCATAAAGTCATAAAAGTGTCACAGAAAGTTCTAATAATTGGCGCACCCATCTTCACAGAGGAGAGAGAAGGGATATGGCTAAGCGAATTCTGGTGGTCGAGGACGAGGCACCGATCCGCGAAATGCTCTGCTTCGTGCTTGAGCAGAAGGGATATGAAACAGTAGAAGCAGAAGATTACGCCGATGGACTGGCAAAGGTGCGCGAACCCTACCCCGAACTCATCGTGCTGGACTGGATGATGCCAGGTGGCAGCGGTATCCAGTTCCTCAAGCAGCTCAAGCAGGATGAGATGACTCGCCAGATCCCGGTGGTGATGCTGACCGCCCGGGGCGAGGAAGAGGACAAGGTGCGCGGGCTCGAGGCCGGTGCCGACGACTACATCACCAAGCCCTTCTCCCCCAAGGAGCTCACCGCCCGCCTGCACGCCGTGATGCGCCGCGTCTCTCCCACCTCGGTGGACGAGGTGATCGAGGTGCAGGGGCTCAAGCTGGATCCCGTTTCCCACCGGGTCAGTGCCGAGGAGAAGGCTCTCGACATGGGGCCGACCGAATTCAAGCTGCTGCACTTCTTCATGACCCACCCCGAGCGGGTCTACAGCCGCGAACAGTTGCTCAACAACGTCTGGGGTACCAATGTGTATGTCGAGGACAGAACCGTGGACGTGCACATTCGCCGCTTGCGCAAGGCCATCGAAGAGACGGGGCACGACAGATTGATCCAGACGGTGCGCGGGGCCGGCTACCGCTTCTCGACCCGTCTCTAGGTCTGGGCCAGTGCCGCCAGCCCCTGCTGGCGGGCATTGGACCCGGCTCTTTGCTGTCTCTAGGAGATCTTAATGTTGCAACCTTACGCCTGGCGGCGACAGTTGTGGCGAATGGCGTTCTTCTACAGCCCCTTCGTCTTGGTAGGTTGGTTAATCGATCATCTCGTTCTTTGCCTGCTGGTGGCCACGGTGCTGCACCTGGTCTGGCACTACCGCTTCCAGAAGCGGCTGTCGGACTGGCTGTGGCACGATCGCAGCCTGGTGCCGCCCCACGGCAGCGGCAGCTGGGAGCACATCTTCAACGGCATCTACAAGTTGCAGCAGCGTCACCGGGCCCGGCGCCGGGAGCTGGCGGGCCTCATCCGCCGTTTTCGGGAAGGGGCGGAGGCGCTGCCCGATGCGGCCGTGGTGTTTCGCACCGACGGCAGCATCCTCTGGTGCAACCGGCTGGCGGAGCAACTGCTCGGCTTTCGCTGGCCCGAGGATGCCGGCCAGCACATCGGCAACCTGATCCGTCACCCCGCCTTCGTCGCCTATCTGGGCAAGGGGCAGTATGACGAGCCGTTCGAGATGCACTCCCCCATCAACGAGGAGAAGTTCCTCGAATTTCGCATCATGCCCTATGCGGAGGACCAGGCCATGCTGGTGGTGCGGGATGTGACCCGGCTGCGCAGCCTGGAGAAGACGCGCAAGCACTTCGTCTCCAACGTCTCTCACGAGCTGCGCACCCCCCTCACCGTGCTCAAGGGGTATCTGGAGATGACCGAGGAGCCGCCGCCCCCCGCCATGTGGGCCAAGGCGCACAAGGTGATGATGGAGCAGACGATCCGCATGGACAATCTGGTCAACCAGCTGCTCACCCTGTCGCGCATCGAGGCGGCGCCCACCGTGGATCTCTCCCATCTGGTGGACATGCCCGCCATGCTGGGGCTGCTGGAGCAGGAGGCGCGGGCGCTCTCCGGCGAGCGGGCCCACGAGATCGTCTTCATGGTCCAGCCCAATCTGCTGGTGCGCGGGGATCAGGATCAGCTGCGCAGCGCCGTCTCCAACCTGGTCTACAACGCCATCCACTACACCCCGGCGGGGCGCAAGATCACCGTGGAGTGGCGCAAGCAGGGGAGCATGGCGCTGTTTGCGGTGCAGGATGAGGGGGAGGGGATCCCCCCCGAGCATCTGGCGCGGCTCACCGAGCGGTTCTATCGGGTCGACAAGGCCCGCTCGCGCCACACCGGAGGGTCCGGGCTCGGCCTTGCCATCGTCAAGCATGCCCTGAGTCATCACGATGCCCATCTCGATATCGAGAGCCGGGTCGGTGCGGGCAGCCGCTTCAGCTTTCTCATTCCCGCCCGCATGGTGCTGGTGAAATAATATTTTGTGTCAATGTGTTAGCAACGAGAGAAGGGCTGCATCGCAGCCCTTTTTTCATCCGGGCCACTCTCGGCCCATGTCATCAAAGTGTCATATAAATTCCATAAATTTGTCACTGCCAGGCCAGATACTGGCGCCGTCTTAAAGAACGGACCTTCTGTAACACTGGAGAAGGAGTGGTGCTGGCCCACGGATCATTGCGATCGGGTGTCAACCACGTTTAGACGTCAACCTGACGATTGCCTTCTGCAACCTTGGACTTGGAGAGATTGGATGAAACTCAACAAACTGGCTGGTGTCATCGGATTCACCGCAGCAACCCTGTTTTCTGTCAGCGCTCTGGCTGCCGGTGTGGATAAAGACCTGCCGGAATACACACCGACCAGCGGCATCTCGGGCAACCTGTCCTCTGTCGGCTCGGACACCCTGGCCAACATGATGACCCTGTGGGCCGAAGAATTTAAGCGCATGTATCCCAACGTCAACGTGCAGATCCAGGCCGCCGGTTCTTCCACCGCACCGACTGCCCTGACCGAGGGCGTCGCCCAGTTTGGCCCCATGAGCCGTGCCATGAAGGCTGGTGAAGAGGAGGCATTCGAGAAGCGCTACGGCTACAAGCCGACCGCCATCCGCGTCGCTGTCGATGCCCTGGCCGTGTTCGTCAACAAGGACAACCCCATCAAGGGGCTGACCATGTCGCAGATCGACGCCATCTTCTCCAGCACCCTCAAGTGCGGCGAAGCCAAGGCGGCCACCAAGTGGTCTGATCTGGGTCTGGACGGCAGCTGGTCCGGCAAGGATCTGCAACTGTTCGGTCGCAACTCCGTGTCCGGTACCTACGGTTACTTCAAGGAACACGCCCTGTGCAACGGTGACTTCAAGAGCGGCGTGAACGAGCAGCCGGGCTCCGCCTCCGTGGTACAGTCCGTCTCCTCCTCCCTGAACGGCATCGGCTACTCCGGTATCGGCTACGTCACCTCCGGCGTACGTGCCGTTCCGCTCTCCAAGGATGGCAAGACCTTCATCGAGGCGAACTCCGACAACGCCATCACCGGCAAGTACCCGCTGTCGCGCTTCCTGTACGTCTACGTGAACAAGCATCCGAACAAGCCGCTCTCCCCGATGGAGCAGGAGTTTGTGAAGATGATGCTCTCCAAGGCGGGCCAGACCATCGTTGCCAAGGACGGCTATGTGCCGGTCCCGGCCAAGGTGGTTCAGGCCGACCTGAAGAAGCTGGGCATCATGTAACAGAACATGCCCTTGCAGAAAAACGAGCCCCATGCGGGCTCGTTTTCATTGGTGCGCCCCAGGATCTTTTTGGTCGCAGGGCGCAGCGCCCGGCTTGCGCCGGGCGGCGGCATTTCCGAGAATAGGGCAACTTCACGGCAAAGGACCCTCTCATGCGCGCATCTTCCCTCTCCAGACTGGCCCTGACGGCCTTGTGCAGCGCCCTGCTGGCCGGTTGCGCCCAGTCACCGACCGGTCGCAACCAGATGCTGCTCTTCTCCCCCCAGCAGATGAACCAGCTGGGCGCCGACTCCTTCACCCAGATGAAGCAGCAGGAGAAGGTGAGCACGGATGCCAGGATGAATGCCTATGTGGGCTGCGTGGCCAAGGCGGTGACCGCCCAGGTGCCTGCCAGCTATGGCATCACCAGCTGGGAGGTAGTGGTGTTCGACTCCAAGGAGATCAACGCCTTCGCCCTGCCCGGCGGCAAGATAGGCGTGTACAGCGGCCTGCTGAAAGTCGCCAAGAATCAGGACCAGCTCGCCACCGTCATCGGTCACGAGCTGACTCACGTGCTGGCCCAGCACTCCAACGAGCGCCTCTCCCGGGATCAGCTGACTGGTATCGGGCTGGCGGTGGCGGACGCCGCCATCGGCAGCAGCGACAGCCTCGGGGGTGCTGCCACCATGGCCGCCCTGGGCCTCGGGGTCCAGGTGGGGATAGCCCTGCCTTACGGCAGAACCCAGGAGAGCGAAGCGGACCGGCTCGGCCTCGAGCTGATGGCCCGCGCCGGGTTCAACCCGGCCGAAGCCGTCACCCTGTGGCAGAACATGAGCGCCGCCTCCGGTGGCAAGGCACCGCCCCAGTTGCTCTCCACCCACCCCAGCGACCAGAGCCGGATCGCCAACCTGCAGGCCCAGCAGGCCGAAGTGCAGCCCCTGTACCAGCAGGCGAAAGCATCAGGGCTGGTTCCCCAGTGCAAGGCGTAAGCCTGCGCCTGGCGCGTCCCGCCGATGCCGCCGCCATGACGGTGATGCAGCGGGCGAGTTGGCTGGCGGCCTACGGAGAGGTGCTGGGGGCCGACATGCTGGCCCAGCTGGCGGTGACCGACCACCTGCAGATCTGGCGACATCGGCTCGCCGAGCCCGGCCCCGTTCCCATGCTGGTCTGTCAGGACGACGTGGTCATCGGCCTGCTCTACTGGCAGCCCTCTTTGGAGGAAGGCTTGATGACGGCGCGGATCCGTGCGCTCTACCTTCATCCCGATCATTGGCGTCAGGGTCATGGCAAACGGCTGTGGCAGGCGGTGGCGGTACAGATGCGCCGGGCCGGTTGCGAGTGCGTCAGGCTCTGGCTGCTGGATGGCAATCACATCGGCGAGGGATTCTACCTGCGCCGCGGCTTCATGTTCGACGGTCAGGAGCGTACCCTGATGAGCCTCGGACAACCTTGCCAACAGCGACAAATGTTCCGTTTGCTTTGAGCTGGCTCCCGTTTTTCGCCCCCGGTCACTTTATTTTTTTTGCGAATTAATACAATGTGCCCCATCTGGACAGACTGAGGTGGCCGGGTCCACCGCAAGGGAGTGTGGCATGTACTACGGATTTGACATTGGCGGCACCAAGATAGCGTTCGCTGTGTATGACGGCGCCTTGAATCTCTGTCACGAGGAGCGCATGAGCACTCCCGGCAATGATTACGAAGGGTTGCAGCAGCTGATCCGCGAGCGGGTCGAGGCGGCTGATGCGCGCTTCGGGGTGAAAGGGGTTGTCGGCATCGGGTTTCCGGGGATCCTCAATCGCCTCGACGGGAGCATAGTGGCGGCCAACCTGCCCGCCATCCATGGCCGCCATCTGGGGGCGGATCTGGCCGAGCTGCTGGGCCGACCGGTCAAGGTCGACAATGACGCCAACTGTTTCCTCTGGTCGGAAGTGCATCAGGGGGCCGCAGACGGTGCTGGCAGCGCCCTCGGCGTCACCATAGGTACCGGCATCGGCGGCGCCGTCTATCTGGCGGGCAAGCTCATCCAGGGGCGCAACTGGCTGGCGGGGGAGATAGGTCACTACCCGCTGCCCGCCACCATCCTGATGAAATACCCGGATTTGCCCCGTCCTCGCTGTGGCTGCGGGCGCCTGGTCTGTTTCGAAACCTATGCGTCGGGTACGGGCCTGGAGCGGCTATACCACCATGTTCATGGGGAACGGGTGAGCGGCCACCAGATCGTCGCCCGTGCCGATGCCCGTGAGGCGGCGGCCCTCTCGACCATCGACTGCTGGCTCGAGATCATCGCCGCTGGCCTCGCCACCGCCATCTCGGTGATTGATCCCGATGTGGTGGTGCTGGGGGGCGGCCTGAGCGCCCTGCCAGCCCTCTATGAGGAGTTGCCCAAACGTCTGCCCGGCCACCTGCTGCCCGGTGTCGCCCTGCCGGCGATCCGCGAGGCCCGCTTCGGTGGAGCCGGCGGTGTGCGCGGTGCAGCCCTGCTCAATCTGTGAGATCGGACAGAGGGTCTGATCTCCCCGAACAAGGAGTCATCATGACCCGTCTTGAAATCTGTATCGACAACCTCGAATCCCTGTTCACCGCCCAGGCGGCCGGCGCCGATCGCATCGAGCTCTGCTCTGCGCTGGGGCTGGGTGGCCTCACTCCCTCCTATGGCTTTATGCAGCTGGCTGCCCGCCACGCCACTGTGCCGGTGTACGCCATGATCCGTCCACGCGCCGGAGATTTTTGCTTCAACGACGGCGAGTTCGAGATGATGCTCTTGGATATCGCGGCCGCTCGTGCCGCCGGCCTGCAAGGGGTGGTGGTCGGTCTGCTGGATGAAGATGGACGGGTACCCGAAGGCAAGCTCCGGCAACTGGTCGAGGCGGCGGGGCCGCTCGGCGTCACCTTCCACCGGGCCATCGATCTCTCCTCCGACTGGCGGCTGGATCTCGAGACGATCGTCGCGGCGGGTTGCGAGCGCATTCTGAGCTCCGGCCATGCGCCGACCGCGCTGGCGGGGCTCGAAACCCTGCAAGCCATGCACCAGGCGCTGGCGGGACGGGCCAGCCTGATGCCGGGGGCCGGGGTCAACGCCGACAACGTGCGCACCATCATCGAATTCACCGGCGTCAATGAAGTGCACATGTCCGGCATGGGCTGGCGCGGCGGCATGGTGCCCCATGGTGTGAACATGGGCACCTCGGACGACGGCCGGGTCAACATCACCGACGACGCCAAGGTCGCGGCGGTGAGGGCACTGCTGGACAAGGCCTGATGCAGACCGTGCGGCGCCATGGTGCCTCTCTTTGTGACGTCAACATGGGCACCTCGGACGACGGTCGGGTCAACATCACCGACGGCGCCAAGGTCGCGGCGGTGAGGGCACTGCTGGACAAGGCCTGATACAGGCCGTGCGGCGGCATGGTGCCCCATGGTGTCAACATGGGCACCTCTGACGATGGCCGGGTCAACATCACCGA
>NZ_CDBK01000017.1 GCF_000819785.1 Aeromonas caviae | reverse complement strand
TGAATCGCCCCTGGTTTTCTAGACACTTTGTTGCTGAAAAATAAACTGCCTTTCAAACTCTACCGGCGACAGCCCATCATTGGAACCATGACGCCTGATTGGGTTGTAAAACATCTCGATATAATCAAACACATCGCTGCGGGCTTCGTCTCTTGTCGCGTAAATCCTGCGCTTGATCCGCTCCCGTTTGAGCAACTGAAAGAAGCTCTCGGCGACCGCGTTGTCGTGACAGTTACCCCGTCGGCTCATGCTACAACTCAGGTTGTGGGCCTTCAGAAAGTCCTGCCATTCACCACCGGTAAACTGGCTGCCCTGATCCGAATGCACCAGTACCGGCTGCTTGGGTTTGCGCCGCCAGACGGCCATCAATAACGCATCAACCGCCAAGTCTGCCGTCATGCGTGACTTCATCGCCCAGCCGACGATCTGGCGAGAGAACAGGTCGAGCACCACCGCCAGGTACAGCCACCCTTCTTGAGTGCGAATGTAGGTAATGTCAGTCACCCAGGTGATGTTGGGGGCTGGCACCTTAAACTGACGTGCCAGCGTGTTTGGGGCAGCTTGCGTGCTCTTGCCTCCATAATGCCCCTTGCGGCGTTGATAGCCCGTTTGCGAACGCAGTCCCTCCCGCTTCATTAATTTGGCCACACGGTGCTTGCCGCAGGCTTCCCCTGCGTCACGAAGGTCGCGATGGATCTTGCGATAACCGTAGACAGCACCACTTTCCAGCCAGGATTGCTTGACCAATCCGGTCAGTCGTTCGTCCTCCTGCTGTCGTGGCGATGTGGGCTGTTTCAACCACGCGTAGAAGCCACTTCGGTGAACCCCCAGGGTCTGGCACAGGGTAACGACACTGTACCGGTCGAGTCGGGAGGTTATGAACGCGTACCTTTCCTTGACTCGCTGGCAAAGTACGCGGCGGCCTCCTTTAGAATATTGCGCTCCTCGGTGACCTGGCGCAGTTCAGTTTTCAGGCGGCGGATCTCGGCTTGCAAGGCAGACTCTTCTATCTGCTGGTCAGCAGGCTTACCGTACTGCTTGAGCCATGCATACAGGCTGTGGCTGGATACCCCGATGGCACGTGCAACGTCAGCCACCGGCCGCCCGCGCTCGGTGATTTGTTTAACGGCTTCGATTTTGAATGTTTCTGGATAACGCTGACGGGTCATAACACCTCCAATAGTTGCCTCATTTTAAGGCTGTGAGGTGTCTAGGGAACTGGGAGCGATTCA
>NZ_CDBK01000016.1 GCF_000819785.1 Aeromonas caviae | reverse complement strand
GTGATAACTAGATCTGTACACCTAGCTCAGTTAACAGTCTGTGCTATATAAACAACATGGCAGTTATGGTCGCGTAAAATAAGTATCGTGCTGATGAGTTGCTCACTCTATGATGCGAAATATTTGTCATATAAATCAAAATATAAAAAACTCAATCTCTTGCTCACTAAATTCCCTAAAGTAATCTTCCGCTCTAAGCAGAATAGCTTTACATAAGTAACAGCTCTTATGCTCTGTTTCACTTGATCTATGCCATTCTTCGATTCTTTCCTTGCTTACTGCGGTATAGGAGCCACAAAATGAACGAATCCCTCTGGGATGAATAGGTTGCCAATCGTTGTACCAGAACGATGAAAAACCAACTTGAGATCCATCGACAAAGTAACTAAACAAACCATCGGAAGATGAACCGATAATTTTTTTACCATCAATGGTACATTTGGGAATGTAGAACCCTCGTGATTCGAGATCGGAGTGCCAGTGTCCATACCTCATAAATGGATACGAAGTGCCAGCCATTGTAGGAGCTTCAGGCATCTGAGTATCACTAAAGTCATAAGACAGCTCCTTATCTAAAAGATTACCAATGGCCAAACAACCGGAACGCTCTTTTACCTGCATATCAGGCGTAAGATTAATTTCAGTGCTCACCTTTACAACAGTCAGATCAATCCAGTTATTGCCATCAATTTTTATGGGTAATGAAAATGCTAAAAGGTCATTACTGTCATCTGTCTGTGTAAAGTTGGATAATCCTTCTTTAACATAGTTGATTAAATTAGCTTCATTTGGGGAATTATGACTATTCCAAACCGGTAGCCATTTAGGTTTTTGAGGGCGAAGATCCATATACGCAGGCTCGATAGGTAGTGCAGGTATGGATAAATGAATCGCTCCCAGTTCCC
>NZ_CDBK01000015.1 GCF_000819785.1 Aeromonas caviae | reverse complement strand
CTGAGCTAAACGACCTGGGATATGACTGAAATGATGGTGGGTCGTGCTGGATTCGAACCAGCGACCAATTGATTAAAAGTCAACTGCTCTACCGACTGAGCTAACGACCCATCGAAATCATTTTTAAAGCATGGTGGTCGTTACTGGGCTCGAACCAGTGACCCCCTCCTTGTAAGGGAGGTGCTCTCCCAGCTGAGCTAAACGACCTGGGATTCAATGTTCAGAGTGGTGGGTCGTGTAGGGTTCGAACCTACGACCAATTGATTAAGAGTCAACTGCTCTACCGACTGAGCTAACGACCCACATCCTGAACCTTTCACCAACCGCATGGGCGGCCAGCGTTACAACATGGTGGTCGTTACTGGGCTCGAACCAGTGACCCCCTCCTTGTAAGGGAGGTGCTCTCCCAGCTGAGCTAAACGACCTGGGATTCAATATTCAGAGTGGTGGGTCGTGTAGGGTTCGAACCTACGACCAATTGATTAAGAGTCAACTGCTCTACCGACTGAGCTAACGACCCACATCCTGAACCTTTCACCAACCGCATGTGGCGGCCAGTGTTACAACATGGTGGTCGTTACTGGGCTCGAACCAGTGACCCCCTCCTTGTAAGGGAGGTGCTCTCCCAGCTGAGCTAAACGACCTGGGAATATTGTCTTCACCTGCAGTGAAGAAATGGTGGGTCGTGCTGGATTCGAACCAGCGACCAATTGATTAAAAGTCAACTGCTCTACCGACTGAGCTAACGACCCTCACCACGACCAGTGCCGACTGCATTACTGCTCCGGCTCTGACGGCGGCCTATATTACGGATTTATCATCCTGGCGCAATAGAAAAATCTTAATTTAAATCTGATTGTTCACTGCGCATACAAAGCACGGCGGTATTTACAAGAGTGTTACGAAAACAGTGACATGCAGCAATGTCACAGCTTGGCCAGACTCTGTTTGGCCAGCTGGGCCGGCGAGGTGTTGGGGTAACCCTTGATCACCTGCTCATAGAAGGCCTTGGCCTCTGTTTTTTTGCCGTCAAGTTGGGCGAGCATGCCGAGTTTCAGCAGGGCATCGGCCCGCTTGGGTGACTTGCTGTATTTGTTCGCCACCGTGGAGAACTGGCTCGCGGCCCCCGCCCTGTCGCCCTTGTTGAACATCAGCTGGCCAAGCCAGTAGTGGGCATTGGGAACATAGCTGGAGTTCGGGAACTGCTTGATGAACCCTTCGAAGGCAGGAATGGCCTTGTCATAGTTCTTCTCCTTGAGCACCATGTTCACGGCCGCGTCGTAGGCCTGGTTCTCATCCTGGTTGGTGGAGTAGTTGGCTGCCGCGGCAGGAGGCGTTGCAGCACCTGCAGCAGGTGTTGCGGGCGCGGCGGCAGGCTGGCTGTTGGCCACCTTGTCAAGCTCTTGGTAGAGTTGGCGCTGGCGCTCCTGGGACTGCTCCATCTGGTAGGTCTGCTGCTCCAGCTGACCACGCAGCTCGGAGACCTCCCCTTGCAGGGAGTCGACCTGTTGCTGCAGTTCGGCCTGCAGACGCAGACGGGCGTTGAGGGTGCGCTCCAGCAGGGCAACCCGGTCTTCCAGGCTGCCGGTCGGTACGATGGCACCATTGTTGCCGCTCAGCACCACGCCGCTGCTGCCAGAATCTCCGCTCAGATCGCTCACGGGTGCTGCCGCTTGCGCATTCAAAGCAACCAACACGGCCAGCGCAACACCAGCTTGCTTGTACACAGATTTCATTCGGATCAAACCTTAGCGTTTAGTGCAAATAAAACGGCCAGCGCATAGTCGCTCGCTGATACAGATTTCATTCGGATCAAACCTTGACGTTTAGTGCAAATAAAACGGCCATCGAAATGGCCGCTTGCATATAAACGAACTTCGTTCGACTCAAACCTTAGTAAACCAGGACCGCACGGCGGTTCTTGGCAAAGGCTTCCTCGGTGTGGGACAGATCCAGCGGCTTCTCTTCGCCATAGCTGACGATGGAGAGCTGCTCGGCCTGCACACCCAGGGTTTGCAGATACTTGGCAACAGCCTTGGCACGACGCTCACCCAGCGCGATGTTGTATTCCGGCGTGCCGCGCTCGTCGGCGTGGCCTTCGATCAGTACCTTGACGCTCGGACGTTCACGCAGGTAGCTGGCGTGGGCATCCAGCAGGTCGGCGTACTGACCCTGAATGTCGTAACCATCGTACGGGAAGTAGATCACGTTGTCGCGTTGCAGCGCTTCGAACTTCTGACGCATCTGCTCTTCCGGGGACAACATGCCGTTGGCGCCGCCGGTTTGTACACCGCCCATGCCGTCGGTCATGCCGGACTCGGCGCCAGCGGCGTCGGAGTCGGAAGAGGAGCTACAGGCAGCCAGGGTGAACAGTGGCAGTGCGATGGCCAGACCCTTGAGCAGTTTATTGAGTTGCATGCTATTTCCTTAAACCTTTATAACAAAACAAAAAACAATCGATTTTTATCAATTCAAGAAGGGCGACCAAGCTGGTGCACGAATTTCACCGCTACTGGTCGGAAGCACTGCCTTGAAGCGACCGTCGGTCGACACCAATGCAAGACTCTTACGACCCTGATAGATGGTGGCATAAATGATCATGCTGCCATTGGGAGCCACACTTGGCGATTCATCCAGAGCACTCTGGGTCAGTACCAGCATGGCTCCATTTTCCATATCCTGGCGAGCGATGCGATATTGTCCCTGAACCCGGGTCACCATCACCATGGACTTGCCGTCCGGTGTGATGGATGCCCCCTGGTTGGAATCCCCTTCCCAGGTCATCCGGCGAGTCATGCCAGTCGCCAAATTTACGCTATAAATCTGGGGTTTGCCACCACGTTCAGAGGTGAACAGCAAAGTTTGACCGTCCGGCATCCAGGAGGGTTCGGTGTCGATGGTGCGGTTATTTGTGACTCGAGTGAGTTGCTTGCTAGCAACATCAACGACATAGATGTCAGGCTGCCCATCTTTGGACAGAACAATAGCCAAACGACGACCATCAGGCGACCACTCCGGCGCACCGTTGATGCCACGGAAGCTGGTGATCAGACTGCGCTGCTGGGTGTAGATGTCCTGCACATAGATCTCGGACTTCTGGTTCTCGAAGCTCACGTAAGCCAGCTTGCTGCCATCCGGCGACCAGGCCGGGGACATCAGGGGTTCACGGGAGCGCAGCAGAGTCTTCTCGTTGTAGCCGTCGTAGTCGGAGATCCGCAGCTGATACGGGAACTGGGTGCCCTGCTGCACGGAGACATAGGCCAGACGAGTCAGGAAGGCACCACGCTCACCGGTCAGACGCTCGTAGACGATGTCGGAGATGCGGTGGGCAAACTGGCGCATCTGGGCACCTGGGATGGTCGCCATGCGGCTGTCCAGGATGTAACCGTTCGCTTCACCGCCTTGAGTCTTGGCCAGCTGGCCTTTCAGGACGTCGACCAGCTCGAAGTTGATCTTGTAGGTGCCATCACCCACGGCGGCGATGGAGCCGACCACCACGGCTTCGACCCCCTGGGAAGCCCAGGGCGCGAAGTTGATCTCGCCGCTGGTGCTCGGCGTCTGCGGCATCTGGCCACGGGCCAGCGGCTTGAACTTGCCGCTGCGCATCAGGTCGTTGGAGACCACTTCCGCGATATCCTGCGGCAACTGGCCATTGCCCTCCCACTTGAAGGGGGCGATGGCAATGGGGCGTGCACTGTCGATACCGCCGGTGATGACGATGTCCAAGGCCGCCTGAGCGCTCTGGCCTAGCAGAAGGCAGCCAACCAAAGCAAAAAACACTTTTCTTATCATGGCTTAAATACTCTGTTCCAAAAAAATGAGAGGTGAAATCCCTTTATCAGCAGATGCTGCCAACCACGGTCATTGACCCCGTTCTATCACGCTTAGATGCTCGGTTCTAACTTGAGGTTAAACTCCTTCAACATCTCGAATGCCGCCGGATCCTTCGGCACCGGCAACTGGTTGGCCTTCAGCACCGCCGCCTTGCCGGAGCGGCAGACCGCCGGATCACCCTGACCGTTGTCCACCGAGATGACGAAGCCGCTACTGGCCAACTTGACACCGATAGTACATGTTTTGCCCCGCATGGTGGGATCCAAAATCATGTAGCGCTCGACCGTGGCCTTGATGAGGGCGGCATACTTGTCGACCTCGCCCTTGGCGGCTGCCGAAGCTGCCTGACTGCGCGCATTGGCCTCGGCGGCCAGCTGCTGCTCCATCATGGCTTCCATCTCTTTTTGCAACTTGGCCTCTTCGGCCGCCTTGCGCTTGCGCTCCGCCTCAATCTTGGCCTTTCTGTCAGCCTCGGCCTTCGCCTTCTTCTCTGCGTCAGCTTTTGCCTTCTTGTCAGCCTCTTCCTTCGCCTTCTTCTCGGCCTCGGCCTTGGCTTTCTTCTCGGCTTCCGCCTTCGCCTTTTTCTCGGCTTCGGCCTTGGCCTTCTTCTCGGCTTCCGCTTTCTTGGCTTTGGCCTCTTCCGCCTTGGCCTTCTCTTCAGCCTGCTTCTTCTCCAGCTCTTCTTTTTTCTTCTTGAGCGCCAGCGCCTTGGCCTCTTCCGCCGCCTTGCGTTCGGCTTCGGCCTTCTTGGTCTTCTGCTCTTCCAGCTTGCGGGCTTCCTCGGCTTTCTGGGCCTTCTCTTCCGCCTGCTTCTGTTCAGCCTCTTTCTTCTGCTTGTCGGCTTCGGCCTTGCGGGTCGCCTCTTCGGCCTGCTTGCGCTTGGTCTCGGCGATACGCAGACGCTCCTGCTCCTGTGCCAGCTCGCGTTTGACGCGCTCAGCGTCTTCCTTGTCCTTCTGCTGCTGTGCAGCCTTGGGCTGGGCCTGCTTCTGCTGCTGGACCTGCTGCATCTGCTGCTCCAGCATTTCGCTGTCCATCATGACCGCATTGACGATCTGTCCCTTGGACTCGGGGCGCTTGGGTTTGCTGAAGTCGACACCGACCAGCAGGATGATGCCGATGATCAGATGCAGCAGCAGCGACGCGACGAGATAACCGGAAATACCACGCTTCACATCCATCTCCGTCAGTTCACCGGATCCGTCATCAGACCAACCTGAGGCACACCGGCTTTCTTGAGGGCCACCATCAGCAGGATCACCTCCTCGTAGCGTACGGACTTGTCACCGGCGACCACCACGGGCGCGTTCTGGTTGATGGCCAGATAGCCCATGGCCTTCTCGGTGATGTACTGCTGCATCGCCTCTGGGGTGCCGCTCGGTACGGGTTCGTCATCCGCCTCGCCGGCCTTGATGACGTACTCACCCTCGGTATTGACGCTGACGATGAAGGGCGGCTTGGAGTCTTCCGGCAACTGCTCGGACTCCGCCTGGGGCAGGTCGACCTTGACCCCCTGCGTGATCACGGGCGTGACCGCCATGAAGATGATGAGCAGCACCAGCATGACGTCGATATAGGGCACCACGTTGATCTCGGCGACCTTCTTGCGTTTGAGCCGCTGATAGGTTTGCATTACTTCTCACCCTGCTGTGCGATTTGGCGGTTCAGAATGGTGGTGAACTCGTCCATGAAGTTGGCGTAGGCGTTTTCCAGCCGTTCGACCTTGTTGGTGAAGCGGTTGTAGAAGATAACGGCCGGGATGGCGGCAAACAGACCCATGGCGGTGGCGATCAGCGCCTCCGCGATACCCGGTGCCACCATCTGCAGGGTCGCCTGCTGAACCTGGCCCAGAGCGATAAAGGCGTTCATGATCCCCCAGACGGTACCGAACAGACCGATATAGGGGCTGATGGAACCGATGGTCGCCAAGACCGGCAGGTTGGACTCGAGATCGTCCACTGCACGGGACAGGGAGACGCGCATGGCGCGATAGGTACCGTCCATCACCGCATCCTGACCGCGGGCACCGGCCTTGAGCAGGCGGGCATACTCCTTGAAGCCGGAGTAGAAGATGTCTTCCATGCCTTCGATGTCGTCACGACGGGAGGAGGACTCCTGGTAGAGACGATTGAGGTCGACCCCGGACCAGAATCTGTCTTCAAACTGCTCCGAGGCGAGGTTGGCCGCCTTGATGGCCTTGGAGCGCTGGATGATCAGCGCCCAGGAGACGACCGACATGCCCATCAGGGTCATCATGACCAGTTTCACCAACAGACTGGCTTGCCAGAACAGGCCAATAAACGAAATTTCAGCGTGCACTTAACAGCACTCCCTTGATTTTTTCAGGTATTGCAACAGGTTTCATTTGCGGATGACTGACACAGGCGATCTGTACCATGGCCTGAGTGATCAGCCGTCCATCAGCCGCCAGGATCTGCTGTGAAAAACGCATGGAAGCGCGTTTCACTTCAGTTACTTGCGTCATTACGGTCAGCAGTTCATTGAAGCGGGCCGCCGCGCGGAAGTCGATTTCGGTGCGACTCACCACAAACGCGATCCCTGCCTGCAGCAGGACATCCTGTTCGATGCCGCCTGCGCGCAGGAATTCGGTGCGGGCCCGTTCCATAAACTTGAGATAATTGGCGTTGTAGACGATGCCTCCGGCATCCGTGTCTTCGTAGTAGACACGCACCGGAAACTCAGAGACTTCCCCCATAAAAATCTGTGATCCATTCGACAGTCAGATGGGGGGCTATCATAGCGCAGGGCTGAATAGGAAAGAAGCAGGGGGAGACAGGGAAATCCCGTCTCTTCCTGTTTTTTATGGCGTGCTGCGGCGCCGACAGGCCGAAGACCACAGGGCTGTCAGCATCGCAAGAAAGGCGGACAAGAGCAGTGGCTGCGAGCGGCGTGACGAGCGAGGTTCTGTCGCTCTGACTAGGCGACGGCACGCCCCTCAAAAAAGAAGAAGGAGGTGGGCTGATGCCGACCTCCTTCATCATTTATGGCAGGTAGTAGCTGCTGGTCAGCCAGAGCCCGCAGAGCAGGCTGGGCAGGGCGAGCCAGGGGAAGAACAGCACGCGACCCACCAGGCTGCGCGGGTGAAACCCCAGTCCATGCATGACACCGCAACAGACCGCCCACATCAGCCAGGGCGCAAGCCAGAGGCCGTGCTCACTGGTGTTGGCCGCGACCAGGTTGGGCGCCTGCAAGATGGCGACAGCCAGCAGGGCCGCCGCCAGCAGCATCAGACCTTGCCATGGCTGGCGCTCCAGAGGAGCGGCCAGCCGGGCGAGCCTGTCACTTGTCTTCATCAATCTGACGATCCAGGTTCTCGGTGTGCTCCAGCCAGAGCGCATTGATAATCCCAAACGCACAGGCCAGCAGCAGCCCCAGGATCCAGGTGAAATACCACATATCAGGGCACCTTCTTAGTAGAGCGATTGTTGGTTGTCTTCGATGTGCTTGTTACTCACCCGGCCGAACATCTTGATGTAGGTCCAGATGGTGTAAGCCAGCACGGTCGGCACGAAGACGACTGCGACTACCGTCATCACCTTGAGGGTGTTGAAGGAGGCGGTGGAATCCCACATGGTCAGGCTCTGGGACGGCTCGAGGCTCGAGGGCATCACGAACGGGAACATGGAGAAGCCCGCGGTCAGGATGATGCCGGCGATGGCCAGGGAGGAGAACAGGAACGCCACCCAACCCTTGTCCAGCTTGGCCGCCACGGCGGTCAGCAGACACATCACCAGACCCAGCACGGGTGCGGCAATCATCCAGGGATAGAGGTTGTAGTTCTGCATCCAGGCACCGGCCTGCACCACCACTTCCTTGTGAAGGGGGTTGGTGACGGCGTCGGTGGCGACGGAGCCCACAATCACATAACCATCCATGCCGCTCACCCAGACACCGGCCAGGGCGAACAGCACCAGGGTCAGCAGGGAGAAGATCATGGCGGCGGTGCGAGAGCGCGCCAGCACTTCACCTTCGGTCTTCATCATCAGCCAGGTTGCACCCTGGGTGATGATCATGAAGAGGCTCACCAGACCGGCCAGCAGACCGAACGGATTGAGCAGACCGAAGAAGTTGCCGTGATAAGTCATCATCAGGAACTGGTTGAAGCTGAACGGTACACCCTGCAGCAGGTTGCCGAACGCCACCCCGAAGATGACAGGGGGAATGGCGCTACCGGCAAACAGAGCCCAGTCCCAGTTGGAGCGCCACTTGGCATCTTCCTGCAGGGAGCGGTACTTGAAGCCGACCGGACGGAAGAACAGCGCCATCAGGGTCAGGATCATGGCGATGTAGAAGCCGGAGAAGGCCGCCGCATAGACCATGGGCCAGGCAGCGAACAGGGCACCACCGGCGGTCACCAGCCAGACCTGGTTGCCTTCCCAGTGCGGCCCCATGGTGTTGAGCATCACGCGACGCTCCACATCCTTCTTGCCGACGAAGGGGAGCAGGGCGCCCACCCCCATATCGAAACCGTCGGTGATGGCAAACCCGATCAGCAGCACGCCGACCAGCACCCACCAGACCAGACGCAACAGTTCGTAATCAAACATGGGTCACTCTCCTTATGCCTTGCTCTGTTCGAAGTGGTACTTGCCCGTCTTCAGGCTGCTTGGGCCCAGGCGCGCATACTTGAACATCAGGTACATCTCGATGATCAGCAGTACGGTGTAGAACAGGAAGATCCCGATCAGAGAGAACCAGATCTCGGACGCAGGAATGTTGGATGCAGAGACATAAGTCGGCAGCATCTCGGCGATGGTCCAGGGTTGACGACCGTATTCAGCGACAAACCAGCCCGCCTCGATGGCGATCCAGGGCAGCGGGATGCCGTACAGCAGCGCCTTGAGCAGCCACTTGCGCTCGCCGATCTTGTGGCGGGTGCTGTCATAGAAGGCCAGACCGATCAGCACCAGCATCAGGATGCCGCAGGCGACCATGATGCGGAAGGCGAAGAACAGCGGCAGTACCTGCGGGATGGAGTCATCCACGGCGGCCTTGATCTGCTCGTCGGTGGCGTCGGTCACGTTGGGGGTATAACGCTTGAGCAGCAGACCGTAGCCCAGATCCTGCTTCACTTCGTCGAAGCGGGCGCGGGTATCGTCGGACTTGTCACCGGATTGCAGCTTGGTCAGCAGGTCGTAGGCGGTCATGCCGTTGCGCACGCGCAGCTCATGCTCGCTCTTGAGATCCTTGAGACCAGTCACCTGACCGTCCAGGGAACGGGTGGCGATGATGCCGAGAGCATAGGGTATCTTGATGGCGTAGTCGGTGCGCATCTCCTCCTGGTTCGGGATCCCGAACAGGGTGAAGGATGCCGGAGCCGGCTCCGTGTTCCACTCGGCCTCGATGGCCGCCAGTTTCACCTTCTGCACTTCCCCGGTCTCGTAGCCGGACTCGTCACCCAGCACCAGCACGGAGAGGATGGAGGCCATGCCGAACGCGGCCGCGATGGCGAAGGAGCGACGAGCGAACGCCACATCACGATTCTTCAGCAGGTAATAGGAGGAGATCCCGAGCACGAACATGGCGCCCGTGGTATAGCCTGCCGCCACGGTGTGGACGAACTTGACCTGTGCAACCGGGTTGAACACCAGGTCGGCGAAGCTCACCATCTCCATGCGCATGGATTCGAAGTTGAACTCGGCACCCACCGGGTTCTGCATCCAGCCGTTGGCGACCAGGATCCAGAGTGCGGAGAGGTTGGTCCCGAGCGCCATCAGCCAGGTAGCCGCCAGGTGCTGGCGCTTGCTGAGACGATCCCAACCGAAGAAGAACATACCGACGAAGGTGGACTCCAGGAAGAAGGCCATCAAACCTTCGATGGCCAGCGGGGCCCCGAAGATGTCGCCAACATAGTGGGAGTAGTAAGCCCAGTTGGTACCGAACTGAAACTCCATGGTGAGCCCGGTGGTAACCCCGAGGGCAAAGTTGATACCAAACAACTTGCCCCAGAACTTGGTCATGTCCCGGTACACTGTGTTGTTGGTCATCACATAGACAGACTCCATGATCGCCAGGATGAAGGCCATCCCCAGCGTCAAGGGTACAAACAGGAAGTGATAAAGGGCCGTCGCAGCAAATTGGAACCGCGATAGGTCTACCACATGCTCAGCAATCATG
Source organism: Aeromonas caviae (assembly GCF_000819785.1). Taxonomy (GTDB): domain Bacteria; phylum Pseudomonadota; class Gammaproteobacteria; order Enterobacterales; family Aeromonadaceae; genus Aeromonas; species Aeromonas caviae. Next base: position 57,921 of record NZ_CDBK01000015.1, on the reverse strand, counting down.
ATGTTTCCTCACCGATTATTGGCACGGCTATTTTAAGTTTTAAGGACAAAGCTTCCATTGGAAGTCCCCGAACGGTCGGTCACCCCTCGCGGTCTGACCGGATTCGACTGCCACCACATTAACAACAAGGCAATATACAGGAACAAAAAAAGCTAATGTTTAACATCTAATAAACAATAACCAGGGTTCTATTCCCGCCTATAATGATCGCTGTTTTATATCACCTTTATTTGATTGAAATCAATGTAAAACCACCCTCAATACATGTTTTTTCAAGGTAACTTATAGGGCTTTTCCCATTAATTATGGGAGCTTCATCACAAAAAACACCAACCCGTAAATAATTGATTTAAATCAATTTTATGACATACCGAAATAGTTTCAATTCTGTTAAACAAATACGCAACCCCGGAAATAAAGCCCTCGCATCTCGATTATTTCAATAAATGGCCAGGCTCATCCAAAAATCAATTTAAACCCAGTAAAAACACATGTTTATGCGGATTGACACCCTCACCAAAATCATTAGTTTATCTAATCAAAAGCCCATAGATTTTCTTGTTTGTCCCACCCGGAAAGAGCTCCTACAATGCGCCTCGCAGTGAGGGCATACCTCTGAATACAGGCCGGTCATTCCGGGTTCCCGGTACGTATTCGATGAACATTTCGAACCTGTTTGTTGGGATTAATGATGAAAAAGTTTGTTGCCAAGACCATCCGTTACTACAAGCTTTCTTTCGTTCAACTCTATCAAATGAACCGACTCTGAAGCCTCGCGACGGCTCCTCTGTTTTTTCCCGACCGGTCTGCAGACGCGCTCACTGTCTGTGAACATCCATCCTGAATTGTCTTTGCCCACCGCCTGTGCCGTGGGCTTTTTTTTGCCCGCAAAACAAAAAGCCACCTCAAGGGCGGCTTTTTGGTTCATATCGCAACGTCTACTGATCTGCCGGTCGTTCCAGGCCAAAGTGTGCGTAGGCTCTCTGAGTTGCGATCCGCCCTCTGGGTGTACGTTGCAGATAGCCTTGCTGGATCAGATAAGGTTCCAGCACGTCTTCTATGGTGTCCTTCTCCTCACCGATGGCGGCGGCCAGGTTGTCGAGCCCGACGGGCCCCCCCATAAACTTGTCGATGACGGCCAACAATAGCTTGCGATCCATGAAGTCGAAACCTTCGTTGTCCACGTCCAGCATGTCCATGGCTCGGGCCGCAATGGGTCCGTCAATTCGCCCGTCAGACTTCACCTGGGCAAAATCCCGTACCCGCCTTAACAAACGGTTAGCAATCCGCGGTGTCCCCCGGGAGCGACGGGCTACCTCGAGAGCGCCGTCTTCCGTCATGTCGAGCCCGAGGCAGCGGGCGCTGCGAGAGACGATGTCGGTCAGGTCCTTGACGTTGTAAAACTCGAGGCGCTGCACGATGCCAAACCGATCCCGCAGGGGGCTGGTGAGGGAGCCGGCCCGGGTGGTGGCACCGATCAGGGTGAAGGGAGGGAGATCGAGCTTGATGGAGCGGGCCGCTGGCCCCTCCCCTATCATGATGTCGAGCTGATAATCCTCCATGGCCGGATAGAGCACCTCCTCCACCACCGGGCTGAGACGGTGGATCTCGTCGATGAAGAGCACATCGTTCGGTTCCAGGTTGGTGAGGAGCGCCGCCAGATCGCCGGCCTTCTCCAGCACGGGGCCCGAGGTGGTCTTGATGTTGACCCCCATCTCGTTGGCGACGATGTTGGCCAGCGTGGTCTTGCCAAGGCCGGGAGGCCCGAAGATCAGCAGATGATCGAGGGCCTCCCCGCGCTGGCGGGCGGCCTCGATGAAGATCTCCATCTGATCGCAGACGTGATCCTGTCCGGTGTAATCGGCCAGCTTTCTGGGCCGGATGGCCCGATCGATGATCTCGTCCTCACGGGCGGCACCGGCCGAGATGAGGCGATCCGCTTCAATCATTGTCTACCTCACACCAGGCTGCGCAGGGATTCACGAATGATCTCCTCTACCGACATGCCGTCGGCAGCCACCTTGCTGACGATCTGGCTGGCCTGCTGCGGCTTGTAGCCGAGGGCCACCAGTGCACTGGCCGCCTCCTCGCTCGCATCCGGGGCACGCAGCGGGCTCTCTTTCGCGGGCAGGGTGATTTCGGCCGGGGAGAAGAGATCGTGGCTGACCCAGCCCTTGAGGCGGTCTTTCATCTCCACCACCAGGCGCTCGGCGGTCTTCTTGCCCACGCCGGGCAACTTGACCAGGGAGCTTATCTCCTCGCGCTCGACGCTCATCACAAACTGGGTGGCCGTCATGCCGGAGAGAATGGCCAGGGCAAGCTTGGGGCCGACCCCGTTGGTCTTGATCAGCTCGCGAAACAGCGCCCGTTCCTGCTTGTGGTTGAAGCCGTAGAGTAGCTGGGCATCTTCACGCACCACAAAGTGGGTGTGAATGACGGCCTCCTTCCCGAGTTCGGGCAGATCATAGAAGCAGCTCATGGGCATATGAACCTCATATCCCACCCCTCCGACTTCCAGCAACACCTCGGGGGGTTGCTTCTCGATGATGACGCCTCTCAAGCGACCGATCATGTTCTTTTCCTCGCCACGCAGACTCTCGCAAATTGGGTCATAGCATAAAGAATAACTGGATAAGTATCCAGCATAGGTCCATGCAGATCATGGGATGACCCGCTCTTCATACCCGGCCATTTCCCTCGTTCAGAACACTGTCTATCACTTTATTTTCCATCGGGGATGGCACATCTTCGTCATTGATTGAACACTGAAATGGTCTTGTTCGGCACCAGGGAAGGCTTGAATCATGAAAATCGTCACCATATCCAACCTCGGACTCACCATTCTGCTCGGCTGCACCCTGGGCATGGGGGCGATCGGCTGGTATGGCAGCCAGCGGCTGGCTGATCTGCTCTCCTACGTCCTGGGTGCCGCATGGCAGACGGCAGATGGTGCCATGGAGGGCTCCATCGAACTCGGCAACCAGTCGCTCTATATCCAGAAAGTGCTCTCGGGGATCCCCCTCGACGCACCGGAGCTGCAACGGGCAAAAGAGGCGGCCAGCGACGCTTTGCGCCGGGTGGAGCAAGGCGGGCTCATCGATGCGGCAGCCATCACCACGCTGAAGCAGCATGAGCAGACCTATCAGCAAGAGCAGGCACAGCTGCTGACCCTCTATCGCACCTTCACGAGCGCCGATGAGGCGCTGCGTGCCAGTTCTGAACGCATGTCACGCCTCTCGACCAGGCTGGAGGTGATCGGTGACGAGGCCGTCGAGAGCCTCACCCGCTCACCGGATCAGGCCATCAGCTGGAACGGCGGCCTCGCGACCCGCTGGCAGGCGGCCGATGGCGGCATGGAGGCCAACATCGGATTCCTGCGCCAGCTCTATGCGCTGGAGAAGATGCAGAGCGAAGGCCCCACTCCTGCCATCCAGGCCGAGCTGGCACAAGCCACCCGCTTCTATCAGGACGCGGTTGACGGCATGCTGGCAACCGGCCAGTTCGATGTGCCCGGTGACGGGGAGTTTGCAGGCCAAATGCTCTCCACCCAGTATCGTGCCCTGCAAGCCGACAATGCCCGCCTGATCCGTGAATGGACCACAGCCCTGAGCGCTTATCAGAACCAGCTGACCCGTTACGAACACAGTGCCGACCAGCTCAGGCTGGCTCTGGTCGAGGTCGAAGCCCAGGGGGACGCCACCGTCGAGGATCAGGTTCACCAGCTCAACGCCATCATCGACTACACCAAGGGACTCATCCTGGGGGGCTTGCTGCTCAGCCTGCTGATCGTCACCTGCTGCGGCTTCTGGCTGGTTCGCACCATTGTTCGCCCGCTACTCCAGGTCGACAAGCGCATGCAGGACATCGCCGCCGGGGAAGGAGATCTCAATGCCCGCATCAATCTCTCACGCGACGACGAGATTGGCTCCCTGGCCGGCAGCGTGGATCGCTTCATCGAGAAGCTGCAGAAGATGATCAGCGCCACCATGGACAACAACCAGCACATCAACCAGCACGTGCACACCTCGGTCAACCGGGTCCAGGCCATCAGCCAGAGCAGCCGCCAGACCGCTGCACATGCCCAGGCGCTGCACCACGACAGCGAGCAGATGGTGCAGGTGGCCACCACCATCTCGGACAACTGCAACCTGGCGGCACACAACGCCAACGAGGTACGCCAGCTCACCACGCAAAGCAGCCAGTATGTCTCCTCCGCCACCGCCGGCATGCAGCGGGTGGTCATGGAGGTGGGTGAATGTGCCACCGCCATCAATGCCCTCAAGGAGCAGGCAGGGCAGATTGGCCAGATCATCTCCACCATCAGCAATATCTCGGAGCAGACCAACCTGCTGGCACTCAATGCCGCCATCGAAGCCGCCCGGGCGGGCGAGATGGGGCGCGGTTTTGCCGTGGTGGCCGACGAGGTGCGCACCCTGGCCAATCGTACCGCCACCTCCAGCGCCGAGATAACGGACGTGATCAACAGCATCCAGCAGCAGACAGAGCAGGCCTATCTGATGATGCAACGCAACCTGAAAACCGTGGAATCGGGTATGGCGGACTCCGATAACACCAAACAGATCCTGTTCAAGGTAGAAGAGGCCATCGATCAGCTCGCCGACATGGTGCAACAGGTAGCAGAGGCGACCAGCCAGCTCTCCCACACCCTGGGGCACACCACGGGCAAGGTTTCGGATATCAGCCTGCAGGCCCAGACGGGCGAACAGGAAGCCCAGGAGTGCCTGCAACTGGCCTCCTCCCTCCATCAGGCTAGCCAGCAGCAACAGCAGTTGCTGTCGCAATTTCGGGTCTAGTGCGGGCGGGGCAAGGCCCCCGCCCTACCCCAGCGCCGCTGAATTTAGCCCTTGGGCCGGGGGACTTCGCCTGTTAAAATTCCGCACTTGAAATTTTCCAGGGCCAAGCCGCCCGAACTAGCGAAGGTCTACCGCGATGCGTACCAGCCAATATCTGCTTTCCACTCTCAAGGAAACCCCCTCCGACGCTGAAGTTGTCAGCCACCAGCTGATGCTGCGCGCCGGGATGATCCGCAAACTCGCTTCCGGCATGTACGCCTGGCTGCCGACCGGCCTGCGGGTCCTGAAGAAGATTGAAAACATCGTCCGCGAAGAGATGAACAATGCGGGTGCCGTCGAAGTATCCATGCCGGTGGTACAGCCCGCCGAGCTGTGGCAGGAGTCCGGCCGCTGGGATGACTACGGCCCCGAGCTGTGCCGCCTGACCGACCGTCACAACCGCCCCTTCGTGCTGGGGCCGACCCACGAAGAGGTGATCACCGCGCTGGTCCGTTACGAAGTGAACAGCTACAAGCAACTGCCGCTGAATCTGTACCAAATCCAGACCAAGTTCCGCGATGAAGTGCGCCCCCGTTTCGGCGTGATGCGTGGCCGCGAATTCCTGATGAAGGATGCCTACTCTTTCCACATCGACAAGGCCTCCCTGGTCGATACCTATGAGAAGATGCACGCGGCCTACTGCACCGCCTTCACTCGTATGGGCCTGAACTTCCGCCCGGTGCAGGCCGATACCGGCTCCATCGGGGGCACCGGCTCCCACGAATTCCAGGTGCTGGCTGAGAGCGGTGAAGACTTGATCGCCTTCTCCGATACATCCGATTACGCCGCCAACATCGAGATGGCCGAAGCCCTGGCACCGGCTGGCGAGCGCGCTGCCGCAACCAAAGCCCTGACCAAGGTGGCCACCCCGGCTGTCCACACCATCGATGAAGTGGCCGCTTTCCTGAACGTGGCGCCGACCGCCATCGCCAAGACCCTGCTGGTACTGGCCGAGGAAGACGAGCACGGCAAACAGGCCGTCATCGCCCTGGTACTGCGTGGCGACCACGAGCTGAACGAAATCAAGGCCGAGAAGCTTTCTGGCGTGGCTAACCCGCTGACCTTCGCCAATGACGAGCAGATCAAGGCTGCCGCCGGTTGCGACGCAGGCTCCATCGGCCCGGTCGGCTTTGCCGGTCGCATCATCGTCGATCGCAGCGCCGCCCATCTGAGCGATTTTGTTTGCGGCGCCAACGAGACCGGTTTCCACCTGACCGGTGCCAACTGGGATCGCGACATCACCTCTTTTGAGGTTGCCGACCTGCGCAACGTGGTAGAAGGCGACCCCAGCCCGTGCGGCCAGGGCAAGCTGCTGCTCAAGCGCGGTATCGAAGTGGGCCACATCTTCCAGTTGGGCACCAAGTACTCCGAAGCGATGAAGGCGAGCGTGCTGAACGAAGGCGGCAAGTCCGTCACCATGGAGATGGGTTGCTACGGTATCGGGGTTTCCCGTCTGGTGGCTGCCGCCATCGAGCAGAACAACGACCAGTACGGCATCATCTGGCCGGACGCCATCGCCCCGTTCGAAGTGGCCATCGTGCCGATGAACATGCACAAATCCGAGCGCGTCGCCCTGCAGGCACAGCAGTTCTACGCCGAGCTCAAAGCCGCCGGGGTGGACGTGCTGTTCGACGACCGTAAAGAGCGCCCGGGTGTGATGTTCGCCGACATGGAGCTGATCGGTGTGCCCCACGCCATCGTCATCGGTGACCGTGGTCTCGACAACGGCGTGGTGGAGTACAAGTGCCGCCGCTCCGGCGAGAAGCAGGAAGTGGCCATCGGCGAGATCGTTGCCATGCTCAAGGCCAAGCTGGGTCGCTGATAACGCCGACACCGCCTCTCGCTTTTCATAGGAAAGCCCCGAGTGCCACGGCACTCGGGGCTTTTTATATGGCTCTCAGCCATGATGCACAAAAATGCGTCTCCAGCGTGAACTAATGAGATAACTGCATTGCCCTGTACACGGCACGGCTGATTTCCTAGACTGGCGCTCTTTACCCAGCTTGCCCGAGAAGTTATGTCCATCGCCTCAGCCAATACCGTTGTCGTGCTCGACTTCGAGACCACAGGGCTTTCACCCGGACAAGGGGATAGAGCCATCGAGATCGGTGCCGTCAGAATCAAGGATGGCCATATCAGTGAGCGTTTCTCGGCATTGATGAATCCGGGCTTCAACGTGAGCAGCTTCATCGAGCAATATACCGGGATCAGCAATGCCATGCTGAAACAGGCTCCCCCCTGTAACGAGGTGATGGCGGATTTCGTCGACTTTATCGGTGATGACAATCTGGTCGCCCACAACGCCTCCTTCGACAAGCGCTTTCTGGATGCGGAAATAGAGCGATTGCCGGCGCAATACCGCGGCCAGTTCGCCTGTTCCCTGCTGCTATCGAGGCGCCTGTTTCCCGATGCCCCGGATCACAAGCTGGGTACCCTGGTGCAATACCGGAGCCTGCCCAATGACGGGGTGTTTCACCGTGCCCTGGCGGATGCCGAGGTGACGGCCCACCTCTGGCTTGCCTTGTTGGAAGAGCTGGCGTGTCGACATGGCATTATCGACCCGGACTTTGAATTGCTGCTGACCCTTGGCAAGAAGCCAAAACAGGTGATTCCATCCTTCCTGCGGGAATATGCGGCTCGGAAATAATATGTGCCGACATGCATCATCAATCATCCATGCCATGTCGGCACTGAATTTACCCGCCTTCACATCCATGATGGCCCGGCGTAAAGAGAGGCAGGCAAGCAGATAATTTAGCACTGCACATCAATGAAAAAGCGCGCCAAATGGCGCGCTTTTTGTTTCTGCTCTTCTGGGCGGCAAGGGCCGGAGCCCACTATCTCAACTATTGCGACCGATAAAGAGATCGGTCACATGGCAGCTGCTTCTCGCGGCCAGCGCATCCAGCATGTAGGCTGCCGCGTCTTCCGGCGTCATGAAGCCGCTCGGGTCCACATGATCCGAATTCTCCCAGAACTCGCTGCGGATCCCGCTCGGATAGAGGTTCACCAGTCGCAGGGGAGCACTCTTCAGCTCGGCCCGCAAGGATTCGAGAAAGCCGCGCATGCCCCATTTGGAGGCGCAATAGAGGCTCTCGTTGGCCTTGCCGGTCTGGGCGGCAGAGGAGAGCACATTCGCCAGCACCCCGCCCTTGTCACCGATGAGGCGCACCGTCTGCTGGGCCACCAGTATGGTGGAGATGAGATTGCTCTCAACCACCCGGCGGATCTGCTCGGCGGTGTAGACACCCACCGGGCCGAACTCGCCGACACCGGCACAGTGGATCACCATGTCGGGCAGGCCGCCCCACTCCACCGCAGCGGCAAAGGCGACATCCACCTCTTCGTGGTGTGCGAGATCGGCGGCAATGCCGATCACCGCCTTGCCGAGCAGCTCTTCCTGCTCCTGCAGTTTCTGGTAACGGCGACCCATCATGGAAACCTGATGGCCGCGTTCAACCAGCCCTATGGTCAGGGCGCGGCCCAGTCCGGACCCCGCGCCAGTCACTATGATGTGGCCCATGTGTGCTCCTCTGGGAGATCAGAAGGTGAATTCACCACCGATGAACCAGCCGTCGATGGTCTGATCGACGCGATCGAAGTCCATCTCGGCCTCACGCCAGCCGGCGCGGATCTTGAGCGGCACGGAAGAGAACTTGTAGGAGCCGCCCAGACGGTAGTCGTAGTTGTCGGCATCCTGCACCCGCATATCGCCAAACGCCGCAAAGCCGGTCCCCGGGATGCGTACTTCACCCCCGGTGTAGGCCATCAGCACATCCTTGTCATAGGAGTAGTGCTGGGTGTTGAAATCACCGTCGTAGCGACGACCGGTCAGACCCAGATCGATCTGGAACAGATCGTTGTTGAACAGGCGATAGTAGAGGCTCAGGTCGTAAGCCAGCAGATCGTTGTTGAAGCTGCCGCCGCTGCTGCTGAAGTCGGACATTTCGAACTTGGCGTTGGGCAGCAGCAGGATGCCGTGCTCCAGTTGCAGGTAGCCGCTCCAGTTGTAGTTCTCGTCGTAGCTGCCATCGGCACCCACGCTGCTGACCTGGCCACTTCCCTGGGCATTCCACAGATCGGCACCCGCCGCAAAACGCCAGTCATTGGCGGCCATGGCCCCATGGCTGAGCAGAGCCATCACAGTGCCGGCAATCAGGGTCTTCTTCATCACTTCGCTCCATTTTGGACTGGAAAGGCCATCATTTTACCCGCTGGGCAAGGAATACCTAGAGTAAAAAGCTGAACAAGCGTCCAGAAATGTCAGTGCTTCATCCCTTTCATGGGCTCGACCGGCTTCACGGGCAGGCTCAGTGACAGCGTCTGACCATCGTCCAGGGTCAGGGTCAGCGGGAAGGGCGTGCCCTGGGCCAGGGTATGGATGTCGAACAACATGATGTGCAGGCTACCGGGCTTGAGCACGGCCTCCCCCTTGGCCGGGATCTCGATGCTCTCCACCTGGCGCATCTTCATGACGCCGTTCTCGTGCAAATGGGTGTGCAGCTCGACACGGCCCGCCTCAGGAGACGCTCCCGCCACCAGTTTCACCGGTTTGTCCCCATCGTTCCTGAGCACCATGAACGCCGCCGTGTTCGGCGAGCCAGGGGGCAGCAGACGCACATAACCATCGACTGCGTCGACCTTGGCCAGGGCCGGGGCGGCCAGAAGCAGTGCCATGGTGGAATAAAACGCACGTTTAAACATGGTTGAAATCCTTTTATGATGTGTTAAACGAGACAAAGCTTACCCCTGTGGCAAGCTTTTGACAGCCCCCGACAACAAGGATTCAGACATGGCCCTCACAATTCTGGCCGAACAGCAGGACGGCTTGCTCACCCTGACCTTCAATCGACCGGAAAAGCGCAATGCCCTCAACACGGAGACGTATCTGGCGCTGACCGACGCACTGCGCCAGGCCGCCCGGGACGAAGAGGTCCATGTGCTGCTGTTGCAGGGCCAGGCGGAGTGCTTCACCGCCGGCAACGATCTGGCCGACTTTGTTGGCAAGCACGCCCTTGAGCCGGACGACCCCATCCTACAATTTCTGCACACCCTGGCGGACTTTCCCAAACCGGTGATCGCCGCCGTGGGCGGTCCGGCAGTCGGCATCGGCACTACCCTGCTGCTGCACTGCGACCTGGTCTATCTGGCTGACAACGCCCGGCTGCAGCTGCCTTTCGTCGAGCTGGGACTGGTGCCGGAGTTTGCCGCCAGCTTGCTGCTGCCACGCGCCGTCGGTCACCTCAAGGCGGCGGAGCTGTTGCTGCTGGCAGAGGCCATCGATGGGGAAGAGGCGCTGCGTATCGGGCTCGCCAACCGGGTGCTGGCTCCGGCGGACCTGCTCCCCTTCGCTCGGGAGCAAGGATTGAAACTGGCGGCCAAGCCGCCGATGGCGCTCCAGAAGAGCAAGGCGCTGCTCAAGCAGGAGCTCAAACAGGCGGTGCATTTCGTCATCGACCTGGAAGCGCGCGCCTTCGCCCAGGCCCTGCAAGGGGAAGAGGCGCAAAGCCGCATCGCCAGCAAGCTGCAAAAACGGCGCTGAACTCAGTTGAGACGGAACCGGCCTATCAACTCGCAGCCCTGCACCCTGTCCTGCACCTGGATAAGCCGGGCGATCTCCGGATTGGGGTGGCGCTTCAAGAAGGAGAGCAGGGCGGCGCGGCAGCAGCCCAGCTCGCTGATGAGGGATTCGCACTCCCGGTTGGGGCACTGGGGCACCAGGGCGGTGACCAGCTCGGAGGCGAGCTTGAGGTAGCGCAGTTCATAGGCGGGCTCTTCCATGGCACGCCAGAAGTCGGCCATGCGGTGACAGGTGGCGACCCGCATGCTGGCCAGTTCGTCCAGATCCCCGGAGGCCAGCTCATACACTTCCCCCAGGGCCTGCTGATAGAGGCAGATCGCCGTGCCCAAAGCCCCCATGCCAAGGGCGTTCTCCGCCTCCAGCATGTAACGTTGCCAGTTCTGATGTTCCATGTTCCTCTCCTTTGCCTACACGAGTGGAGTCTGTATCATGGCCAATCGAGAACAAATATCAACCAGACCCTTTGTGCAGGATCCCTCAACCCGCCGTTCTGGGCTGATTGACGCGACACTGCTTGCCGGGGTAACCAGGCAGATCCGCCGCCTTGCTGCTGCACGCCAGCCGTTTGGCTTCGGCGAGGCGATCCGCGAGGTTGACCTCATCGATCGGCTGCCAGGCCATCTGCTGGCCGAGCCAGCTGGCCCAGGCAAACTCGACGAAGTAGACCTGATCCTTCTTGCTGAAGTAGCCCGCATCCTGCAGCAGCCCCGCCAGGGTGCGGTAGGGGTAATCCGGCAATTCACCGATATGACCGGGCAACTGCTCGGGAGTCAGGGGTTGACCCCGTTCATCCTTGAGCCAGGCCCAGTGGTTGTTCTGCATCTGGCTCCAGAAGTTGGCCCTGTCCTGCAACCGTGCAATCACCTTGACCCTGACCTGCTTCACCCCCTGCTGCCACAGCGCCTTGGTCAGGTGGTGCCTGTCCACCAGCCAGTAACCCCCATCCGGCGCGATGACGATGGGGATCTCTTTCTTTTTCATCAGCTTGTCGAGCTGCTTCTCGCTCTTGTCCGCCAGCTCCCGGGCAGTGGTATCCACCTGCAACTGCCCCACGCCGCCCTGGGTGGGGTGCAGCGCCTCTATGTTCACCTCGCACCAGCTTCCCACCGGGCTGCTCTTCTCGCACGGGGACAACGCCCAGGCGCCCTGGCTCAGCACGCAGGCCAACAAGATCCATGCTCTCATCATTCTCTCCTTTTCCTGGCGCTCACGGCGCCCCTTCGTTGACAGCCGCATCGGATATCAATGGGACTCATGCTGGCGGTCTGACCAGCAAAGGGGATATCATGATTTCCCATCTGCCGGCGATGCATTCTCGCCGAGTTTTCTCCCCGCTTCACACATTTTGAAGGATTCACCATGAAAGGATGGAGCCCCCTGCTGGCCCTGCTGGGCTGTGCCTGCGTCCAGGCCGCCGATGTGCCGCCCGGTACCCCACTCGCCGCCGAACAGGCCGTCGTCCGTCATCTCAAGGATGAACCGGCGAGCCTGAGCCCTCTCAAGCTGGTGGGACTGCCGGAGCTGCAGGTCCTCAGAGACCTTTACGAGGGGCTGCTGACCCAGGGGCCGGACGGCAAGGTGCTGCCCGGGGTGGCATCCCGCTGGGACAACGAGGGGAACCAGACATTCACCTTCCACCTGAGGCCGGATGCCCGCTGGTCCAACGGCGACCCCGTGCGCGCCGCCGACTTCGTCTATGGCTGGCGCAAGCTGGTTGACCCCAGGGAAGCCGCCACTTTCGCCTGGTTCGCCCAGCTCGCCCGCTTCGACAAGGTGGACGACATAATGGCAGGCAAGCTGGCCCCCGATGCGCTCGGGGTGGAGGCCGTCGATGACCATACCCTGAAGGTGACCCTCTCCCAGCCGGTGCCCTATTTCCTGAGCCTGTTGACCCATCCCAGCCTGTCGCCCCTGCACCGGGCCAGCATGGAACAATATGGCAACCAGTGGACCCAGCCCGGCAAGCTGGTGGGCAACGGCGCCTTCGTGTTGAGTCACCGGGTGGTGAACGAGAAGCTGGAGCTGACGCCCAATCCCTACTACTGGGATCGCGCCCACACGGTGCTGACCCGCGTCACCTTCGTGCCCATCAACCAGGAGAGCGCGGCCACCCACCGCTATCTGGCCGGGGATCTGCACATCACCGAATCCTTCCCCAAGGAGCAGTACCAGAGCCTGATGGCCCAGATCCCGGGGGAGGTCTATACCCCGGAACAGCTCGGCACCTACTACTACGCCTTCAACACCCAGCGCCCGCCCCTCAATGATGTACGGGTTCGCCAGGCGCTCTCCTATACCATCGACAGGGGCCTGATTGCCGACAAGGTGCTGGGCACCGGGGAGAAACCGGCCTACCACTTCACCCCGGACGTGACCGCCGGCTTCGACCCCAAGCCCAATCTGCTCTCCACCAGCAGTCAGCAAGCGCTGGACGAGCGTGCCAGAGCCCTGCTGAAAGAAGCGGGCTACGGCCCAAGCAATCCCCTCAGGCTGACCCTGCTCTACAACACGGCGGAAATTCACAAGAAGATGGCGCTGGCCATCGCCAACCTGTGGAAACAGAAGCTGGGGGCCCGGGTCGAGCTCACCAACCAGGAGTGGAAAACCTATCTCGACAGCCGTCAAAGCGGCCAGTTCGAGGTGATCCGCTCCTCCTGGGTCGCCGATTACAACGACCCCTCCGCCTTCCTCGGGCTCTGGGGATCGGGCCACAGCGGCAACATGGCCCGGTTCACCAACCCGGCTTACGACAAGCTGCTGGCGCAGGCGGCCAACAGTCAGGATCCCGCAGAGCGGGCCCGCCTGTTCGATGAGGCCGAGGCTATCTTGCAGAAGGAGGCCCCCATCGCCCCCATCTACCAGTACACCAATGCCCGGCTCATCAAGCCCTGGCTCAAGGGGTATCCCATCAACAACCCGGAAGACGTGGCCTACAGCCGTCAGCTCTACCTCGTCAAACACTGAGTCCGGGGAGGGGTCGGGACATCTGACCCCTCCTGGCACTGTTCCTGTTCAAGTTCCCGGCATAAAATGCCGCCTCTTTTCATTCATCAACCCCGTGATCCGATCCTGCCATGCGTGCTCTGCTCCTGATTGCCCTGTTTGTTGCCCTTCCCGCCAAGGCCGCCGATGAAACCGAATGCCGCCAGGCCTTCCTCGAATGGATGTTGAGCCAGCAGAAGCAGTTCAGCGACCGCAAGGCCAGCAAGATGGAGCGGCGCAATGCCGAACGAGCCATCGATCAGGCCCGGGATGCCTTCGCCAAGCAGGAGAGTTTCTGCCAGGCCATGGCCTGGGTCGCCAGCGCAGAAGACAATGACCCCCGCTTCAAACCGAGGACGGGGGAGATCCACGACTTCACTCCCCGCGGCTGAGCCCGCCATCTACGACTTTTTTCAGCCTTTCCCGTGTTGATTTATTGACCCAAGCCAAGGTGGTGTAACAGTCCGCATCTACAATGACGCCGTAACAATCACAAAAATAAAAAATAATTTTATCAGTTACTTGGCTCATTCAGGATGCGCACATGACCACAACCCGGCACGAAGGGGAGATCCGTTTCCCCGATCACATATCACTGATCTCGACCACGGATCCCGCCAGTCACATCACTTATGCCAACCAGCACTTTTGCGATGTGGCGGGCTACAGCGCGACCGAAATGGAAGGGGAGCCCCACAATCTGGTCCGCCACCCCGACATGCCCAAGGCCGCGTTCGCCGACATGTGGCGCCGCCTGCAACAAGGCAAGAGCTGGATGGGGCTGGTAAAGAACCGCGCCAAGAGTGGTCAGTTCTACTGGGTCAACGCCTACGTCACGCCGATCCTCAACGATCAGCAGCAGATCATCGAATACCAGTCTGTCCGCACCCGTCCCCAGGATCACGACATCGCCTGGGCAGAGCTGCTCTATGCCCGGATCCGTGACGGCAAGGCACTGCCCTGGCTGACCCGGCTGACCCTGGAGCCGGGGCCGCTGTGTCTGCTGCTCTCTGGCACCGCCCTGCTCGGCATGGGGGCCAGTCTGGTCACCGGCCAGCCGGGGTGGGGCGTCATCACCCTGCTCTGCTTGCTGGCCCAGATGGGGCATGGCTGGCATCTGCAACGGCGGCTGGCCAGGCTGCTGGCCATGGCGGGCGAGGAGCAGGGCAGCGCCCTTTGCCAGGTACTCTATGCCAGGCGTCAGGACAGCCTGGCCGCCCTTGAACTGCTGCTGCGCATGAAGAAGGCGGAGCTGCGCGCCGTGGTGGGTCGCAGCGCGGACACCAACCAGCAGATCCTGCAGGCGGCGGAGGATGACAGGGGGCATATCCAGACCATAGACACTCACCTGCAACAGCAGCGGGCCCAGAGCGAGCAACTGGCGGCGGCCATCACCCAGATGAGCCAGTCCATCCGCGATGTGGCTGACAATGCCCACCAGGCCAATGCGCTGGTGGGCGAGGTCCAGCAGGTGTCCGCCAGTGGCCAGCAGGCGCTGGCCACCACCCGGGATTCGGTCGACAGGCTTCATCAGGAGCTGGACGCCAGCCAGGGCGTGCTGGCGCGTCTGACCCAGGACAGCCAGAAGATCAACGGCATTCTGGAGGTGATCGGGCAGATTGCGGATCAGACCAACCTGCTCTCCCTCAATGCGGCCATCGAGGCGGCACGGGCCGGTGAACAGGGGCGCGGCTTTGCGGTGGTGGCCGACGAGATACGGGCCCTGGCCCAGAAGACCCGCAGTTCCACCGGCGAGATAAGCGACATGATAGGGGCGCTGCAACAGAGCACCCGGCAACTGTCCGATGGCATGGAGCAGGGGGCCCAGACATCAGTGCTCTGCCAGCAGCACATGGGGGCCACCGCCGAGGTGCTCGACCAGATCAACCGGATGCTGGCCCGGGTGACCCACACCAGCGACGAGATAGCTCAGGCGGTGAGCCAGCAGGCGGATGTCACCAGCACCCTGGATCAGGGGATCCACCAGATCCACCAACTGGCGAGCCACACCGCGGACAACAGCCGTCAGGCCCTCGATGGCATCACCCTGCTGGTGGAGCGGCTGCAAAACCTCTCCCGCCTGATCAACCAGTTCCACGACTGACCCCCTTGCCGTGTAGTTTGGCGCGCCCCCGGGCGCGCTGCCGATCTCTCCTCTCCTTCACGACGACAGGCTCCCGCCGGGGGCAGGAAGTCCGTCTCAGGATTTGCCCTTGAACTGCTTGATGCTGCGCTTGCCCTGGGTGCGACGGTTCGCCTGCTTGTCTCTTGGCGCCCGTTTGCTCTCCCCGCTGGCGGGTTTGTCGGTCACCGGGAAACCTGCCAGCGCCGCCAGGGGCAGGGGCCGACCGGTCAGGGCCCGGATCCCCTCGAGCGCCTCCCCATCCCCGTGGCAGGTAAGGGAGATGGCCAGACCGCTCTGCCCGGCACGGGCGGTACGACCGATACGATGCACGTAGACGGGGGCATGGTCCGGCAGATCCAGATTGATCACCACCGGCAATGCCTCCACGTGGATGCCGCGCGCCATCAGGTCCGTGGCCACCAGCACCCGCACCCTGCCCTCCTTGAAATCCGCCAGCGCCTGCTCCCGCGTGGTCTGATCCTTGTTTCCGTGCAGGACCGCCACCGTCATGCCAGCCCTGGCGAGTTTCTTGGCCACCCCGTCCGCGTCGTCCCTGGCACTGATGAAGACCAGCACCTGGGGCCACTCTCCGGCCTCCAGCAGGGCGATCAGCGCAGGCACCTTGCTGCTCCTGTTGACCAGATAGAGCCGCTCCTCGATGTCGCTCACCAGGCTGTTGAGCGGCTCGGCCTCGATGCGCACCGGATCCTGCAGCAGGCCCGAGGCCAGGCTCTCCAGTTCGATCGGCAAGGTGGCGGAGAAGAGCATCTGCTGCCGCGCCTCCGGCATTGCCTTCATCAGCCACTGGATATCGGGCCAGAACCCCATCTCCAGCAGGCGATCCGCTTCATCCAGCACCAGCATGCGCAGGGCACCCAGCCCCAGCGTCTGCTGGGCCAGCAAGTCCCGCAACCGTCCGGGGGTCGCCACCAGCAGTTGGGGGCCGAGAGCCAGTTCCCGCTCCTGCCACTCCTGGGCCACCCCGCCACACAGGGTCAGAAGACGCACCCCCAACCCGTCGGCAATCTCCTGCAGGGCGGCGCTCACCTGGCTTGCCAGCTCCCGGGTGGGGACCAGTACCAATCCCTGTACCCGGTCACTGGCTGCGTCCAGCCTTTGCAGCAGCGGCAGGCCGAATGCCAGGGTCTTGCCACTGCCGGTCCTGGCCAGGGCAAGCAGATCCCGTCCTGACAAGGCTGCAGGAATGGCTAGCTGCTGAATGGGGGTCGGTTTTTCCAGCGCTGCGGGCAGCAGGCGCAACAGGGCGGGGGCAAGGGCGAGTTCGTCAAACGTCATGGGGATCGCAGATACAGGCTGAACGAGGATGTGGAGGCGAAGTCTAGCCAGACCCACCCCATAAGTAAAAGGTTCGGGAGCGCAATAAAAACGGCCTGCCCCGTGTAAACGGGGCAGGCCGTCAGGCAATCAGCCTGTGGCGCGACTTACAGAACGGCCAGGGCGGCGGCGTAGTTTGGCTCGTCGGCGACTTCGGCCACCAGCTCGCTGTGCAGCACCTTGTCGTGCTCATCCAGTACCACGATGGCACGGGCAGCCAGACCCACCAGCGGGCCGGAGGAGAAGGCCACGCCGTAGTCCTGCAGGAAGGAGACACCACGCAGGGTGGAGAGGTTCACCACCTTGTCCAGACCCTCGGCGCCGCAGAAACGGGCCTGGGCGAACGGCAGGTCGGCGGAGATGCACAGCACGACGGTGTTGTTCAGGGCGCTTGCCTGCTCGTTGAACTTGCGCACGGAAGTGGCGCAGGTCGGGGTGTCGACGCTCGGGAAGATGTTCAGGATCTTGCGCTTGCCGGCGAAGGTCGCCAGGGTCGCATCGGACAGATCGCCAGCAACCAGGGAGAAGGGCTTGGCCTGCTCACCGGCAACGGGGAAGTGGCCGGAGACGGAGACGGGGTTGCCTTGCAGGGTGACGGTATTGCTCATGTTAGGTCCTTGATGATTGATGTGGGATCCAGGGTCCCCAGTATAGGCCCGCCACGGGATGACAAACACCCGCTAATGAAAGGGATTTGGCATCCCTTTGCGTCCCTCCTGCTCCAGGGGCAGATCAGCGGCCACTGTCATGGTCCCGGACAAAGAGGAGAAGAGGACTTGACCTTGGACTTTACACCAAGGTTTACACTCGGCTCAGTCATCCAGGATCCCGCAGGGGCGGGATCCCTCAAGAGGAACGCATCATGAGCAAATCCTGCTGCAGCCATCAACACGCCGCCGCCCCCATCAAGGCCGTCAGCAAGGCCGCCACCCCACAGGCCCGGCACAGCCACACCAGCCACTGCTGCGACAACGGGGCACAGGCCAGTGGCGTCGCCAACCCGACCCGCCACGATCATCAGGGGCAAAGTGGCGCAGACGGCCCGGGTGATGAAGAGCCCCCCAGAGGCACTTGCGCCACCGACACAGCCCACGGCCACGATCACGATCATCATGAACAGGGGCACGAGCACGCCCACACGACCGCCGCGACCGAGCCGCCGCTGACGACCCCCGAGCAGAACAGCCGCCGCCATAGCTGGCAGGTGCTGGGCATGGATTGTCCCAGCTGTGCCCGCAAGATAGAGACCGCCGTCAGCCGGGTGGAGGGCGTACAGCAGGCTCGGGTGCTGTTTGCCACCGAGAAGCTGGTGGTGGATCTGGCCCCCGGCCTCTCCCCCGATCCCGTCACCGCCGCCGTGCTGGCCGCCGGCTTCCAGCTCAAAGGAGGCGCTCAGAACACGGCTCGCAGCGAACCGGGCCGCAGCCCGCTGATACAGAGAGTCAGCAACCTGCTCGCCAAGTATTGGCAGCCCCTGTCGCTGGCCGGCCTGATGGGGGTGGCGGCCCTGCTGCCGGCCCAGATCGGTCAGCCGTTCTTTACCCTGGCCACCCTCTGGGGGCTGTGGCCTGTCGCCCGCAAGGCGTGGGCACTGACCAGAAGCGGCTCCCCCTTCGCCATCGAGACCCTGATGACGGTCGCCGCCATCGGCGCCCTCTTCCTCGGCGAAACCGCCGAAGCGGCCATGGTGCTGCTGCTGTTCATGCTGGGGGAACATCTGGAAGCCTATGCCGCCGGCCGCGCCCGCGCCGGGGTCACCGCCCTGATGGCGTTGGTGCCCGACAAGGCGCTGCGCATCCGCACCACTGCCGAGGGCGAGGTGCGGGAAGAGGTCGCTGCCGACCAGCTGCGCCCCGGTGACATCATCGAAATCGCCCCGGGTGCCCGCCTGGCCGCCGATGCCCGCCTGCTCGACCCCCTCGGCGCCTTTGACGAGAGCGCCCTGACCGGCGAATCCATCCCGGTGGAGCGCCGCCGGGGTGACAAGGTCCCCGCCGGCAGTCTGGCGGCGGATCGGGTGCTGCGCCTCGAGGTGGTGTCCGACCCCGGCAACAACGCCATCGACCGCATCCTGCACCTCATCGAGGAGGCCGAGACCCAGCGCGCCCCCATCGAGCGCTTCATCGATCGCTTCAGTCGCTGGTATACCCCGGCCATGATGCTGGTCGCCCTGCTGGTGGTGCTGGTACCGCCGCTCGCCTTCGGCCAGGGCTGGGACGAGTGGGTCTATCGCGGGCTGGCGCTGCTGCTGATCGGTTGCCCCTGCGCCCTGGTCATCTCCACCCCGGCGGCGGTCACCTCGGCACTGGCGGCAGCCACCCGGCAGGGGGCTATCATCAAGGGGGGGGCCGCGCTGGAGCGCCTCGCCCACATCGATACCCTGGCCTTTGACAAGACCGGCACCCTGACCCTGGGCAAGCCGCAACTGACCGAACTGGTGAGCCTCAATGGCCAGCCTGAGGCCGACCTGCTGGCACTGGCGGCGGCCATCGAGCAGGGCTCCCACCACCCGCTGGCCCACGCCGTGGTGACGGCGGCCAGTGAACGGGGCCTCAACCTCGCCGCCGCCCAGGATCTGCGCGCCCTGCCCGGCATGGGGGTAGAGGGTCGCATCGACGGTACCCTCTGGCAGTTGCTGGCACCGAGCCGGGTCGCCACCCTGGATGCGGCGATGCAGGCCCGGGTCGCCACCCTGGAGCAGCAAGGCAAGACAGTGGTGGTGCTCGGTCAGCCCGACGCCGCCCCGGCCGCCCTTCTGGCCCTGCGCGACCAGATCCGGCCGGAAGCGGCTGCGGCGCTGCAAGAGCTGAGCGAGCTTGGTCTCAAGAGCATCATGCTGACCGGCGACAACCCCCGCGCCGCCGAGGCGATCGCCACCGAGCTCGGCATGGGCTGGCGCGCCGGCCTGCTGCCGGAGGGCAAGGTCGATGAGATCGCCAAGCTCGGCCTCAGCCAGAAAGTCGCGATGATCGGCGACGGCATCAACGACGCACCGGCCATGAAGCGTGCCAGTATCGGCATCGCCATGGGAGGCGGCACCGACGTGGCGCTGGAAACCGCCGATGCGGCGCTGACCCACAACCAGCTCGGCGGGGTCGCCGCCATGATCCGGCTCTCCCGCGCGGCACTGGCCAACATCCACCAGAACATCGCGCTGGCGCTGGGGCTCAAGGCCATCTTCCTGGTCACCAGCCTGCTCGGCATCACCGGCCTGTGGATTGCGGTGCTGGCCGACACCGGCGCCACCGCCCTGGTCACCGCCAACGCCCTGCGCCTGCTGCGAAAACGCTAGGCCGGCCGTAAACTGAACAACCAACAGCCGCTCCAACGGGGCGGCTTTTTTATTGCCTCGCCCACGAGCAAAGAAAAAGCGCGGCTGCCGGTCGGCAGTCGCGCTTTGCTTACTCTCTCGGTGTTATCCCGCCCTTGGCGAGGCGGAATTCAACCCGGGGCTGCCGAGCCAGCCCCGGGCTCGATGGGAAAGACTTACTTGGCGCTGCACTCCTGGATGATGACGCTGCCCACCTCGCCGGAAGTCTGGGTCGGGTCAACCTTCACCAGGAAGCTCCACAGACCCTGTTCCAGCGTGATGCTGTTGTTGCCCATGCCACCGTCGCCGTGCTGGAGCGGGTAAACCTGCTCGGGCTCCAGTGCGATCAGGGTGCCACCGGCATCCTTCACGAAGAACTGCTTGCTCCAGTTGCCATCGTCGTTGGCAAACTTGAAGTCAAAGCTGCCCGCGTAGTTGAAGGCGGCCTGATAGATGGCGAGGTTGCCTTCCATCCCCTTGTAGCTCAGCTGGTAGGCCGGCTGGGCGTTCCAGTCGCTCAGACTGCCGCGCACATAGAGCGGGAAGCCGAGCGGATTGCCCGCGACGGTATCCAGCACCTTGCAGCTCTGCGCCGGTTCGGTGTAGCTGACGCTCAGGGTGGGCTTGTCCTTGTTCATGGCGGTGAAGACAAACTTGTAGGTGCCAGCCTTCTCCACGTTGAACGGCAGATCCCCGCCATTGGCACAGAGCGTATTGACCTGGCCGGTCGCAAGCTGGTCGGTATCGCTGCACTTGCCGTAATTGACGGGGCCGCTCCACTCGTTGCCAGCGATCTTCACCTGGGTCGACCCCAGCTGATCCGCCGTCACCTCGGTGGTGAACTCATAGGTGAAGTTGCCACTGAAGTTCATCTTGTTGACCGGATCCCACTGATTCAGGAAACCGCGCACGAACACCTCGGTGTCACCGAAGGGAGGCAAGGTGCTCAGATCCGTCTTCTTGCTCACCGGCAGCCCCGCGCCCTGGGCACCGCTCTGCGGCTTGACGAACACCGCCGCCGACCAGGCGCCAAGGGTCAGCTGACCGCTGTCATTGGCCGCCCCGCTCGCGATGCTGTCGGAGTCACGGTGGGCACCGCTCAGGACCATGCCGGTCAGATCGATGGGCTGATCCTTGCCGTCACGGAAATCGCCGATGCTCTGGGGCTGATTGGTGGCGTTGATCATCACCACCAGGCCGTCGATGGCCGGATCCAGATCCGCACCGGCGCCCACCCCGTCATCCACACTCATCACGATGAGACCCGGGATCTGCTCAGGGCCGGTGTTGCGGAAGTCGACCCGCTTGATCACCTCGGCGCCGCTGCCAAGACGCAGCAGACGAGAGGATTGACGCAGTTCGGAGAGCTCCTGGTAGAAGTTCACCATCTGATGCATCTCGGCCGAACCCGGCTTGGCGTGCTGGCCAAGCACCTGCTCGATCAGCTCGTAGTTGGCCTCGTCCTTGTCCTTGCGCGGCAAGCCCTTGTCGAAGTTGTTGTCGCCAAGGGTGTAATCGACCCGGTTGTACCAGTCACCGGAGTCGTAGCTGTCCCGCTCCATGGACTTGGAGCGCAGCAGTTCGACACCCGCGTGGGTGAAGGGAATGCCCTGACCCAGCATGGCAGTCGCCAGAGAGACCCCCTGCATCCGCACCAGGTCGGCCCCGGCGGGTGCCTTGTACACCAGGTTGTCGAACAGGGTCTGGTTGTCGTGCTTGTCGACATAGTTCTGGATTTCGGTCGGATCCTGGGCATAGCCCGCCGGTTGACCGTTGTAGTCGATGTCGGAGCCTTTCTTCGGAATGCCGTCCTTGTCGGTCAGCACAAACTCCTTGAGGTTGCCCGCCATGCCGAGGCGCACCAGATCGGACTGATGCAGAGCGGTGGCGAGATCGACGCCGTCCAGCTCGTTGGCATCCACCAGGGCACCGTTGCCAAAGCCCTGGGTCTTGCGAATGGCTTCGCCGCCGTCGAACGGGCTGCCCCCGCGCACCGCATCACGCAGCCGGTCGGAGAAGGAGCCGATGCCGGTACCGGCCAGATGCTTCTGGGTCGCCTGCACGAAGCGCTTGTCATCCTGTACCTCGCCGAAGTTCCACCCCTCGCCGTAGAAATACATGTCCGGATTGACCTTCTTCACCTCGGCCAGGGCCTGCACCATCTGATCTTTCGGGTGATGGCCCATGAGGTCGAAGCGGAAGGCATCGATCTTGTAGTCCCGTGCCCAGGTGACCAGAGAGTCATCCATCAGCTTGGCGAACATGGCGTGTTCCGGCGCCGTGTTGGAGCAGCAGGTGGAGTTTTCCACCGAACCGGTCTCCGGATTGAGGCGCTGGTAGTACCAGGGCACAATCTTGTCGAGCACGGATTTGGACCCGAGACCCGCTTCGTTGGTGTGGTTGTAGACCACGTCCATCACCACGTTCATGCCGATGTTCTGCTTGATGGCCTGCACCATCTCGCGGAACTCCTTGATCCGGGTCGTCCCCTCCGCATTGGTGGCGTAGGAGCCTTCCGGGGTGGTGTAGTGGTAGGGGTCATAGCCCCAGTTGAAGGAGTCCACCCCGCGCAGATAGCCGTACAGCTCCTGCACCACGGGGTTCTCCTTGCTGTCGCTGGCTTGCAGATCACCGAGCACGGCTTCGATGGTCTCGCCGCCACCACAGTGGCTGGCAAACCTGGAGTTCTTGACCTCGGGATTGACCTCGCACAGCTTGCTGAAGTCATCGCCGATGTTGGCCACCTTGGCCGGGTCCTCGTTGACGGTAGCGATGTCGAACACCGGCAGCAGGTGCAGGTGGCTGACGCCGCTCTTGGCCAGGGATTTCAGGTGGGTGACGGGCACGCTGTCGCTGTCGGTCAGCCCGAGGAACTTGCCGCGGTGCTCCACCGGCGTCGACTCGTCGTTGCCGGTCAGATCCCGGACGTGGGCCTCATAGATGGTGATGTCGGCGGGGTTCTTCTGGCTGTGGGGCGCCTTGAGGCTGTCCCAGCCTTCCGGCTTGAGGGCCGGATCGTCGAGATCCACCACCTGGCTGAACTCGGAGTTCATCGCCAGGCTCAGGGAGTAGGGGTCGGTCACCTGATAGGATTCCAGCTTGCGGCTGACCGGGTGATAGACCTGGATGTCGTAGCGGTAGTATTTGCCGACAAGATCGCTGCCCCCCTGCACGCTCCAACTGCCGCTGGCCTCGTCCAGGGTCATGGCGCGCTCGCCAAGCGACTTGTGCTGCTCGTCGAACAGCGCCAGCTTGACCGACTTGGCGGTCGGCGCCCAGAGCCGGAAGGTGACATTGCCCCCCTCCACCACGGCGCCGTAGGCCAGCTTGGTGGCCGCTTCGCTGTAAAGGGCATCGAGGGCACCGGCACTCTGCACCAGGGTCGCCCCCTGCAGGATACCGTCCGCATCGGTCCCGATGGCGACCAGCTCACCCTTGAGCAGAGGCTTGAGATCTTTCCCCGCAGGCAGGGCGAAGGCGGCGGCATCCTTGAGGTGCGGGTATTTGGCCTGCTGCTCTTCGGTCAGGCTGGTCGGAGTCAGCTTGAGGTAGGGGAAATCGAATACACCCTCGCTGTTTGCGGTGATGGTGCCTGACTCTGTGTAGTAGAGGCGCACATAGGGCTTGTCCTTGCCCCCTTGCCAAATCAGGGTGTTGTCGTCGATGAGGTGGGCACTGGCCCCCGCCACGCCGAAAGCGGCGGTGAAGGCTTCCGCCCGGCTGCCGAAGATCTCGTTCTTGCCGGCGACGATGGCCACGGTGCGATCCGGGTGATCGCTGAAGACCACCTTCATGTCGCTGCCGGTCAGGTTCGCGAGATCGCCGTTGCGGGCGATGAAGTTGATGCAGCCTTCCATCTTGGAGAGCGGTACGACCCAGGCCGGACCAAAACTGTCCGCCGCGGACGGCGTCTTGCTCTTGTCATCCCAACCGGTGTTGAGGCCGCCCTCCGAGGTCGAGTTGCAGGCGTCGTTGTTCCACAGGTGCAGGCTGTGGCTGGCGAACGGGCCGGTGACACCGCGCGCCGCGCTGGTCTGGGTATCCACCAGGGCGATGACCGCTTCGTCAGGGCCGGCCGTCAGCAATTCGGCCGGGGGCTGGACGTTGGGAAGACGAGCGACGGGCTCATCCTGAGGGGCAGGAGCAGAAGAACTGTTGTCGTTACAGCCTGACAAAAGCGCGAGCAGTGAGGCTGTTACCAGCGCCACTTTGGTCTTTTTCATATCCATTTTTTTATAATTCCCGCTGTAGTTAGTCTCGATATCCGAGTACCCGGTCATTGCCGAGCGGTGCCATATTAATCAGCGGGAATTGCCGTAAATGTGAGCGGATGGGCAAAAAAAACCAATCCGCATCAACAAGATAACGTTTTCATAACGAAAGTTAGATCGCGCTCACAGACCTGGCACCGCTTTCGGCCCATACCAGCGTGAAGAGGGGAGCGAGTGACGAAATCAATGTCCAATCAAATGGATAGAGGGGGCTGGGTGATGAAACGGATTGAGGAGCAGGCCAGGCGGCTAGACCAGGAGTATCAGGGCATTGCCCAGTTGTTCGATCAGTTCTGCCAGCAGGCCGGCGTGCTCGCCGAACGCTATCACTTCTTCAACTGGCCGGATTATGAAGAGAGCCCTCCCCTCGCCCGCGCCTTCACCCTGCTGGGGGAACCACGGGAGCTGCGGCTGCGCTGTCAACCCGGTGAGGGGGGCTCCCTGAACGGCCTCCTCCAGGTGTGTGGCGAGGAAGGCAAGGTCCACGCCAGCCTGGGCTTTCGTGCCGACGGCCACCTGCTGCTGGAGCCGGGCCGCCTGCTCGACGACCCGCCGGGACTGCTGCTGAGGCTGATGCTGGGCTCGCTCTGGCAGGATCAGGGGAGCGAGCCTCCCCGCTGACACCCGCCAGGGGTATCAGTCGGCAGACACTTCGATGGTCAGGTGCACCAGCTCCTCGTGGATGGCGAGGCGCTCGCGGATCGCCTGTGCCGGGACCGGGGTCGCCATCTGCAACGACATCGCGGCGGCATACTGCGTCTGCCCCACCCGCCAGACGTGCAGATCGCGGATCTCGGCGTCAGGCAGCTCGGCGATCACCTCGCGGATCTCGTCCACCAGGGGCGCATCCATCTCCGCATCCAGCAAGACGCGCCCGGTATCACGCAGCAGCCCCCTGGCCCACACCGCCACCAGCACGGCCCCGGCGATGCCCATCAGGGGATCCAGCCAGTCCGCCCCCCACAACATGCCTCCCACCAGCGCCAGAATCGCCAGCACCGAGGTGGCCGCGTCCGCCAGCACGTGGAGGTAGGCGGCGCGCAGGTTGAGATCCTGATGGCCGTGGTGGTGATCGTGCGAGTGGTCGTGATGACCGTGATGGTGGTCGTGACCATGGTGATGGCCGTGATCGTCCCTGAGCAGCCAGGCACAGGCCAGATTCACCAGCAGGCCCAGCAGGGCAATGCCGATCGCCTGCTGATAATGGATGGGGCTGGGGTCCAGCAACCTGGCCACCGACTCGAACAGCATCAATCCCGCCACCCCCACCAGCAGCAGGGCGCTGCTGAAGCCCCCCAGCACCTCTATCTTCCAGGTACCGAAGCTGAACCTGTGATCCCGCGCGAAGTGGCGGGCAGCGCGATAGGCCAGCACCGAGAGGCCGAGGGCCAGGGCATGGGAGCTCATGTGCCAGCCGTCGGCCAGCAGCGCCATGGAGTTGTAGAACCAGCCCCCACCGATCTCCGCCACCATCATGACGACGGTGAGCAGCACGGCCCAGCGGGTCTTCTGTTCGGCCAGGGGATTCCCTTCGTGGACGACGGGGTGGTGGCAGTGGGATGACATGGATTTCTCCTGAAAACGAGGATACCATATACTATACCCCAGTATAGTTTTATTGATCGAGAGGATCCTGGATGTCACACACGGTTCACGACAAGAAGAAGCTGCTGGCACGGGTCAGGCGCATCAAGGGGCAGACCGGCGCCCTGGAGAGCGCCCTGGAACAGGAAACAGACTGCGCTGCCATTCTGCAGCAGATCGCCGCCATCCGCGGCGCCGTCAACGGCCTGATGCTGGAGGTACTGGAGGGGCACATGCGCGAGCATCTTGGCGCCGAGGAGGCGACCCATGCCGAGCGGCTGGAGGATCTGGATCAGGTGGTGAGGGTACTGCGTTCCTATCTGAAATAAGGGCGCCCGGTGATGACGGGCGCCCCTGTCAGTCGAAGTCCGCGTAGGGAGTGAGAGGCCTTGGCGGCATATCGAGATCCCCTTGCCAGGGCTTGAAGGTGTAGCGCAGGAACAGGGTGACATGGCTGGGGGCATAGTCATCCGCCTGCTGGATGTCCACCCGGCCACCGATGCGCCAGTGCTCCGTCAGCCTGTGTTCCACCACGCCATTCAGGGTGTAGCCGAATCCACTGCTACTGCCCCCTTTCACAGGCGCATTTCTGTCTGGCAAACCGCTTGGCAACAAGCCTTCCAGCGGGTAGCGGCGACTGTCGTCGGTACGGGCGTAGGACCAGGATCCCGATCCCCCCAGCTCCCACGACCAGTCCGGGGTTCGCTGCCGGTAGCTCACCGGCACCGAGAGCGAGAAGTACCCCTGCGGGCTGTAATACCCCCCCTGCCCCAGGGTATAGCCCCCCAGATCCTGCTGGTAGTGCCACAGCATGGTGCTGAGCCCCACGCTGGCACGGCGATGGGTCTCGTTGACGAACTTGTAATAGCCCCCTCCCATGAGTCGGGTGCGCCAGTTGTCGGGCACGTTCTTGCCGGTCAGCAGGTGCTGCTGGGCGCTGCCCCAGAACCCGACGGCCCCTCCCAGATCCCGGCTGAGATCGAGGCGGACCCCGTTCGCCCGCACCCCACCCCAGCTGATGCCCGTGCCCGGATCCACCGTTCCCCCATAGGAGAGCAGCGAGCTGCTGACGGGCCGACGCGAGAGGGTCATCCCCCACCCCAGCGTGTGCCAGTCACCGGTCAAGGTGGCGCCACCAACCCAGTCCACCACCTCGAAACCGAGGGGCGTGGTCCCCAGATCGAACGCCCAGGCCCCCCGCTGCCAGCCTGCCGCCAGGGTGGTCCCCCGGCTCTGCTGGTGCGCGTCCCCGCGACAGTCCCTGGCCGCACAGGTACCGAACTGCGCCCGGTAAGGGGAGTCCGGCAGATCTCCGGCATCCATGTCGACCAGTTCAAGGCGGCCGAAGGCGGTACCACCGGCCAGCGGCGTATCCAGTTGCGCCATCTGGGTCAGCGCCCGCAAATCCGAGTAGCCCCCGGTACCGCTGGAGCCCCAGTAATCGCTGTCGAGGGAGAAGGTGGTCTGGCTCTGCCGGTAATGCCTGTCGAGATCGCTGCGCAGGCCGGATGCCAGCCACCCCTCCCCATCCTGACTGCGGGCCAGCCGGGTCAGCTCGCCCCCCTCCAGATCCTCGCGGGGGGCCAGACCTGCGGCCACCAGCCCCTTGCGATCCCGCACCAGGGCCTCCTCCACATCATGCTCGGCAACGCGCTGGCGGGCGGCATCGCGCCAGAACAGCGCCGTCTGCTGGGAGGCCGGTTGCATCGCCACCAGGGGTTCGTAGTCGGTGAAGATGGCGCGGGCTGTCTCGCCCTC
The DNA here is from genome assembly GCF_000819785.1 of Aeromonas caviae. Taxonomy (GTDB): domain Bacteria; phylum Pseudomonadota; class Gammaproteobacteria; order Enterobacterales; family Aeromonadaceae; genus Aeromonas; species Aeromonas caviae. The sequence continues at coordinate 30,122 of NZ_CDBK01000015.1, read as the reverse complement.
TCCCAGCGCCTGATAGAGATTGGCTACCCGGCGGTAGTAGTTGGCCCCCTCCGGGGGCAGCGGGTTGACCGGCCAGGCGGGCAGCCAGTGACGGGCCTTTGCCAGATCGCCCCTGGCCTGGGCCAGTTCGGCCATGCCAAGCCTGGCCTCGGGCTGTTGCGGCGTGCGGGCAAGCACCTCCTGATAGCGCTGCTCCGCCAGTGCATAGGCCCCCCGATCCGTGGCCCACTCCGCCAGCATCAGGCTCGCCTCTTCATCCGGCTGCAACGGCTGAAGCAGGCGTTCGGCCCCCTCATCATCCCCGGCCTCGTGACGCGCCCTCGCCCTGGCGAGCACCTCGTCACGGGCGAGGCGCTGATCCAGCGCATCCATGTCCTGTGTCCAGCCGGACCTAGGGATGGCGGCCAGCACCCCTCTCGCCTCCACCATCTTGTCCTGCCCCGAGAGATAGAGGGCGGTGGCGTAGCGCAGGGTGGCATCCTGCGGGTGCGCCGCCAGCCGTTCCCGCAAGAGCCGCTCCCCGCTACCGGCTTCCCCGAGGCGGGCCCGGGTATCGGCTACTCGATAGGCCAGCCACACCTCTTCCGGGGTCAGCGCGAGTGCCTGCTCGCGAAGGCGCAGCGCCGCCGCCACCTTGCCGGCCCGATCGAGCTGATCGGCCTCCTCCTGCAACAGCCCGGCCTTGAGCCGCCGCCCTTCGGCTTGCATCCCTGGGGTGCCCTGCTGCTCCAGCAGGGCCAGGGCACGTGCCGGATCCTGCTCCTTGTAGAGATCGAACAGGCGGGCCAGTGCCCGCTCCCGCGCGCTCCCCATGGCGAGCGCCTTGCGGTAGGCGGACTCCGCGTCGGCATCGCGATGACGGCCACGCTCGCTGTCTCCAAGCCCCAGCCAGGCTTCGGGTTCACGCCCATCCTGGGCGATGGCACGGCGATACAGGGTCGCCGCCTCATCCCACTGCTCCCGTTCCAGGGCGCTGCGCCCCTGGCTCACCAGCAGCCAGTAGCGGTTGGTGGCCAGCAGGCTGCGCCATTTGTCCTTGTCGGTCACCTCGGGGTGTGCCAGCACCCGTTCAAACTGGGCGATGGCCAGCGCTCGCTGATCGTTGCGGGAGTAGGCCTGCCCCAGGGCGCCCATGAGTTCAGGATCCCCCGGGTTGGCAGCCAGGGCACGCTGCAAGCGGGAGATGGAGGCACCACCTCCCGCCGTGCTTGCGAGCGCCGACTGGCGTGCGCGATAGGCGGGCGAGGCCCACTTCTCCTCCTGGGTAGCGAGCAGCTGTTCCGCCTTGGTGGTATCCCCTTCGCCAAAGAGCACCATGTACTCCTGCAAGGCAGCGATGCTCCCGGGACCGATGGGTAAGGATTCGATGTCCGCGAGCCAGATCTCGGCGGCCTCGTCCCGCTGATAGGGATCTCGCGCCATCTCGCGCAACAGGTTCTGCGCCCCCTGGCGCCGACCCTCCGCCAGATAGAGGCGAGCCAGCCCGCCCCGCACTCTGGGCTCACCCGGATATTGCCGGTTGAGTGCCTCCAGGGCCGCCAGCCCCTTTGCCTTCATGGCCGAGATCCGTGTCTGCAACAGGGCATAATCCACCGCCACGTCGAGATTGGGGGGCAAATCACCGGAGAACAGGGAGCGATAGAGACGCTCGGCCTCCTCCAGCCTGCCGGCGCTGGTCAGCAGCCTGGCTTGTTGCAGTTGCTGGCGCCTGGCCGGTTCGTTCAGGGCCAGGTTGGCCATGCCCTGACGATAGAGCGCAGAGTCGGGGTCTTGCTTGCCAAGGCGGGCCAGCAGTGCCCCGGCCTCCTTGACCTTGCCCTGGCGCAGGGCCTGACGGGCCTGGGCTGCCAGCAGCTCCGGATGATCGGGCTCCATCAGGGAGAGGGAATAGAGGCTGTTGCTGACGAGATCTTCCCGCCCACGAGCCTCGCCAATCCTGACCTGCTCCAGCAGCCAGGCCACCGGCTGTACCGTCCCTTGCGCCAGGGCTCCGCTCATCAGGCAGGCGAGCAGGCACCCCAGGGTCACTCTGCCTGACATGACTCGCTCCAATCCGGCTGCAGGGTACCGTCGGCGGCAAAGCGATAACGCCCCTGATCCCAGCCTGCACCGAACAGGGTCAGCACGCTGCCGTAGTAGGCATCCGCATCCAGCCCGTGATCGGAGACCTGCTTGCGCAAGGTGACCTGCGCCGGCAAGCCCCGTGACAAGGGCAGGAGGGCGGCGGCAAAGCCGCTCGGCCCCTTGCCCTGAACCTGTCCACTTTGGCTGGAGACCCGCTCGGGAAGATGACCCGATTCGGTCAGCTGCGCCAGCATGGGGGCAAAGTGGGCCACCAGGGAAGCCCTGGCGGGATCCTCCTCGCTCAACATGCCGAGCCAGAGATAGACGCGGATGGCGTCATAGCCACCGGTGTCGCCCTTGTCCGTCGTCACCTGCCATCCCTTGTCGGCCTGCCAGTCCACCCAGTCCGGGGCAAAGCCACGGGGCGCACTCTCCTGCAACAATTTGGGCAAGAGGGTCCGCATCTCCCCCCAGGGCCCCTTGAAGGAGGCGAATCTGGCCAGCAGTTGTGGAGGCAGATAGCTGGGGTTGAGGGTCCAGCGTCCCTCCCCCTCATAGCCTTTCGCCCCGGGCAGCAACACGGGGCCGAGACCCGGCAGCGTGGCGACCTCCTCCCGGGCGATACGGCGCAGCAACAGGGTGCCGAGGGCAGAGTAGCTGTGGTTCTCCCACAGGCGACCCGCCTCCAGCAGGCTGTAGGCTATCCAGAGATCCGAATCGGACGCGCTGTTCGCATCCAGCACGCCCCAACTGCCGTCCTGCTGCCTGCCCCAGAGCCAGGATGGCAGGAAGCCGGTCAGATCCCCGCGGGCGAGCTGCCGCTCCGTCCAGTCGAGCAGGCGGGCAAAGGTCTCCCTGTCATCGTTGACCAGGGCGAAGAAGAGGGCATAGCTCTGGCCTTCCGAGGTGGTGATGCGGCGCCCCTCGGCAGGGTCGATGACCCTGCCCTCTTCGCTGATGTAGTGCTGGCGAAAGTGATCCCACTCCGGCCAGTGGCAGACGGCCTGCGCCGGGAGGGAACAAAGGGCCCAGAGGAGCAGGGCACCACAGACATTTTTCATCTGAGTCATCTCTTAATCTTCCTTCAGACGGCGGCGACTGGCACTGGCAAGCAGCACCCGCAGACCCCAGCCCAGTACCAGCATGCAGAGCAGGGTCAGCCCGGCAAGACGCACCGGATAACGGGCAAACAGTTGCCAGAGACGCTCCCACCACGGCAGGTAGCCCACCTCGTAGCGATCCCCCACCACCAGGCTCTTCACCCCGGATTCCCGGATGATGGCCACCGAGCCTGCCACCTGATCGCGCAGGGTCCGGGTCTGCAGGGCATCATTGAGCAATGTGACCCCCGCCGGTCCATCCGCCAGCAGTGCGACCAGGCTGCGCTGATCATGGGTCGGCGATTGCAGCCCCAGGATGACGGCGATGGCCCGGTTGCCCGTCATGCCCACCCGGGCCTGGGGCTGGCGATCGGCCATGGTGTGCAGCAGATCCCCCTTGTGCTGGCGGGTTGGCTCGTTGACCCAGCTGCGCGTGGATTGCAGCAGGGCGTCGGGAGCCAGATCCCCTCGAAACTCCTCCGGCAGGGTGCCGATGAGCAGGGTATCCCGATCCGCGGTGCGCGCTCGCTCCCAGTCGTCCAGAACCTGCAGGGAGAGCGCCGGATACCCGGTCTCGGCCCCGATGGCACCGACGGCATCGAGCAAGGTGGTGATCTGCCCGGGATGGGGTCTGGCCGGCATGACAATCTGGGTGTCGGCGAGATCCGCCATCCGGCTGAACGGGAAGCCGGCATAGGCGAACGCCTTGAGGTCGGGCATCTCGATGAAGTGACGATAACCGGTGAAGTCGATGGTGGAGCCCTCGTCGATGCGCACCTGATGGGCAGGCGGCATCACCAGGTCGCAACGGCCATCCTCCGTTCCTCCCATGTATTGCTGGGCATACTCGAACGAGAAGCTCAGGCTGTTGGCCTGGGTGGTCTTGAGCCCGGGCATGCGCAGCGCCATGGTGTCGCCGTCGTCGGCAAACCAGAGCGGCAGAGTCAGCAACCGCTCACTCTTGATCTCGCCGGGCTCGAGCGTGAACGACTTCATGAGCTGGCCGTTGACCCCCACATCCAGCCGGGAACCGTCGCGCAGGGTGGGCGAGGTGTGGTGATACTTCAGCTCCGTCCTGATGCCGTTCTCCCCCAGCAGATAGAGATCCGGCGGCAGGCGCAGCGTCAGGCTCATGGGCCACAGCGTGCGTCCCGTTGCCTGCAACTGACCCGGGTACTCCGTGAGCTCATCAAAACGCATCTTGCGATCCAGTCGCACCCAGTTCGGGGCATCGTAGGGTTGACGCGGCAAGAGCGGCTTCACCTCGTCCACCATGACGCTCTGGCCACGCAGCATGACATCGCCTCGCGCCAGCCCCTGCACCGCCGTCAGCAGATCCTGCTGATCCCGCCCCAGGATCAGCAGCAGCTTCACATAGGGGTTGTCGGGGGAGCTGATCATGTCGATGGTGGGCCCCTTCACCTCGGGATAGTCCACCAGGAAATCGGGGCGCGCGTCATTGGTGGCAAAGATCACGGCGTTGCGATCCGGCAACTGGTTGATGAGCACCGGGAAATGCTGGCCCCGCCACTGGGCCTTGGTGCCGAACCAGGAGGCCAGCACCGCCGCCGCCTGCTGCTGCTCCGGGGGTACTGAGCCCGTGAACACCATGGGCAGAGTCAGCTTGCCATTGTCCCGCACGTCGAGGAACGGCATGGGGAAGAAGGAGAGCTCGTTGCGCACCGGCAGGGTCTGCAACTGCAGGGTCAGCTTGCTGTCCCGGTTGACGTTGAGCCAGAGGGTGTCGCTCGCCGGGTTCTCGCACACTTTCTGATAGTGGCCGACGAAGCTCACCTTGAGGCGGTTGAAATCCTTGGCATAGCGGGGATCCAGCTCGATGCTGGCATGGGTCATCGTCCCCATCTGATCCTGGTTGAGGGCCGTCACCCCCATCAGCTCGTCATTGAGATAGACCTTGACCTGGGAGATGAGCGGCAGCAGGGAGGGCGATGGCGTGAAGTTCAGATCCAGGGTGGCCCGGGTCACCACCTCGTCCCGCCGCACGGTGAAGTCGGCCAGTCCGTCTGGCGCATTGCCGCGCAGGGAGAGGGTGCCTGGCGATGACGCCATCTGTTCGAAGCTCATCCCCTGGGTGCGCACCGGAGCGGGAACGGGCGGCAGGGGGCCGACGGCCTCGGCGGCGGTCGCACCCTGCGCCATCAGCAGGAGAGGAATAAGGTAGCGTTGTGGTTTCATCATCCTTTCACTGTCTGTGAGGTCGGAGTCCCGGCCCGGAAATCTGGGGAGACGCGACGGGGAACGAAGGAGAGGAGCCAGCGAGCCAGCTTCTCGAGGAGGATACAAACAAAGCCGATGGGTGAGGTACGGGCCAGACGCCAGTAAGCCCCCCAGCCGAGCAGGGTAATGTCGATCAGGCTGTGGAGGGGGCGATCCTTGCCCAGACGCTGCTGCCACAGGGACCAGGTATCGGCCCGGGCGAAGGTGCACTGGATGAACTCGACATGCTGTGCCTGCGCCATGGGCTCCAGCTCCAGTCCCAGCTTGCAGCCGAACACCCGCTGCACCTTGGCGGCGAACGCCTGCTCCCGCTGGTCATGGCGCAGCAGCAACCAGACCCTCTCCTTGTCGGCCAGGGGCAGGGGCGCCTCGAGCAGCACCCCGACCCCCCCGTTGGAGTAATCCCTGACGGTACAGGGGTAGAGGTGACCGTTCGCCAGCCTGATGGCCGCCGGCATCACCATCTCCACCCTGGGGTTGGCACGGACCTGCCGCGACTCGAAGGCCACCGCCAGGGCGCCGCCCAGTATGGTCATGTTGTAGAGGGTCCAGATCATGCTGAGGATCAGGGTCGGCACCTCGTCGGCAGGGCCGGTGCCGATGCGCCAGAGGCCGAACCCCAGCCCGCACAGATTGAGCAAGATCAGCAGCAGATAGGGGCGGGAGACCGACAGATCGAGGAACACCTCCTCCGTCATCCCCCCCTTGGCGGTCACGTTGAACGTCCCCTTGTGGGGTGCAAAGAGCGCCACCGTGGTCGGCCTGGCGATGTACCAGGCCAGCACCGTCTCATAGACCTCGCCCCAGAAGGAGTGGCGCACCTTACCCTGCAACCGGGAGTTGGTCAGGGCGCTGTGGAAGATGTGCGGCAACATGTAGAGGGCGATGGCCGCCGCCGGGGCATAGATGATGTAGGCGTGCAGGATCAGGAAGGCGAGCGGCGCCGTCAGGAAGATGAGCCTCGGTATGCCCGAGAGGAAATGCAGCATGGCATTGAAGTAGCACAGCCGCTGCCCCAGCTTGAGCCCCTTGCCGAAGAGGGGGTTGTCCAGACGCAGGATCTGCACCATGCCGCGCGCCCACCGGATGCGCTGACCGATGTGGGCAGAGAGGCTTTCGGTGGCCAGCCCCGCCGCCAGCGGGATCCGGATATAGGCCGAGGTGTAGCCGAGGCGGTGCAGCCGCAGGGAGGTATGGGCATCCTCGGTGACCGTCTCCACCGCGATGCCGCCGATCTCGTCAAGGGCGGTGCGCTTGATGACGGCGCAAGAGCCGCAGAAGAAGCTCGCATCCCACATGTCGTTGCCATCCTGCACCAGGCCGTAGAAGAGTGCCCCCTCGTTCGGCATCTTGCGAAACCGTTGCAGGTTGTGCTCGAACGGATCGGCGGAGAAGAAGTGGTGGGGGGTCTGGACCACGCCCAGACGGGGATCCCGGTAGAACCAGCCCACCGTCATCTGCAGGAAGGAGCGGGTCGGCAGGTGGTCACAGTCGAAGATGGCGACCAGATCCCCGGTGGCCATCTTGAGGGCGTGATTGATGTTGCCCGCCTTGGCGTGCTCATGGGTCGACCGGGCCACATAGCGGATCCCGGCCTCCTCGGCGAAGTCGCGAAACGCCGCCCGCCCCCCGTCGTCAAGTAGCCAGATGGTCAGCTTGTCGGCGGGCCAGTCGAGCCCCATGGCGGCGTAGACAGTCCCCTTCACGATGGCGAGATCCTCGTTGTAGGTGGGGATCATCAGATCCACGCTGGGCCACTGGGCCGGATCCGCCGGCAGTTGTGCCGGGGGGCGGTGCAGGGGCCATGCGGTCTGCCAGTAGCCGAGCAGCAGCACCAGCCAGGCATAGGTCTCGGCGGCCAGCAGCAGCAGGCCGCAGGTCAGGCTGACGGGGTCGAACCAGTCGAGGGTCGAGGTGTAGCGCCACCAGATGTAGCGGCAGGAGATGGTGAGGGAGAGCACCATCATCATCAGCATGGGATAACGGCCCGGCACGGCGCGCAGGATAAAGGCCATGGCCGCCAGCAGGAGGACGAACACCAGCTGCGCCTGCAGGGTGAACGGCTGGGTGACGCAGAGCAGGGAGAGGCTCCCGGCCACCACGCAGAGCAGCACGCTCTTCCAGCGTGCCTCGCGGGGCGTGGCCCTGGCGGCGGCCAGCCCTTTCTCCTCCTGGCGGGCCAGGAAGGCCCCGAGAGTCTGGGTGCCCCGGTGCCAGAGCCGCTGCCAGGAGGCAGGCCAGCGCAGAGGGATGGGTTGTGGGCGACGCACTATTATCCAGAGGCTCTGCAACAGAACGCGCAGGGGATCCCCCACTCGGGGGTGCGTCAGCTGGGGATAGAGTCCCCGGGCATGGCCCAGCACCCATTGCCAGCCATGACGCTCGAGGGGGAAGAGAGCCCAGGCCAGCAGCCAGCCCAGTGTCAATGCGGCCGCCCCCGGGCGGGAAGCCCCCCGCTCGCGCAGTGCGCCATAGCGCTGCGAGCACCAGAGGCCCGCAGCCGGCGTCAGCAGCCGCACTCTCATCGGGGGGCCTCCCCCTCTGCCAGACACCAGGTCGCCAGGGCGGCCAGCTCGTGGGCAACCAGACTGGTGGGCGCATAGCGGCCGACCGGCAGCTTGGCGGCCATGGCCTCCGCCATGGCTTCGTCCCTGTGCAGATGAAGATTGAGCAGAGGGAGCCCCCCTGCCAGCCAGAGATCCAGCAACCCCTGCTGCAGGGCCCGCTGGCTGGAGAACTGGGTCACCAGCAGACGCTCATCGGCCGCCCAGGGGTGGCGGTGAAGCCGCACATGGCAGTTGGCATCCGCATTGACCACCAGCAAGCGCCTGCAGGGGATGACGGGGGCCATGCCCAGGGGCAGATCCAGCAGCACCAGATCATAACCATCGATCCCCGCCAGCCACTCGGCTGACGCCCCCTCCCCCCCGCCATGGGAGAGCAGATCCAGTCCCTCCTCCCGGCGGTGAAGCGCACCTCGCCACTCCCGCGCCGGCTGGGTCAGCCGGCTCCAGCCTCCTGGATCGTCATGGGGCAGGCCAAGGTGGATGCCAAGCTGGTTGTCCGGGCAGAGATCCACCGCCAGCACCCTTGCCCCCTGCTCATGGGCAGCCTGGGCAAGCCCCGCCACGATGGCGGTGGTCCCCACACCTCCCCGGATCCCCTGCAGGGCGATCACCTTCATGCAGACCTCCCCTCGCCAGTCCCCTCGGGCCCTTTCACTGCCACCTCCGCCAGCAGGGGGAAGCGTGCGCACAAGGCGGCGAGCCGCTCCCTGGCGGCAATATCCTGGTAGGAGAGGCTGACACCAAAGGCCTGCTGGACCATGGCCACGTCATTGATCACCGAACCCTCCACCGGGACGCCGAAGGGGGTCTGCATGTCTGATTGCCGTTCGCTGCGCATCGTCACCTCCGGTCTCATTGGGGATAGGGGACCCAGTCCCCCTGCCCCAGCTTGATGTGGTACTTGCCCTGATATTCGATCACCACCGAGCCCTGGTTCTCGGACACCGACGGGGTCTGCGGCAGGTCGCCCAGCAGGGCATCCCAATCGATGGTCTCGCTCCCGAACACATCCTTCCCCACCAGCCTGGAGACCAGTTCTGATACCGCCAGGAAACTGCTGGGGGTGTCCACGTTGCGGGTCGCCTCGTGGGGCGCCTTGGTACCAAGCAGGGCAACCCCCACCGGCACCTGGGTGATGCTCGGGCTGGGAATGTCCCGCAGCCCGGCCATCTGCATCTTGTCGCCGGTGAGAGCGGCGCCGTGCTCAGGCACCATCACCACGGCCACCTTGCGGCCGGATTGCTCCAGCGTCGTCATGAAGTCGTCCAGCTGATCCAGCAGGGTCTTGAGCCTCGCCTTGTAGGGCGCTATCTGGCGGCTCGCCACATAGCGGTTGCCATCGTGCAGGGCGATGAGGTTGAAGAAGGTGACGTTGCGTGCCGCCTGACTCTGTGTCCGCTCGTTCAGCCAGCGGCCGAACAGGGCATCCCCGCGATAGATGGGTTCGCCATCGAAGGAGGCGAGGTCATGGGCCAGCCCCTTCTTGTCCATGGGGGTCACATCCAGCCCGGCATACTGCTGCAGGCCGGTCAGGTAGTTGCCAAAATCCCCCGAGTGATCCATGGCCACCTGTTTGGCAAAGCCGAGCTGGGCCAGGTTCTCGAACAGCAGACACTGCTTCGGCGCCGTCACATAGAGCCCCTGGTGGCTGGTCTGCCCGCAACTGGCCCGCAGCAGGCGAATGGAGCTCGGGCCGCTGTAGGAGGTGGCGGAGTTGAAGCGGTTGAAGCGAATGTCGAAGTGGGACCAGACCGGGTGCCCGGTCAGGCCGCTCGCCTCCACGTCACGCCAGGCCAGGGAGCAGACATTGATGATGAGCACATCGAAGGGGGTCGCCTGGGCTGGCAGGCTCTCCGGGAAGTGCACCAGCCTCTCCTGCTCCTCCCGATAGAAGTCATCGAGATAGGCGTTGAGGTTCTCGTTGGTCGGCGGGGCACTCTGGTCAAGCTGCTCCTCCATGGGCAGCACTGAGGGGCGGGTCTCCTCCCGGGGCGTGTTCAGGGCGTGCTCGCTCGCCCCCTTGCTGCTCGCGAAGGGATTGCTCACCTGGGGAGAGACCCAGAGCCAGAGCAGCGCCAGCAGGATCCAGGGGGTGAAGCGCAACCACTGGGCGATGAACAGATAGAGCGTCAGCAGCACGAACCCCGCGCCGACCATCTCCCAATTGATGAAACGCCCGAGTAGCTCAGCCCAGTAATCCAGGGTGAAGGAGAAGACCTGGCTGCCCTGGGCACGAATGCTCTCTATCCCCGGCAACCAGGTATCGTGATAGAAGATCCCCGCCCCCACCGGCAACGCCAGCCAGTGCCGCGCACGGCGCCACCCGGCCCTTGGCAGAGGAAAGATCAGGAAGGCGGCAAACACCAGGTTGATCAGGGGGTGGAAGTTGAGATATCCCCCCCAGAGCAGGGCGAACTTGGCAAGAAAATAGACATTCCAGCCACCCAGGCCGTGCCAGTCCAGCCAGGGGGAATCGGCATCAGAAACATGTCGGGTCATCGGCGATGAGTCACCTGTTATCGTGGGCCCCCCGAAGGGGCCGGGCACACTGCAATGGTTGTCAAAAGAATAGCCTGACTATTATGCAACTATTTCTTTTGTCTCAGGCGGCGCCGAACCTGGCTCCCCCGGATGGGTGGGAGGGGAATGAGAGGGGCCGTATGCATCCATATATTATCCAAACGATGCCGATAAGGCAGCCTTCTCTGACAAAATGGGGGGAACGTGCAGACGGGATGCAGGATCCTGGCAAGGGCCCCGCATTCACCACTGCGACAGACTTTGTCAGCCCTGTCGCCATCTCGAACAACTTGAGGCCACCTCTGGATTGCGCCATCATATCGGCCCGGCTGATGGCCGGCCGAATTGGACAGTCAACTTCAAGGACCCCCCATGTTTGAACACGTCGATGCCTATGCTGGCGACCCCATACTGACGCTAGTCGAGACCTTCCACAAAGATACCCGCGAGCAGAAGGTGAACCTGGGGATTGGCCTCTATTACGACGAGCAGGGCCGCATTCCGCTACTGCCGTCGGTGCAGCAGGCCGAAGCGCAGCGCGCCGCCGCCCCGGCCCCGCGCCCCTACCAGCCGATGGAAGGCGCCGCCAACTACCGCACCGCGGTGCAGCACCTGCTGTTTGGCGCCGAGCACGAAGCGGTCAAGGCGGGCCGCATCGCCACCATCCAGACCATCGGTGGCTCCGGCGCCCTGAAGATCGGTGCCGATCTGCTCAAGCGCTACTTCCCGACCTCCGAGGTGTGGGTCAGCAATCCCACCTGGGACAACCACAAGGCGATGTTCGAGGGGGCCGGCATCAAGGTGCACGACTACCCCTATTACGATGCGGCCACCGGCGGCGTGCAGTTCGACGCCATGATCGACTGCCTGAGCAGCCTGCCTGCGAAAAGCATCGTGCTGCTGCACCCCTGCTGCCACAACCCGACCGGGGTGGATCTCTCCCGTGCCCAGTGGGACCAGGTGATCTCCCTGGTGGTCGAGAAGAACCTGATCCCCTTCATGGACATCGCCTATCAGGGCTTCGGTGACGGGCTGGAAGAGGATGCCTATGCCATCCGCGCCATGGTGGCCGCCGGTGTCAGCTTCTTCGTCAGCAACTCCTTCTCCAAGAACCTCTCCTTCTACGGCGAGCGCTGCGGCGGCCTGTCGGTCATCTGCCAGGATGCCGAAGAGGCGAGCCGGGTGCTGGGCCAGATGAAGGCCACCGTGCGCCGCAACTACTCAAGCCCCCCCACTCACGGTGGCCAGATCACCGCGGCGGTGATGAGCCAGCCCGAACTGCACGCCATGTGGGTCGGTGAGGTGACCGAGATGCGCACCCGCATCAAGGCCATGCGCCAGAAGCTGTTCGAGGTGCTGAGTGCCAAGGTGCCGGGCCGCGATTTTGGCTACTTCATCAACCAGCGCGGCATGTTCAGCTACACCGGCTTCACGCCGGAGCAGGTGGACAGACTGCGCGAAGAGTTCGCCGTCTATCTGGTGCGCTCCGGCCGCATGTGCGTGGCGGGCCTCAACAGCCGCAACGTCGACTACGTGGCCGACGCCATGGCCGCTGTGCTCCAGGGCTAAGCCCGCAAGCCCCGCTCAGGCGGGGCTTTTCGTTTGTCCCCTTGCCCGTGGAACCGTGATGGATCTCATTGCCCTCTCCCGCCTCGGCGGTCGCCACCTGGTGACCCTGCATCTGCTGCTCGACACCCGCAGTGTCACCCGCAGCGCCGAGCGCCTCTGCACCACCCCCTCCACCGTCAGCAAGACCCTCAACCAGTTGCGCGAACTGCTGGGGGATCAACTGCTCTACCGCCAGGGCAACCAGTTGCTGCTGACCCCGTTTGCCGAGCGCCTCGGCCCGACGCTGCGCCGCCTGCTGGGGGAGCTCAACGGCCTCACCAGCCAGGAAGGATTTGCCCCTGCCAACTGGCAGGGGGAGCTGAACCTGGCGATGCGGGAGAGCAGCATGATCTGGCCCATGGGAGCCGTACTGGGTCAGTTGATGCAGGAGGTGCCGGGGCTGATGCCCGTCGTGCGTAACAAGGACGAGCAGGGACTGGCTGCTCTGGCGGCGGGCAAGCTCGACTTCGTGATCCTGCCCCACGATCAGAGCCAGCCCGGGGTCAATCAGCCCGGCCTCGTCTGGGAAACCTTGCGGGAGGACGAGCTGGTCTGCCTGATGCGCGCGGATCATCCGGCGTTGACGCGCCCCTGGGATCTCGATGCCTACCTGAGCTGGCGCCATATCGCCATTCGCGATCAGGAGCTGGCCGACCCCTTCTTCGAGCAGAGTCTGGCCCAGCGCCAGGTACGGCGCAGACTGGGGGCCACCCTGCCCGATTTTGGCAGTGCCGCCGCCCTGCTGCGCCAGAGCGATCTCATTCTCACGGCCGTGAAGGGCTGGGCTACCCGGGCTTGTACCCAGGGGCTGGTGAGCCGCCCCGTTCCCTTCGATTACGGCGCCGTGACCCACAGCCTGGTGTGGTATGGCCCCCTGGGGGAAGATCCCGCCCTGCGCTGGTTCCGTCAGCGCATCCTGCAACTGGCCCGGGAGCTGGACGCCCCACAATGATGCCTGGCGGCAGGACTCAGGGCTTCTTGGTGTAGATGGGGCCTGGGAAAGAGGTGACGTTGTTGCCCAGTTCGGTGATGCGGGCGGCCCCCTGCTTGCGCACCTGATCGACCCGCAGCACGTGGTGCATGGGAATAAGGGTGCGGGTGACGTCGGCAAATTCGCTCTTCAGCTTCTCGTGGCTGGGGTCGACGATGAGCGCCGTGTGGGTGTCCCACACGAAGTGGGCGATCTCGATGAAGCCGAACAGCTGGCCCTGATTCACCTCTCTTACATAGACTTCGTAACGCTCGCTGTGACAAATGAACTGCACTCGATAAAGGGCGTTGGATTCACTCATGGGTATCTGTTGGTGATGGACGGTTTACCCATTCTAGCCGTCCCCTCGGACAGCCCCTATAGACAGAGTTCACAGTTGCGTCATATCGGGTCTCAGCATCCCGACGTGCCGCAGAGCTCAGATCGCAGGCAGCATCACGGCCCCAAACCCCTTGTCCTTCAATGCGTTGGCAAGCACTGTCAGGTCAGCCGACCCGGCTTCTGGCCATGACAGCGCCTCCCCTCGCACCCCGTGGTGGCGAAAACCGTTGAGGCGGATGGGTACGGGTCCCAGCGACAGCAAGAAGGTCGTCAACGCCTCCTGCAGCGCGCCGGTGGCATCGAGAAAATCGCTCCGCCCCGGCACCAGCAACAGCCGCACCTCCGCCAGCTTGCCCGCCTGCGCCAGCAGTTGCAGCGACGCCAGCACCCGCTCGCGGCCCCGCCCGGTCAGGGCCAGATGCACAGGCTCGCGCCACCCCTTGAGGTCTATCATGGCGCCGTCCAGCACCGGCAGCAGCCGCTGCCAACCCGTTTCCCCCAGGGATCCATTGCTGTCGAGCAGGCAGGTGAGACGGGCCAGATCCGGCGCAGCCTTGATGGCCGTGAACAGGGCGATCACGAAGGGCAGCTGGATGGTAGCTTCCCCGCCAGAGACGGTGACGCCGGTGAGCAGCGGGCCATAGCGACGCAGCAGGGCCAGCACCTCTGCCACCGACATCTGGCGCGTCTTGGGGCTGGCGTGGCGAGGGCAGACATCGAGGCAACGGTCGCAGTGGGTACAGAGCTCGGCTTGCCAGCTCACCCGCCCCTCCTGCATCGCCAGGGCTCCGCCCGGGCAACCGGGCACGCAGTCACCGCAGTGATCGCACAACCCCATGGCGTGGGGGTTGTGGCAGCCGGGGCAGCGGAAGTTGCAGCCCTGTAAAAACAGCACCAGCCGGTTGCCGGGGCCGTCCACGCAGGAGAAGGGCAGCCAGCGGCTCACCGTCGCCCTGAGCTCGGCCCCCTTCTGCCTGCCGTTCTCAGTGCTCATTCAAGAGGGTCTCGATAGCCACCACCCGCGGTGCCCGCTGGCGGATCCCGGTCAGCTCGCTCGCCTCGGCGCCGAGGCTGGTGGTCTGCAGCCGCGAGCCTTCTGCCGCGAAGCGGGCCACGTCGCTCTTGCGGATCATGTAGCCGGTCACCCGAACCAGATCGCTGTCGGCCACGTTGGCGGTGAACTCGCGCATGCCGATGGCGAGCGCCCCCTTGCAGAGCTGCAGCAGCGCCTGCGGATTCTGGCGGATGGTGGGCTCCAGAGTCAGGATCTCGCTGATCCCCGAGTGGTAGTAGCCGTGGTGCGGCGCCAGCGCCAGCACATGGCTGGCCGGATCCGGCTCCTGCCCGTAGGGAATGCGTACCCCCGGGGTCACCGCCACATCGATGCTGAGGCCGCCCTGTGAGTGCAGCAGAGCGTGCCCACCCCAGGCATGGGCCTGCGGCGTCGCAGTAACATATTCCGAAAGCTGGGCCGAGATGCGATAGCCAAGCTGGTTCGCCTCTTCGTCGTGACCGTAGCGGCCCGGCAGATTCTCTTTATCCATCAGGATGTTGACCGCTTCCGCCATGCCGTAGATGCCGAACATGGGGACGAAGCGCTCCTCATCCAGCAGCCCCTCCTTGATCAGGAAGCTATCGAAGAAACCGGACTCCTCGTGCAGGAAGGCGGCGCGCACCGCGATCAGCTGGGACGTGAGGCGGCAGTAGTGGGGCAGCAGACAACCGAGGAAGTCATCGATCCCCTGTGCCTGCTCGGCGACCCGCTTGAGGGAGATGCGCACCAGGGTGTTGGCACCACCGGCCTGCGGCAGGGAGTTGTAGCAGCTGACGATGCCAAAACCACGCTGGTCGAAGGTATCGCGATGGATCGGGTAGTTGGCGATGTGCGGCTTGCTGCACTCGGCGATATTCTTCACCGCCAGCAGCAGCAGATCGTCGGGAGTCTGCTCCGGATCGTGGAAGAAGGTGAGGTTGGGGGCCACCTGCTTGAGCTCGTTGTCGATGCGCAGGATCAGGCGGCAGATCCGGTTGTCATCGGGGCCGATGTTGACGTGCATGAAGGCGTCCGGCAGCACCCGGTCCAGATAGATCCAGAACCCTTTCAGCTTGCGGTAGAGAGTCTCGTCATCCAGCTCGTCGACAAAGGGGAGCAGCAGGTGATCGAGCCGTCCCAGCCAGACCGGCATGCCGGTGACGGAAGGAACGTGGTGATAGAGGATGCGCAGGGCATCGAGCGCTTCATCGAAATCCCGCGGCGCTGCCAGCTCCAGCCAGGCTGAGCCCTGGGTCAGGAACTTCTCGTAGTCCGGCAGCACATAGCGCGGCTTGTAGGGGGCGTGCCCCTCGAACATGTCGCACAGCATCCCTTGTGCCATTGCATCCTGCACGGCGGCAGGCAACTCGGGGTAAGGCAACGCGTTTTCGGCGGCGAGCGCCAGGGCCCGATTCTTCTGGGCCGGTGAGAGCAGAGGGTCGCGCACGATGCGCTGGCAGGTTTCGGTGAAGGACATGGTTCACTCCGTGGCGGGTGGAGCCAAAATCCTCACACTTGAGAGGCCTTTTTTGAAGTGACATTCCCAACAAGGCGGATATCCCATCAAGACATCCGCCATGCCGGATCACGGCACGCCCTTCACCAGGGCCAGAACAGGGCCACGCCCCCCAGCCAGCGCAGCAGGAAGAAGGCCCCCATGCCGACGACCACCACCACCAGGGTAGGCAGGCGCAGCAAGGTCAACACCGTCACCAGCAGGGTGGCGGCCAGGTAGTCCGGATCCCAGTCCAGCCCGTGGCCGGGCTCATAGCTGAAGACGATGGGCAGCCAGATGGCGGTCAGCACCGACTGGGCCGAGAAGCTGAGGAAAGCCCCCATCTCGGCCCCCGGCTGATAGCGGGTCAACCGCGAGAAGAAGGCAAAACGGTTGAAGAAAGTGATCAGGGCCAGCAGCCCTATCATCAGCCAGCCCATGATCACCTCCTCATCCGGTGCAGCACATAGCCCACCACCATGCCGGCCAGGGCCGAGACGATGATGTGGATCTCCGCCAGCAGCGGCTTGGTGACGAGCGCCGTCCCGCCGCTCACCAGGGTGGCCGCCACCATGGGCAGGTTCTTCATGGCGGGGAGCGTCATGGCGATAAAGGTGGCGGCGATGGCAAAATCCAGCCCCATCTTGTCCAGCCCGTCAATGTACTGGCCGGCGGCGATGCCGAGCAGGGTCGCCAGGTTCCAGAACAGATAGAAGACAAAGCCCGCGATGAGCGCATAGGCGGGATTGAAGGCGCCGCTGCGCTCCCTCTCTTTCAGCGCCACCGCAAACATCTCGTCGGTCAGGAAGAAGGCGAGACTGGCCCGCCAGCGCAGGGAGAGCGGCAGCACGTCTCGGCGGAAGGTGAAGCCATAGAGCAGATGCTGGGAGGTGATCACTATGGTGGAGCCCATGATGGGCAGCAGCGGCGTCCCCGCCCCGAACAGGGTGGTGGCCGAGAGCTGGGCCGCCCCCGCATAGACCAGCAGCGACATCAGCTGTGCCTGGAGCGGGCTCATACCCGCCTGAAGCGCCAGGGCGCCACACAGTATTCCCCAAGGGATGACGGAAATGGAGAGCGGGAGCATATCCAGGGTGGCACGCCACCAGAGCGCCCCCGTGCGCTCGGGCGCAGGGAGGCGGGTTTCCAACATCATGGGATCATCCTTGTCACAGCCAATGCGAACCGGAAAAACTAGCACGGCGCAGGAGGCTGTGTCACGTCATGGTCTGCGACAAATGCAACGCCCGCATGAGAGCGGGCGTTGGCAGGCGGGATCAGGGCTCGATGATGATGGGGGTGCCTGGCTCGATGGCGTTCCAGATCTCGTCCATCTCGTGGTTCAGCACCGCAATGCAGCCATTGGTCCAGTTGGACGGCTGCACCCTGCGATCCCCCAGGCTGTTGCGCTGGCCGTGGATCATGATCATGCCGCCCGGGTTCACACCCAGCTCGTTGGCGCGCTTGATGTCGTCCAGATTCGGGTAGTTGATGTGAATGGCCTTGTAGAAACCGGAGTTGCTCTTCTTGTAGTCCAGGGTATAGCGACCTTCCGGGGTACGCTGATCCCCCTCACGCTGCTTGTGTCCTTTGGGAGCCGGGCCCAGGGCAATCCAGTAGCGCTTCACTTCCTTGCCATCCTTCATCAGGGTCAGGCTGTAACTCGACTTCTTCACCACCACCATATCGGCGGACAGAGTGGCAAAACTCAACGCGGGCCACAGCCCCAGCAAACACAGCAATACGGCTCTCACTATCCATCCCTCTGCGAGCCTTCTGGGCTCTCTTGTTAGCAAATCATCTGAATGTCGCCACTCTCTGGTGGCGAGCGAGCGCCATGATATGGGATCGCCGTGAATACTCAATATATCGGGAAAAACATATCTGTGGCCAGCAGGGGGAAATGGCCGTCAACCCGCCATGCAGAGGCCCTGCCAAGGGCTGGGCGTCGTCTCTTGCCTGCAACCAGGCACCTCAACGCAGGTCATCAAGGCCTGGAAGATGGCGCAGGAAGAAAAACCAGCGGGCAGCGCCGCCGCCAGGGACACTCAAGCCTGTCCACCCGCCAATCCCCGGCTGGCACCATGGGGTCAGCCCATCTCAACGCACAAAAAAGAGCCCCTTATGGGGCTCTTTTGACGGTGCGATACCGGGCTCAGGTCAGGGTCACTGGTTCGGCGGCCTCAAGGCGCCGGATCCAGGCCTCGAACTCTGCCAGCATGCGCGCCTCGGACTCGCTGTTGTCGGCGATGAGCTCGGCCCCGTGCACCACCCGGATATGGGCGTCGAGGGGCGTCCCCTCCCCTGCCGGTGGGCGCTGCCGCGCCGCCGCCATGCACGTCTGTGCCTGTTGCCACGCCTCGGCGGCACTCCGGTTGCACGCCTCTGCCAGCGGCACCGCACTGAAACCCTCGCCGGTGAGGCTCTGCAGCGTCTCGTCATGGGTCATGCCGTTGCCCGGTCCCCAGTAGTGGGCGGCCAGATCCGGTCCGATGCGCGGGTTGTCGGTGAGGTAGCCGTCGCGTTTCAAGAAGTAGGCGCGGGTCTGCTCCACTGCCATCAGCGCCAGCAGATAGCCGTGATAGGCGCAGGCCGACTCCTGGTTCAGAAGGTGCGGGATGGCCAGCAGCGGGCGCGGGCTCTCCACCCCCAGGATCTTGCGCTCCCACTTGCGGGCCAGGGCCAGCACGGCGGCCGGGGTGCGCTCGCTCTCTGCCATGGCGTAGAGATCCCGCTCGAAGTAGGCCACCAGCGCAATCTGGCGCTCGTTGAAGGCGCGAAATGGCTGGCGCGCTTCAATCATGGCCTGGATAAGCGCATCGGGGATGGGTTCTCCCGCCGCGTTTCTGGCATAGCGCTTGAGCCAGTCCGCATCGTCCAGCAGGCTGTCGCAGAACATGGACTGGGTCTCGGCATAGGCCATGGAGGTGGGCGGGAACTCCTGGGAGAAGCAGGGGGCGTTGCCGGTGACGTTGGCAAAGTGCGCCGCGTGGCCGCCCTCGTGGAACAGGGTGTTGAGCCCGCTCCAGCCGCTGCCCACCTGAGCCGGATTGGCCAGGCTGGTGAAGTTGACCACCGCCGGCACCCACTCCCCCTCCTGCCAGAAGCTCGGCACCGGGCCGTGGCAGAAGCCGTTCTCGTATTTTCCCTCCCGGGTCAGCAGATCCAGGGTGAGGGTGGCACCGCGATACTGGATGCCAAGGCGGCGGAAGCTCTCGACCCAATCCTTCAGCGCCCGGGAGAAGGGCACGTAAGGGTCGAGCTGGCGGGTCACGTCACCGCTCACGCTGTAGCGCAGGTTCTGGGGCAGCAGGGCTGCTTCCCCCTTGGCCGCTTTCAGCTCCGCCAGACTCTGGTGCAAGCGGGCATCGGTACGGGCGATGAAGTCGTCAAGAATGGCAAACAGCTGCTCCGGGCTCATCTGCTCGTTCTTGTGCACCTTGTAATCGAAGTAGTCGCGATAGCCCATGGCACGGGCGAAGCGGTTGCGCAGCGCGACGATGTCAAGATAGCCGTTGTCGACCACCCACTGCTCCAGGGTGTGGAACATGGCGAGCGCGCTCTGGCGCACCGCCTCGTCGCTGCTGGCGGCCAGCGCCGTGCTGGCGGCGGGCAGACTGCCGGGCACCTGGCGGCCCTGCTCATCCAGCAAGGTCAGCTTCAGCCCCTTGCGACGGGCGAAGAGATCCGCCTCGGCGGCCACCAGCTCGTCCATCAGGGCGGAGGCAGCGGGATCTTCGATGACGTTGCACTCGAAGAAGGCGATCCAGCCCCCCAGGCCGCGCCTGAGATCCGCCTCTTCGGCCTGGGCATGCATCTCCCGCAGCACGGGCAGGCGGGCAGGATCGGCACAGAACGCCTTGTAGGCCTGTTCGGCCGCGGTGAAGCCTGCCTGATCGTCGCTGGTGCCCATGTAGGTGGACCAGAACAGGTCCTCCTTGCGTCTGTGCACCTGCAGGTAATCGGCATTGAGCTGGTTGAGATAATTCCTGGCAATGGAACTCATAACTTCCCTCTTGTTATGGGGCAACCACGGGGGCGCCCACTCCTTTTTGGTGAAATGCCAACCCATTCACACTTCTTGCAAATGGAGCAGACAAATTGTGCGCCGGGATGCGCGCCATCACGCTATCAAAAGCGAGGGTTTCTGTCTGCTGGCTATACTGGTTGTCAAACTGCTCAATTGGCTGTTTTTCATCGCAACCCATTGAAAGTTAATGGAATGTTAAAAACAACAATAATCAGGTCCGGCCGCTAGAACGGCCACAATCAGACCCGCATGGGAAAGTAAGGATAAGACTATGTTCAAGCTCGGTGATATTGCCGTGAGTCGCAAACTGATGCTGCTGCTCTCACTGGCCCTGGTCGGCTTCATCGCACTGCTGCTCATCTCGGCCAGTGCCCTGCACCGCAATCTGATGAGTGAACGGGAAGCCAGGCTGCAGGCGGTGCTGGACCTGGCCATGAGCCGGATCCAGGCCCTGGCCGCCACCCTCCCCCCGGAGCAGGCCAAGGCACAGGCCAAGGCCATGCTCGACAGCATGCGCTTTGACGGGGACAACTACCTGTTCGTGCTGGATGAAGATCGTCGGGTGGTGGTGCATCCCGCCAAACCCGAGCTGGTCGGCCAGCAGATGGGCAACAACCCTGCCGAGTCCCACTGGCAGCACATGGTGGATCTCGGCAAGGGCGGCCACCAGGGCAGGCTGGAGTATCAGTGGGTCTCCCCGTCCGGCGAGGCGGCCCAGAAGATGTCGCTGGTGACGGGCTACCAGCCCTGGGGCTGGATCCTGGGCTCCGGTGTGTTGTTGCAGGACATTGAGGCCACCATGTGGTCCCAATATGAGTGGATGGGTGGCGCCACCTTGCTGGTGATCCTGTTGATGGGGCTGCTGGGAATCGCCATCAGCCGCTCCATCGTCAATCCCCTGGCCGAGATCAACAAGGCCATGGCCCGGGTCGCGGCCGGCGATCTGGTGGTCAGCATCCCGGTGCTGGGCAGGGATGAGCTCGGCGCCGTCGCCAGCTCCACCAACCAGGGGCTGGATGCCATCCGCCGCGCCCTGCTGGAGGCGAGCCAGGGGGCCCGCAACGTGGCGGATGCCGCCCTGCGCATCGCCGCCTCCGCCGAACAGACCAACCAGGCGGTCAACAGTCAGCGGGATCAGCTCGCCCAGCTCGCCACCGCCATGAACGAGATGAGCGCCACCATCGCCGACGTGGCGGGTCACGCAGAGAATACGGCCCGCGACACCCAGGATGCCACCAGCGAGGCCGGGCTCGGCAACCAGGATGTCCATGCCAGCGTGCACGGCATCCAGGCGCTGGCCACCGAGGTGGATCAGGCCACCTCGCAGGTCAACCAGCTCAAGGAGGGAGTGATGCAGATAAGCGAGGTGACTGCAGTCATCAGCGCCATCTCGGAGCAGACCAACCTGCTGGCCCTCAACGCCGCCATCGAGGCGGCCCGGGCCGGCGAGCAGGGCCGTGGCTTCGCCGTGGTGGCCGACGAGGTGCGCCAGCTGGCCAGTCGCACCCGCCACTCCACCGAGGAGATCCAGAGTACCATCACCCAGTTGCAGCAACGGGCTGTCACCGCCGCCAACGCCATGGACGCCAGCCGCAAGCTGGCGGAGAGCAGCGTCAACCAGTCCGAGAAGGCGGGGCAGGATCTCTCCCTCATCGTCAATCACATCCAGCACGTGAGTGACATGGCGACCCAGATCGCCACGGCGGCGGAGCAGCAGAGCATGGTGGCGGAAGACATGAACCGCAACGTCAGCGGCATCAACGACTCGGCGCTAGAGATGTCCCAGGCGGCCTCCCAGCTGGCCCAGGAGAGCGAACTGCTGGCCGGTCTCTCCCGAAGCCTCGACGAGCGACTGGCGGTGTTCAAGCTGGACAACGCCCAAGCCCAGGACAGGATGATGCGACCGACCCAGGCGTCCTCTTCCCGAGCAGGCATGCAACCCCGCCACTGAGTGGCCCCGTGAGCCCCTGCCAGGCTTGCAGGTGCCCCTTCCTGTCATGGCCACGGGAGCCTCTCCCGGGCCACCCTCTCGCACTGAACCAGCGCGCAGATCCCGAGGGAGCGATCTGCCGCTGATGCGCTGCTCCGATGAGATGGCACTGTCAATTTTTACACTTAATTTTTTAACAAAATATAGTCATGATGAGTGGTCGCCACAGGCGGCACCATGATCCTTTCTGTAGTCATTTGGCAAACTGGTTGAAAGGCCAGGACGCAAAGCCTCCGGTCTAAAGACAAGCTGTCCAGGATAGCGGGGTTGCAGCACCGTGTTTCGGGGAACTCCCCTGCCAACGTGACTGCCCACATCACCGAACAGAGGAATGTATGGCAGCAAATATCCGACTCACCCATCTCGCGGCAGCGCTGGCGCTGCTGGCCAGTGGCGGCGTACTCGCTCACGGCTACATCAGCCAGCCCGAAGGGCGCAACTACCTGTGCAAGACAGGGGGCAACAGCCAGTGTGGCGCCATCCAGTGGGAACCCCAGAGCCTGGAAGCCCCCTCCGGCTTCCCCGATGGCGGCCCCGCCGACGGCCAGATAGCCTCGGCCGGTCACCCCCAATTCGGCGAGCTCAACACCCAGACCCTCGATCGCTGGACCAAGCGTGAGGTGCAGGCCGGTCCCTTCGCCATCAGCTGGACCTTCACTGCCAACCACGTGACCCGCAACTGGCGCTACTACCTCACCAAGCAGGACTGGAACCCGAACCAGCCCCTCACCCGGGATGCGTTCGATCTCAATCCCTTCTGCGTCATCGAGGGCAACATGGTGCAGCCCCCCAAACAGGTGACCCATCAGTGCACCCTGCCCCCGCGTACAGGTTATCAGGTCATTCTCGGGGTGTGGGAGGTAGGAGATACCGCCAACAGCTTCTACAACCTGATCGACGCCCGGTTCAAGGATGGCACCCAGCCACCGCTGACCTGGAGCCAGGGAGGGACCATCTACCCCTCCATCGACCTGGTGGCGGGTGACAAAGCCAGAACCCGGGTGTTCGATGCCAATGGCGAGCGCACCGATCTCCAGACCGAGCTGATTATCGCCAGCGCCGGGCAGGGCCAGAAGAACAACTGGGCCCACGCCCTGGCGAGCAAGATCAACGCCGAGCAGAGCCAGATCCGTGCAGGCCAGCAAGGTACAGACGGCCAGTTCAACCCCGTCTATGGCCAGAACCCGGTCTACCTCAAGGCTGGCAGCAACCTGCAACGGGTCGAGATCCAGCTTGAGCAACAGCAGCCCCCGGTTGAGAACGGGATCAGCGTGAGCGGTCTGGCGAGCGACTACCCCCTCGACAACGGCAAGCTCACCCTGACTTTCACCGTCACGGCCCAGGGGGATCTCGCCATCACCAACACCCTCTATGACCACGGCGGTGTCGCCAGGGGACAGAGCAGTGCCGACATCAAGGACGGCAGCCAGAGTTTCTCCATGGCGCTGACCGGCTTGAGTGCGGGCCACCATCAGCTGGTGATCGAGGGCAAACCCAAGGCCGGTGGTGACGCGGTGCAGCAGACCCTGGACCTCATGTTCAAGGATCCGGCAAGCGGGGGCGATTACCAGTTCACCTTCCCGGACGGCCTCAAGTCCTACACCGCCGGAACCCGGGTGCTGCAGCCGAAAAACGGCAAGGTCTATCAGTGCAAACCCTTCCCCTACAGCGGCTGGTGCAGCCAGTGGGCGAGCACGGCCACCCAGTATGAACCGGGCGTAGGCTCCCACTGGCAGGAGGCCTGGACAGCGCAGTGATGGGACGTCTCCGACCTGGCGAGAACCCGCTCGGCGTTTCCCGTGCCAGATCAGGTCAACATCAAACAAACGGGGAGCCCATGGCTCCCCGTTTTTCATCCACCCCTCGGTTCAAATCTGGTAATCGAGCAGGGGCTCGTTGCTCATGGCGCGGGCCTGGATCTCCGCCAGCGCCAGCTCGGGGTTGCAGAGCTGGATGAACTGCCAGGCAAAGTTGTGCTGGAACTGCCCCTGCTTGAGGCCGATCCAGGCGGTGTGCGGCGCAAACAACCGACTGCCGTCCAGTTGCACCAGTCCCTTGTCCCGCTGGGAATCGAACGCCATGTCCGCCAGTATGCCCACCCCCATCTCCAACTCGACATAGGTCTTGATGACGTCGGAGTCCTGGGCGGTCAGCAGGATCTGCGGCACTATGCCCGCCTCGGCAAAGGCATCATCCACCCGTGCCCGACCGGTGAGGCCGGCCTGATAGGTGACGATGGGCCAGTGGGCCAGAGCGGCCAGGGTCAGCTCCCGCTCGGCGGTGAGGGGGTGCTGCTCCGGCACGACGATATTGTGGTGCCAGCGGTAGTAGGGAAAGGCCACCACCCCTTCGCTCTTGTCGAGCTGCTCGCTGCTGATGCCGATGTCCACCTCGCCGGTCTGCACCAACCGCACTATCTCCTCCGGGCTCCCCTGACGCAGCTCCAGCTGTACCAGGGGAAATTGCTCCCGAAACGCCTTCACTACCCTCGGCAGGGCATAACGGGCCTGGGTATGAGTGGTCGCGATGAGCAGCCGGCCCGAGTCGCGATTGGCAAAGGTGCTCGCCAGTTTGCGGATGTTGTCGGCATCCCCCAGGATACGCTCGGCGATCACCAGCAACTCCTTGCCCGGCTCGGTCATACCGAGCAGACGCTTGCCATAGCGAATGAAAAGGGCGAGCCCCAGCTCCTCCTCCAACTCGCGAATGTGGCGGCTGACCCCGGACTGGGAAGTAAAGAGGGCATTGGCCACGTCGGTCAGATTGTAATCCCGTCGTGCCGCCTCCCGAATGATTCGCAATTGCTGAAAGTTCACCTCATCGCCTCCTGCGCTGAGTGGCGGTGGCTCGTGCCACCGTCCTCTTGTTATGGATTGCCGGGATCATAGCCCGGCAGCAAGCCTGAAAGAGGGCCGCACCTCGCGGCTTGCCCTCAGATCTGGTAGTCGGGATAGAGCTGTGCCTGCCTGGCCACCAGGCGTACCCCCTGGCCGGGAGCAAAAGCCCGGGCGGCCTCCTTGCTCAGTTCGGCCTCGTAGTGGGCGCCTCCCGTCTCCCCATCGCCACGCAATTCCACCCGGATGCGCGGCCCCATGGGCAGCAGGCGGGTAATGGTGGCGCGAATGCCACCGGGGGCATCCGAGGGCAGGATCTCCAGCTCGTGGGGGCGCACATAGGCAATGGCCGCACTCCCTTCTGCCAGATGGGAGGGGATGGGGCCACCCAGTTGCTGTTCACCGATGCCGAGCCCCTGCCCGGCCACCCTGCCACGAAACAGGTTTACGCTGCCAAGGAAGCTGTGCACGAAGGCACTGGCGGGCTGATCATACACTTCGGCAGGGGTGCCAATCTGCTCTACCTTGCCGGCGTTCATCAGCACCACCCGATCCGCCACCTCCAGGGCCTCTTCCTGATCGTGGGTCACGAACAGACTGGTGACATGCAGCTCGTCGTGAAGCTCACGCAGCCAGCGGCGCAGCTCCTTGCGCACCTGGGCATCGAGGGCGCCGAAAGGCTCGTCCAGCAGCAGCACCTTGGGCTGCACCGCCAGGGCCCGGGCCAGGGCGACCCGCTGGCGCTGACCACCGGAGAGCTGGGTCGGGTAGCGTGCCGCGACGTGGCTGAGCTGCACCAGATCCAGCAGCTCCTTGACCCGGGTGCGGATGGCCGCCTCGTCCGGGCGTTCGCTGCGCGGCTTGACCCTCAGGCCAAAGGCCACGTTCTCGAATACCGTCATGTGGCGAAACAGGGCGTAGTGCTGGAACACGAAGCCAACGTTGCGCTCGCGCACATGGAGATCCGAGGCATCCTCGCCGCGGATGATGACGCTGCCACTGTCCGCCTGCTCCAGCCCGGCGATGATCCGCAGCAAGGTGGTCTTGCCGCAGCCGGAGGGGCCGAGCAGGGCGACCAGCTCACCGTCGTGAAAATCGAGGTTGATGTCGGCCAGCGCCGCGTACTGATTGAAATGCTTGTTGAGCCCTTGAACCTGAATGCTCATGAATGCCTCTCCTATAACCGTTAATTCGGGATCAATGGGACTGGGTCGGTTGGCCGCGCAGCCTGGCCAGCAGGGTCTCACCCAGCAGGGTGAAGATCCCGAACAGCGCCAGCAGGCTGGCCACCGCGAAGGCGGCACCGGTCTGGTACTCGTTGTAAAGGATCTCGATGTGCAGCGGCAGCGTGTTGGTCTGGCCGCGAATGTGGCCGGAAACCACGGAGACAGCGCCAAACTCCCCCACCGCCCGGGCGGTACAGAGCAGCAGGCCATACATCAGGCTCCAGCGAATGCCGGGCAGGGTCACCCGCCAGAACATCTGCAACCCGCTCGCCCCCAGCATGATGGCGGCCTCCTCTTCCTCCGGGCCCCGCGCCTCCATCTGGGGCAGCAGCTCGCGTACCACGAAGGGCACAGTGATGAAGGTGGTCGCCAGGATGATCCCCGGGGTAGCGAAAATGATCTTGATGTCGTGCTCGCTGAGCCACTCGCCGAACCAGCCGCGACTGCCGAACAGCAGCACGAACATCAAGCCCGCGATGACCGGCGAGACCGAGAACGGCAGATCGATGAGGGTGATAAGCAGTTGCCGGCCAGGGAAGCGGAACCGGGCGATGGCCCAGGCGGCGGCCAGCCCGAACAGCAGGTTCAGGGGCACCGAGCAGAGCGTCACCAGGGCGGTCAGCCCCAGGGCGCTCAGGGCATCCGGCTCGCTGATGGCGTGCCAGAAGAAGGCCAGACCCGGGCTCAGCGCCTGGATGAAGACGGTGGCCAGCGGCAACAGCAGCAAGGCGGCAAACCAGCCCAGACCGACGGTGACCAGCAGCCATTTGACCCAGACCGGTTCATGGGTCACCGGGGGATGACGCGCCGGGGTGGCCGGAGCGGACTCCTGGGCCTGATCGAGATGTGCAGTAGAGGCGTTCATATACGGCTTCCTCCGATGCGAGCCCAGCTCCAGGCTTGCAACTTGTTGATGAGCAACAGCAGCACAAAGGAAATGAGCAACATGACGGACGCAATGGCCGATGCACCGGCGTAGTCATACTCCTCCAGGTGACTCATGATCATCAGGGGGGCAATCTCGGACACCATGGGGAGGTTGCCGGCAATGAAGATGACAGAGCCGTACTCCCCCACGCCGCGAGCAAACGCCAGGGCAAAACCGGTGAGCAGCGCAGGTACCAGGGTCGGCCACAGTACCCGGATGAAGGTCTGCCAGCGGTTGGCACCCAGGCTCGCGGCCGCCTCCTCTTGCTCGCTCTCCGCTTCCCGCAGCACCGGCTGCAGGGTCCGCACCACAAAGGGCAGCCCGATAAAGGTCAGGGCAATGACTACCCCTATGGGGTTGTAGGCAAGCTCGATGCCCAGCGGAGCGACCCATTGGCCAATCCAGCCGTTGGGGGCAAAGATGGCGCACAGGGCGATGCCGGAGACGGCAGTCGGCATGGCAAAGGGCAGGTCGATCAGTGTATCCACCAGTCTGCGGCCGGGGAAGGTATAGCGCACCAGTACCCAGGCCAGTATCAGACCGAACAGACTGTTGAGCAGGGCGGCAATGAAGGCGGCGCCAAAGCTCAGGCGAAAGGAGGCGAGCACCCGGGGGGAGCCGATCACCTGCCAGAACTCGGCGGCGCTCAGGTTGTTCACCGCAAACAGCACCAGTGCCGAGAGCGGCAGCAGCACCAGTATGCCCAGATAGAGCAGACTGAAGCCCAGCGTTGTCCCCAGGCCTGGCAGGACGGAATAAGAACTTAATCGCATAACACATCCGTTTGTTATAAATACTTTGGATGTGACGATTTTGCTCACGGCGGCCAGGGACAACAAACACCAATAACGCCTTTGCTAAGCACTTTTTTATCTAACAATGGTGGAACAAGGCTTTTAGAGCGATAAGCATAAAAAAAGGTCTTTTATATAAATAAAAGACCTAAAAGACGGAGCGGTAAAACCGGAACATGCAAAGTCAGTCACGCTGGCCAAGTTGCCAGCCTGTCTGGAAATCGTGCCGAGACAATCCGAGGCGCCCTCATCGAAAACTGAGTGCAGCCTGCTTGCCCCACTCGGCAGGAGCAGGCTCCACCACCATTTCGGCACGGCGGTATAGGGTGCCGAGCAAAGCGAGCCCCTGGTGCCACTCCCCATGGCCGGACTGGGCATTGATATGGCCCACCTCCCCCGCATCGAACAAGGGCACCTGCCACTGCCGGCTCCAGAACTCTGCCCGCTCGAAACTCATCCAGGGGTCATTGCGGCTGGCGATCAACTGGGCAGAGACCTTGATGGACCCCGCCAACACCTCATCCGGGATACCGAAACGGGCAGGATCGGCAGGGGCAACGATGAAGATGGAGGAGACCTTGTCTGGTTGCAGTCTGGCGGCAGCGATGGCCGTCAGAGCGCCGAAGGAGTGGGCGACCAGATGGACCCGGCTGCGCCGGCTCCTGAGCTTGCTCGCCAGCTTGGCGCTCCAGACCGTGAGATCCGGCTTGTCCCAGGGCAGACCCATCATTCTCTGCCACTGGGGAAATTGCTGGTGCCAGCGGCTCTGCCAGTGATCCGGCCCACTGTTGTGCAGACCGGGAACCAGAAGGATCTTGTTCATCGTGGTACTCCTATCTGTTGTCACAGGGGCCTGCGTCTCTTAGCGGCCCGGTTGGTAAATCTGGTCAAACGATCCGCCCTGGGCGAAGTGCTTCTTCTGTGCCTTGTCCCAATCTCCTTCCAGATCCTTGACAGTGAAGAGCGTCAGGTTGGGGAACTGGGCCGCTGTCTCCTTCAGGATCGCCGGATTGCTCGGACGATAGTGGTATTTGGCGATGATGCGCTGCCCTTCGTCAGAGTAGAGATACTCGAGGTAAGCCTTGGAGACGGCCTCGGTACCATGCTTCTTGGCTACCTTGTCCACCACGGCTACCGGCGGCTCGGCCAGGATGGAGACCGAGGGCACCACCAGTTCGAACTTGTCGCTGGTGCCCGGCTGATTGAGCACCAGCAACGCTTCATTTTCCCAGGCCAGCAACACATCCCCGAGCCCGCGTTCGATGAAGCTGGTGGTGGCGCCACGTGCCCCGGAGTCCAGCACCTTCACATTCTTGAACAGATCGCTGACAAACTGTTTGGCGCCCTCTTCAGTGCCGCTTTTCTTCAGGGCATAGCCCCAGGCAGCCAGATAATTCCAGCGCGCACCGCCGGAGGTCTTTGGGTTGGGGGTGATGATGGCGACATCCTTGCGCACCAGGTCGCCCCAATCCTTGATCTGCTTGGGATTCCCCTTGCGCACCAGGAAGACGATGGTGGAGGTATAGGGAGAGGCATTGTTGGCCAAACGCCCTTCCCAGTCGCTGGCGGTGAGACCTGCCTTGGCCACCGCATCCACGTCATAGGCCAGCGCCAGGGAGACCACGTCAGCCTCCAGTCCGTCCACCACGGCACGAGCCTGTTTGCCTGAGCCACCGTGTGACTGGCTCACCACCACATCGTCGCCGGTTTTGGCCTTCCACTCCTTGGCAAAGGCACTGTTGTACTCCTGGAACAGCTCCCGCGTCGGGTCATAGGAGACATTCAGCAGCCGCACCTCGGCGGCTTGGACCTGACCGAGAGCCAGCAGGGAGAGAGCGGTGAGAGCGGTCATTCGCAGTTTCATGGTGATACTCCATATCGTTGGGTTGAGTACAGCATGCCCGCTTATGCATATTCCATGAAGAAAGAAAAAGCGCTTTGCTTATCTCTTATCCGCATATGAGCTCCCGATGGTCCTCTCCAGACACGACAAAGCCCGGCCGATTGGCCAGGTTGGGAAAAGATGGAGGAGCAAAGGCAAACCAGAGCGAAGGGTAAGCCCTGGGTAAAGGGACAATGCCAGGCACGTAGGCACCACAGGGGGGAAGAGGCGTGTTGTCAGTAACAGGCGGCAGACCCGTCGGTTGCCTCTTGTTCCCAGAGCTCTTATCCAGACGCCAGAAAGCAAAAAGGCCTTCCCGTCAGGGAAGGCCTTTCAATTTAGTGGCGGAGCGGACGGGACTCGAACCCGCGACCCCCGGCGTGACAGGCCGGTATTCTAACCGACTGAACTACCGCTCCGCATTCGGTTAGCTTTCGCTAAATCATTTGCCGCTTCTTATGAGGTGTCATCCTCGCAGCCAGTCATGTGATTCTTCACATC
>NZ_CDBK01000014.1 GCF_000819785.1 Aeromonas caviae | reverse complement strand
CTAGTACCCCAGCCATTTTTCTGTTCTCTTCCACGTTTGTGGTTGACAACAAACGGCTATGTAGCTCAGTTGGTTAGAGCATCGCACTCATAATGCGGGGGTCACAGGTTCGAATCCCGTCATAGCCACCATGTTTGAAAAACGTTCCTTCAATCATCCGATTGCAAAGAACACTGTTGGGGCATCGCCAAGCGGTAAGGCAGCGGGTTTTGATCTCGCCATACCTAGGTTCGAATCCTAGTGCCCCAGCCATTTTTGCTTGTATTCGACGCAAGTCGTGCACAAGACGGCTATGTAGCTCAGTTGGTTAGAGCATCGCACTCATAATGCGGGGGTCACAGGTTCGAATCCCGTCATAGCCACCATTATTCTTGCGGAAGTGGCGAAATTGGTAGACGCACCAGATTTAGGTTCTGGCGCCCTAGGCGTGAGAGTTCGAGTCTCTCCTTCCGCACCATCGAAAGCAGTACCAAACAGACCAGCTCAGGCTGGTTTTTTTGTATCCGGCGTTTGCCGCTCTTCTTCCCCTCTCCACACCATCGTGCGCCTGCAACGCCCCGTATGTATCAACGGCTGCGCCTTGTGTTCTCCTCTGCGACGGCGCAATGCCCTGCTCCGGCGTGATGCCGCCCTTTTCATCTCGCAGAGCGCTGCGGGCAATAAAAAGGCGGCCCGCAGGCCGCCATATCGCTTGCTGTCGTCAGAACGGGAAGAACCAGGGGATGGCGATGACGCTCACCACCATCACCAGCAAGGTGAAGGGCACGCCGATGCGCACGAAGTCCATGAACTTGTAGTTGCCCGGGCCCAGCACCAGGGTGTTGACCGGCGACGAGACCGGCGTCATGAAGGCTGCCGAGGCGGCGATGGCGATGGTCATGGCAAAGGGATAAGGCGACACCCCCATCTGATGGGCCGTACCCAGCGCGATGGGCGCCATCAGCACCGCCGTCGCCGTGTTGGAGATGAAGAGCCCGATGACGGCACAGAGCACGAAGAGGCTGGCCAGCATCACCCTGGGGCCCATCTCCCCCACTGCCGAGATGAGCGCGCCGACGATGAGATCCACCCCGCCGGTCTGCTGCAATGCAAGGGCAAAGGGCAACATGCCCACGATGAGGATCAGGGTCGGCCAGTGGATGGACTTGTAGGCACTCTCCAGATCGATGCAGCGGAACTTGCCCATCAGCAGGCAGGCGATGAGCGCCGCGATGACGTTGGGCACGGGATCCGTCACCATCAGCACTATCATGACCCCGAGGGCAATCAGGGCGTGGATGGCCTGGCTGCGGGCCGGCGCCATCTCGTCCACTTCCGCAGGCAGGCCCAGCAGCAGAAAATCGCGATGATGGGTCTGCAACTGACGAATGAGGCTCCAGTTCCCCACCACCAGCAGGGTATCCCCCATCTGCAGCGCCTCGTCCACCAGCTTGCCGGTCAGCGCCTCTCCATCCCGGCGGATCCCCACCACGCTCAGACCGTAACGGGAACGGAAGGTCACCTCGCGGATGCTCTTGCCGAGCAGCCGGGAGCCAGGGATGAGGGAGACCTCCGCCATGCCCACCTCCCGCGCCTGGTCGGAGAAATACTCTCCGCGCAATATCATGGGCTCGAGCCGCGCCTCGCTGCAAAACTCCCGCACATCCACCTCGGGATCCGACATGTCGATGAGCAGCACGTCCTTGGCCTGGAACTCGGTCACCCCGGTGACACTGACCATCACCCGCCTGAACTTGCGCCAGCGCTCCATCCCGATGACGTTGGCCCCGAAGCGAGCACGCAATTGCAGCTCGTCCAGGGTCTGGCCGATCAGGGGGGAATCGGGCCGGATCGCCAGTCGGCGTGCTCGCCCGGCCAGCCGGTAGTCACGGATGAGATCCCGCATGGTGCTGCGTCCCATCTGCTTGCCCTTGCCCTCCTCTCCTTCACGCACCAGACGGTTGCGCATCAGCAGCATGTAGAGGATCCCCATCCCCAGAATGATGACCCCCATGGGGGTAAAGCCGAAGAAGCCGAACCCCTGGATGTCGTGCCGCATCAGTTCACTGTTCACCACCATGTTGGGAGGGGTTGCCACCAGCGTCATCATGCCGCTGATAAGGCCGGCAAAGCCGAGCGGCATCATCAGTCTGCCCGCCGGGATCCCCATCCGGTTCGCCACGCTCAGCACCACGGGGATGAAGATGGCCACCACCCCGGTCGAACTCATCACGGCACCCAGGGTCGCCACCGCCACCATCAGCAGCACCAGCATGCGGGTTTCGCTGCTGCCGGCCACCTTCACCAGGGCATCTCCCACCTGATAGGCGATGCCGGTACGCACCAGCCCCTCCCCCACCACGAACAGGGCGGCAATCAGAATGACGTTGGGATCACTGAATCCTGCCAGCGCCTGCGGCAGGGTCAGGGTGCCACTCAACACGAACAGGATGATGATCAACAAGGCGACCACGTCCATGCGTACCTTGTTGGTAATAAACAGGAGAATGGCACCCACCAGCATGCTGAGCACCCAGATCAACTCGGAATTCACACTTGCTCCTTTTGTTCAACGTCAACCACGGCCGGCCTCGGACGCCATCAGACCACAGAGCCCATCCCCCTGATTTGTTACATATCAAGAAAGAGGAGACCGCATCATCTCACATTCAGGTTCAGTTGCGGCCATTTTACCGGTCCGTGAACGCAGTCGGTCGCCCTTCACATGTCGGGGTAAAAAGTGCTGCACGCTCCCACCGCCCCTCCTAAAATGGGTCCGCCGCGGCCTGAGCCGCCCTCTCACCCCTTGCCCTTCGGAGACGACATGACCCAGCACACCCCGGCCTACCCGGCATTCACCTTCTTCAGCCGCTTTGTCGCCGACATCCAGGCTGGCCGAAAGACCATCACCATCCGCGACGAGAGCGAGGCAAACTGGCGGCCCGGCCAGCGCCTGGCCCTGTTCACCAACCCGGAACACCAGCCTTTTGGCACCATTGAAGTCATCTCGGTCAAGGCGGTCGCCTTTGAGGCGCTGAGCGACGAGCACGCCCGTCAGGAGAACATGACCCTCCCCGAGCTTAAAGATGTGATCCGCGATATCTACCCCGCACTGCCGCCCCTCTATGTGATTGAATTCGTGCTGATTGAAGCCTGATTTTGTGAGCTGCCTCAGCTAACGCCGGTTGCGCTCACGGGCCAAAAGCGCACAATGACTGTTTTTATATACAGTCATTGGTGTCT
Source organism: Aeromonas caviae (assembly GCF_000819785.1). Lineage (GTDB taxonomy): Bacteria > Pseudomonadota > Gammaproteobacteria > Enterobacterales > Aeromonadaceae > Aeromonas > Aeromonas caviae. Next base: position 216,751 of record NZ_CDBK01000014.1, on the reverse strand, counting down.
TATGGAAAAACAACTCGAACCGGCCATCGCAGCCATGGTGGCAGACTTCATCGCCGCAGGTCGTCCCAAGGCGAGCCAGCTGAGCTGGCAGGCGCGCCGTGACGGCTACCTAGCCTCTGCCCTGTTGGGCGGTGAGCGGGAAGAGGTGGGCGCCATCGAAGAGTGGCAGGCCGATCACCACGCCATCCGCTGCTATCGGCCCGCAGACAAACCGGACCCCGCGTATCCGGTGCTGATCTATTTTCACGGCGGCTGTTTTGTCAGCGGGGATTTCGAGACCCACGATCGCCAGATGCGGATGCTGTGCAACCGGGCCAGTGCCCTGATCTTCGCCGTACACACCCGCCTCGCCCCGGAACACACCTATCCTGCGGCTCACGACGATGCGCTGGCCGCCACACGGGCCATCATGGCCGAGGTGGAGAAATGGCATGGGGATCCGGCACGTCTCGCCATTGCTGGCGACAGCGCAGGGGGTCATCTCGCCCTGATCACCACCTTGCGGCTCAAGGCTGCCAACGCCCCCTTGCCCAAGGCCCTGCTGCTTCTCTATCCCATGCTGGATGCCCTCTGCGAGAGCCAAAGCTACCGCGATCTCGGTGACGACTACCTCATCACCCGGGACATGCTCGCAAGCGGTTTTCACGCCTACCTTGGCAGCCTGCCCCCCAGCCATCCCGAAGCCAGCCCGCTCCACCATCCCGCCCTGTCAGGATTACCGCCGACCCATATCGTCACGGCGGAATATGATCCGCTGCGCGACGAAGGGGAAGCCCTGTATGGCAAGCTGGTGCAGGCTGGCGTCGATGCCACTTGCCAGCGGCAGCATGGCGTCATCCATGGCTACTTCCAACTGGCGGCCATCAGCCCTGCCGCTCGTCAGCTCATCGACCAGATAGCCATGATGCTCAGAAGACTCTGAGTTGGAACCGGCCCCCATGCCGTGTTAAAAGTGTCTCTTTTGAATCAGAGAGGTAACCCGAGTGTTCGAGATAGCGAGCCTGAAAGAGGGTATGATGCACGGGGTGGAGCTGTTCCAGCTGCTGCTGGAGATCATCTCCATCGCCTGCGTGGTCATCGGCCTTGGCAAGACCCTCTGGCTGGCGGCCAGAGTGCGGGATCACGAGCCCGGCTTTCCCCGCATCCGGCTCTGCTTTGGCAGCTGGCTTATCCTGGCGCTGGAGTTCCAGCTCGCCGCCGACATCCTGGCCACCACGGTGGCGCCGAGCAAGGAGGAGCTGGTGCGCCTCGCCATCATCGCGGTCATCCGCACCTTCCTGAACTACTTCCTCGGCAAGGAGCTCGATGCCCAGGCCGAGCGCCAGCAGGAAAAACAGACATAAGCCTGAGCCACAACCCCGGGTGGATTACATGAGCCGCGACATGGGAACACTGCCAGGCCCATGTCGTTCAATGATAAATAAATGACCGTAACAGATTGAAAATAAATGAGTAAATAATCGAATCCACGCTGATTATTTATCCCGTTTGATGCAAGTAACACCCCCTCTTACTATGTTTGTGACCTATCCATGGCCGGCCCCCTGTCGCCGGCCTTTACACTGGCATAGCAAGTGGACAATGCATGATCACCACAGACGGTAATAACGCGGTCGCCTCAGTGGCCTACCGCACCAGCGAAGTCATCGCCATCTACCCCATCACCCCCAGTTCCAGCATGGCGGAGCAGGCGTCGGCCTGGTCGAGCGATCGGGGCCTGAACCTGTGGGGCGACGTGCCTCGCGTGGTCGAGATGCAGTCGGAGGGCGGGGCCATCGCCACCGTCCACGGCGCCTTGCAGACCGGCGCACTGGCGACCTCCTTTACCTCGTCCCAGGGCCTGCTGCTGATGATCCCCAACCTCTACAAGTTGGCGGGTCAGCTCATTCCCTTCGTACTCCACGTGGCGGCGCGTACCGTGGCGACCCATGCCCTGTCGATTTTTGGCGATCACTCGGACGTGATGGCGGTGCGCCAGACCGGCTGCGCCATGCTCTGTGCCAGCAACGTGCAGGAGGCGCAGGATTTTGCCCTGATCGCCCAGGTGGCCAGCCTCAACAGCCGGCTGCCCTTCATCCACTTCTTCGACGGCTTTCGCACCTCCCACGAGATAGCCAAGATAGTGCCGCTGGCGGACGACACCCTGCGTGCCCTGCTGCCGGAAGCCGCCATCCGTGCCCACCGCGAGCGCGCCCTGAGCCCGGATCACCCCGTCGTGCGCGGCACCGCCGCCAACCCGGACACCTATTTCCAGTGCCGGGAGGCCACCAACCCCTGGTATGACGACGCTTATCGTCACGTGAGCGAGGCGATGCAAGCCTTCGGCGAACAGACCGGGCGCCACTACCAGCCGTTCGAATATCTGGGTCATCCAGAAGCCGAGCGGGTGCTGGTGCTGATGGGTTCCGCCATCGGCACCTGTGAGGAGGTGATAGCGCGTCTGATCGAGAAAGGGGAGAAGGTGGGGCTGGTGAAGGTACGCCTCTACCGCCCCTTCTCAGCCTCCCACCTGCTGGCTGTCATTCCCGAGAGCGCCCGCAAGATTGCGGTGCTGGATCGCACCAAGGAGCCGGGCGCCCAGGCCGAGCCGCTCTATCTGGATGTGATGAGCGCGCTGGCCGAGGCGGTCAGCCGGGGCGAGCGTGCCAGCCTGCCGCGGGTCATCGGCGGTCGCTACGGCCTCTCCTCCAAGGAGTTCAATCCGGCCTGCGTGCTGGCCATCTTCGATGAGCTGGCACTGGACAACCCGAGGCCGCGCTTCACCGTCGGCATCTTCGACGACGTCACCGGCCTCTCCCTGCCCCTGCCGAAACTCGATTATCCGAGCCCCGGCCTTGGCAACCAGCACAAGCTGGAGGCGCTCTTCTACGGCCTTGGCAGCGACGGCACCGTCTCAGCGGCCAAGAACAGCATCAAGATCCTCGGCAATCACACCCCGCTCTATCCCCAGGGCTACTTCGTCTACGACTCCAAGAAGGCGGGGGGCCTCACCGTCTCCCACCTGAGGGTGAATGAACGGCCGGTGCAATCGGCCTACCTGGTGGACGAGGCGGACTTCATCGGCTGCCACCAGTGGCAGTTCATCGACATGTACCAGATGGCGGAGCGGCTCAAGCCGAACGGGATCTTCCTGCTCAACAGCCCCTACGACGCCGAACAGCTCTGGCAGCGACTGCCGCAAGAGGTGCAACAGGTGTTGCGCGAGAAACGCGCCCGCCTCTACACCATCAACGCCGCCAGGATTGCCCGGGAATGCCAGCTCGGCAACCGCATCAATACCGTGATGCAGATGGCCTTCTTCCAGCTGACCGCCATCATACCGCCGACAGAGGCCACCGAGTTGCTCAAGCAGGCCATCGCATCGAGCTATGGCAACAAGAGCGCCGAGCTGGTCGAGCGCAACTGGCAGGCACTGGCCGCCACCTGCGAGGCTCTCACCCCAGTGCCGCTGCAGGCACTTGACCCATCCAGCCACCAGCGCCCCTCCGTGGTGTCGGCCAAAGCCCCCGACTTCGTGCAGACCGTCACCGCCGCCATGCTGGCTGGGCTCGGCGACAGCCTGCCGGTCTCGGCCTTCCCGCCGGACGGCACCTGGCCTGTGGGCACCACCCGCTGGGAGAAACGCAACATCGCCAAGGAGGTGCCGATCTGGCAGGCGGACTTGTGCACCCAGTGCAACTACTGCGTAGCGGCCTGCCCGCACTCGGCCATCCGCGCCAAGGTGGTGGACAAGGACGCGCTGGCCGATGCCCCCGCGACCCTGGACGCGCTGGATGTGAAGGCCCGCGATATGCGCGGTCAGCAATATGTGCTGCAGGTGGCGCCTGAGGATTGCACCGGCTGCAACCTCTGCGTCGAGGTGTGCCCGGCCAAGGATCGCACCGATCCGAGCCGCAAGGCGATCAACATGGAGTCCAGGCTCGGCCACCTCGATGCCCAGAAGGCGAACTACGACTTCTTCCTGGACCTGCCTGAGCGCACGGCTGAGCAGTTGGAGCGCATCGACATTCGCACCTCCCAGCTCATCTCGCCGCTGTTCGAATACTCCGGCGCTTGCTCAGGCTGTGGTGAAACCCCCTACATCAAGCTGCTGACCCAGCTCTACGGGGACAGGCTGCTGATCGCCAACGCCACCGGTTGCTCGTCGATTTATGGCGGCAACCTGCCCACCACCCCCTACACCACCAACGCCGAGGGCCGTGGCCCGGCCTGGGCGAACTCCTTGTTCGAAGACAACGCCGAATTTGGCTTGGGCTTCAGGCTCACCGTGGATCAGCATCGCGACCGGGTACGCCGCCTGATGGCGGGTCTGGGTGATGTCGTCCCGGCCGAGCTGCAGCAAGGGCTGCAAGACGCCAGCCTGCCGGTCTCCGAGCAACGCGCCCATATCGAACAGTTGCGCAGCCTGCTGCAGGGCCGCACCGAGCCGGGCGCGGCTGAGTTGGCCCGGGATGCGGACCACCTGGTGGACAAGTCGGTCTGGCTCATCGGCGGCGATGGCTGGGCCTATGACATCGGCTTCGGCGGCCTGGATCACGTGCTGAGTCTGGGGGAGAACATCAACGTGCTGGTGCTCGACACCCAGTGCTACTCCAACACCGGTGGCCAGCAATCCAAGGCGACACCGCTCGGCGCCATCACCAAGTTTGGCGAGCAGGGCAAGCGCAAGGCGCGCAAGGATCTCGGCGCCAGCGTCATGATGTATGGCCACGTCTATGTGGCGCAGATCTCCCTCGGCGCCCAGATGAACCAGACGGTGAAGGCCATTCAGGAGGCGGAAGCCTACCCGGGCCCGTCCCTCATCATCGCCTACAGCCCCTGCGAGGAGCACGGCTACGATCTGGCCCAGAGCCACGAGCAGATGAAGCAGCTGACCGCCACCGGCTTCTGGCCGCTCTACCGCTACGACCCCCGTCGCAGCGAGGAGGGCAAGGCGCCGCTGGCGCTGGATTCCAGGGCCCCCAGCGTATCGCTTGCCGAGACCCTGCAACAGGAGCCCCGCTTCAAGCGCCTCGAGCGCCAGCTGCCGGAGATCGCCTCCCAGCTCTATCGGGAGGCGGAGCTGGATGCGAACCGTCGCTTCGCCTGGCTGAGCCAGCTCGCCGGCAAGGAGGCGCCAGCGCAGGAGTAAACGGCCCACACATGAGCGGTTAACGGCCAAACAAAGAGGGCTCCCCATGGGGAGCCCTCTTTGTATCCGATAGCAACCATCAGGCGTGCTTGCTGGCCAGCTCGTGGCGCTTCAATGCCAGCAAGGTGACCAGCAGGGCGGCGGTGGCGATCAGCGCCATGCCGATATAGGTGGCGCTGAAACCAGGTGCCAGTTCGGCCGGGCTCAGGCTGGCCAGATTGGGGCTGCTGCCTGCTGGCAGGGCGGCATGGAACAACACAGCGCAGATGGCGACACCGACCGCCCCGCCCAGCTCCCGGCCGAAGTTGAACAGGGACATGCCGATGCCGCGATCTTCTCGCGGCAGGGCATTTTGCACCACCACCGACAGCGCCGGCAGCACCAGACCAAGGCCGATACCGGCAAACGCCAGTCCCAGTCTGGCCCAGACGTCGAAGTGGATCTGCCACAGGGCCAGCGCTGCCAGGGCAAAACCTGCCACCACGAAACGCTTGTAGTGACCGGTGCGACCGATGAGCTTGCCGCCGACGAAGGCCCCCGCCGTGATGCAGACCATGAAGATCACCATGATCTCGCCACTGTCACTGGCGCTCATCCCCTTTTGCCACTGCATCTGCAACGGCAGGTAGACCAGCACGGCAAACATCAGCAGCTGGGAGGCCAGCGCCAGCAGCACGCTCACCAGATAACCCGGCAGGCGCACCAGGTGGGCTGGCAGTATGGGGTCGTGCGCCCGCCGCTCAGCCAGGACGAGCAGCAACAGGGCAACCCCCAGCGCAGCCGCGAGCCAGACGGCGGGCAAGGCCGCTTCCGGCGAGAGCAGCAACAGGGTGAGGGTGGTGACCGTAATGAGCAGTGCCGCTCCCTTCCAGTCGAAGCGGCTGTGGCGACGCACATTGAGGTGACCCAGATTGCGGTTCACCAGCCAGAGGGCGATGGCACCGAGAGGCAGATTGATCCAGAAGATCCAGCGCCAGCTGAGCTGCTCGGTAAAATAGCCACCGAGCAGCGGGCCTGCGATGCTGGAGACCGCATAGACCGCCGAGATATACCCCTGATACTTGCCCACCTCCCGTGGCGGAATACAGTCGGCGATGACGGTGAAGGCGAGCGCGATCAGCCCCCCGCCCCCCAACCCTTGCAGCACGCGGGCGGCCAGCAGGGTTGGCAGATCCTGGGCCAGGGCGCAGGCCACGGATCCCGCCAGAAACAGGCCGATACCGATGTTGAGCATGCGTACCCGGCCGAACATGTCGCTCAACTTGCCATAGATGGGCAGGGCCGCAGTGGCCGCCAGTAGATAGGCGGTCACGACCCAGGTGAGGGCGGCACCGGCGTTCAGCTCAACCCCTATGATGGGCAAGGGGGTGGTGACGATGCTCTTTTCCAGTGAGCCCAGGGCGATCACCAGGGCCACGCTCGAGAAGACGGTTTTGGGGGACATAGGCAGGCTCGCTCATGTGAGATATCGGCACAGGGGGTGCAAGGCACATTATTGTCTCATAAATCATTAGTCGATGGTCAAAACCACTGCCAACCATGATGAAGGTCGCGACATCTGCGCGCTGGATCTGCTAGGGTGAGTCTTTGCCGAAGAGGACGCCCCCCATGCCCCAGTCATCCCCCTGCGATCATCACCAGAGTGAACAGCCCCGATTCGACGAGTACGACGCCCTGATCTTCGACATGGATGGTACCCTGGTGGACTCCATGCCTCTGCACCTGGATGCCTGGGAAATCACCAGTGCCGAGTTCGGCCTGCCGTTTGATCGGGCACAGCTCAACGAGTACGGCGGCATCCCCACCCGCAAGATAGTGACCATGCTGGCAGAGCAGCACGGGATGACCATCGACGTGGAAGCCTTTGCCCGGCGCAAGGTGGCCCTCTACCTGGCACGGATCGACGACGTCCGGGTGTTTCCCGCCATGTGGGAGCTGGTCAGGCAGTACCACGGCAAGGTCCCCATGGGCATAGGCACCGGCTCAACCCGGGAACATGCGGCGCACATCCTGCGTCAGACCGGGCTCGATGCCTTCATCTCCGTGCTGGTGAGTGCCGATGATGTGGTCAATCACAAGCCCCACCCGGACACCTTCCTGAAAGTGGCCGAGCAGCTCGGCGCCAACCCGGCCAACTGCCTGGTGTTTGAAGACACCCGGATAGGCATTCAGGCGGGCAAGGCCGCCGGCATGACCACCTTGCTGGCCACCGAAGGGACGCTGCAACGGGTGTGAGCGGTGCGGGCCCATCCTAACCGACGGGCCCGCACCAGCTTACTCGGCCTCATTCTCCCCCTCCTTCCCACCTGCCGGTACCGGGCCGTCCGGCCGCTCAAATCCCAGATCTGACATGCAGTTGTCAAATTCCGACTCCCCCGGTTTGCCATGCTCCTTGCAGTTCTCAAACGCCGCTTTCATCTCGACCGACAGCTCGTGCGGAGGCTTGGGCGGGGTACGGCTGCCCTGATCGCCCGCTGCGGCGGTCAGAGTAGTGAGGGAAAACAGCAAAGGCAGAACAATCTTCATGGCATGACTCCAAAACAGGTGGCATACACCGGCACGGTGCGGCGATGGCCCACGGCAGCGGGCGGCATCATGCTAGCGAATCGCCGCGAACTGATGGGTCAAGGGGAGGTAAAGAGGGTGTCAGGTCGGCGTAAATCCATAAAAAAACGCCCCAGGCGGGGCGTTGTTTTCATGGCGGCCATTACATGGCGTTGGTGGATTCGAAGATCTTGTCGGCCGACGCTTCGACGAAGCCAGGGTAGAGCACGCCGTCGGCCTGCGGGTAGCGCAGGGCAAACTCGTAGAAGCAGCTCGGGATGGTGCGCACGCCGTCGCTGAAGGGCACCTCGGCCTTGTCTGCCATGGTGGAGGATTGCTCCAGCATCACCTCGGGATCGCCCTTCACCTCGCCGCCAACGGTGTTGAGCACGAAGCCTGCCGCCTTGAGCGCCGCATTCACCTGCTGGATGGTGTCGAAGTCCTTCAGGCGGTTGATGTTGACGGTGAAGTGGTTGGCACGATAACCCCAGGCGGCCATCCAGGCGGCATACTCGCTCTCTGCCAGCAGGGTCTGGTAGTCGGTGTGGGAGACCTGCCAGGGCGCGCCGGCGTAGAGGAAAGCCGGGGTGTCGGTGAGGTGATCGGGTACCTGATCCACCAGCTTGTGGATGATGGCCTGGGCACCTTCGGAGAGCTCTTCCACCTTCAGCTCGCTGATGAACACCTTGGGCGCATCAGGATCTTTATGCTCGAAGTGTTTGGCATAGAGCTTCTTGGCCTTGAACACATACTCGCCCTTCTCTTCGTACCCCAGGGCACGGAAGTGGGCCGCCAGTTTCTCGAGACCGAGCTTGGGCAGGTTGTAGGTCCGAAACGCCACGTGATCGTTGATGATGGGGGCACCGCCGCCCAGCAGTTGATGAACCTTGTGAGCACTGGGGGTGACCTGAATGTAGTTGTCCCACAGATGGCCAAACAGGGTGTCGATATCCTTTTGCATCTCTCTTTCCTTTGATTGCGGGTACAGACAGGGGCACCTGTTCAGTGCCCCTCTTTTATTTTCTTGTTATCAGAAGGTCAGACCGGGAGACAGCTGATCCGGCATAGCAGCCTTGCTGTCTTCGACGGAGGCGACCGGGTAAGCACAGTAGTCGGCGGCGTAGTAGGCGCTCGCCCTGTGGTTGCCGGAGGCACCGATGCCGCCGAAGGGGGCGGCACTGGAGGCGCCGGTGATGGGCTTGTTCCAGTTGACGATACCGGCACGGATCCGCTTGAAGAAGTGGTTCCAGTCCGCTTCGTTGTCACCGAGCAGACCGGCCGAGAGACCGAAACTGGTGGCGTTCGCCTTCTCGATGGCCACATCGAAGTCGTCGTAGCGGACGAGTTGCAGCAGCGGGCCGAAGTACTCCTCATCCGGCAGCGCGCTGACCGCGGTCACGTCTATGATGCCCGGGGAGACAAAGCCGGTGCCCACTTCCAGGTGCTTGAGGGCAAGCAGGCTTTCACCACCTAGGCGCTGCAGGTTGGCTTGCGCCTCGACCATGCCGAGTGCGGCCTTCTCGCTGATCATGGCGCCCATGAACGGCTGCTCGGCGGCGTCATAGAGGCCGACCTTGATCTGGCCGACCACCTCCACCAGGCGCTTGACCAGGGCATCGCCTCGCTCGCCGCGCTCGACAAACAGACGGCGCGAGCAGGTGCAACGCTGGCCGGAGGTAATGAAGGCGGACTGCACGATGGCATGGACGGCGCCGTCGATGTCGCTCACATCTTTCACGATCAGCGGGTTGTTGCCACCCATCTCCAGTGCCAGGATCTTGCCCGGCTGGCCGGCAAACTGCTGATGCAGGAAGTGGCCGGTACGTGAGGAGCCGGTGAAGAAGAGGCCGTCGATGTCCGGGTTGCCGGCCAGCGCCTTGCCGGTGTCGACCTCCCCCTGCACCAGGTTGAGCACCCCCTTGGGCAGCCCCGCCTCCTGCCACACCTTGACCATGGCTTCAGCCACCATGGGGGTCAGCTCGGAAGGCTTGAACACGACCGCATTGCCGGCGATGAGCGCTGGCACAATGTGGCCGTTGGGCAGGTGGCCCGGGAAGTTGTAGGGGCCGAACACGGCCACGACGCCATGGGGCTTGTGGCGCACGAACGCCTTGGCGCCCGGCATGGGGTTTTCCACCGTGCCGGTACGCTCGTCATGAGCCCGGATGGAGATGGCGATCTTGCCCTGCATGGCCGCCACTTCAGTGCGGGTCTCCCACAGGGGCTTGCCGGTTTCACGGGCGATGGTCAGGGCCAGCGCCTCCTTGTGCTCGCCGAGCAGGTCGGCATAGCGGCGCACGATGGCAAGGCGCTCTTCAAGGGCCAGATCGGACCAATGGTAGAAGGCCGTGCGGGCCGCCTTGACGGCCGCATCCACCTGGGACTGGCTTGCCGCCTCACCACGCCAGATCACCTCGTTTTTGGCCGGGTCGATGGATTCGAACGGCTTGCCTTCACCGGCCAGCCACTGGCCATCGATATACTGGACTAAAGACATCATCAATTCACTCCCTGTGGGTACGCAGGCCGCCTCGGCAGCCTGTCTCAATGCTGTGCTGCGGGGCGGGTCAATCCAGATCGACGACGCGCACCATGTCGCCATTTTCCACCTTGAGGGCGGCCGCCATCTTGGGCGGAATGATGGCTTCGTGCTTGTCCAGATCGACCCGGATGTTGCCGTAGCAGGCGCGGTATTGCTCGAACCTGGCGTTGCAGATGAGGTAGGTATGGCCGCCGATGGGCTCACCCACCAGCACCGCCAACTTCTGGCTGCGGCGCACGCTGCGAATGTTCTTCACCTCGCATTCGACGGTGGGGCCGGCGTCGAAGATGTCGACATAACCGCGATTCACGAACCCCTCATCCTGCAGCATCTTGAGGGCAGGCCGGGTCTTTTCGTGGGTCTTGCCGATGACGGCGCGCGCCTCGTTGCTCAGCAGATTGACGTAGATGGGGTACTTGGGCATCAGCTCGGCGATGAAGCGCTTCTTGCCGATGCCGGTCAGATAGTCGACGGTGGGAAAATCCATCGAGAAGAAATGTTTTTGCAGCCACTCGTAGAAGGGGCTGTGGCCGTTGCCATCGGAGACACCACGCATCTCGGCAAAGACGGTACTGTCAAACAGCTCGGGGTGTTCGGCCATGAACAGGAAACGGTGCTTGGAGAGCAGACGGCCGTTGAGCCCCTCGCGGGCGCATTCACGCAGAAACAGGGTGCAGAGCTCGGAATTGCCGGTGTAGTCGTTGGAGAGGGTGAGGGTTTCCACGACATTGTAGATGCCGAGCTTGGGAGAGGAGTGCACCACCTTGCCGATGTGATAGTTGTAGAACGCCTGGGACAGGCCGACCGCCGCGTCGATGGCGCAGGTACCGACCATCTCCCCGGTCTCCAGATCCTCGGCCACGAAGAAATAGAGGCACTCGCCCTTGCCAGCGGGCTTGTCCAGGAAGGTCTGGGTCGAGGCATCGATCTTGCGTTGCAGCAGCTCGTCGTTGACCGGCAAGGATGTCATGCCGGTGCCGGATTCGATGGCACAGGTCTTGAGGCCGGCGAAGTCGCGCTGCTCGATAGGACGGATAACCAACATAAATGACAACTCCCTTTCATTGACGACAGGTGGGGTCCCGGCTCCTGCCGGGAGGGCTCCCCACCTCAATTTGGATCAGGCGTTGACCACCTGAGCGACCGCTTTCTCGAACCGGGCCAGCCCTTCCTTGATGTCCGCTTCCGGGATCACCAGGGAGGGGGCAAAACGCACCACGTTGGTACCGGCAACCAGCGCCATCAGGCCCTGATCGATGGAGGCCAGCAGGAAGTCGCGAGAGCGGCCCTTGAAGTCATCGTTGAGCACGGCGCCCAGCAGCAGGCCCTTGCCGCGCACTTCGCTGAAGCAGTGGTACTTGGCGTTGATGGCTTCCAGCCCTTCGCGGAACAGCTGCTCGCGCTGCTTGATACCGCTCAGCACTTCCGGGGTGTTGACCACGTCGATCACCGCCTCTGCCACCGCGCAGGCCAGCGGGTTGCCGCCGTAGGTGGAGCCGTGAGTGCCCACTTTCAGGTGGGAGGCGATCTCGGTGGTGGTCAGCATGGCGCCGATGGGGAAGCCACCGCCCAGCGCCTTGGCGCTGGTGAGGATGTCCGGCGTGACGCCCAGACCCATATAGGCAAACAGCTCGCCGGTACGACCGACACCGGATTGCACCTCGTCATAAACCAGCAGGGCGTTGTGCTTGTCGCACAACTCGCGCACCCCCTTGGCAAACTCGTCGGTGGGGCTGATGATGCCACCCTCGCCCTGCAGCGGCTCCATCACCACGGCGCAGGTGTTGTCGGAGATGACGGCAGCCAGCTCCTCCAGGTTGTTGTAGGCGACGTGGGTGATGTCGGCAGGCTTGGGACCGAAGCCATCGGAGTAGGCAGCCTGGCCGCCGACGCTGACGGTAAAGAAGGTACGGCCGTGGAAGCCCTGGTGGAAGGCGATGATCTGGGTCTTGTGGGCCCCGAACTTCTCGATGGCGTAGCGGCGGGCCAGCTTGAGGGCCGCTTCGTTCGCTTCGGCGCCGGAGTTGCAGAAATAGACCTTCTCGGCGAAGGTGGCGGCGACCAGTTTCTTGGCCAAGCGCAGGGCCGGCTCGTTGGTCATCACGTTGGAGAGGTGCCACAGCTTCTCACCCTGGGATTTCAGGGCCTCGACCAGTTTGGGATGGCAATGGCCCAGGCCATTGACCGCGATCCCGCCCGCGAAATCCACATACTCGCGGCCTTCCTGATCCCAGACACGTGACCCCTCGCCGCGCACCGGGATGATTTTGGCCGGCGCATAGTTGGGAACCATCACTTCATCAAACACTTCACGTGTCACTGCCAACAACTCTGACATATTGCTCTCCTGCTATCTCGCGGCAGAATAATCCACCGCCCAAAAGTTAAATCCGTGTAAACGTGGCGGAATTATCACAGAAAAAAAGTAAAAAGTCTGTAACTTAACCGCCTATAAGGAACAATGTTCGATTGCCTTTGAGATTTTAGGCAACCGCATTGCATAACGGCTCAGGGGGTGTTGGCAAGAGATAATTTGGACAGGGAGGAGGGTGAATAAAGTCTCAGGGAAATTTTTTTTTGCCTCATGACGGTTTTGAGACAGACATCGCAATTTTTTCAGGAAACGGCCAAAAAGTTGGCCAGCAACTGGTGCCCCTGTTCGCTCAGAATACTCTCCGGATGGAACTGCACTCCCTCCAGCGCCAGCGTTTTATGCCGCAGCCCCATGATCTCGTCCTGGCTGCCGTCGGCATGTTCGCTCCAGGCGGTGACCTCGAAACAGTCGGGGAGCGACGCCGCCTCCACCACCAGAGAATGATAGCGGGTCACCCGCAGCGGGTTGTTGAGCCCCTTGAACACCCCCTCCCCTTTGTGACGGATGAGAGAAGTCTTGCCGTGCATCACCTGACGGGCACGCACCACCCGGGCACCAAAGGCCTGTGCCAGGGACTGATGGCCGAGACAGACGCCGAGGATGGGGATCTCGCCGGCAAAACGGGAGATGGCGGCCAAAGAGATGCCCGCCTCGTTTGGCGTGCAGGGGCCGGGAGAGATCACCAGATGGCGGGGTGCAAGCCGGGCTATCTCCTCCAGGCTCAGCTCATCGTTGCGCCTGACCACCACCTCTTGCCCCAGAGCGCCGAAGTATTGCACCAGGTTCCAGGTAAAGGAGTCGTAGTTGTCGATGAGTAGCAGCATGCAAACACCCTGGGAATAAGACAGAGACGGTGATCGGACAGCCCGTTGCGAGGGCGGGCAGACAAACGCCGCGCATTCTGGCATGTCTCTTTGCGTTAATAAACCGGCGATCACCTCACCTGCTGTGCAGTCTGTCCGCTCTTCAATGGCGATCCGGGCCTGTCGACCCCACCCGGCGGTGGGCCTGTCCCCGACCGGGCAGCATCAGCCGCTCCATGTCAGGATGGCAAGGTAAAAGAGACGGGAGGCGACCGGGAAAAGGGCACAGGTCGTGACAGGCAGGTGGGAAGGAGTCACCTTGGCAAGGGAACGGACCTCAGCGGTCCAGATAACGGCCCTGTTCCAGTTCCCGTTCCCGCTGGCACTCGGCCAGATAGATGGCAGCCGCGATGGCCGGGGTCTTGTGGTGCTTGTCGATGGCGTTGGAGACCATCAACTGCAAGGTATTTAGGCTCTTGGCCTTGCGAAACTTGCGCAGCCAGTGACCCTTGTCACCCAACTCTTCACTCAGGGTTTGTGATTCGACAGACATGCTTTCTCTTGGGGCAAAGCCCGTGTTTGACATTGGGGAGGTTGCGACAAACCGGAAGGTGTAAAACAAAGAAAGCCAGGCATCCACCCAGCTCTCTTCTACTACACCTTCCCAGTATGTCAGGCTCGAGGAACGAAGCCGACGACATCATATACGCTGATCAGGGTTTTTTCAGCCCTTTCACGCGCCTTTTGTGCGCCAGCCGCCAAAATGGCCTGCAGATGGGCCTCATCCTGACGCAGCTCGCGGAAGCGCGCCTGGATGGGTTCCAGCAAGGCGACCACGGCATCGGCCGTTTCACTCTTGAGGTGGCCGTACATCTTGCCTTCGAAGTGCTGCTCCAGCTCCGGGATGGAGCGGCCGGTCACACCGGACATCAGGGTCAGCAGATTGGAGACCCCCGGCTTGTTTTCGGGATCAAAACGCACCACGGCCGGCTCATCCGAGTCGGTCATCGCCCGCTTGATCTTCTTGACGATCTGCTTGGGATCTTCCAGCAAGCCGATGAAGTTGGCCTCGTTGTCGTCGGACTTGGACATCTTCTTGGTCGGGTCCTGCAGGCTCATCACCCGGGCCCCTTCGGTCGGAATGAAGGGTTCCGGCAGGGTGAAGACTTCGCCATAGAGGTTGTTGAAGCGGGTGCAGATGTCGCGGGTCAGCTCCAGATGCTGCTTCTGGTCATTGCCAACCGGCACCTGATTGGCCTGATAAAGCAGAATGTCGGCCGCCATCAGCACCGGATAACCGAACAGGCCGACGTTGACGTTGTTCTCGAAACGGGCGGACTTGTCCTTGAACTGGGTCATGCGCGACAGCTCGCCCATCTGGGTGTAGCAGTTCAGGATCCAGCCGAGCTCGGCGTGCTGGGGCACGTGGGACTGGATGAAGACGGTGCTCTTGGCCGGGTCAATGCCCACCGCCAGATAGAGGGCGGCTGCGTCGAGGCACGCCTTGCGCAAGGCGGCCGGATCCTGGCGAGTGGTGATGGCGTGCAGATCGACGATGCAATAGAGGCAGTCGAAGTCATCCTGCATGCTGACCCACTGACGCAGGGCTCCCATGTAGTTGCCGATGGTCAGCTGGCCCGAGGGTTGGGCACCGCTCAATACGATTGGTTTAGTCATCAGAGTAGTAATCCTTGTTATCCGCCAGCCCGGTCTGGATCAGACCAGCAGGGCGTCGAGTTCGGCAAACTGCTCGCAAACCCAGTCGGGGCGAGAGTCTGCGATAGGGCGGCCATAGTTGTAGCCATAGGTGAGCCCCACCACCTTCATGCCGGCGGCCTGGGCGGCCAGCACGTCATTTTCGGAATCCCCCACCATCAGGGTGCGGGACGGGCTGACACCCAGCTCGTGGCAGGCGTGCAACAGCGGCTCCGGGCTCGGCTTCTTGACGGGTACGCAGTTGCCCCCGAGCCAGAGTGCGAAACAGTCGCTGATGCCGAGGGCCTCCAGAATGGGTTGCACGAAGTGACTCGGTTTGTTGGTCACCACGGCCTGCTGGTAACCCAGCCCCTGCAGACGGCGCAGGCTACGGGCCACTCCGTCATACATGGCCAGGCCTTCCAGCAGACAGGCCTGATAGTGACGGTCGAACAGGGGGCGGGCCTTGGCAAACTGCTCCGGGGCGTCGCGGTAATCGAGAGCCCGCTGGATCAGCTTGTCGGCGCCGTTGCCGACCCAGGTACGCACCACGGACTCGTCGGCCTCGGCCAACCCCAGCTCCGCCAGGGTACGGTTGACCGCCAGCGCCAGTTGCGGGGCGCTGTCAATCAGGGTGCCATCCAGATCGAACAGCACCAGGTCAAAGGGGCGATCAGCGACGGACATGGGCAAGCTCCGCGCGCATCTGGTCGATCACCGCCTTGTAATCCGGCTTGCCGAAGATGGCAGAGCCCGCCACGAACATGTCGGCACCCGCCTCGGCAATCTCGCGAATGTTGTCGACCTTGACCCCGCCATCGATTTCCAGGCGAATGTCGCGGCCGCTCTCGTCGATCAGACGGCGCACCTGGCGCAGCTTGTCGAGGGTGCCGGGGATGAAGCTCTGACCGCCAAAGCCCGGGTTGACCGACATCAGCAGGATCACGTCCAGCTTGTCCATCACGTACTCCAGGCAGGTGAGCGGGGTCGCGGGGTTCAGCACCAGACCAGCCTGGCAACCCTGCTCCTTGATGAGGCCCAGGGTGCGATCCACGTGATCGGAGGCTTCCGGGTGGAAGGTGATCAGGCTGGCACCGGCCTTGGCAAAATCAGGCACGATGCGATCCACCGGCTTGACCATCAGGTGCACGTCGATGAGCGCTTCGATGCCGTAATCGCGCAGCGCCTGACAGACCATGGGGCCTATGGTCAGGTTGGGGACATAATGGTTGTCCATCACATCGAAATGGACCACGTCGGCCCCGGCGGCCAGCACCTTGGCCACATCCTCACCCAGACGGGCAAAGTCGGCGGAGAGGATAGAGGGGGCAATCAGAAAGTCTTTCATCAGCGTCATCCATTGGCAGCGTGGCAGAAAAAACGGCGCAATTTTATCGCAAAAGGGCGATGAAAACGACCCGCATCTACAGAACACGCCGCTCCGGCACCATGGCTGGCACACGATGCCAGGCGCGGCTCACGGAATGCCAGCGGCAGCATCAGAAATGACAACGGCCCCCTCAGGGACCGTTGTTCACTCAGCCGACGGCAACCAGCTCCGCCTCACCGGGATAATAGCCCTGTTCGGGCTCGATGCCGGGCGGATAGAGCGCCAGCAGCTCGGCCACCTTGTTGCGACCACCGCCGTTGCGGCTGATGGTACGCTTGACCAAGATCTCGTCGAGCCGGGCGCCACGATAGAGCTCGCGGGTCAACTCGATGTCATGGTTGCTGATGAGCACGGGCACCCCTTTATGGGCGGCGGTGTGGCGAGCCAGCCTGGCCAGCAGCGCCTGATCGTCCAGGGTGAAACCGCCTGCCGAATAGGTGGTGAAACTCGCCGTGGTGGAGAGGGGGGCATAGGGCGGATCACAGTAGATCACCCAGTCTTCCTCTGCACGGGCCATGGCGTCGGCATAGCTTTCGCAGATGAACGTCGCCTTCTGCGCCTTCTCGGCAAACGCCCACAGCTCTTTCTCCGGGAAGTAGGGTTTCTTGTAGGAACCGAAGGGAACGTTGAACCCCCCCTTCTTGTTGTAACGGCACAAGCCGTTGAAACCATGGCGATTCAAAAACAGGAACAACTGAGCCCGCTCAAACCCGGCAGCGGTCTGGTTGAACTGGGTACGCAGCCGATAATAGGCGGTCTTGTGGTTGTGCTCGGCCACGAACAGCTTGCGGGCCTCGCTGATGAAGCTGTCCGGCTGCTGCTTGAGGTGGTTGTAGAGGCCAATGAGATCCGGATTGATGTCGTTGAGCACATAGGCGTCGTAATCCGTGTTGAGAAACACGGATCCCGCCCCGACGAAGGGCTCCAGCAACACACGCCCGGCCGGCAAACGCTCGGCGATCTCTTCGACCAGGGAGTATTTTCCCCCGGCCCATTTTAAAAACGCGCGTGTTTTTTTCATGGAAGTCCGGTGTTGACAAGGCTATGCCCAAAAAAGGGGGGTGATTCTACCCCCTTCTTCGGGTGGCTGGCTATTGCTTCAATTCTTTTTGTATCTGGGCGAATGACTTGGGCCAGGGTTGTCCCTTGAGCAAGGCAGGCGACAGCTTGCGAATGGCCGCCTTGGCCTGGGCACTGCTGCCGTAGTCTCCCTGCACCACCACATACCAGGGACTGCCACGGAAACGGGTCTTGTAGACCCACACCTTGCCCGCCAAGCCATGCTCGGCCACAAAGCTGTCTACCGCCTTGGTGTTGCTCGCCCCCATCAACTGGATGCTGTAGTGATTCTTCGGCTTCTTGTTGAGAGTCGCCACCGGCGTCAACGCCACCTTGGCCGCTGGGGCCGCGACCGGCGCTGTCTGCGCGCCACTGGCCGGTTGAGCCTCTGTCCGGGCGGGGACACTGTTCGGGGCCGGATTCTTGACCTGGGCCGTCGTTCCGGTCGGGACCGCACGGGAACCGCTCCCCACCAGCTCATCCACCACGGCCGTGGGCAAGGCGCCGCTGACGTTCGGCTGGTTCATCAATTTCTCGACCACTTCGTCGGAGATGACGACCCGGCGCCCCTCATAGTTGGTTGACTCCGTGGTGACCGTCTCACTTTCGACCTTCTTGGGCAAGGGCTTGGCATCGGACTGCCAATCGCGGGCAACCTGATTCCCTGACGGGATGGCAGCGGCGCCACTGTTCGCCTGAGTACCCAAAGCCCCGCTCGCCGCACCGACGTTCACAGGATCGCTTGAGACAGGATCGGGCAACGCCATCCCCTGGGACGGAGCCTGGGCGGGGTCCTGGCCTGCACTGTCGAACAGGGGCAGATAGCTCAGGGCCAGCAACCCGCCCGCCACCAGGGCAAGCACGATCGCTATCTTCTTGACGGGCAACTCGGCCTGACGTTTCTTGGGCCTTCTGTCGGTCATGGTATCCTCCAGTAACTGCATGATGGCTGACGGATGTCCGCCCGCCCCATTCAGGATCTCTTCCACTTTCGGCTTGGGCAAGAGGGCTGTCGGGATCTTGAGCTCTTTGGCCTTCTCATACAAGAAGATACGTTGCTCAGGAGCGCTCAGTGGCGCGACTTCCAGCTCGAGGGCTGGCATGGCTCGTCCCTTGAGGAGCTCCTTCTGGTTGCGACACCAGGCGTCATCACCCGAGAGCAGGATGGCCAGTTTATGAGGAGATGCCAGGGTATCGTTGTGACGACAGAGCGCCCACAACTCCCCCACCAGCTCGGCAGGCAAGGTATCGGCACGTTCGATGATGAGCAGCAGTCTGGCAGGCTTGTCACCCACCATGCGAAAGAAGCTGTCCGCCAGGGCATCCTGCGCGTTGAACAGGGGACGTGCCACCACCTGCTGCAACAGCAACTGGCGCACATCCGCCATCTTCATGGACGGGCTGCCGATGAGGCTGGCCACCCGCACCGCATCGGGCAGTTGGGCAAGCAGCGACTCGCACAGTGTGCCACGGCCACTGCCTGGCTTGCCGGAGAGAAAAACAAAGGGGTGGTTGAACTCGATCAGGTGCAGCAGCCGGTCAACCAACTGCCGCTGAGAAGGCAGTTTGAGCAATTTATTAGTGGTCACGACCAGACTCGATCACCGCCATCAATTGCTCGTCTGTCACATCGGCCACGACCTGGGCCTGTCCGATCCCGATCGGCAGCACCAGCCTCAGTTTGCCTTCCAGCACCTTCTTGTCACGGCGCATATGGCGAATGAAGGCGGCAAAATCCATATCGGACGGTGCCTTGACCGGCAAATCGGCGGCCAACAGCAGATCGCGGACTCGTGCCACCTCTTGCGCCGTCATGTCGCCACGGGCCAGGGCCGTCTCGGCCGCCAGCATGGTTCCTGCCGCCACGGCTTCACCGTGCAGCCAGTTGCCATAACCCTTCTCCGCCTCGATGGCATGGCCGAAGGTATGTCCCAGGTTCAGCAAGGCGCGCACGCCGTGCTCGGTCTCGTCCTGACCGACCACATCGGCCTTGATCTCGCAGCAGCGGCGAATGGCATAGGAGAGTGCATCACCGTCGAGGCGCTGCAGGCGGGTCATGTTGGTTTCAAGCCAGGAGAAGAAGGCGGCATCCCAGATGATGCCGTATTTGATCACCTCGGCCATGCCGGCGGCAAATTCCCGGGCAGGCAGGGTCTTGAGGCAGTCGGTATCGATGATCACATGCTTGGGCTGATAGAAGGCACCCACCATGTTCTTGCCGAGGGGATGGTTGACGGCGGTCTTGCCGCCGACGGAAGAGTCAACCTGGGAGAGCAGCGTGGTAGGCACCTGAATAAACGGAATGCCTCGTTGGTAGCTTGCCGCAGCAAAGCCGACAACATCACCTATCACACCGCCCCCCAGAGCGATCAGAGTGGTATCACGACCATGGCTGGTTTCCAGCAGAGCAGACATGATCCGCTCGAAGGTCGCCAGGGTTTTGTAGGCCTCGCCATCGGGCAGGATCAGGTGTTCCACCTGAAAACCGGACAGCAACTGAATGATCTGTTCAAGATACAGGGGCGCGACCACGGTATTGGTCACTATCATGACCCGCTTGCCCTTGATCGTCTGCGCCAGTACCTCGGGGCGTTGCAGCAGACCGGCAGCTATCTCTATCGGGTAGCTGCGTTCACCCAGTTCGACCTTCAACCTTTCCATGGACGTCCTCTAATGAATTACATACCAATCAACTTGACGATTTGATTAGCGACAACTTTGGCACTCTGGTCATCCGTCTGGATGACAAAATCGGCAACCTCTTCGTACAGGGCGTTGCGCTCTTGCGCAAGACGCTCAAGCACTTCACGGGGCGGCTCTTCGGTTTGCAGCAAGGGACGACGCTTGTCTCTCTGGGTTCGCGCCAATTGCTTTTCAATGGTGGTTTCGAGGTAGACCACAATGCCGCGTGCGGAGAGTTTGTTGCGGGTTTCACGGCTCTTGATGGCACCGCCACCCGTTGCCAGCACGATACCCTGCTGTTCGGCGAGCTCACCGATCACCTTCTCTTCGCGGATCCGGAAGCCTTCTTCGCCTTCAACATCGAACACCCAGCCGATATCGGCACCACTGCGGCGCTCAATCTCATGATCTGAGTCGAAAAACTCCATGTGCAGTTGTTCTGCCAGATGTCTACCTATGGTGCTCTTGCCCGCACCCATGGGACCTATCAGGAAAATATTGCGTTTCTCAGCCATGTCTTTTCGTTAGTAATTACAAACTGTATGGCCCCGGTAAACACTCGACCGGGGTACCTATGAACCTTATCTTGCGATGGATCAGGAGGGGGATTATCTCAGTAGAAACCAGGACTGGCAACCGCAGCCCTTACGCCCCAGCCTCATCGGGGCGTAAGGTTATATGTGTTTTACTCTCACAAGTAAAGTTTTCAGAGGGCGTCGGTCACTATCCTCGGGGTCACGAAGATCAGCAGTTCACGCTTCTTGTTTTCACTGGTGGTTTTCTTGAACAGATAGCCCAACCCGGGGATATCCCCCAGCAGCGGCACCTTGCTGACATCGCTCTTGATGGTCTGTTGATAGATGCCGCCAAGCACCAGAGTTTCACCGTTGTTGACCAACACCTGGGTGGTGATGGACTGGGCGTTGATGGACACCGCATCCCCGGTCCCGGTCGGCACGGTTTCACCCTTGGTATCCTGAGTCACGGTCAAGTCCAGGATCACCCTGTTGTCCGGGGTGATCTGCGGTGTGACTTTGAGGCTCAGCACCGCCTTCTTGAAGGTGACCGAGGTCGCCCCGCTCGAAGAGGACTCCACATAGGGGATCTCGGTCCCCTGCTCGATCAGGGCCGGCTTCTGGTTGGCCGTGGTGACACGCGGACTGGCGATGATCTCGGCCTTGCTCTCCTTTTCCAGAGCCGAGAGCTCAAGATCCAAAAGGGTGCCATTGGCAAGACGGGCAACCTGGAACGCCAACGTGCCGGCCGCGTTGGTCACCGGCAGGTTGACGTTGAGTCTGTCTTCTACGTTGGGGCGAGTGATGGTGGAACTGCCATCATTGTTTCCGGCGCCATCATTACCCTCTATGGTGCCCGAGGTGCCGTTGCCATGACCGTCTGTCTTGGTCACACCCCAGCGCACCCCCAGTGCCTCATCGAAACCATCATCAATGGTCACCATGCGCGCCTCGATCACCACCTGCTTGACCGGGATATCGAGGATATCCAGCATCCGCTTGACGTTGCTGATGACATCCGCCGTGTCCTTGACTACCAGCACGTTGGTACGTTCATCCACGCTGACCGCCCCTCTGGGGGAGAGCAGCTTGGTACTCTCGGAGGAGAGCAGGGCCGCCACTTCCGATGCCTTGGCATAGTTGATCTGCAGATACTCGGTGTAGAGGGGAGCAAGATCCGCCACCTGGTTGCGGCTCTCCATCTGCTGTTTCTCGCGAGCGGCAATCTCGTCCGCCGGCGCCACCAGCAGGATGTTGTTATCCAGCCGTTTGTCCAGCCCTCTGACCTTGAGGATGATGTCCAGCGCCTGCTCCCAGGGCACGCCATCGAGACGCAGCGTGATGTTGCCGGAGACCGAGTCCGTGGTCACCAGGTTCAGATTGTTGAAATCGGCGATGATCTGCAACACGGTACGAACAGGAATATCCTGGAAGTTCAATGAGATGGGCTTGCCTTGGTACTGCTTCGCCGCCGTGGTAGCCACCCTTTTTTTCACCTCGATGATGAACATCTTGTCGGCCTGATCGTAACGGTAGTCAAACTGGCCGTTCACCGAGAGCTCGAACAGGGTGTCATTGCCCTGGCGGAACACCTCCACCTGGGAGACCGGGGTAGCAAAGTCCTGCACATTGATGAGGTTGAGCTGATCATCAGGCACCCGGGTACCGTGGAACTTGGCCAGCACTTTCTGACCACGGCTGCTGACATCCACCGCCGCCGAACTGTTGTCCAGCGTCACGAGGAACTCCCCCTGCCCCTCCTTGCCACGGCGAAAATCCACGCCCTTGACCGAGTTGAAGTAGGCGCCCCCCATGTTTGTCTGAGACACGGACAACACCGGCTTGCCGGGGGCAACGGGCGAAGGAGCCACAGTAGGTGTGGAAGCCATGGCCGGCTGAGCCTGATACTGGGACTGGTTCTGGGCAACTCGCTGGGTGTCAATCAATGCAGACTGAGTCACCGGCTGGCTTCTGACGAGCGCAGACTGGCTGGCTGCAACAGGCGCCGCCGAGGAGGCAACCGGCTGCCCGGCCTTGTCTCCCAGCGCCACCAGCAATTTATTGCCCTGTTGATGGACCTGATAGGGGGTGAGCTGATCGAGGGCGATCTTGATGTCGAGCCCCTGCCCCTTCCCCTCCACCAGGAGGTTGTTCACCCCTTGCTGCTTGATGGGCAGGGGATTGACCGTCAGGGCACCGATGGCCCCGGGTACGTGCAGCAGAAGCTGATTGGGTTCATAGGTCAACCTGTCCGTAAAACCGCTGACCGGTTCGCTGAAGCTGAGCTCCAGCAGGAGTTGATCGGCCAGCAGGGGATTCACCTTGACCTCCTGCAACGCGGGTACTGCCCACACCTGAGTGCATCCGCCCAGCCACAGCAGCGCCACACCGGTCATCCTTCTTATTGTTGTTCTCATCTCTGCTCATCCCTGATCATAGTTTTGCGTCGAGATTGGCCATGGCCAGCTGGGTTTCTCGGGTGACCCAGCATCCTTTGCCATCCGGTACCGTCTCCATCAAGTCAACATGCGTGTTCGTTATCTTGATGACCCTGCCCTGATCCAGCCCCATGTGCTGGTTGAGCCCGACGCGCACGGCTTGCCCGTCCGGGGTTTTGATCAATGCCCACAACTGCCCCTGCTTGCCGATGGAGCCTTTCATGCTCAGGCTGGCAAGCGAGTAGCGTTCCAGCACCTCCTTTTCCCGATTGGCCACTATCTGGGCACAGTCCGGCTTGGCCTTGGCATCCAGCCTGGAACTGGTTTCCGGCTGGGGTGCAATAAACGGACTGCGCTGATCGCTGCGTTGATAGACCATGGGCGAGAAGGGCTTTATCTCCGGCAAAGGTTCGATCGGTACCGGCTTTCTGGCCTTGGTCTGTTTGACATATTCATCCATGTCCTCCTGTCCCCCACAGGCCGTCAACAGCAGCGCCGACAAGAGAAGTACGCCCACTCTCATACTCATGGCTTTTTCTCCACGGTTTTGCCGTTGTACTTGTAGGTCTTGGCCTGCATGGACATACCGATCAGCTCACCCCCCTTCCCCTGGCTGAGCTGGAAAGAATCCAGAATCACGATGCGCGGCAAAGCAGCCATGTCCGCCGTGAACTTGCCAAGTTCGTGATAGGTGCCCACGACCTCGATGCGCATGGGCAGCTCGGTGGAGAACTCGTGTTTCACCTCTGGCTCCCAGTTGATCCTGTTCAATGTCAAACCGTTGTCGGTGGCAATGAAGCTGATGTCATCCAGCAAACCGGCGACTTCGTGGGTGTTGGGCAGCTGTTTGAGCTGGGTGTCGACCAGATGTTCCAGCTGGACCATCTGCTTTCTGTATGCTTCCAGGTTCGCGGCCAGCATTGCCTTGCTCTCGAATTGTCCCTTGAGCTCGGTCTCTTTTGCGGCTTCACGACCCAGGGCCGCCAGGGAATTGGCAATCACGTAGTAATAGAGTGCCCCGCCAAGCAGAGCACAGCAGAAGAAGACAAAGATGCCCTTGGCGATCGGCGGCCAGCGGGCAATGTCATTGAGATCCAGGTCGTTGAGTTGTTGCAGGTTCATTTTTGCCCCTTAGCCACGTTGGGTAGCGCCGTGGCAATCTGGAACATCATGGAGAACTGGCTCAGGGCGATGGGGGCCACCTCGGCCGTGAAAATGGTGCTGAGCTGGGATTGTGTCAGCCAGCCGGAACCGTCGATTCGGCGCATCATGCTGGCAACCCTGCCATAGGCTTCGGTCTTTCCCTTCACATCTATCTTGTTGTTTTGCAAGGCAAGGCTATCAAGATATACCCCATTGGGGACCAGCACCGGCAGCTGATTGAACAGACGCACAGGGATGTTGCGGCGCATCTGCAACTGCTCGATGAGTTGCATGCGGTCAATCAACTCCTTGCGCCGTTCCTTAAGAAGCCTGATCTCCCCAAGCTGGGTGTCCAGGGTTGCCATCTCCTGCTGCAACCGCTGATTGCGCTGCTGCTGGTAACCGATCTGCTGCTGCACCAGCCAGTCTGCGGCAAAGGCGATGGCTGCCGTCCCCGCCAGGAACAGACCGAACAGGATGCCGAATTGTTTCTTCTGACGCTGCGCCCGAGCCTGCCGCCAGGGCAGAAGGTTTATATTTGACATGGTGTGAAGCTCCTCAGTGCCAGCCCGAGCGCCGTCATGTACTTGGCCCCATGAGTCAGCCCCCCCTCTCCCTGCGGCTTGCCAAAAAGTGCAAAGGGATCGGGATGCAGCACCTCGCAGTTGAGCTCGCTGCCGATTTGTCCGGCCAGCCCCGGCAGCAGGCTCCCCCCTCCGGTCAGCACCAGCCTGGAGAGCTCCTTGTTCCCCGAAGAGCTGCAAAACAGCTGCACGTTGCGCCGTATCTGCAACACCAGGGTGCTGAGGTGAGGCAACAGGACATCCACCTCATGATCCGCAGGCAGGGAGCCCTGGAGCTTGGCCAGTTCCGCTTCTTCCATACTCATGCTGTAAAAAGAGGCCAATGCCTGGCTGTATTGATCACCACCAAAATTCTGCAACCGGGAATAGATGACCTGGCCCCGTAGCAGGGCGGCGAAAGTCAGGGCGCTGGCACCGATGTCGACGATGCCAACCGGTTTCTCCGAGGTTTGCAGGTCAGGCAGGCAGGCCAGCACGGCGCGTCCGAGCGCATGGGCCCCCACATCCACCACCATGGTCGTCATGCCTGCCTCCGTCAGGGCACTGACCCGGCCACTGACGCTCTCGGTCCGCGCGGCACTGAGCAGGACCTCCTGACGCCCGTTGTCGCCCGCCATGCCGAGGATTTCAAAATCCAAGCTCACTTCATCGAGGGGAAAGGGGATGAGCTGCTCTGCCTCCAGGTGAACCTGGTTCTCCAGCTCGCTCTCGTTGATGTTGGTATCGACCTGAATGATCTTGGTGATGACGTTGGAACCGGTCACGGCCGTGGCCACGTTCTGGCAATCCCCTTGCACGAGCCGCTTGAGCGACTTGAGAGACTGACTGACCCGTTCAATGTCCTGAAGTTGATAGTCGACCAGCGTTCCTCTTGGCATGGGGATCTCGGCAACCGAACCGAGGTGCACCTTGCCGGGACGTCCGCTGATGGTGACGGCCTTGATGGTTTGACTGCCAAAATCAATGCCCGCCATGGAGACGAGGGATCCCTTACTTAATAGCCCAAACATATACACATCCATGCGTTATTGGGTTTTCGGACTTATTGTAGGACAGCGCGTCATGATGTGACGGCTTAACTCAATATAATGCTCTATCTATCAATGTCATAAAGTTTGTGTCAAAAGTTGACGCCCCTCTCCTTTCGGCCTTGATTGCCGCCCCCTTGGTAATTGTGCCCTGGAGTGCTACCCTCCCGCCTCTTCTCGGGGTCGCCTGTTTGCGGACAGGAAAACCTCGAATCCGCGAGGGTAAAAAGGCTATACTCTGCGCCCGTTGGCTAATTTTAAGACGATTGGTAGTTCTTCCATGCTGAAATGGCTCGTTCGCCTGTTTATTGTCATGATGCTGGGTGCTGTGCTGGGCGTTGCCAGCCTCATCGGCATCTACTTCTACATCAAGCCCCAGTTGCCGGACGTCAGCGCCCTGCGCGATGTCAAACTGGCTACCCCCATGAAGGTCTACAGCCGGGACGGGGAATTGATCTCCCAGTTTGGCGAAATTCGTCGCATCCCCCTGCGGCTGGACGAAATTCCCCAGTCCATGATCGATGCCGTACTCGCCACCGAAGATGCCCGCTTCTATGAGCACCCGGGCATAGACCCCATCGGCATCATCCGTGCCGCCACCGTCTGGGCCGTCTCCGGCCAGGCGCGTCAGGGCGCCAGTACCATTACCCAGCAGGTGGCCCGCAACTTCTTCCTGAGCAACGAGAAGACTCTTGTACGCAAGATCAAGGAAGTATTCCTCGCCTGGCGCATCGAGCAGAACCTCTCCAAGGACGAGATCCTCACCCTCTATCTCAACAAGATCCCCCTCGGCTACCGGGCATTCGGGGTCGGCGCGGCTGCCCAGGTCTACTTCGGCAAGGAGGTCAAGGATCTGACCCTGGACGAGATCGCCATCATCGCGGGTCTCCCCAAGGCCCCCTCCATGCTGAACCCGATCCGCTCCCCGGAGCGCGCCTTCGCTCGCCGCAACGTGGTACTGGGTCGCATGCTGGAAACCGGCAAGATCACCCAGGCCCAGTATGACGAAGCCTCCAAGATGCCGGTCAAGGCCCGTTTTCACGGTGCCGAAACCACGCTGAACGCCCCCTATCTGAGCGAGATGGTACGCCAGAAGATGGTGGAGCAGTTTGGTGAAGATGCCTACACCATGGGGCTGCACGTCTACACCACCGTCACCGCCAAGCGTCAGCGCGCCGCCCATCAGGCGCTGCTGGACGGTGTCTTCGACTACGACACCCGCCACGGCTACCGTGGCCCGACCGCCTTGCTGTGGAAAGCCGGTGAAACGGCCTGGGACTACGAGCAGATCATGGCCCATCTGGCCAAGCAGCCGACCTATCAGCCCCTGATGGCCGCCGTGGTCACCCAGCTCGGCGACAAGAGCGCCACCCTGGTGCTCAAGAATGGCAAACAGGCCGAACTGGGCTGGAATGGCATCAAGTGGGCGCGCGCCTTCATCACCGACGATCGCCAGGGCTTTGCCCCGAAATCGGCGCGGGATGTACTCAAAGTCGGCGCCCAGATCTGGGTCAGGGAGAAAGGGGAAGAGTTGCTGCTCTCCCAGATCCCCGACGTCAACGCCGCCCTGGTGGCCATGAACCCGCAAGACGGCGCCATCGAGGCCCTGGTCGGCGGCTTCAGCTTCGAGCTCTCCAAGTTCAACCGGGTCGATCAGGCCCGTCGTCAGGTCGGCTCCAACATCAAGCCTTTCCTCTATGCCACCGCGCTGGAGCAGGGCTATACCCTGGCGTCCCTCATCAACGATGCACCGATCAACCAGTGGGATCCTGCCAAGGGCCCCATGTGGCAACCCAAGAACTCGCCCGCCATCTATGAAGGGCCGACCACCTTGCGCCTCGGCCTTGCCAAGTCCAAGAACGTGATGTCGGTCCGCCTGATGCGCGCCATCGGGCTGGATACCTATATCGACGGCCTGACCCGCTTCGGCTTCGCCCGTGATCACATTTCCGCCAACGAATCCCTGGCGCTGGGTGCGGCGGAGTTTACCCCGCTGGAAGTGGTGCGCGGCTACTCGGTGCTGGCCAATGGCGGCTTCCAGGTCACCCCCTACTTCATCACCGAAGTGACCGACAGCTTCGGCACCCCCCTCTTCGAGGCCAACCCGGCCGCCGCCTGCCGCGACTGCGGCGTGCTGGCCGCCGCCGGTCTCGACAGCGCGGATGCCTATGCCAATACCACGGCAGACTGGAAGGCCCAGTGCCCCATCGATCCTGTCGTGCCCAACAACATGGCACCGCAGACCATCAGTGCCCAGAGCGCCTTCCTCATCACCGACACCCTGACCACCGCCATCTGGGGTGGCAATGGCTGGCGTGGTACCGGCTGGCGGGCAGCCCGTGACCTCAAGCGTCACGACATCTCGGGCAAGACGGGGACCACCAACGAATCTAGGGATGCCTGGTTCTCCGGCTATACCCCGAATCTGGTGGCCACCTCCTGGATCGGTTTTGACAACCACCAGCGCGGTCTGGGCCGGGCCGAGTTTGGCGGCGGCGCCGCCCAGCCCATCTGGATTGACTTCATGAAGACGGCTCTGCAACAGGTGCCCGAGCGCAAGATGCCGGTCCCCGAAGGGATCATGCAGGTCCGCATCGATCGTGAAACCGGTCTGCTGACCAATCGCGCCGATGGCAGTACCACGGAGGAGTTCTTCAAAGAGGGCACAGAGCCCACCCGCTACGCGAGCCAGATCTCCGATGGCAACCAGGTGTATGGCGGTGACGATGCGACCACAGACGGTCCCGTCTCCACCGACGACATCTTCTAGGTCCCCCTGGAAACAACAAAAACCGGCGCCCAGGCGCCGGTTTTTGTTTCGGGATGACGAGCGGGCTGCGTCAGCCCAGCAGGGCTTTCATCAGACTCGAGATGCGGGCCGCCAGCTCATTGAAGCAGGGACGGCGCACCGAGTAGTGACGATAGAGCAGGGAGATGGTGCGCCCTGGCACGGGGTTGATCACCGGGCGATAGCTGACGCCCCCCTCCTCCGGGTTGGCGGGCACGGCGAGCCTGGGCACCAGCGTCATGCCGCTGCCGGCGGCGACCATGTTGCGCAAGGTCTCCAGACTGGTGCCCTTGAAGCGCTGATCCTCACCGATGCCCGCGGCAAAACAGAAACCCATCGCCTGATCCCGCAGGCAGTGACCGTCGGCCAGCATCAGCAATTTCTTGCCCTTGAGATTGTGCAGGGGCACCGCCTTGGCGCTCGCCTCCGGGTGATGCTGGGGCACGGCCAGCCACATGGGCTCCTGATAGAGGGGGATGGCGCCAAACCCCTCCATCCCTTCCAGCTCCGCCAGCACGAGGCAATCCAGCTCCCCCTCCTCCAGCCGCTTGAGCAGCACCTGGGTCTGATCTTCGTAGAGGTAGAACTCCAGCTTGGGGAAGTGTTCACGCAGATCCTGGATGATGTGGGGCAGCAGATAGGGGCCCACGGTGGGAATGAAACCGATGTGGATCTCGCCGGACATGGGCTCGGCGAAGTGCTGGCCTATGCTCTTGAGCTCTCGCGCCTCTTTGAGCACCTTGCGTGCCTGACGGGCCATGGCATCGCCGGCGGGCGTGAACAGCACCTTGCGGGAGGTGCGCTCGATGAGGATCACCCCCAGTTCATCTTCCAGCTTGCGCAACTGTCCACTCAGGGTCGGCTGGCTGACAAAGCAGCGCTCCGCCGCTTTGCGAAAGTGTTTCTCCTCTTCCAGCGCTACCAGATATTCGAGATCGCGAAGGTTCATAGGTACTGCATCCTGCCGTTCAATGAGGCCGATAGCATGCACAAGAACGGTGCGGGGGACAAGGGAGGCGCGCAGACGGGTCTGCCCTCTCCCTCTCCTTTGACAAGCCGCAGGCGATGGGTGAGAGACTCACCCCATCAGGGAGGCGATGTGATCCGCGAATGCCGATGGCTCTCCCAGATAGGAGGAGACAGGCAGCGCAACGACGCGCTCCCCTTGCATCAATCCCAGGGTCGGGAACCCCTGCCCGCCGAGCCGGCGCAGCCACGCCTGGCTTGTGGCCAGATGGCCCACAAGATCGACCCGTCCAAAGGCCAGGGCGAATGCCTCCGGTGTCAGCCCCAGCTCCCGCGCGAGCGCCGCCAGCCGTGTCGGGGAACCGACCCATTCCCCATCCCGGTAGTGGGTCTCCTGGATGCGGTGCAACAAGGCAAGGCCGTCGCCGCCAAGCTCGCTCACCGCCAGAACGGCGCGAATGGGCGGCTCGGAGTCGAGGAGCAGCGACTCGTTGAGCAGGAGCTCGTTGAAGTAGCGCTCACCAAAGCGCTGTCCGGTGAGGGCGTGGATGCGCTCGTCATGGGGGCGCACATAGTCCCGCAGGGGCTGGCCCATGGCCTGGCGCCTGGCGCCCATCCAGAGGCCCCCCCCATGCAGTTCGATGCGAAGGCCCGGGATCTCGGCAGCGGCTTTCAGCAGGGGGGCGGCGCCATAGCACCAGCCACAGAGGGGGTCATAGACATAATGGAGGGTTGTTTGCGCTTCGTTCATCATCATTCTCGCTTCAAGGCTGGATAAAAAACCGGGCCCTCGGGCCCGGTAAAAAAACACAGGGAAGTAGGCGTCAGGGAGTTACCACTTCATCTCGCCGGTATTGACCTTGGCACCGATGGCCAGGCCATCGTCGACCGGCAGGGAGGGGTAAGCCTTCTTCAGCGCTTCAATCAGCTGGCCGGAGTGCTTGGTCTTGGCCAGCTCCTGCTCAAAACGCTGCACGTAGTCACGGGTGAAGGTCACGGCTTCGGTACCCTTGGGCGCAGTTCCCAGGAAGTGACCCGGCACCACACGCTCGGGTTTCAGGGCCAGCAGATTGTTCAGCGCCTTGACCCAGTTGCTGCGAGCGGCCTTGGACTGGCTGTCCGCCATCCAGACGTGCACGCCGCTGTAGACCGGCACACCACCAAAGGCCGTCTTGATGGAAGGGGCCCAGAGGTAGGCATTCGGGGTGTTCATCTCTTTGATGTCAATCTTCTCGCCATCCAGCGTCAGGTGGCTGGCCGTCATCACTTGCGGCACGGTCAGGCTCTTGGGTGCATCCTTGCCCAGGATCGGGCCCCAGTAGCTCAGCTTGGCATCCTTGGTCTGCTTGATATGGTCGACCACATGCTGGTCGGCCAGCACTTTGACATCCGGGAACGCCGCCATGACGGGTTCCAGACCGAAGTAGAAGTCGGGGTCACCGGCACTGATATAGACAGTGGTCAGCTTCTTGCCGCTCTTCTTGATCATGTCCACCAGCGCCTGACCATGTTGCACGTCGAACTGGGCATCGATCAGGATGGCCTCTTTGTCACCGGCTACCAGTGAGGAGGAGACGGGGAAGATGGCCTTCTCGCCGGGGTTGTAGACGGTCACGGTCAGGGGGGCCGCCAGGGCGGAACCCATCATCAGGAGGCTGGTCAGGGTCAGGGTACGCAGTGTGTTGTTCATCAGATAACGCTCATCGGTGTGGATTAATGGAATGAGCGCAGTTTATTGCATCACCATCGATACAAATACCGCATAATAGGCGCATCACTGTTGCACAAATCGAGCATATAGGGGCACAAGATGGATAGGCTGACCGCATTGCGGGTCTTCGTCTGCGTGGTGGAACAGGGCAGCCTGAGCGGCGCCGGGGAGAAACTGGAGATGTCCCGCGCCATGGTGTCGCGCTACCTGGCCGAGCTGGAACGCTGGATGGGGGCCAGATTGCTGCACCGCACCACCCGCCGGCTGAGCCTGACCGGGCCGGGAGAAGAGGCGCTGAACCGGGCCAGAGCCATGCTGGCCCTGGGGGAAGAGATGGAGCACCTGGCCATCCGCCATGACGAGGCCCCCAAGGGGCAACTGCGCATCACCAGCAGCTACTCTCTCTCCGAAGCCCTGCTGGTCGGGGCGGCGAACGACTACCTGGCCCGTTACCCCGGCACGGCGATCGACATCCTGCTGCTGGACCGGACGGTCAATCTGGTGGAGGAGCGAATCGATCTCGCCCTGCGCATCACCAACGACCTCGATCCCAACCTGGTGGCCCGCAGGCTCGGTACCTGCCACTCGGTGGTGTGCGCCAGCCCCGCCTACCTGGCCCGCCATGCTCCGCCGCAGCAGGTGCAGGATCTGGCACTGCACAACTGCCTCACCTACACCTATTTCGGCAAGAGCCTGTGGGAGTTTCTGGGGCCCGATGGTCCCGAATCCGTCCCGGTGAGCGGCAACCTCAGCGCCAACATCTCCAACCTGCTGCTGGCCGCCACCCTGGACGGGGCGGGGATCAGCCTGCAACCCGCCTACTCGGTTCACCCCCATCTGGCAAGCGGCGCCCTGGTCCCCCTGCTCACCCCCTGGCAGCCCAAGCGCCTCGGCGTCTATGCCGTTTATGGCACCCGCAAACAGATGTCCCCCCTGCTGCGCAGCTTCCTCGACTTTCTCGTGGAGCGGATGGCGGACGATCCCCTGTGGCAGGAAGCCCCTCCCTCTCTCTGATCCCTGCGAGCCGCCACAAAAAAAGGGCCTCGCGGCCCCTCTTTGCTCCATCCTGTGCCAGGTCAGGCTTCGAAACCGAATGCCTTGACCGGGGTCTCTCCCTCCTCGGCCTCCTGATCCTCCAGATAGATGTCGTGATAGGCGGCATAAATGGAGTAGTTGATGGCAGGCAGCACCACCAGCAGGCCCACCAACATCAGGAGTGCGCCAAAGAAGATCAGCACGGCCCCGAGCAGCCCCCACCAGAGGAAGGGCCACATGTTGCGCAGACATCCCTTGAAGCTGAGCCGGGCTGCCTGCCAGATCCCGACCTGATGGAAGAGGATAAGGGCGGGGGCGAAGGTGATGGCCATCAGCACGGGAACGAACAGTGCCAATCCCACCAGGGCGCAGACGAGGAAACCCTGTGCCTGCTCCGGGGTCAGCGCCAGGGAGCCCGGATCCGCGGACAACAGGCCGGTGAGTCCCCACTGGTGCAGCAGGAACACGCAGATCATCAGGATCCCCATGATGAGGCCGAGCACCATCAGGCCCCCCAGCATCAAGGGGGTCAACCGATGGCGGAAACCGGCAAAGAAGTCGCCAAATTGCAGTGCCTCGCCATGGTGACCCCGCCGCGCCACCGCCACCCAGCCAGCCCCCCACACCATGTAGAGCAACTGGGATATCAAGCCCCCCGCCGGCAGCTGATCCAGCACGATGCCCACCACAAACCAGAGCACTATCATGGCCACGCTGGCACCCATCCCCTTGTTGAAGATGTCGAATCCGGTGCGGATCCAGATCCAGCCCTGTCCTATGCCATGGCGTTTGGGTTCGTGGCGCAGGGCCCTGTCACTGTTCATCATTGACCTCGTCGAAAAATAGGGGCGAAGCGGCGTCTCCTCAGGGCACGCTCACCGTGACCATGATGGTGCCGGTGTAGGGGCCGGTGCGTACTACCTGGCCCGGCAGCCGGGTCGGGTAGAGCCTCACCTTGTAGTCGGTGGCCTGGGTCGCCGCCGAGTAGGGTACCGCGATGGCGGTATCGAATGGAATAGGGGTCAGGGCCCCCTGCTCGACCATGCCCACCCCGACACCGGCCAGGCTGGTGGTGATGAAGCGGTTGTCGCTCGCGAGCACCCCCGAGAAGCTGTAGCGCAGCGGCACCACGTAATCGCTCGGGATCTGGCTGCAGGTCACGCTCACATTGACGCTGCGCGGCGCATAGCCCCTGGGGATCTCCCCTTCGATGAAGGCGCTCTGGGCCACGGCGCCCAGATCGATGGGAATGCTGGTACCGGCGGGGAACTGGCAACTGGGGGTCGAGGTGACTGTGATGTTCATCGCCAGGGTGCTGAACGCATTGGCCGGACTGGTATCGGGCAGGCTGCCACGTCGCACGAACAGCTGGGCCACGGTGCCACTGAAGGTCTGGGTGCCCGTGATCCCCTTGAGCAGTTTCAGGGTTGCTCGTCCCCCGTTCACGCTGATCCCCCCCAGCAGGGAGACATTGAGTAGCCCGCCCACACAGGCACTCAGAAGCCCAGTGGTAGTGGTGTTGAAGGGGACGCTCTGGTATCCCCCCGCCGCATTGAACTCCACCTTGAGACCGAGATAGGAATTGAGCTTGATGAGGGTACCGAGGGGATCGGAGACGGTGGGCAGGCTGGTGGTGCCCTGGTAGTAGGCCGTCACCAGCAACCCGACAGAGATACCGATGCAATCACAACTGGCCGTGCCCGTGGTGGCGAAGGTCGCACTGCGGGTATCACCTGGCTGATAGAGATCGCTGACGGTGAGCGGCAAGGTGGCCACGAAGGGGCTGGTGCACTGGCCGTTCACCGCATTCCCTTCCCCGGGCCAGAGTCCGGCCCCCAGCAACAGCGCCCCCATCAACAGGGAGTCGGGGCCATGACGACCGGTTGCATCACTCATGGTGACCTCCTTGGCTTCTGAGCGGCATGAAGGGCTCCTCACGATAGCTGCCCTCATCGTCTATCCAGCGCAGCCGGCCACTCGCCCCCGCCGGGACAACCCCCATGGGCAGGTGCAGAGTGCCGTAGGGTGGCAGTACGCCCCCCTCCCGCCAGGCAAGCTGCCAGTCCCCCATCGTCAGCAACACTTCGCTCAGACTGATGTGGAAGGGGCCCGGATTGGTGACACCGAGCCCGCCTTCGGAGAGGATCTGCCACTTCAGCTGGCGGACCATCCCAGCCACGGAGCCCGAAAGGCCGGGGGGGCGGTAGAAAAGCTTGATACGGGTGCGATAGGCCAGCTGGACACTCCCCTCGGTGGCATGGGCCTTGGGGGGCAGGCCAAGCACGTTGAGCCAGAACAGGGACTCCCTGTCCCGGGGCAACCGGTTCTGCTCTCCTCCGATCACCCTCAGTGTCTGCCCCCTGCCTGGTCCGAGTCGCATCACGGGCGGCAGCACCAGAAAGGGAGTCGCCACCTCACCAGGCCCCAGGCGCTCGTCTCCCAGGTCAACCCAGGCCTGCATCAGGCTGGGTCCGGTGCCGTCGTTGCGAACCATCAGGGCGGCCTCGCCCCCCTGATGGACGAGACGGGTCTGCATCAGCCGAATCGCGGCCTCCCCCCCCTGGGTCCACAAGAGGGCCCCGAACAGAACAAAACAGCTTGTCACCCCTACCCTGCTCCCACGTCCGCGCGAGTGCAGGTCATCACGGATGCCGTTCATGGTCCCGTCTCCATGTCGATGCAGCGCGCCGCCACCTGCTGGTAGGGCATGGCCGGATCCGGCGGGGGCATCCGATAGTCGAGGCGACACCCTTCATCGCTTGACTCCCCCCACTGGACGTAGAGCGTCCCCTGCTCGCCACGCACGAAGATAAGCCCTCCCTGCCCGACCACGGCCACCGATCCCCCCCGGTCATCGACCACGTCGGCCCCGAAAGGAGGGACGCTGCCATCGTGTCGCTCGGCCTTGATGAGCAGTGGTTGCCCGACATGAGTCTCATAAGCGAGTTTCACGATGGCGCCCCGGCGGGGGGCCACCATACGGGCGCTGCCGTCGATCTCCACATCCAGTGGCAAACCGGTCGGGTCCAGCCCGATGACGTTGGTGCGATAGGGATTTAGCCCGGCCAGCACCGCATAGCCATCTCCATCCACCTCGCTGCCGATGCCGTGGCTCACCCTGGCCCCCTGGGCACCTTTGGCCTCCACCAGCGCCATGGTCTCTCCCTGGGTTTGCCCCATCACCCAGCCCTCTTCATGCACCAGCAAGGTCCCTTTGGCCGAGGCCACGTACTGGCCATACCCCTCCCCCTGGCTGGTACTGAGTCCCAACTGGGCGAACGCCGTCTGATACTGCACATTGGCCCCATACCCCCGGGTGCTGTCAGCTCCCCCAGGCCCCTGGCTCCCATAGACCCCGTAGTAGAAGCGCCCATCCCCGGAGCCTCCGCTGAGATCCAGTCTGGTGCTGGTCCCCACTCCCTTCTGATAGGAGAGGGTACTGCCAAGGCGCGGAGCCCCCAGCTTGTCACCGATGGGGATACTCAGGCTCAGTACGTACTGATCGCCAGTCCCCTCTTCCAGAGAGTGGCTGGCCGACAAGGTCAAACTGCCCCAGTCAAATCCCCGGCTGTAACCGAACTGAAGGCTGCTGCTCTCCCCCTGACCGCTCCAGTAATCCCGGCGGATGCCATTGAAATAGAAATCACCCCACTCCCCCACGGGCTGGTTGATGTTGAGCTGGAAGCGATTGCGCTCACGCTGCAGACGATCCAGTGCGCCAACCTTCATCGCCGCCACATCGCTCAGGTCGAGATAGCCTTCGCTGGAGAAGCGGTAGGCAGCCAGGGTGAAGTAGGTTCGGGTCAAATCCATCTGCTTGCTGTAGGTAAGGCGATAGCTCTGGCCGGACAGGGAGGGAGGCAGATCCGCGCCCGAGGGTAAATCACTCGCCCAGGAACCGGTGACATCGAGGGCCAGGGCGCCGTAATCGGACCCCATGGCCGCCCCCCCCAGCAGAGCGGCATACTGTTTTGCGGCTATGGTTCCCCCGTAGAGAGTCAGGGTGTCCGACAGGCCGTGTCGATAGGTGCCTTGCAGAAAATCAGGCCCGTCTGGTCCGGCATCATTGCGATAACGTCCCAGAGTCAGGCTGAAGCGGGAGGTGTCGTGTCGCAGCATCTGCACCACGGAGGAAAACGGCAGGGTGAAGCGCTGCACGCTACCATCTGCCTCCGTGACCGTCACATCCAGGTCGCCGGCGAAACTGGTGGCATAGAGGTCGTCGATGGCGAAGGCCCCCGGCGCCACCTGGGTTTCATAGATGAGGGCATCGCCCTGGCGTATGGTGACCCTGGCATTGCTCTGGGCCACCCCGCGCACCACGGGAGCAAAACCCCGCTCGAAGTCGGGCAGCATGGCGTCGTCGCTGGCGATCTGCACACCGGTGAAAGGCACACTGTCGAAGCTGTCCCCCGGTGTGAAATATTCTCCCAGGGTGAGCTGGGCCGTGCGGGAGGTGACATCCCGCTGCACATAGCTGTTGAGGGGCAGATACCCCCCGCCAGATGTGCCTTGCCAGGAACCGTTGTGGCGCAGGCGCCAGGCCCCCAGGTTGAGACCCGTGTTGAGATTGACGCTGCTGCTGACCGGATCGCCCCCGTCATCCTGGTCGTTGTAGTACAGATTGGCGTTGTAACTGACGAAGGCGGCATTGATCCCCTGTACCCATTGATCCGGTCCGACATAATCGCGCCTGACCCGGCCAAGGTAGGCCTGGGGCAGGCTGAGATCACCGCTCAGGCTGGCAAGGTCGAAGGTAAAGCTGGCTCCCGGCACCAGGGCATTGACCTCGATGCAATCGTGTGCCAGTTGCGCCTTCACTGACGGCTGATCGGGCAGCTTGTCGAGGAGCAAACCCCATTGCGTCAACTGATCGGGCTGAAAACAGAATCTGGGAGTACCGGGGTCCGCCCCTGCTCTCACCTCCACCTGCTGATTCAGGCGCTCCCGGCCATTGAGGGTAATCTCGAGAGAATAGCGACCGGGAGGAATGAAATCGGCGCGGGAGAAGCGGGCCAGATCGATGTTGATCCCCAGACTGTCCAGCAAGCTGTTGTCAAATTCGACCTCTGCGGAGGGGGGGACCTCTGCAACGGGTTCATCGGCCATGACCATCCCTCCCCATCCCCCCAGCACAAGCAACCAACAAATCGATACAGGGAAGCATAAACCCGGGGGGAAATGGCATGAGATAGGCATCTTGAACGTCGCGACAGGGCTGCCGCGTACCAGATTCATGAGCAGGCAAGCGCCGCCATCCACCGAGCTCAATGGAAGACGAATTGGCCCACCTCGCGAGCACCGTAATCGTTGAGCCAATGGAAGGTCACCTTCTTGACATTGACGGCTCCGGAAAGGTGCTCCACGGGAAAGTCGAAGCTGCCACCCGGTACCACCATGCCGCCGCTCAGATTGCTGTAGCGTTTCGACTGGGCTGTCAGCAGTTCAAGATTGCTGATGCTGACGTGATAGAGGCTTGGATTGTGAGCCTGCAGTGCATAGCCTTGCCCCTGGCGGATCAGGCGCCAGCTGAGCTGATGGGCGGCACGCTCCACGTTGCCCGGCAGCCCAGTTGGCCGATAGAACAGCTTTATCCGGGAACGAAAGGCGAGTTGCACCATGTTCTGGCCCGGCTGGGTCGATTTCACGCTCGGCGGCACCTCCAGAACGTTGAGCCAGAACACGGATTCACGATCCTGGGGCAGCCCCGTTCCCACATAGGCGAGGCGCAAGGATTGGCCACGACGGGCTTCGATGCGGGTGATAGGGGGCGTGATGAGGAAGGGGAGCGCCTCGGCGCCGGGCCGGATGCGACGATCACCGGCGTCCAGCCACACCTGCACCAACGAGGGAGCGCTTCCCTTGTTGGTCAGCTCCAGTGTGACCTCCCGCGCACTGGCTGGATAGATGACCCTGGTCCCCGAGATCTGCACATGTCCCCAGCTAAACCAGGGCAGGAGCAGCAGGCACCAGCACCACCAGCCACTCCTTGTCCTGGCGAAAACGTGGGCAAGTAAAGAGCTCATGGCGCATGACTCAGTGATAATCCAGAGAGTAGATGAGGTCTGCCGAGACCAGACCCGCACCAACGGCCCCGGTGGCAATGTACTGGGCGCTGTAGTAAAGCGTTGCCCCGCCGGTAGCACTGAAGTTCACCAGCACGTTGTTGCCTGTATTGGTCCTCAGGTCGATGGGCGTGCTGTTGGCAGAGAGGATCTGCACTTCCACGTTTTGCGCCGGATTCTTGCCTCCCGACGCGACGGCCTTGTTGCTGAGATTGCCCGAGGTCTGCTCCACGCCGATGTTTTCGAAGTAGGCGCGCACCGAGCCCGTGGTCGGGCAACTGGTGAGGGCGAGGTTGAAACCGGTCGCCCCTGCGGTCTGCCCTATGCTGCCGAGGGCATTGGTACTGACGGTGGGCAGGGTGACGGTCGCCGATGCTGTACCCCCGTTGACCGCGATGGCACAGGTACCTGCGGTCACTTCCCCGTTGATGGTAATGACCCCGTTGAAGGCAACGGCGGGCATCGTCACGATCGCCAATGCGAGTCCGAATATCGAGAGCGCTTTCGTCTTCATCACAACCTCCTCTATCCCTGGATGTCGCTGGCGACTACGGTACCCCTGCCAGAGCTTCACAGCCTTGTCGCGGTAGGTGTCATTCAAAGACACCTTTAGTGACACTCTAGTAAATAGCATGAAATTCTCATTTCCGCCCTCTACAAGGCAACCTCTGATGCACCCCATGGTCACGGTTGACGGACAGCACCGCCAGAATGTGGCATCATCTCCCCCCTCTTGCTTTCCCCCTGATCCGATGGAGCCATCATGCGCCGCCTCTTCTTTCTTCTCCTGCTGCTCGGCAGCCCTGCGCTTCACGCCGAACCGGGGTTTATCAGCCGCCTGCTCAACCACCCGGTGCCGGGGGGCGTGGCCGTGGTACCACTGGGAATCGGGGCCAAGGCGCCCGCAGTGCGCTATCAGGACAAGCCTGTGCTGGTGGTACAGGAAGACGGGAAGACGTGGATCGCCATCGTCGGCATCCCGCTCAAGAGCGCGCCCGGCCACCATCAGGTAACCACCAGCGATGGCCGCACCTTGAGTTTCACGGTCGGCACCAAGCACTACCGTGAGCAGCACATCAAGCTCAAGAACAGCCGCCAGGTCAATCCGCTGGCCGAAGACATGACCCGCATCAACCGGGAGCTTGCCGAACAGACCCGCGCCTACCAGACCTTCAGTCCGGCTCAGCCGAGCAACCTGCTGTTTGACAAGCCGGTCCAGGGCCCGCTCTCCAGTCCCTTCGGGCTGCGCCGCTTCTTCAACGGCGAGGAGCGCAACCCCCACTCCGGCCTCGACTTCGCGGTCGGAGCCGGCACTCCCATCAAGGCACCAGCCGCTGGCAAGGTCATCCTCATCGGCAACTACTTCTTCAACGGCAATACGGTGTTCGTCGACCACGGCCAGGGCCTCATCAGCATGTTCTGTCACATGTCGAAGGTGGACGTAAAGCTGGGCCAGAGCCTGCCCCGCGGCGGCATCGTCGGCCGGGTCGGCGCCACCGGTCGCGCCACCGGCCCCCACATGCACTGGAACGTCAGCCTCAACGACGCCCGCGTCGACCCCGCCATCTTTATCGGCGCCTTCAAGCCCTGAGGCCGGCGACCTGCTGCCCACAGGCAGGGGCACTCAAAATGAAAAAGGCAGCCTTGGCTGCCTTTTTCATGGACGCATGACCACATCTCAGGCAGCGCTGTGCTGGCGCCCCTCCCTGCTCATCGCCCGCCACATCACCAGGACCAGCAGAGTGCTGCAAGTGGGCAGCGCCAGCCAGACACCGGCCACTCCCCACAGGGAGGAGAAGCCCCACAGGAAACCGCCGATCAGCACCAGCTTGCCGCCGGTGAGCAGGGAAGCGATGCGGGCCCGGTTGATGGCCTGGAAATAGGTGGCCCCCACCAGCAGCAAGCCTTCCATGGGCAGCCCCCAGAAGTAGAGCCAGATACCGAGGCTGGCCACCGGCAACAGGGCAGCATTGTCCCCCGCAAACAGATAAACCACTGCCTCTGGCCACAGATACAGCGGGATCATCCCGCACAGTGCCACCGCCATGGTCACTCCCAATGCCAGGTTGCGCACCCGCAGCACTCGCGACCAGTTGCCCGCCCCGGCATTGAAGCTGGCGATGGGCTGGATGCCCATGGCGATCCCCTCGAAGATGAGATAGAAGAAGGCCTCGCTGTAGCTGATGACCCCATAGGCGGCCACGTGCAGCGAAGTGCCCACCGAGAGCAGCGCCTTGTTGTGCAGCGCCAGCACCACCGAGAGGTAGAGGTACATCAGAAAACTCGACACCCCGAGTCGCAATGTCTCCCCCATCAGCCGCCAGTCGGGCACCAGGGTATCCCAGCGAATGCGCAACTGGCTGCGGGGGGTGAAGAAGTGCCACAGGCACAGGCCCCCGGTGACCGCCTGGGAGAGCATGGTCGCGATGGCGGCCCCCGCCAGCCCCCAGGGGATCACCGCCATCAGCAGGTAGTCGAGCAGCACGTTGAGTACGCCGCCCCCCACCAGGATCCAGGTGGTGAGGCCGGGTCGCCCGTCGTTGCGCAGCAGGGCGGTAAAGGCCATGGAGAGCACCGCGAATACACCGAGCCAGGCGTACCACTTCAGATAGGCAAAGCCTGCGTCGAAGATGACCCCCTGCGCCCCCATCCAGACAAGCATGGCCTCG
Organism: Aeromonas caviae; assembly: GCF_000819785.1. Lineage (GTDB taxonomy): Bacteria > Pseudomonadota > Gammaproteobacteria > Enterobacterales > Aeromonadaceae > Aeromonas > Aeromonas caviae. The sequence continues at coordinate 175,589 of NZ_CDBK01000014.1, read as the reverse complement.
CCGTAACGAATGCCAATGAAGGCAAGCAGCGCGGAGGCGATGAGCACCATCACCAGGGCATTGCCGACGATGTGGCGCGCCCTGGCCTGCTCCCCCTTGCCCAGATAGAAGGAGGCCAGCGACGAGGATCCCATGCCGATCAGGGCCCCCACCGCGTAGAGCACGGCGCAGATGGGGTACGCCAGCATCATGCCGGCCAGCCCGTCCTGGCCCAGGATATGGCCGACGAAGATGCCGTCAATGGTGACATAGATGCCGGTGACCAGCATGGCGGCCACCGTGGGGGTGACGTAACGCAAGAAGAGGCGGGAAAGGGGGGCCGTGCCCAGATCGACGGAGGACATAAATTGCTCAATGAAGGGGAACGGCCAGAATAATAGCCAAACAAGACCCGGATCACCCGTTATTTGTGCCGTGGATCATTCATCTTGAGGGCTTTACCCGCCCCGGCCCCTGCTTTAGGCTAGGGCGACTTCTCCTGAACGGAAACGTGCGCCATGTTGCAACGCCTGCTCTGTCTGATGCTCTGTCTCAGCCTGTTCCCCTTCTCCGCTGTCCAGGCCGATGATGCCATCACTCAGGTAGAGGAGCTGCTGCAAAGCATCCCCAAGACGGATACCCCGGAAAATCAGCAACTGCGGGAGAGCTACCAGCAGGCCCTGCAATATGCCCGGGATGCCCAGCGCTACCGGGAACAGGGCAAGGCCTACCAGCAGATCCTCATCGACTACCCCAAGGAGTCCGCCCGTCTCAAGGAGGGGCTGCACAACTATCAGCCCCAGTCCCGCCCGTCCCTCTCCTCCCTCAAGGAGGATGCCCTTCGCCAGGCCATCAGCCTGAGCAGCAACCGCCAGCTCAACCTGCGCAAGGAGCGTCAGGCGGTGACCGACAGCCTCAACCAGCTTGAGAGCACGGGCCAGGAGTATCACCTGCGGGTCGACGAGTTGCGCAAGCAGTTGCTCCAGACCCGCTCCCTGCTCGATCGCCTGAGCTTCAGCAACGAGTCGGACAGGTTGCAGGAGGCCCAGCAACTGGCCACCCGACTCAAGGAGCAGAGCCTCTCCGACCGGATCCAGATGCTGGAGCTGGAGCAGCTCTCCGCCCAGCAGCGCAACGATCTGGGCAAGCTCAAGCTGCAGGAGCTCAACCTCGCCATCACCGACGAGGATGAGTGGCAGACCAGTCTGCTTGCCCAGCAGAACCAGCTGCGCCGGGACAAGACCGAGCAGGCCCTGGCCGAGAGCGAACGCCTGCGCCGCCAGCTCACCTCTGACCTCCCCCTCTTGCAGGAGCAACAGCAGCAAAACCAGGCCCTCTCCCTGCAACTGGGGGCCCTCGAGGACCAGATTGAACGGGTGCAGGACGAGCAACGGGGGGTGGACACCTCCCTCTCCGGGCTCAACGAGCTGGTCAATTCGGTGCGCGAACAGCTGGAGTGGTTGCAGATAAGCAACGCCTACGGCGAGAACCTGCGCAGCAAGCTGGCCGATCTGCCCGCCTACTTCCCGCTGGAGCGGCTGGAGTCCGCCATCGTCAAGGCGCGTATGGCCAAATACCAGTACGAGACCGAGCAGGATGCCCTGAAGGATCCGGTCCAGCTGCGCAACAGCCTGCTCAGTGGAGACGGCATCACCCTGGACAGGGCCCAGCGCGCCGTGCTGGACAACCTGCTCAAGGCGAGGCGGCAACTGCTGACCCGGCTCAACGATGCCTCCGACACCCTCATTCAGGAGCAGACCCGCCTCAAGCTGCTCTACAGCCGTCAGAACAGCAAGATCGACGAGATCCGCGAACTCAGCGCCAGCCATCTGTTCTGGATGCCGGACGTGCGCCCCCTGAGCCCGGCGGTGCTGCTCGGCGTCCCGGCCGCCCTCGGCCTTGCCTTCAACCCGGCCAACTGGCTGCAACTGCCCAGGGCCATCGCCGAGAACAACCCCCTGAGCCTGACCCTGGCTGGCCTCGGGCTGCTGGGGCTGGCCTGGTGCTGGCTGAAACTGGCCCGCCACCTCCTTCAATACAGCCAGTACATTGCCCCGCGCATCGGCAAGGTAACCCAGGACAAGTTCAGCCTCACCAGCCGGTTGCTGGTGCGCTCCGTGCTCGCCGCCCTGCCGCTGCCCGCCATGGTGCTCATGGTGCACGGCCTGCTGGACGGCGCCTGGCAATATCCCTTCGCGGTGGCGGTGGCCCGGGGCCTGGGTGAAATCTGGTTCCTGCTGCTGGCCCTGCTGGTGGCGCGCCACCTCACTCTGGAGAAGGGGATCCTCATCCTCCACTTCCGCTGGCAAAAGGAGCGGGTGCAGCGAGTGTGGGGACAATTTCGTACCCTGCTGCTGGTGCTGATCCCGAGCTTCTTCGTGCAGGGCATGGCGAGCAGCTATCAGGAACACGCCTTCTACGACTCCCTGGGACGCCTCGCCTTCATCATCGGGGCCCTCTGGCTGCTGCTCTTCTTTGCCCGCCTCAACCGGGAAAAACTGCCCCTCACCTGGGGTCAGGCAGACATGACCAAGCCCCATCTGCTGCACCACTTCATCTGGAACAGCCTGATGCTGGCCCCGCTGCTGGCTGTGCTGGGCGCCCTGTTCGGCTACTTCTACACCTCCCGCACCCTGCTGCGCCAGCTGGAGCTGAGCCTGCTGGCGGGGCTCGGCTGCCTGCTAGTCTACTATCTGGCCCACCGCTGGATGCTGATCCAACGCCGCCGACTCGCCTTCGATCGCGCCAAGCAGAAGCGGGCCGAGATCCTGGCGCAGCGGGAGCGGGAAGAGGACGATCTCAGCTCCGAGATCCCCGATGTGGTGGAGGAGCCCGAGCTGGATCTGGATACTATCAGCGCCCAGTCCCTCGGCCTGGTGCGCACCCTGCTGATGCTGGGCTTCACCATGCTGGTGGTGGTGCAATGGTCGGATCTCAACTCGGCATTCAGCTTCCTCAGCAGCATCGAGGTGTGGCAGGTAAGCAGCAAGGTGGCCGGCATCGAGCAGCTCTCCGCCATCACCCTGCAGGATCTGATGCTGACCGTCTTCGCCTTCATCCTGACGGTGGTCACCGCCCGCAACCTGCCCGGGTTGATGGAGCTCACCCTGCTCCAGCATCTGAGCCTCTCCCCCGGCACCGGCTTCGCCCTCACCACGGTGAGCAAGTACCTGGTGCTGCTGATTGGCGCCCTCACCGGCTTCTCCATGCTCGGCATCGACTGGTCCAAGACCCAGTGGCTGGTGGCGGCACTCTCTGTGGGGCTGGGCTTCGGCTTGCAGGAGATCTTCGCCAACTTCGTCTCCGGCCTCATCATCCTGTTCGAAAAACCGATCCGCCTGGGTGACACCGTCACCATCCGGGATCTCACCGGCACCGTCACCAAGATCAAGACCCGCGCCACCACCATAGTGGACTGGGACAGGAAGGAGATCATCGTCCCCAACAAGGCCTTCATCACCGAGCAGTTCATCAACTGGTCCCTGTCCGATGCCATCACCCGGGTCCGCTTGCGCATTCGCATCGGCCTGACCCAGAATCCCAAGCAGGTACAGCAACTGCTGGAGCAGAGCGTGCGCGAATCCACCCTGGTGCTGGATACGCCCGCCCCGGAGGTGTTCCTCATCGAGTTCACCGACTCGGCCCTCATCTACGAGATCCGGCTCTACGTCAACAACATGGATCACCGGATGCCCATTACGCACGAGGTACATTCTCTGATCCTGGAGAAACTCGGCCAGGTCGGCATGCATCTGCCACATCAGCAGATCGACATCCGGATGAGCCGGGGATGAAGCCCCCAAAGACGACAACAGGAGCCATCATGCAGATCATTGCCCATCGCGGTGCCAGCGGCCTGGCCCCGGAGAATACCCTCAAGGCGATGAGCCTGGCGCTGGATCTGGGTGCCAAAGCCATCGAGCTGGACGTGCAGTGGGCCGACGGAGAGCTCTGGGTCTTCCACGACCGGCGACTGGAGCGCTGCACCAACGGCCAGGGTGTGCTGACCGGGCAATCCCGGGAGTACCTGGCGAGCCTGGATGCGGGGGACGAGGAGCGGATCCCGACCCTGTGGCAGGTGATGGCACTGGTGGCGGGGCGCTGCGAACTGCACATCGAGCTAAAGGGCGCCCACACCGCCGAGCCGGTGGCCGCCCTGACCAGGCGGGCCGAGGCCGAGCTTGGCTTTACCCAGGCGCACTGGATCGTTTCCTCCTTTCATCATCCCGAGCTGTTACGCTTCAAGGGACTGCGACCGGAAATCAGGATCGGCGCCCTCACGGCCAGCCTGCCCCTCGACGGCGCCGCCTTCGCCGAGACGCTGGGGGCCTGGTCACTGAACTGCGACGTGGATTTCGTCGACGAGACCCTGGTGGCGGATGCCCATCGCCGGGGGCTCAAGATCCTGGTCTATACAGTCGACGAAGTGAGTGATGGGAGCGCCCTCGCCAGCATGGGTGTCGATGGCATCTTCACCAACCGGCCAGATCGATTCAGCTGAGTATCGGCGCGGCCTGGCAGGCCACAAGGACGTGAAAAGAATTGAAAAAATGCGGTGCATCGGGATACATAAAGTCCATAGCCAGCCGATACAGAGTTGGCTCATAACAATAACAAACACCATGGATCTCTGACTGACGCTCACAAGGATGTAAACATGAACCTATCCATCAAGAACAAGCTGGTCCTCTCCATCGGGGCCATCATTCTGGTCATCACCGGCCTGCAGGTCTGGTACAACACCTCCCAGTTGCGCAGTGAAACCCAGCGGCTGATCTGGAGCTTCATCGACGACAGCTCGGTCGCCAACGTCAAGGGGATCTCCCGCTGGCTCGACGCCCGCATCAATCTCGTCACCGCCACCAAGGAAGCCTTCGCCAAGGAAGACGAGCCCCTCAGCCACCTAGCCCAGTCCATGAATGCGGGCAACTTCGATCTCGTCTACGTGGGCACCAAGGATGGCCGGATGATCCAGAGCAAGCCGACCGATCTGCCGGCCGGCTATGATCCGCGCCAGCGCCCCTGGTACAAGGACGCCATGGCCGCCGGCAAGCTCGCCATCACGGCCCCCTATGCCGACATCACCACCGGCCAGCTCATCATCACCATCGCCGAGCCCTTCAGTCGCGGCAACACCGACGGCGTCATCGCCGGTGACGTCTCCATCGACGGTCTGGTGAAAGACGTGCTCGCCATGAACTCGGAAGGCACCTATGCCATTCTGGTGGACAGCAACGGCACCATCATCGCCCACCCGGACAAGGATCTGACCCTCAAACCCGCCACCGCCATCTCCCCGGAGCTGACGGCAGCCAAGGTCAACGAGCTGGCCCATGACAACACCATCTCCGAGATGGATATCAGCGGCAAGGCGAGCGTATTCGACCTCACCGAGATCCCCAACACCAACTGGTATTTCGGCATCGTGGTGGACGAAGCGGTCGCCTACCAGTCCGTCTCCCGCATGGTCACCTCCGCCCTCATTCAGGGATTGCTGACCATCCTCATCGTGGCGGGCTTCTCCTATGTCGCCATCAACGGCTCCCTGGCACCGCTGAAAACCCTGGGCGAGGCCATTGCCGATCTCTCCCGCGGCAACGGCGATCTCACCCGTCGCATCAAGATCGAGCGTGAAGACGAGGTCGGTACCGTCGCCAAGCACGTCAACACCTTCATCGAGCGCATCCACGTCATGGTGCAGGACATCTCCAACTCCTCCACCCAGCTCAACCAGCAGGCCAGGTCTTCCCACGACATGGCGGAGAAATCCAACCAGGGGCTGGCCCGCCAGCAAAACGAGATCTCCCAGATTGCGACCGCAGTGCACGAGATGTCCGCCACCGCCGTCGAAGTGGCCAGCAACGCCGAGCAGACCGCGGAAGCGGCCCGCAGCTCCTCCAGCAGTTGCGAGCACGGCAAGCAGGTGATTGCCCGCAACCAGCGCTCCATCACGGATCTCGCTACCCAGGTCAAGCAGGCCTCCGGCATCATTCAGGAACTGGAGAAGAACGCCCAGGAGATCAACACCATCCTCTCCACCATCCAGGGCATCGCCGAGCAGACCAACCTGCTGGCGCTCAACGCCGCCATCGAGGCCGCCCGGGCTGGCGAGCAGGGACGCGGCTTTGCCGTGGTGGCCGACGAGGTGCGGGTGCTTTCCCAGCGCACCCACAGCTCCACCGTCGAGATCCGCAGCATGATCGAGACCCTGCAGCGCAACACCCAGGGCGCCGTCAGTACCATGCACGAGGGTCAGCTGCTGGCCCAGAACAGCGTGGAAGATGCCAACGATGCGACCCAGGCCCTGGAGCAGATCACCACCTCCATCAACCAGATCTCCGACATGGCGACCCAGATCTCCAGCGCCGCCGAGGAACAGCGTGCCGTCACCGACGAGGTGAGCCGCAACATCCAGGCGGTCAAGGATGTCTCGGACGAGCTGGCAGTGGATGCGGACAGCTCCCGCAATCTGTCGGCCCAGCTTAAAAATATTTCAGGTGAATTGAATAATCAGGTCGGCATGTTCCGCATCTGATCGACCATGGGAAGAAAGGGGCCGTTCAGGCCCCTTTTTTTATAAACCCTTTTTGTTTCAACGGTTATAATCCCCTTTCGGGACCCTCAACCCTGTGATCGACATCTCCTTTTGCCCATGTGTGGGAGACGGGCGCAGTCTGTCATGGCTATATTCGCATTACTTTTTTGATGCCTAATCTCGATATGTCATCGTGATAATAGTTATCATTAAACTGTTTTGATAAAAAACTTAAAAACTTTATGGGTAATACCCAAAAAGAGAGGCATTTCTCATTTTTTTGAAAGAAAACTACGTATAATCTTGGAGTTAAAATCACCAGAGTAGCGAGTACGGCTGATCCAGATCACTGATGGATGGCGATAATGACGGCATTTTCATCCAAGGAATGGGGTGGTTGTAATAAAAATCACCGTTGCCAAGCACTAAAACAAAGCAGTTTGACTTGCATCAAGCCTGAATTTTTTTCATAGAGCAAAATCGTGCCCAGCAAATCTATCCCTAAGGAGGCAGATGTGGATATTATCAAGACCGATGTTGCCATCATCGGTGCCGGTGGCGGTGGCCTGCGTGCCGCAATCGCCATTGCAGAAGCCCACCCGGAGCTGGAGATCGCCCTGATTTCCAAGGTCTATCCGATGCGCAGCCACACCGTGGCCGCCGAAGGTGGCGCCGCAGGCGTCGTTCGTGATGACGACTCCCTGGAAAACCACTTCAACGACACCGTCTCCGGTGGTGACTGGTTGTGTGAGCAGGACGTAGTCGAGTACTTCGTCAACAACGCCACCAACGAGATGATCCAGCTGGAGCACTGGGGTTGCCCCTGGAGCCGCAAACCGGACGGCAAGGCCAACGTGCGCCGTTTCGGCGGGATGAAGATCCCCCGCACCTGGTTCGCCGCCGACAAGTCCGGCTTCCACATCCTGCACACCCTGTTCCAGACCTCCATCAAGTACCCGACCATCAAGCGCTTCGACGAGCACTTCTGTCTGGATCTCATCGTGGAAGATGGCCGTGTCCAGGGTGTCGTCACCTTTGACATCCAGAACGGCATCACCCGCTTCATCCAGGCCAAGTCCGTGGTGCTGGCCACCGGCGGCGCAGGTCGTGTCTATCGCTACAACACCAACGGTGGCATCGTCACCGGTGACGGCATGGCCCTGGCCTACCGCCACGGCGTACCGCTGCGGGACATGGAGTTCGTCCAGTATCACCCGACCGGTCTGCCGGGCACCGGCATCCTGATGACCGAAGGTTGTCGTGGTGAGGGTGGCATCCTGCTCAACAAGGATGGCTATCGCTACCTGCAAGATTACGGTCTGGGCCCGGAAACCCCGGTCGGCCAGCCGAAGAACAAGCACATGGAGCTGGGTCCGCGCGACCGTCTCTCCCAGGCCTTCTGGCAGGAGCAGCAAAAAGGCCGCGTTATCCAGGGCCCCATGGGCGACGTGGTTCACCTCGACCTGCGCCACCTTGGCGAGAAGTACCTGAAAGAGCGTCTGCCCTTCATTTGCGAACTGGCCAAGGCCTACGTGGGTGTGGATCCGGTAAAAGAGCCGATTCCGGTACGTCCGACCGCCCACTACACCATGGGTGGCATCGAAACCGACGGCAAGTGCGCCACTCGTCTGGCCGGTCTCTATGCCGCTGGCGAATGTGCCTCCGTCGGTCTGCACGGCGCCAACCGTCTGGGTTCCAACTCCCTGTCCGAGATCGTGGTCTTCGGCAAGGTGGCCGGTGAGCAGGCAGCCGAGTTTGCCGCCACCCAGCAACACGGCAACACCCAGGCGCTGGTCGCCAAGGCCGAGGCGCTCATCAAGCAGCACCTCTCCCTGCTGGACATCGACGGCACCGAAAACCCGGCGGATATCCGCAACGAACTGGGCATGTCCATGGAAGCCGGTGTCGGTATCTACCGTACCGAAGAGCTGATGCAGGGCACCATCGACAAGATCAACGAGCTGAAAGCCCGTTACAAGAAGATCAAGATCAACGACAAGTCCTCGGTCTTCAACACCGACCTGCTGTACGCCATCGAGCTGGGCTACATGCTGGACGTGGCGGAAGCCATGGCGCACTCCGCCATCAACCGCAAAGAGTCCCGCGGTTCCCACCAGCGTCTGGACGGTTACGAGGAGCGCGATGACGTCAACTTCCTCAAGCACACTCTCTCCTTCTACAACGGTGAAGGGGCCCCGACCATCGATTACTCCGATGTGAAGATCACTAAATCCCAACCGGCGAAACGCGTATACGGTTCCGAGGGTGAGAAACAAGACGAGGCTAAGAAGAATGGCTGAGATGATCGAAATTGAAATCCTGCGCTACCGTCCCGAGCAGGATAACGAGCCCTGGATGCAGACCTTCCAGGTGCCCTACCTCAAAGAGATGTCCCTGCTGGATGCGCTGCAATACATCAAGGATCATCTGGACTCCACCTTGAGCTTCCGCTGGTCCTGCCGGATGGCGATCTGCGGCTCCTGCGGCATGATGGTCAACGGCATTCCCAAGCTGGGCTGCAAGACCTTCCTGCGCGACTACCTGCCGGGCAAAATGACCATAGAGCCGCTCAACAACTTCCCGATCGAGCGCGATCTGGTGGTCGACATGTCCGACTTCATCGAGAAGCTGGAGAGCATCAAGCCCTACATCATCCCGTCCGAGCCGCGCAACCTGTGCGATGGCGAGTACACCCAGACCCCGGCTGACATGGCGAAGTATCACCAGTTCTCCATGTGCATCAACTGCGGTCTGTGCTACGCGGCCTGCCCGCAATATGGCATCAACAAGAAGTTCACCGGTCCGGCGGCCCTGGCACTGGCCTATCGCTACAACGCCGACAATCGCGACAGCGCGTCCAAGGAGCGGATGAAGATCATCAGCCAGGACGAGGGCGTCTGGGGCTGTACCTTCGTGGGCTACTGCTCCGAAGTGTGCCCGAAAGGCGTGGATCCGGCCGCCGCCATCCAGCTTGGCAAGGTCGAGAGCGCCAAGGACTACATGATCGCCATGTTCAAGCCGGATTGAGACCAGGAGTGAGACCATGAACAACACTGAGAGCAAACGTAAGCCTTACGTGCGCGAGATGAAAAAAGACTGGTGGCTGAAGAATGCCTTCTACACCGGTTACATGATCCGCGAAGGCACCAGCATCTTCGTCTCCATCTACGCCGTCGTGCTGATGTGGGGTCTGCTGCGGCTGGTACAGGGTCAGGAGGCATTCAATGGCTGGCTGGAATCCCTGCAGAGCCCCATTGCCATCCTGTTCCACGTCATCGCCCTGGCAGCCTGCCTGTTCCACGCCAAGACCTGGTTCGCCCTGGCCCCGAAAGCCATGCGCATCTTCCGTGGCGAAGACCTGGTGCCGGAGAAGCCGATCGTCATCGCCCAGTATGTGGCGCTGGCGGCGGTATCCCTGCTTGTCCTGATCATCGTGGCCTGAGGAGAAAACCATAAGACGTTCTGACGAACCCGGTTATTGGTGTCTGTTTGGTACCGGGCTCTCACTCAGAAACGTTGGCCACGATCACTCAATCATGATTTGAGGAAAAAATATGAGACGTTCTGACGAGCCAATTTACTGGGGTCTGTTTGGTGCGGGTGGCATGGTGGTTGCCATGCTGCTGCCGGTCATTGTCCTCATCACAGGTCTGCTGGTGCCCATGGGTATCATGGACGTGGAGACCATGAGCTACGAGCGCGTGCTGGCATTCGCCAGCTCCTGGTGGGGTGCCTGCATCCTGCTGGTCATTATCGCCCTGCCCGTCTGGCACGGCATGCACCGCATCTACCACGGCCTGCATGATCTGGGGATCCACACCACCAAGCTGCACCACTATGTGTTCTATGGCTTCGCCTTCCTGGTGTCCGCCATCACCGTCGGTCTGCTGATGGTGCTGGTGCTCCAGTAAGCACATCCTGACTGCATAACAAACCGGGCCCAGTGCCCGGTTTTTTTATGACCATCTTCCGCGGCTCATCTCCATCCGGCAGCTGTCCTGCGCACTCGTTCGGCATCCTTCACCAGAGCCTCGGTGCCGGCTCACGGCCGTTTTCCGCGTAGTAGAGCGACGGCAGAAACTGCGCCAGATAGCTGAATTCGCTGTAGCAGTGGCGCATCAGGTTGAAGCCTATCTCGTCCGGCACCTCGTCAAGCGGATTGGTGCAGGCCTTGCCCAGCAGGAAGCGGCTGCGCAGCACACAGCCGTATGGGGTATCGCGCGCCAGGTGCAACATCTCGCCATCCAGCGGCGCCCCCTGCTCATCCAGCGCCACCTCATCGCCAAAGCCGATACGGGCGCAGATGGCGGCAGAGAGAGCCTGCGTCTCCCGCGCCTCGTGTAGCGATTGCGGGGCGAACACCTCTTCGGCGCTGTGGAACTTGAGGCGAGCTGCCACCGGCGGCAGCTCGGCAAGCCACTCCACCGCCTCTATGCTGGCTCCAACGAAGCGCTCCCCTTTTTTCCAGTGATGATCCCAGCCCCGGTGCTCGACATGATCGTGCGGGTGCCACCACCTGATGTGCTGGGTCGTCTCGAAGAAGGTGAACCACCAATCCAGCATGCGCCCCTTGCAGCCGTGCAGATCGGTGCGGATGGCGACCGTCAGCAGGCCGTCGGTGCTGCGGGTCAGACCCATTTCCAGGCGAAGGGGTTGCGGGCTGAGCAACTCGTTGATGTCATTGACGCCCCAAGGGGCAAACAGGGCAGAAGGATGCATGATATGACTCCCATAAATTTAGGAAACGAAGTTCGTTTCTTAAATTACGCTATGCCTGTATGCTGGGTCTGTCAATGCTTTCCAGGAGCCCATATGTCACACCCGAACGATGAAGAAACACGCTCACGAGGCCGTCCGGTCACCCCGGAAGCCGACCTGCGCGCCGCCCTCGCCGAGGCGACGCTGACTTTGTTGCTCAAGGGAGGCTACGGCGCTGCGACCGTGGATGCGGTGGCCAAAGAGGCGGGAGTTGCCAAGAAGACCCTCTACCGCTTCGCCGCCAATCGCGACGAGCTGGTGGCGCAGGCGGTGCGCAGCTGGACCGATGCCTTCCAGCCGGCCTTCGAGCAGGATGCCGCTCATCCAGGAGCCCTAGGGGAGATGCTGGAGCTGGGCTTGCAGGCCATAGCGGGACAGGTGCTGAGCGCACCGGCGGTGGGCATGTTCCGGCTGCTGCAGCATGAGTTCGCGGGGCGGGATGCCCTGCTGGCGGCCTATCAGGAGAACGGTATTGCCCGCGGCAGGGCGACGCTGGCGGCGTGGCTACAGCGCCAGCAGCAACTGGGCTGGCTTCGGGAGCTGGACACCGCCCAGACCAGCGATCTGTTGCTGGCGATGACCATGGCGGAGCCGCTGCGCCAGATGGCGCTCGGCTTGCTGGCGCCGGGCAGCGACATCCGCGCGCGCATCACCGCGGCCGTTGCGCTGGTGCTGCCCGGCTTGATGCGAGGGTAGGCGTCCTTCCTCAGCGTGCCACCTCCTGCCATTGAGCCAACAAGGGAGCAGGAACGTTGCCATAACGCACCAGCGGGGTCTGGTGCCACTCCGCCAGCTTCTGGATGGCCTTGCCCAGATCCTGGGCCAGGGTCCGGGTCACCCTGATCCCGTCTTCCAGATAGAGGCTCTTGACCTCAAACACCCCCTCCTTGCGATGGGCCTTGGCGTCCATCCTGCCCACCAGCTTGCCGCGATGCAGCAACGGCAGCACGAAATAACCGTACTGGCGCTTGGGGGCCGGGGTATAGCACTCGATGCGATAGTCAAAACCAAACAACTCGCTGGCCCGCTTGCGATCCCACACCAGCGGGTCAAAGGGCGAGAGCACGGCGGTGTGGCTCGCCTTGAGGGAGCCCGCCTGGGCCCGGTCCAGTTCATCGGCCAGGGAGGCGTGAACGAAGGCTCCGTGCTGCCACCCCTCCACTCGTACCGGCAACAGCTCCCCCTCGTCCGCCAGCTGGTGGAGCAGGGCGTCGTATTTCCCCCGTTTAAGGCGATAGTAATCCGCCACCCAGCCGGTCTTGACCAGCCCCAGCGCCCGGCAACTGGCTCGCACCATGTCCCGCCGGGCGAGATCAGGACTCGGCAGATCCCGCTCGTCATTCCACTCCGGCATGACCCGCTCGGCGAGATCGTAGACCCGCTGGAAATTGCGCCGTTCGCGCACCATCAGCTGGCCTGCGGTAAACAGCACCTCCAGGTGGCGCTTTTCGGGCTTCCAGTCCCACCAGCCGTTGCCCTTGTCCCCCTTGCGCTCGAAGTCTGCCGCCCGCACCGGGCCATCCTGGCGAATGCGCTCCACTATCTGCGCTATCTCGCCGCCGTGGGTCTTGAGCCACTGGGCGGAGAACTTCCAGCCCATGGCGGCGGGATCCAGCATGCGATGGCGCAGCAGCCGGTAATCTTCCCGGGGGACGAAACAGGCCTCGTGGGCCCAGTATTCGAAGAGGTCACCATCGGCCAGCAGTTGTTCCAGCCAGCGCGGATCGTAGTGGCCGAGACGGCTGAACAGCACCAGATAGGGGCTGCGAGCCACCACGGAGATGGTGTCTATCTGCAGCAACGCCATGCGGCGAATGCAGGCGAGCAGGTCGGCGGGGGTTGCTCTGGCGCGTCGCGGGGTCAGCAGCCCCTGGGCCACCAGCTGCAGGTGGCGAGCGTCTTGCAATGAGAGGTGGGGGATCGACATGGAGATAGGGGCATCCGTTCCTGGGTATCAGGCCACCAGCATGCCCAACTCATGGCCAAATGAAAACGCCCGGCTCAGGGTTTGGTGAACACCGCCACATCGGCATGAGGAAACTCGACCGCTGCCTGCCAGCGGACCGCCAGGGCACGGAACGAGGCCTCGGCGAAGAAGACGATGTGGGTGGGATCGTGGCGATAGCGCCAGGTCTTGAAGCGCTCGTCCCCCAGCACCCGCTGGGTCTGCAACACCAGCACCCCGCCGGGCTTGAGACAGCCCCAGAGCGTGTCCAGCACGGCGCGGGGGGTGGCGATGTGCTCTATCACCTCGGTGCTGGTGATGAAGTCATATTGCCTTGTCAGGCACTCGGGATCGTCGGCATAGAACTTGTCGTAGCCCGCCATCTCGAAGCCCGCCTCCCGCCCCATGGCGATGAGGGCGGGCCCGGGGCCGCAGCCAAAATCGAGGCCGCTGGCAGGAGGCGACACCCGGGCCAGCACCTCGCCAAAGGCGCGCATCAGAAAGGCCCGGTAGCGGGGATCATCCACCCGGTTGTCGTGCCCGTCATAGACCGCCTTCTCGGCCCCCTCGTCCAGGTGGTCCGCCTCGTCCATCCAGACCAGCTCGCACGCCAGGCAGCGATAATAGCCCTTGCCCGCCACCGGCAGGGCATGGTGCCGAGGGGAGAGACACAGGGGACAGTGAACAGGGGATGACATGGCAGCTCCTCGGGTGGCGACAGCGGGGCAGATTGCCTGCCACGCCCGCTGCTGGCAACTGTTTTGTCTAGTGCCCCCATCGGCCCCCGTTCACCCCCCGCCAGTTTTTTTCGTCTTTTTTTGCGCCTTAAGGGTTTCTTAAGTTTGCCCTTTTACTCTCATCCCATCGCAAGAGAAGGAGCCAACCATGACCATCGAGATCCAAGCCCCCTACCGGTTGATCCTGGCCGAATCCCCGCAGCAGGTCATGGCGCTGCAAACCTATATCCAGGCCGCCTACACCCTCGAGTTCAACGCCCGCATTCCCCATTTTCTGCCCTGCCTGCTCGGGCTCTACCGGGCAGATGGCGTGCTGGTCGGTGCCTGCGGCCTCAACCAGGCCTGCCATGGCGAGCACGAGCAACCGCTCTATCTGGAGCAATATCTGGAGCAGCCTGTCGAGGCCGCCATCGAGACCCGTCTCGGGGTCCGTCCGGCCCGCCACCGCATCATCGAAGTGGGCAATCTTGCCTGCAGCGAACCGGGTCACGCCCGCCTGATGTTTGCCGCGCTGTGCCGTCTGCTGTGTGACAACGCCCTGGACTACGTGGTGTTCACCGGCACCGCCAAGCTGCGCAACAGCTTTACCCGCCTGCGTCTCAACCCGGTGGAGCTGGCCCCCGCCCAGGCCCATCAGGTGGGAGAGGATGCCAGCGCCTGGGGCGAATACTACCGCTGCCAGCCCAAGGTGATGGCAGGCGACATCAACCAGGGGCGCGAGGTGCTCGCACAGAGCAGCCTGCTGCTCAACCTGCTGGGGCCCATGCCCCGCCTTTTTAACCATGCCGACATCGACAGGAGGTGCGCGCAATGACGCTGTTCGACACCATCGCCCACCATGCCAGCCAGACCCCGCGCCAGCCTGCGCTGCTAGGCAGCCAGGGTGAGCTGGATTACCAGAGCCTGTGGCAGCAGATCCAGCAACTGGCAGGCGTGCTGCAAGGGGCCGGCATCCGCCGCCTGGCCCTGCAACTCGACAACGGCCTGCCCTGGGCGCTGATCGATCTCGCCTGCACCTGGGCCGGCATCGTGGTCATCCCGGTTCCCCACTTCTTCAGTCCGGCGCAGCAGACGTGGCTGCTTGAAAGCAGCGGAGCAGACGCCCTGGTCGGCCCGGAGCACCAGGGGTGGCAGTCCGCCTCGCCCCTCGTGCTCATGGCAGGCAGGCCCGATGAACAGGCCGTGCCCCTGTGGCGCCGCATCCCGGCCCGCCTCCCCGAGCTGCCTGCAGGCACCGCCAAGATCACCTATACCTCGGGCACCACGGGGCAACCCAAGGGCGTCTGCCTGTCGCTGGAACAGATGACGGCGGTCTGCGGATCCCTTGCCCTGCGGGTGGCCCCTGCCCGGGTTGAGAAACACCTGACCCTGCTGCCCCTCACCACCTTGCTGGAGAACCTGACCGGCTTGTATGTACCGCTGCTGACCGGCGCCTGCAGCCGCATCCCCTCCCTGGGGGAACTCGGCTTCTCGGGCTCCAGCAAGCTGGATCCTGCGGCCCTGGCCCAGGCACTGCTGCGCTGGCCCAGCCACAGCCTGGTGCTGGTCCCCGAGTTGCTGCGCCTGCTGCTGGCCCTGTGCCTCAATACCCCTGCCCTGGCAACACAGCTCGGCACCCTGCGCTTCGTCGCCGTGGGCGGCGGCAAGGTCGCCCCCGAACTCATCGCTCACGCCCGTGCGGCGGGGCTGCCGGTCTATGAGGGATACGGTCTCTCCGAATGCGGCTCCGTGGTCGCCCTGAACGGCCCCCACGGGGATCGTCCCGGCAGCGTCGGCCTGCCCCTGCCCCACTGCCAGGTGACGATCGCCGCAGACGGCGAAGTCATGGTCAGCGGCAGCGCCATGCTGGGCTACCTAGGGGAAGAGGGCGAGACGGGCAGCCAGATCGCCACAGGGGATCTAGGTCGGATCGACGAGGAGGGCTATCTCCATATCACGGGGCGCAAGAAGAACGTGCAGATCACCGCCTTTGGTCGCAACTTCTCCCCGGAGTGGGTGGAAGCCCAGGCCCAGCTCTGCCCGGCCATCGCCCGCATCGTCATCTTCGGTGACGGTCAGCCCGCCAACGTGGCCCTTATCCAGCCGCTGCCGGGCAGCCAGTCCCAATTGCCAGAGCAGATTGCCCGGCTCAACCAGCAGTTGCCCGATTACGCCCGCATCCATCACTGGTTGCCGGTCGCCCTGGATCAGCTCCCTGGCCTGCTGACGGCCAACGGGCGCCCCCGTCGCAACGAGATTTATCACCATTTTTCCCGGCAGATCAGCCAATGCCTCACAGGAGAGACCTCATGAGCTTCTACCAGACCCTGCAACAAGCCACCGCCTGCGAACGCGAACGCCTGTTCAACGCCCCCATCATCGAGGCCTGCCGCCGCGGCGACATCAGCCGTGACACCTACCTCGCCTTCCTGGCACAAGCCTACTACCACGTGCGCCACACGGTGCCGCTCCTGATGGCCACCGGCGGCAAACTGGGGCAGGAGTACGAATGGGTGCGAGGCGCCATCAGGGAGTACATTGACGAGGAGTACGGCCATCAGGAGTGGATCCTGAACGACATCCGTGCCTGCGGCGGTGATGCCGAGGCGGTGCGCCACGGCCAGCCGGGCCTGCCCATCGAGCTGATGGTGGCCTTCCTCTACGATCAGATCCAGCGCGGCAACCCCATGGGCTTCTTCGGCATGGTGCAGGTGCTGGAAGGCACCAGCGTCGCCATCGCCCTGACCGTCGCCGACCAGCTCAAGAGCGGTCTGGGTCTGCCGCCCCAGGCCATGAGCTACCTGAGCTCCCACGGGGCCCTGGACCAGGAGCACCTCAAGTTCTTCGAATCCCTGATGAACCGGGTGGAAGATGCCGCCGATCAGGCCGCCATCATTCACGCCGCCAAGGTGGTCTACCGCCTCTATGGCGACATGCTCTATCAGCTCACGGGATCCTGCCAATGAAGCTTGAAGGCAAACGCATACTGCTGACTGGCGCCAGTGGCGGCATTGGTGAAGCCCTGGCCCATGAACTGGCGGCCCAGGGTGCCCATCTGCTGCTGCACGGTCGTCGGGCCAGCGCCCTGGAGCGCCTGCGCCGGGAGCTGCCTCATCCGGATCGCCACCAGACGGTGACGGCCGATCTCGGCTCTCCCCATGAGCGGGCGCAGCTGCTGCAACATCCGGCCCTGGACGAGGGGCTGGACGTGCTCATCAACAGTGCGGGCTGCAACCAGTTCGCCTGGCTGGAAGATCAGAGCAGCGAGCAGGTGACACGCCAGTTGCTGCTCAACGTCGAGGCGCCCATCCAGCTCACCCGGGCCCTGCTGCCCCGGCTGCGCAAGCCCGCCATCATCATGAACATCGGCTCCAGCCTCGGGGCCATCGGTTTTGCCGGCTACAGCGTCTATTGCGCCAGCAAGTTCGCCATGCGCGGCTTCAGCGAGTCCCTGGGGCGGGAGCTGGAGGGAACCGGCATCAAGGTGCTGCACTTTGCCCCCCGTGCCACCCGCACCCACCTCAACTCCGAGGCGGCCTATGCCATGAATGCCGAGCTCGGCACCCGGACCGACAGCCCACAGGACGTGGCCGAGGAGGCCGTCATCGCCTTGTGCAACGAGACACGCCGCCGCTGGCTCGGCTGGCCGGAAAAGCTCTTTGTGCGGCTCAACGGCCTGCTGCCCGCCTTGGTGGACATGGCCCTGGCCAAGCAGCGCCCGATCATCGAGCGCCACGCCCGCCGCACCGCCTCCCCAGCCCCCGATCACAGGAGCGATCCCGCCTGTGCGACAAACGAGAAGGAACATTGAGATGAAGCACGCCACTTTCCGTCCCCGATTTGGTCACGGCCCCCTGTTGCTCGCCCTGGGAGGCCTGCTGGCAAGCGGTCTGGCCCAGGCCGCCGATGCCCTGCCCACCATTCAGCAGGAGTGGGCCCACTGCCAGTACCAGCAGACCGGAAAAGCCAAGGAGAGCTGCCTGGAGAGCCTGAGTGCCAAGGCCGATGAGGCGAGCGCCAAGGAGGCATTTCGCACCGATCTGCTGATCTGGTCCGCCATCGTCAAGAGCACCTGGGCGGGGGCCAAGGGCGGCCTCGGCGCCCTTGGTCTGGTGAAGGAGGCCAAGGCCAAGCTCGAGATCGCCATCAAGCAGGATCCCAAGGCGCTGGAAGGCTCGGCCTACACCAGCCTGGGCTCCCTCTACTATCAGGTACCGGGCTGGCCGGTGGGCTTTGGTGATGACGAGAAGGCGGAGAAGCTGCTCAAGCAGGCGCTGGTCATCAATCCCACCGGCATCGACCCCAACTTCTTCTACGGCGACTTCCTGCTGGATCAGGGTGACAAGGCACAGGCGAAGATCTATCTGGACAAGGCCCTGGCCGCCCCGGCGCGCCCTGGCCGCGAGGTGGCGGACGAGGGCCGCAGAATGGAAATTCGCGAGCGTCTCGCCAAGCTGTAAATACAAGCAGCACAGTGTGCTATTTCAACTCTGCCCACCAGCTAGCATACTGGTGGGCAGTGTCGTTTGAGGGAGAGAACAATGCGGATCCTGTTGGTGGAAGATGATGTGATGCTGGGAGACGGCATGGTGGATGCCCTGCGCAGCAGCGGCTACACGGTGGACTGGCTCCAGCAGGGGATGCCGGCCCTCTCGGCGCTCAAGAGCGAGGAGTTTGCCGCCCTTGTCCTGGATCTCAACCTGCCGGACATCGACGGCATCAGCCTGCTGCGCAAGTTGCGCCGGGAGGGGCAGACCCTGCCCGTGCTCATCCTGACCGCCCGTGATGCCCTGGACGACCGGGTGCTGGGGCTGGATGCAGGCTCCGACGACTACATGGTCAAACCCTTCGCCCTGCAGGAGCTCAACGCCCGGCTGCGCGCCCTGGTGCGGCGCAGCAAGGGGCAGGCCCAGGCGGTGCTGGAGTACGGGGAGCTGCAGCTCTTCCCCGCGTCACAACAGGTCACCTATCGGGGCGAGCCGGTCAAGCTCACCCCCCATGAGTACAAGCTGTTGCAGGAGCTCATCACCCAGAGCGGCCGGGTATTGAGCCGGGATCAACTGCAACAGAGCCTCTACGGCTGGGACGAGGGGGCAGAGAGCAACGCGGTGGAGGTGCACATTCACCATCTGCGCAAGAAATTTTTCCCCGAGCTCATCCGCAACATTCGCGGTGTCGGTTACATCGTGCCCCAGCTCGACGTCCAGGGCGCAAGAGGAGCCTCCGCCCCATGAGCCGTGTCCGTTCCATCCGCCGTTTCCTGCTCTCCGGCATCCTGGCCCTGGTCAGCCTCAGCCTCGCCATCAGCGGCCTTATCGGCTACCTGCAGGCCAACCACGAAATGGAAGAGCTGTTTGATGCCCGTCTCGCCCAGTCCGCCCGCATCACCAACCAGTTGCTCAGCCGCTATCTCAAGCAGAGCGGCGAGCTGCCGCGCAACGGCACCGTGTACCAGGAGTGGGTGCAGGCCGTCCCCGAGACGCCCCACATCGAGAAGGGCGGCTTCTTCCAGTTCGGCCAGGACAACGAGTTCACCCCCTATGGCCATGAATTCGAGCACAACCTCTACTTCCAGTTGCTGAGCGAGCAGGGCGCCGTGCTGCTGCGCTCGCCCAATGCCCCGGCCCAACCGTTGACCACCCTGGAGCGGGGCTTCAACAGCGAAACCAAGGATCACCACGAGTGGCGCACCTTTACCCTCTACAACGAAGATGAACAGACCTGGCTCATCGTGGCGGAGCGGGATGACGAACGCAGCGAGCTGGCCAGCAAGATGGCCACCCTCACCATGCTGCCCCTCTTCATCACCCTGCCCTTCCTGCTCGGTCTGCTGTGGTGGCTGATCACCCGGGGGCTGTCACCGCTGCACCAGCTGGCGCAAGCCATCGGCGAGCGTCATCCCGCCAACCTGAGCCCCCTCAATCTTGCCATCAAGGCCGAGGAGCTGACGCCGCTGGTGGGGGAGATCAACCGGCTGATGCACGCCCTCGCTGACACCCTGGATCGGGAGAAACAGTTCACCAACGAGGCCGCCCACGAGCTGCGCACCCCCCTCGCGGTGCTGCGCATCCACAGCGAGAACGCCATGACGGCCGAGGATGATCAGAGCCGGGAGCAGGCCCTGCGCAAGATGCTCTTGGCCCTCGATCGCAGCGATCGGCTGATCCGCCAGTTGCTGACCCAGGCCCGCATCGACAACCAGCAGAGCCCGGCCCTCACCGCCCTCCCCCTGTTCCCCCTGTTGCAGGGCACCCTGGCGACCCTGGCCCCCATCGCCCTGAAAAAGGATCAGCAGCTGTCCCTGGAGGGCGCCGAACAGGTGCAGGTAATGGGACAGGCAATGTTGCTGGAGCTGATGTTCGGCAACCTCATCGACAATGCGCTGCGCTACACCCAGGTGGGCGGCGAGGTCGCCGTGGTGGTGAGCCAGGTGGGCAACCGGATCCGGGTGGATGTGCGGGACAACGGCCCCGGCATCCCCACCGCCGCCCTCTCCCGGCTGTGCGAGCGCTTCTTCCGGGTCAATCCCCAGCAGGGGGATGGCGTGGGCCTTGGCATGGCCATCGTCTCGCGCATCGCCCAGCTTCACGGAGCGGATCTCGACATCCACAATCGACCTGAAGGGGGGCTCGAAGTGAGCGTGCTGCTGCCCGCCTCGCGCCAGGCATGAGGGGTCAGCCTTTGCGCACGCCATGAAAAACGGGGGCCAGGCCCCCGTTTTTCATGGCTGCACCACCCTAGTCGCAGGTGGGCTGTACAGTGAAGGTCCGGCTCGAATCCACCGGTCCCAGCTCCGCCAGCAGACGGCGCCCCAGCAGCACCGGGTAGATCATCTTGCTGCGATCCCGCAGGGTGAACCACTCCTTGTAGACCTGGTCCCCGACGCAGACGGACATGGTCACCGTCGGGCGCTGCTCCATGCCGCCCGCCCCGCGCACGGTCACGCTGCGCTCCACAGGTCGCTCCACGCTCCGGTGCACCACCTTGTCGGTATTGGCATCGGTCAGCACCAGGTTGAAGCGCACCCAGGGCTTGCCATCCTTCTTGAAATGCTTCAGGTCGCGGGCATCCAGCGACGAAGTGAGAGCACCGGTATCGAGCTTCATCTTGACCGCCACTCCGTAGGGCATCAGCACCCCCTTCTCGATCCAGCCATAGCTGGTCTGGGCCGCCATCGCGCTGCCGCACAGCGCCCACATCATGGCCGCCGCCACCATTCTCTTGCCCATCTTGCTCTCTCGCCTTGTCAGTCTTGCGCCCAGATGTATCACAGCCAACTGCCGGGTCAACCGGATTCTGGCGCGCAGGAGAGCGGGCTCTGGACGCGGTGCCAACAGGCGACAATCTATGCCGGGTACGGCGCGAGAGTGGGGAATGCAGCAGGAAAACGAGGGGAGAACAGGGTGCTGGATGACGCTGGCGGTCATCCTCAGGTTGTGACGCCAAAGGCTACCACAGCGGTGCGTGAATTATCAGTCTTGTTCTGACGGGATTTTTGCCTACACTGCTGTAAACCGGAGGGCCTGAAAACCACCGGTTTTTTTGCGCCTGCCGAAAAGTTGCCACTGCAAAGTGAGCTCTCACACAAGGCTCAATAAGGAATTCGCAATGCGTATCGAAGAAGACTTGAAGCTCGGTTTCAAGGATGTCCTGTTTCGCCCCAAGCGCTCTACTCTCAAGAGCCGTTCCCAAGTCAGCCTGACCCGCCAGTTCACCTTCAAGCACACCCAGACCCAATGGCAGGGCGTGCCCGTCATCGCCGCCAACATGGATACCGTCGGCAGCTTCGCCATGGCGCGTACCCTGGCCAGCTTCGAGATGATGACGGCGGTGCACAAGCACTACAGCCTTGCGCAGTGGCAAACCTTCGTCAATGAGACCGACCAGGCCCTGCTGGGTCATGTGATGGTCTCCACCGGCACCTCGGAGGAGGACTTCACCAAGACACGCCAGATCCTCGCGATGTCCAGCGCCCTGCGCTTCATCTGCGTGGACGTGGCCAACGGCTACTCCCAGCACTTCGTCGAGTTTCTGCGCAAGATCCGCGAGGCCTGCCCGAACCACGTCATCCTGGCGGGCAACGTGGTGACCGGCGAGATGGTGGAGGAGCTGATCCTCTCCGGCGCCGACATCGTCAAGGTGGGCATAGGCCCGGGCTCGGTCTGCACCACCCGGGTCAAGACCGGGGTCGGCTACCCGCAGCTCTCCGCCATCATCGAGTGTGCCGATGCGGCCCACGGCCTGGGTGGCCAGATCGTCGGTGACGGCGGCTGCACCTGCCCGGGGGATGTGGCCAAGGCATTTGGCGGCGGCGCCGACTTCGTGATGCTGGGGGGCATGCTGGCCGCTCACGAAGAGTGCGGCGGTGAAATCGTCGAGGTCGATGGCGAGCCCTTCATGAAGTTCTACGGCATGAGCTCGGCCAGCGCCATGGACAAGCACGCTGGCGGCGTCGCCGAGTATCGCGCCTCCGAAGGCAAAACCGTGCTGCTGCCCTACCGCGGCCCGGTGGAGAACACGGTGCGCGACATCCTGGGCGGGGTGCGATCCACCTGCACCTATGTGGGGGCCAGCCAGTTGAAAGAGCTCACCAAACGCACCACCTTCATCCGGGTGCGCGAGCAGGAGAACAACGTCTACGGCAAGGAGTAAGTTCCTCCTTCGGCCCCGAGCCGACCGTTAGAAGCCAGCCAACCGGTGTGCTACCCTGCGCACCGGTTTTTTTGCATCTGGGACCCTGCGCCATGACAAGCCCTCTCCCCCCCTTCGACTGGGACATCTTCTGCTGCGTCGTCGACAACTTCGGTGACATCGGCGTCACCTGGCGACTCGCCCGCCAGCTCAAACAGGAAGGCGTGCTCCCGGCGCAGAAGAGTGAGGTGCAGGTGCGGCTCTGGGTGGACGATCTGGTTAGCTTCGCCCGCATCTGCCCGGCGCTCGACCCCGCACAGGACGGTCAGTGGGTCGATGGCATCTATGTCCAGCACTGGCACGAGCGCCTCCCCGCCGACATGACCCCGGCCAGGGTGGTCATCGAGGCGTTTGCCTGCGAGCTGCCCGCCCCCTTTATCGAACGCATGGCCGAGCAGACCACGCCCCCCTGCTGGATCAACCTCGAATACCTCTCGGCCGAGAGCTGGGTCGAGGATTGCCATGGCCTCGCCTCGCCCCAGCAGGTCGGCAGCCGGCGCCTCGACAAGTACTTCTTCTTCCCGGGTTTCACGCAGAAAACGGGCGGCCTCTTGTGCGAGCACGGCCTCATCGTCGAGCGCGAGCGCTGGCAACAGGATGAAGCGGGACTGGCCGCCTACTGGGCCAGCCTCGGCCTGCCACCCCAACGAGAAGACGAGCTGCGGGTCAGCCTCTTTACCTACGAGAGCAAGGCGCTCAGGAGCCTGGTCGAGGGCTGGCGCCAGAGCGTCACCCCCGTCACCCTGCTGCTGCCGCTGGGGCGCTCCCTCGACGACGTGCTCATCGGCGCAGGGCTGGCAGAGGCCATTCCCGGTGCCAGGGCCGGAGATCTGCTCCAGGCGGGCAACCTCACCGTCAAGCTGCTGCCGATGACCGATCAGAGGGGCTACGATCGCCTGCTGTGGAGCTGCGATCTCAACCTGGTGCGCGGGGAGGACTCCTTCGTGCGGGCCCAGTGGGCGGGGCGCCCCTTCCTCTGGCATATCTACCAGCAGGAAGAGGATGCCCACATGGTCAAGCTGGACGGTTTTCTCGACCACTACCTCTCCCCCTTGCCAGCGCCGGCCGGTCAGTGGCTGCGCCGCTTCAACCATGCCCTCAACCGGGGGGAACACACCGGTGAACTCTGGGCACAATGGCCGCAATACGCGGCCATATGGCAGCAACATGGGCGCACCTGGCCACAGAGGCTGCTGGCGGACGGGGATCTCGTCACGAGGTTGGTGAAATTTTTAGAAAGCCGTATATAATCTGGCAGTTTTTATCCGTCCGTTTCACGAACAGGAATTTTTTACATGAAAACCGCACAGGAAATCCGCGCTGGTAACGTAGTCATGATCGGCACCGAGCCGATGGTGGTCCAGAAGGCTGAATTCAACAAATCCGGCCGTAACTCCGCCGTGGTCAAGATGAAGCTGAAGGGTCTGCTGAACGGCAGCGCCACCGAGACCGTCTTCAAGGCCGACGACAAGCTGGAAGTCGTTCAGCTGGAGCGTAAAGAGTGCACCTACTCCTACTACTCCGACCCGCTGTATGTCTTCATGGACACCGAGTACAACCAGTACGACGTCGAGAAAGACAACCTGGGTGATGCCCTGAACTACCTGGTAGACGGCATGGAAGACCTCTGCGAAGTGACTTTCTACAACGAGAAAGCCATCTCCGTAGAACTGCCGACCACCATCGTGCGTGAAGTCGAGTACACCGAGCCGGCCGCCCGTGGCGACACCTCCGGTAAAGTGACCAAGCCTGCCCGCCTGAAGGGCACCTCCTACGAGCTGGCCGTTGCCGCCTTCGTGGAGATCGGTGACAAGATCGAAATCGACACCCGTACCGGTGAATTCAAGCGTCGCGTCAACTAAGTTGACCCCTTGATGTGATTGCAAAAAAAGCGAGCCAAGGCTCGCTTTTTTATTGGCTGGCACCTCACGGCCGGCCTGATGAGAAGCCGTGCCCCTAGCGGCGATGGGCCAGTGCCCGCACCAGCCTGTCCCCCACCCCCTGTACCAGTTGCACCAGCAGCAGCAACATGACCACTGTCCCTGCCATCACCTTGTCATCAAAGCGCTGGTAGCCGTAGCGGATCGCCAGATCCCCGAGCCCGCCACCACCGACCACCCCTGCCATGGAGGAGAAGCCAATGAGCATCACCACCGTCAGGGTGAGTCCGGCCAGCAGCGCCGGCAAGGCCTCGGGCAGCAGCGCCTTGACGACCACGTGCCAGCCGCTGCCCCCCATGGCGAGCACGGCTTCGACGCGCCCCTTGTCCACCTCATCGAGGGCGCTCTCCACCACCCGGGCAAAGAAGGGGAAGGCCCCCAGGGTGATGGGGACGATGGCGGCGGTGCTGCCCAGTGAGGTGCCGACCACCAGCCGGGTCAGGGGGATCAGGGCGATCAGGAGCACCACGAAGGGGAGCGACCGCCCGATGTTGATACCGATCCCCAGCACCATGTTGAGACGGGGCAAGGGCAGCACGCCCCCGGGGCGGGTCACCACCAGCAGCACCCCGGTCGGCAGCCCCAGCAGCAGGGTGAACACGGCCGCCACTCCCACCATGTAGAGCGTTTCGAGCGACCCCTGATACATCAGTTCGAGCAAGGCATCGACACTCAGGCGACTCTGCATAAACGCACCTCCTCTGTGACTCCGTGACGCGCCATGAAACGCCGCAGGATCTCGGGATCCGGCAACAGGGCCTGCCGCACGCGGGAGTCGGGGTTGGCCAGCAGGGTGCGCAGAGCGCCGCTTTCCACCAGCTGACCCCGTTCAAGCAATGCCGCGTGATCGCAGATGGCCCTGACCACCTCCAGCTCGTGGGTGATGAGCACTATGGTGATCCCGAGGCGGCGGTTGATGTCGGCAAGCAGCGCCAGCACCGACTCCGTGGTCTCCGGATCCAGGGCACTGGTCGCCTCGTCACAGAGCAAGTGGCGCGGATTGGCGGCCAGGGCGCGGGCGATGCCCACTCGTTGCTTCTGCCCCCCCGACAACTGGGAGGGAAAGGCGCGACGGTGCTCGCCAAGCCCCACCAGTTCCAGCAGCTCGCTGACCCGGGCAACCCGCTCCCGGCGCGCCACTCCGGCGATTTCCAGCGGGACTGCCACGTTCTCCTCCACGCTGCGGGCGTGCAGCAGATTGAAGTGCTGGAAAATCATGCCGGTCCCCTGACGGTGGCGGCGCAAGGCCGCCCCCTCCAGGGCCGTGATGTCGCGGCCATCGAACAGGATGCGGCCCCGGCTTGGCCTCTCCAGCAGATTGAGGCAACGAATGAGCGTGCTCTTGCCCGCGCCGCTGCGCCCGAGAATGCCGTAGATGGCCCCATCCGGAATCTCGAGCGACACCCCCTCCAGAGCGGGTTGCCCGTGCCCCGGGTACTGCTTGCCGAGCCCCTCCAGCACGATCATGACTGCCGCCCGGCCACCGGGATCACCGACCCCTTGTAGCTCTTGCGAATGAAGTCGGCGATCGCCCTGGACTCCAGGTCCCGCGCCAACTGGCGGATCCGCGGATCATCCTTGAGCGCCGGGGTGGTCACCAGGATGTTGGCGTAGGGATTGTTCTGGGCGCTCTCCAGCCCCAGGGCATCGCGAGCAGGCTCCAGCCCCGCCTCCAGGGCATAGTTGCCATTGATCACCGCCAGATCCACGTCGTCGAGGGAGCGCGGCAGCTGCGGCGCCTCGATCTCCAGGATCCTGAGCGCCTTGGGGTTGGTGGCGATGTCGTGCACCGTCGCCAGATCCCGCGCCGGATCTTCATGGCCGGCCTTGAGGGTGATGAGCCCCTCGTGCTGCAACAGATAGAGGGCCCGGCTCAGGTTGGTGACATTGTTGGGCAGGGCGATCACCGCCTTTTCCGGTACCTCCCTCAGGTGCTTGAACTTCTTCGAATAGATGCCAAGAGGCTCCACGTGTACGGTCGCGGCCACCACCAGCTCGGTGCCGAGCGCCTTCTCCTGATCCCGCAGGTAAGGGACGTGCTGGAAGTAGTTGGCATCCACATCACCCGCCACCAGCAGAGCATTGGCATTGATGCCGCCACTGAGCTCGATCACCTGCAGATCCAGCGAAGGGTCCTGGCGTTTCACCTCGCCGAGGATATCCGCATGGGGCAGTGGATCCGCGGCAACCCGCAGCGCCTGGGCTGCCTGGGCGGAGAGAGAGAGTCCGAGGGCCAATACCAGGCCGCTCAGGGAAAACAGTCCGTGCTTGTTCATCTTGTGCTCCTTGCCATGCAATCAATGGGTGGTTTCGCCGACCGCCAGCGCCCGGGGCGCCGGCAACAGATCGGCATGGTGGCGCAATGCCACATCAGGGTGAGAACGCAGCCGCCCCTTGAGGTAGTTCCAGCCCACCTCCCGCAGCAGCGGATTGTGCGGGTCGGTGGCAGGCCCCCTGGCTTCACGGGCCAGTGCCTCGGGCAGCGGATAGACGGGCACCACAGCGTCGAGCTGGGCCCCCAGGAAGAAGGCGATGGAGAGACGCTCCTGCCCCGGCGCCGACGGCACCACCCGGTGCACGGTCGCCCGCAGGTAGCCGTTGCTGGCGAGCTCCAGCAGCTCACCGATGTTGACCACGAAGGTGCCGGGGAGCGGGAGCGCATCGATCCAGTGATCCGGCGCCACCTCCACCTGCAGGCCGGGCTGGTCATCCTGCAGCAGGAAGCTCAGGAAGCCCGAATCCTTGTGGGGACCGACTCCCTGGGTGGCGCCCCGCTCACCGGGATAGCGGATCAGCTTGATATGTTCGTTGGGACGCTCTCCGTGCAGGGCATCGAAGGCATCTGGCGACAGTGCGAGCGCCTCGGCAAAAGCCCCGAGCAGGGTACGGGACATCCGGGTCATCTGCCCACGCCAGCGCGTCAGCACGGGTTGCAGTGTCGGCAGCGCCTCCGGCCACTGATTCGGCCCCTGCAACCGCCACCAGGGCGGGTCGCCCGCCGCGCGCGGCAAGGCAGGGCGATCGGCACCGATATCAAACTGCTCTCGCCAGTCGGGTTGACCCCGGGTCAGCTCCGCCCCCGGTCGGTTGTAGCCACGAAAATGGGGAGAGTGGATCATGGCGACCTGCTGCTTGGCCGCCAGAGGCAGCGCAAAGAAGGCCCGCGACAGCTGCTGCACCTCCTGTTGCAGCTCGGGATCGATGCCGTGGCCGGTCAGGTAGAAAAATCCCGTCTCTCTCGCGGCATCGCGCAACGATGCCAGAAAATCGGCCCGGGCGTCGGGCGAGGCATCCAGCAGCCTCAGGTCGAGGATGGGCAAGTGAACCAAGGTGCTCATGGCGATAACGCTCCCTGTCGATGGAAAGTGAGGGTGAACCTCTCGTTCTGACGAGACAGGGGGGAGAATTCTCCGCCTGCGGCCAGTGGCGACATGCCCCGGCCCCCTGTCTGTCTGCCCTTACTGAACCATGTATGGGTCACGGGATGGAACAATCAAAACCGGGAATGCTTTGCCATTTGGAACAATCCCGGGCCCGTGTCCGGCCCGCCGGTCAGACCCTCTTCGCCACCGCCGATGCCGATGTGCCCCCTTGCCCTAAAGAAACCCCCGGCGAGGCCGCTATGAGGGAGTGCTGGAGGATCCCCCATGACATTTCGCCCCTATCTGCTGCTGACCCTGCTTGCTTTTACCGCCCACGGCGCCGGGCAGGCACCGTCAGGCGCCGCCCCGGATCCAGCCCCCCTGGTTCCCCCCGACTACTGGCAGAGCAGCGACTGGCAGGGGATACCCGACAGCACCAGAGTGGACAGGCAACAGGTACTGTTTGCCAAGCACGACAGCGACAACTACGTGGGTCTGGTCATCCTGCTGCCCGACTGGCAGCGCAGCGGCCAGCTGTGGCAACTGACCCGGGAGCTGGGGCGCCTCGGTTTCGATACCCTGCTGCTGCTCCCCTCGCCGCAGCAGACCGAGCTCGACCCCGCCGCCGAGAAGAAACAGCAGGTCATCGACGATTTTCGCAAGCAGTTTGCCTCCCGCATCAGCAAGCTGGGGGATGCCAAGCTGCAGGAGGGGGGCTTCAAGCTGCTGCTGGCCCAGGGTACCAGCGCCGCCTGGGCCGCCAACCTCATCGCCAGCGAACAGTTGCCCGCCCCCGATGCCCTGGTGCTGCTCGACGGCTTCTTCCCCAACCAGCTGAGCAACCAGACCCTCGCCAAGCAGATAGCCCAGGGCAGCATCCCTACCCTGGATCTCTATCAGGAGGAGGGAGGACGCTGGCCCCTGCTGGCGGCCGAAGCCCGCAGAAGCGAGAGCCGCCGCAGCCACAAGCTCAACTACCGCCCCTATGCCCTGATGGATCTGGAGGAGACGCCGGGGCGCATCCAGGGCTGGCTGACGCACCTGGGCTGGATCTGAGGCCCTCCGAGGCACAGCCCCCGCCTTTACCTTCCCCATCGGACTTGGCCCGATGCCACCGCGCTGGTCAGCCGCCCTCCATGTTTGGCATCATGTCCGAACCAACGGCAGGAGGCTTCATGCAGCAAATCGTGTTTCTCGACAGCGACACCCTGGACACCGGCATCAATCTGCGCCGCCCCGATTTTCCCCATCACTGGCAAAGCTACCCGACCACGGCGCCGGATCAGGTGGTGGAGCGGCTCAAGTGCGCCAGCATCGCCATCATCAACAAGGTGCGCATCGGGGCCGATGAACTGGCCCAGCTTCCCGAACTGCGCCTGATCGCCCTGGCCGCCACCGGCAGCGACAACCTGGATCTGGAGGCGTGCCGCGCCGCCAATGTCGCCGTGTGCAATATCCGCAACTACTCGGGCCCTTCCGTCCCCGAGCACGCCATGGCCCTGATGCTCGCCCTGTCGCGCAACCTGTTCGCCTGGCGCCAGTCCCTGCTGGAGGGGCGCTGGCAACAAAGCGGCCAGTTCTGCTTCTTCGACCACCCCATCACGGATCTGCATGGCAAGCGCCTCGGGATCATCGGCAAGGGAACCCTGGGACAGGCGCTGGGACAGCGGGCAAGCGCCATCGGGATGGAGGTTTACTATGCCCAGAGCCAGGTCGGCTCCCCGGGGGATGACGACAGGCTGCCCCTGGATGCCCTGCTGCAAAGTTCGGATGTGATCAGCCTGCACTGCCCGCTCACCCCCTACACCCGCCATCTCATCGGGGAGCGGGAGTTGGCCCTGATGAAACCGGGTGCCCTGCTCATCAACGTGGGCCGTGGCGGCCTGGTGGACGAGCAGGCGCTGCTCGAAGCCCTCGGCAACGGCCGTCTGGGGGGCGCCGGCTTCGATGTGGCAAGCGTCGAGCCGCCGCCTCCGGATCACCCCCTGATGCAGGCCCTGCGTTACCCCAATTTCATCCTGACTCCCCACGTGGCCTGGGCCAGCGAAGAGTCGATGCAGCGCCTCGCGGATCAGCTCATCGACAACATCAACGCCTTCTCCCTTGGCAGGCGCCAGCACAGGCTGGTGTAAGAGGCCGCTCGCCGCCCCTTACGGGCCGGCAGCGGGCTCAAAAAAAGGGGCCAAAGGCCCCTTTTTGTCGATCAGCTTGCCGCGGCATCAGTCGTCATGCCATCTGTGCTTGCGGTGCTTTTTGTGTTTCTTGTGGTGCTTGTGATAGCGCCTGTCATCGTAATAGCGATCGCCGCGGCTCTCGTGACCATCCCCGGTCCTGGCTCCGATGGCGGAACCACCGGCACCACCGATACCGGCGCCGATCAGCTGGCCCGTGCTGCCACCGACGCTCTTGCCGATGGCTGCCCCGCCTAGGGCACCGACGGCGCCGCCGAGCGCCGCTTCGTTCTTGTTGCCCCTATTGGCCGTGGCCGCACCACCGGCCGCGCCCCCCAGGGCGGCCCCCACCAGGGCGCCGGTGTCGCCACCCAGCTCCTTGCCGATCATGGTGCCCGCCACCCCGCCGGCTCCGCCGCCGAGAATGGTATTGAGGGTCTCGGATGCCTGCACCTGTCCTGTGCCCAACAGCAACGCCCCCAGCAGCGCCAGTGCGCTCATGCCAAACGGTTTCATTTTCATGGGGTACTCCTGTCAAACCTGATGATTGATTATTTTTCCCTGCACTATACAAAGCCCCCTGACCTGCGCCACTGCCGCAAGGGGCACCTCACGGCCAGCCCTCCCTGTCTCCGGTTCGCGACACGATGCAAGAAAGCAGGCTAACCACCTGAAACCACATCAAAAAAAAAGGTCACACGAGAAATCATCCCCGTCATGACCCTTTTCCCGGCCTAAAGGCCCTTTTTTGCAGCGATCACCGTCAGACAGATACTGTCACAACCTCCCCGTCAACGGGCGACGACGCCGCCAGATGCCAGCAATCCCGCCCCTGGTGCTTGCTCTCGTACAGGCAGGCATCCGCCCGCTCGAGCAGCGTCAGGGCATCATCCGGATAGCGCGCGCCGCCGGCGCTCAGGGTGATGGCGTCGGCGAACTCCCGCCATTTCAGGGCCTTCACCCGACCGAGCAGGTGGGTCAGGCGACATTCCACCTCCGCCTGCTCCCAGGGCAGCAAGGCCGCAAATTCATCGCCCCCGATGCGATAGACCCGCTCATCCCCCAGGGTTCTCGCCATGATGGTGGCTACCCGAAACAGCACCGCATCCCCCACACCGTGTCCCCAGCTGTCGTTGACGCGCTTGAAGTTGTCCACATCGAACAGCACCAGCCAGTAGGGCCTCCCCGCCTGCTCCAGCCCCGCCCGCTGCTGATCGAAGGCTCGCCGGTTCAGGATGCCGGTGAGAGGGTCGTGGAGCAGGGCATCCTGCCCTTGCAGCAGGCTGTTTCGCACCTGTTCTATCTCTCCCAGGCTGCCGTGCACGAACCAGGTTCGCTGACGCCGCTGGATCTCCTTTCGCGCCTCATCCCGGATGAGGCCGCTGAGCGAGCCCTGCACCAGCGCCTGCTCCTGACGAAAGATCCGCACCAGAAACCACAGGCTGCACAGCCAGATGCAGAGCAATGCCAGGGCGGGCAGCACCACCATCAGCAGGGTGTCTTGCAGGTTTTCATGAAAATGGGAGGGGGGGAGATAGACGTTGAGATCCCACTCCATCCCCTCCAGAGCGTGTTGCAGGTGGCGTCCTTCCCAGAACCCGTCCAGGCCGGCCGCCTGCGTCTCCCGCTCGAGACGGGGCGGCAACAGCGACAAATTGTGCCCCACCACCAGCTTGCCCCCCTTGCGCTCGGTGATGTAGAGGGCCACCGGATCCTCACCCACTGCCCGGTGCAACGCCCCCTGCAAGGCGCTGAACGACATGTCCACCATCAGCAGCCCAAGCAGTTGCCCCTCATCATCCTTGACCCGCTTGATGAGAGTCAGTACCTGCCGGGCCGAATCGAACTCCGGGTAGGGACCGAACCAGACGAGATCATCGCCCTCGCCGGACAGGGTCTGGTACCAAGGCCGCGCCTGTGCCCGGTAGCCCTCCGGTTGCTGCCAGTCGGGATAGCCGTCGAGCCGATGGGTGCGCGCATTGTAAAAATAGAGGAAGTGGGCGTCGTACTTGAACTGATGGGCAATGGCCCAGATGGGATTGATGGCCGATGCCCCGGCAGCGATGGCCTGCTTGTCCAGGGACGCCTCCAGCACGCCAAGCTGGCGGCGATTGTCCTGCGCCATGTCCTGGAACAGGGTGGCGTCGAGGGCGGCCAGCATGTGACCATAACCCGCCACCGTCTTGTCGATGCTGCTCAGGTAGCTGGCTGCCGCCAGCAACAGGGTGGCGATCAGCACCAGCCCTCCCAGGAGAAACGACAGCGGAGTCAGTATGTAATAGCGTTCCTTGATCAGCGCCGCCGTCATGCCACCCTCTATAAAATGTCATATTTTATGAATTTTATAGATTAAAAATCTGAAAAAGATATTGATTGAAGTCATTAACATCCACTACTAATGATAAAAAAGATATCAAGGTGTCTCACGGCCATATTCACATCCGTCATGTGAATATCCATAAAAAGTAGAAACAGTCATTACTCCTCGTTGACGGTTTATTGCCCGCAAGGTGATATAGTCGATGACTCGAGAAATCGGAGCCAGATGACCTTTGTCGGCAACGCTGGCGGTGATGATTCATCAACCAAGGAGATGTTATGAGCAGTCCGTTTATCGAACAGATCAAAGCACGTCGTACCATCTATGCCCTGGGCAACCGGGTGACCCACTCTGAGGCCCAGCTGACCGCCCTCATCAAGGATGCCGTCAAGCACAGCCCCTCTTCGTTCAACTCCCAGAGTTCCCGCGCCGTCATCCTGTTCGGCGAGCAGCACCACAAGCTGTGGGACATCGTCAAGGCGGAGCTCAAGAAGATAGTGCCGCCGGAGGCCTATCCCCAGAGTGAAGCCAAGATCAACGGCAGCTTCCGCGCCGGGGCTGGCACCGTGCTCTTCTTCGAAGACACCGCCGTCATCGAGGATCTTCAGCAGAAATTCGCTCTCTATGCCGACAACTTCCCCATCTGGTCCGAACATGCCACCGGGATCGCCCAGTTCGCGGTCTGGACCACCCTGGCCCAGGAGGGCATCGGCGCCTCCCTGCAACACTACAACCCGCTCATCGACGATGCGGTGCGCAAGGAGTGGGACCTGCCCGCCAGCTGGCTGCTCCGTGCCCAGATGCCTTTTGGCAGCATAGAGCAACCTGCCGGCGACAAGACCTTCATTGACGACGACGTGCGTTTCCGGGTCTTCAAGTAAGCCTTCACGCCCCCTCCAACAGGGGGCGTTTTCTTCTCTCCCCCTCGTTCACCCTTGTCACGTGCCAGCCATACTCTGAACAAACGCTCTCTTGTCAGGAGGTCCCCATGGGGGACATCGCACGCCAACGTACCTCATGCACATTGACGCCCTTGTCCGCTCTGTTGTGTGTCGCCGCCCTGGTACTGCTGTTCTCGCTGATCGGCATCTTCACCCGCCCCCCCAACCTGCTGGCGGCCTTCTGGCCTGCCAATGCGGTCCTGCTCGGCTGCATGGTGCGCTATCCACGCCTGGCCACCCCGGCGGGCTGGGCCGGCGGCATACTGGGCTTTTTTCTCGCCGCCCTCTTCACCGGCGAGCCCCTGTTCAAAACCATCCTGCTGACCTGCGGCAACCTGGCCGGCATCGGCGTCGGGTATCTGCTGATGCATCGGCTCGCGCCTGCCGACAAGCTCCTCAGGCGCCCCACCTCCCTCGTGCTCCTGCTGCGAAACACTCTGGCCGCCTCCCTCGCCGCCGGCGTGGTCGGCGCCATCATCAATCCCATCCTGTCTCTGGGCCCCCCGCTCTACGGGCTGGGCTTCTGGTTTGCCAGCGAGCTGGTGAACTACATGACCATACTGCCGGTGCTCCTGACACTGCCTCCCCATGACAGCGTGCCCCCCTGGCGCACCCTCCTTTACCGCACCGAGTTCTCCTGGGCCAGATTGATGCCGCTGCTGAGCCTGGTGGCCTCCCTGCTGCTCACCCTGCTCGTCGAGGGGCCGGGATCCATCGCCTTCCCGGTACCGGCGCTGCTCTGGTGCGCCGTCACCTACTCCGTCTTCGCCACCAGCCTGCTGACCCTGAGTTACAGCACCCTGATCCTGATCGCCCTCTCAAACGGCCACCTCGTCATCAATCACGATGTCCAGACCCAGTACTGGATGTTCTCCGTCCGGATAGGGGTCATGTTGATCGCTCTCACCCCCCTGACCGCCGCCAGCATCATGGCGGCCCGCAACAGCCTGCTGCGGGAGATGAAACACCTGGCCCACCACGATCACCTGACCGGTGCGCTGAACCGGGCCGGCTTCTGGTCGGCCGCCAACGAACTGCTCCAGTACCTCACGGTGCAGCGCTACCCTGTGGCGATCTGCATGCTGGACATCGATCATTTCAAACGCATCAATGATCGTCACGGTCACGAAGAGGGTGACAACCAGTTGAGCAGCTTCGCGGCCCGTGTGCGCGACCAGCTTCGACCGGGGGATCTCTTCTGTCGCCTGGGGGGAGAGGAGTTCGTGGCCATCTGGCCCGGCCTCAGCGAGGAGCAGGCAATGGCAGTTGCCGAGCGGCTGCGAAAAATCGTCGCGCAGCCAGGGGAAGAAAAGGGAGCCGAGCCCGCCGTCTGCATCACAGTCAGCATCGGTATCGCCTCCCAGAAAGAGGGCCCCTTCAATCTGGACGAGCTGCTCTCTCGCGCCGATCAGGCGCTCTATCTGGCCAAGCACAATGGCCGCAACCGGGTGGAACGCTATTCGGCCGAGCAGGCTTCCCCCAGCATCGGGCAATCTTGCGGCGCCTGAATGGCATGCCCCTTGTCGTCATCATCCGGCCTCTGCCGGCAGCGGGGCGGGCAGATGAAGATGGAGCCCGTCTGGTGCCACCTCGATCTCGATCCCGCGCCAGTCCCGCAGCCAGCCCTTGAGCCTGTCGTCATACCGCCTTGTTCCCCCCATCTGCACCACCTGGCAACCCGCCTGCAGGGCGCTGGCGATGCCCGCTGGTGCATCCTCGAACACCAGGCAATCGGCCGGAGCCAGTCCCAACCGGCTGGAAGCCAGCAAATAAGGCTCGGGATCCGGCTTGCCCCGTACCACATCACCGGCACACACCAGGAGTCGGGGCAGCGGCAATCCGGCGTGCAGCAGCCGGTGCTCTGCCACCCTCCGGCTTGCGGAAGTCACCAGCGCCCAGCGCGTCGACGGCAGCTGTTCGAGCCGTCGCCGGGCACCGTCCAGAGGTATCGGCGCCGCAGCGTATGCCATCTCCAGATCGTCGAGCAGGGCCACCTCCACCGCCATGTCCAACTGGGGAGCCAGGGCCCCTATCACCTCCCGTGAGCGCACGCCGTGACACATGGCGAGCACGGGAGCGGGATCCAGCCCATGGTGCTGACACCAGCGCCGCCACACGACTTCCACGTCGCCGGTGGAGTGGACCAGGGTCCCGTCCATGTCCAGCAGCAGGGCCGCGGCCTTCACGCGCACCGCGCTCACAGGGCTCTCCCCGCCAGCGCATCGGCGAAGACCTGCCGCTGGGCAGCGGCCTCGTAACAGGCGAGCGCCTGCTCCGCATTGCTGGCCCACACCGGCAAGGGGGCGACGACGAACCCCTGCTGCAACAGACTGGTCAGCAGCTCCCCGGTCTCCGGTGCGGCCAGCGGCTGAGCCATCACCAGGCTCCCCTTGATCAAAAACAGATAGCGTTCGCTCGACATAACATGACTCCTTGTGGCTGAACAGCGGGCAAGCAGGCCCGTTTCGAGACCATTAGAACAAGGAGATTAGATAATTTATAATCAATAAATCGCCACATTGGATAACCAAATGGAATGAGATTCGACCTGAGACAATTGCAGGCCTTCGTCATGCTGGCCGAGAGTGCCAACTACCGGGAGGCGGCCAGCCGGCTTTTTGTGACGCAACCGGCCCTGACCAAGCAGATCCAGGGGCTGGAGCAGGCCCTCGGCAGCACCCTGTTCAACCGGGGCCGCCACGGGGCCGAGCTGACCGCCATCGGCCTCCAGTTGCTGCCCCAGGCCATGGCTCTGGTGGATCACGGCAAGGGATTCGAGCAGCATGCCCTGGCGCTGGCAAGCGGTGCCGCCGGACGCCTCAACATCGGGTTCGGGCTCTCCAGCTTCGCACTGGCCCCCTCCCTGGTGGCCCGTTTCAAACAGCAGGCCCCCGACGTGCTGGTCCACCTGCGGGACACCACCTCCGCCATCCAGCAGGAGCACTTGCTGGCGGGTCGGCTGCAACTGGGCTTCATGCGACGGCCTGATGCGCCGCAGCTGAGGGAACACAGGTTGCTGACGGACAGACTGGTGCTGGCCGTCCCCACCCAGGTGGCAGGGTCGGACTTCGACCTGGAGCGGGCGCTGATCCGCGATCCCTTGCTGCAGATGGTGGGCCATCGCTGTCCGGGTCTCAGCCAGCAGATCGCCCGCTTTCTCGGCGCCAACCGGCTGACCGGTCTCATCCAGGAGGCGGAAGACATCCAGACCCTGGTCGCCCTGGTGGCCGCCGGTATCGGCAACGCCATCCTGCCGCGCAGCGTAGGGTTCATCGCGGGCAAGGAGGTGACCCTCTACCCTCTCTCCGGCCCCTGGTCGGAATGGGAAATCAGCCTGGTGTGGAACCCGGAATTTGCCGATCCCATTCGGGATCGCTTCCTCGCCATGGTGAGAGAAACGCACCCCGAGCCCGCATGAGATGCATGAGATGCATGAGATGCCTGCAGGAGAGGATGGCCGGGCTCAGTCCCGTTCCGCCAGCTCCGCGACCTTGATGATCTCGGCAATGCGACCGAGCATGCGCAGGGAAGCCTGATGTTCTGCGGCATCCGCCGCCGCGCAGGCATCTTCCAGGATGGTGATGGCGTAGTCCCGATCGTGGCCATCTCGCACCGCCCCCTGAATGGCCCAGCTGGTGCTCACGCCGCACACATAGAGATGCTCGATGCGATTGGCCCGTAGCGCAGGCTCCAGCGCCGTGCCGTAGAAGGGGCTGACTCTGGGTTTGGTCAGCACCAGATCCCCGGGTTGCACATCGAGCTCCGGGTGAAAGTCGGTGCCGCTGTCGGCCAGGGAGAGGGCCCCGAACTGCCGGGCACGGCCAAACATGGGGGAGCCCTTGGGTTGCAGCAGATAGCCCTCGTCAAACCCCACCTTGATGAGCACCACCAGCCAGCCGTGAGCGCGGGCATGAGCCAGCGCTTGGTTGGCGTGCGCAATGGCGTCCTGCTCGATCACCTGGGCCGCCGAGGCGGCGATGCGCCCGTCCGGGTGGGCGATGTCGTTGATGAAATCGATCACCAGCAATGCCTTGTTCATGGTGTGCCCCCCCTTGCCTGAGGCCGTTTTTCCCCTGCGCCGCCAGGATCACTCCTCGCGGCCATATAAAAAACTGGCTGGCACCATCACACGGATTGATATGCCACCCGATTGGCACCTGGCAGTGCCACGCACTGCCTCATACCAGCCCAAGCGCATAGCGTAGCGCCATCTCCTTGAGGGGGCCCGCCTTGTCCGCCAGATTCAGCGCCAGGTTGCGGGCAAGCCTGAGGGGGCCTATCTCGTTGCTGAAGACCCCGTAGAAGAGATCCATCCCCGACTGCATCAGCAGGTTGTCAGGGCGGCGTCGCCCCTCGTAACGCCCGGCCAGCGCCAGCTCGTGCCACTGTGCCCCCGCCTTGCCGAGCAACCCGGCCCAGCAGGCCACGTCCTTGAAACCGAGGTTCACCCCCTGCCCCGCCAGCGGGTTGATGGTGTGGGCCGCATCCCCGAGCAGCACCACTCGCCCGGCGTGATAGTCGTTGGCGTGGCGGCGCACCAGGGGGAAGCTCCCCTTGGCCGTCACGGTGAAACCGCCAAGGCGGCTCGGGAAGTGGCGGCGCACCTCGACGGCCAGGGCCTCGTTGCTCATGGCGGCCAGCGCCCGGATGCGGGCCGGGCTGTCATACCAGACCAGGGAGCCATGGCGGCCCGGCAGCGGCAGGAAGGCCCGCGGGCCGCTCGGGGTGAACTGCTGCCAGGTGATGTCTTCCTGGGCAAAATCGGTGTCGATGTTGATCAGCATGCAGTGCTGGCGGTACTCGAAACGCGACACCCCGATACCGGCCAATCGCCGGGTGTGGGATTCGGCACCATCGCAGGCCAGCACCCAGCGCGCCTGCAGCTCGGTGCCGTCATCCAGAGTCAGCACGGCGTCATCCGCACTCTGGCGCAGACTCGTCACCGCCGCCGGGGTATGGGTCTGGATGGTCGGGAAATCCTCCATCCTTTTCAGCAGTGCGAGCTGGATCAGCCGGTTCTCGATGATGTAGCCGAGCTGGGGCAGCCCGAGATCCACCGCGTCGAAGCGGGTAGCGAAGCCGTCCAGCTCCCAGGTCTCCAGCCGACGGTAGGGGCACAGCCGCATCTGCTGCAGATATTGCCAGGCACCGGCCCGGGTCAGCAGCGCCACCGAGGCCTGACTGATGGCGGAAACCCGCAGATCCAGCGACTGCTCGGGGGCATAGGGCTCGGGCAACCGGGTCTCGATGACCCGAACCGAGAGCCCCTCTGCCGCCAGCAGGCAGGCGGTGGCGGCGCCCACCATGCCGGCGCCGACGATGGCGATATCACACTGTTCCATAACTTGATTCCTGCAAGGAGTCCCCCGCGATAAGGGGCAAGGGCCGAACCGAATGGGGCATGATAACGCAAGGAGGCGGCAGAAACAGTGAGGGGGATGCGCAATTGCCGACGACAAGCCGGCCCTGATGGCGACGGGCGGCCCCAGACTGGTCAGCACCGGGATTGCGGAGTAAAATGGCCGGTCCTTTGACCCTGCCGATTTCAAAACCAGTCACGAGAAGCAATGAGCAAGAAACTTCATATCAAGACCTGGGGCTGCCAGATGAACGAGTACGACTCGTCCAAGATGGCGGACCTGCTGGATGCCAGCAATGGCTACACGCTTACCGAGGAGCCGGAAGAGGCAGATGTGCTGCTGCTCAACACCTGTTCCATCCGCGAGAAGGCCCAGGAGAAGGTGTTCCACCAGCTCGGTCGCTGGAAGAAGCTCAAGGCGAAAAAACCGGGGCTGGTGATCGGGGTGGGCGGCTGCGTCGCCTCCCAGGAAGGGGAGAACCTGCGCAGCCGGGCGCCCTATGTGGACATCGTCTTCGGACCCCAGACCCTGCACCGCCTGCCGACCATGATCAAGCAGGTGCAGGAGGGGCGCGGTGCCCAGGTGGACATCGCCTTCCCCGAAATCGAGAAGTTCGACAACCTGCCCGAACCCCGTGCCGAGGGGGCGACCGCCTTCGTTTCCATCATGGAAGGCTGCTCCAAGTACTGCTCCTTCTGCGTGGTGCCCTACACCCGTGGCGAGGAGGTGAGCCGGCCACTGGATGACGTGCTCTATGAAATCGCCCAGCTCGCCCAGCAAGGGGTGCGCGAAGTGAACCTGCTCGGCCAGAACGTCAACGCCTACCGGGGGCCGACCTTCGACGGGGAGGTCTGCACCTTCGCCGAACTGCTGCGCCTGGTGGCTGCCATCGACGGCATCGACCGCATTCGCTACACCACCAGCCACCCGGTCGAGTTCACCGACGACATCATCGAGGTCTATCGTGATACCCCCGAGGTGGTCAGCTTCCTGCACTTGCCCATCCAGAGCGGCTCGGATCGCATCCTGACCATGATGAAGCGCCCGCACACCGTGCTGGAGTACAAGTCCAAGATCCGCCGCCTGCGCGCCGTGCGTCCCGACATCACCATGAGCTCCGACTTTATCGTCGGCTTCCCGAACGAGACGGACGAAGACTTCGAGGCCACCATGAAACTCATCGAGGAGATCAACTTCGACATGAGCTTCAGCTTCATCTACAGCCCGCGCCCCGGTACCCCGGCCGCGGACCTGCCCGATGACGTCGACATGGAGGTGAAGAAGGCCCGCCTGACTCGACTGCAAAACCGCATCAATCACCAGTCCATGCTCATCGGCCGCGCCATGCTGGGCTCGGTGCAGCGCATCCTGGTGGAGGGGCCCTCCAAGATGGATCCCATGCAGCTCAGTGGCCGCACCGAGAACAACCGGGTGGTCAACTTCGAGGGGCCGCACCGCCTCATCGGCGGCTTCGCCGACGTGGAGATCACCGACGTACGCCCCTACTCCCTGCGCGGCCGCTTCATCCGCGGCGAGGACGAAATGAACCTGCGCATCGCCACGGCCCCGAGCGAGATCCTCGCCCGTCGTCCTGACAACGTGCCCGATGATCTGGGCGTTGCGGCCTTCAGACCCCATTGATGACTCTCTCCCCCGCCCCCTGGCGGGGGAACAACCGATAAGAGGACACCTTGAGCCGACACATCTCCACCCTGAATCTGCACCTTGAACCCGCCGACAACCAGCGCCTCGCCAGCCTGTGCGGACCCTTTGACGACAACCTCAAGCAGCTGGAGCGACGTCTCGGCATCGAGATAAGCTACCGGGACAACCACTTCCAAGTGATCGGCAAGCAGGCCCAGGTGGAGGCGGCTGCCGTCATCCTCAAGCACCTCTATGTGGAAACCCAGCCCCTCAAGGGGAGCAAGGTGAGCGACATCACCCCCGAGATGGTGCACCTGGCGGTGCAGGAGTCCCGCGTGCTGGAGCAGGACGACGACCCCGCCCCTTCCCTGCCCTACGGCAAGGAGGTCACGGTCAAGACCAAGCGCGGTCTCATCAAGCCCCGCAGCCCGAACCAGGCCCAGTACATCGCCAATATCGTGCGCCACGACATCAGCTTCGGCATCGGGCCCGCCGGGACCGGCAAGACCTATCTCGCCGTGGCCGCCGCCGTGGATGCCCTGGAGCGCCAGGAGATCCGCCGCATCCTGCTGACCCGCCCGGCGGTGGAAGCCGGTGAGAAGCTCGGCTTTCTGCCCGGCGATCTTTCCCAGAAGGTGGACCCCTACCTGCGCCCCCTCTACGACGCCCTGTTCGAGATGCTGGGCTTCGAGCGGGTGGAGAAGCTGATGGAGCGCAACGTCATCGAGGTTGCACCGCTTGCCTACATGCGAGGCAGAACCTTGAATGACGCCTTTATCATCCTGGACGAGGCCCAGAACACCACCACGGAACAGATGAAGATGTTCCTGACCCGCATCGGCTTCAACTCCAAGGCGGTGGTGACCGGCGACATCACCCAGGTGGACTTGCCTCGCAGCACCAAATCCGGTCTGCGCCACGCCCTGGAGGTGTTGCAGGGGGTCGATGGCCTCTCCTTCAACTTCTTCGAGTCCAAGGACGTGGTGCGCCATCCCGTGGTGGCCCGCATCGTGCAGGCCTACGAGGCATTCGATGCCCAGCAGGCGGCCGAGAAGAGCGCAGCCACTCCCCGCAACGAGAACACCAGCAAAGAGAGTGCCCAATGAGCGTGACCCTGGATCTGCAACTGGCCTGCGCCAGCCCGGACGGCCTGCCGACCGAGGCCCAGCTGCAAGGCTGGCTCGACGGCACCATTCTGGGCTTCCAGCCCGAGGCCGAGGTGACGGTGCGCCTGGTGGACGAGGCGGAGAGCCGCGAGCTCAACCACACCTATCGCGGCAAGGACAAGCCCACCAACGTGCTCTCCTTCCCCTTCGAGGCGCCGCCGGGTCTCGAGCTGCCCCTGCTCGGGGATCTGGTGATCTGCCGCCAGGTGGTCGAGGCCGAAGCCGTCGAACAGGGCAAGCCCCTGATGGCCCACTGGGCTCACATGGTTGTGCATGGCAGTCTGCATCTGCTAGGTTATGACCATATCGAGGACGAGGAAGCCGAGGAGATGGAGCAGCTCGAGCGCGACATCATGCAGGAACTGGGCTTCGCCGATCCTTATCTGAACGACGAAGAGTAACGAACCGGATGGTCATCGTCTTGAAACAGCCGATGCCCATCCTCATATAGCCACAACGATTTCAAGTGTGTTCATACGAGTAACCAAGAGAGAAAATGACCGACGATCACCCTAGTACCGGCTCGCCGAAGAAAACCTGGCTCGACAAACTCAGCCAACTCTTTCAGGGCGAGCCAAAAGACCGCAACGATCTGGTAGAGGTCATCGCCGATGCCGAAGAGCGGGACCTCATCGATCAGGACACCAAGGACATGATCGAGGGCGTGCTCGAAATTGCCGAGCTGCGCGTGCGTGACATCATGATCCCCCGCTCCCAGATGGTGACCATCGAGAAGTCCCAGCCGGTGGACGAGTTCCTGCCGGTCATCATCGAATCCGGCCACTCCCGCTTCCCGGTGATCAACGAAGACAAGGATCACGTGGAGGGCATCTTGCTCGCCA
Source organism: Aeromonas caviae (assembly GCF_000819785.1). Taxonomy (GTDB): domain Bacteria; phylum Pseudomonadota; class Gammaproteobacteria; order Enterobacterales; family Aeromonadaceae; genus Aeromonas; species Aeromonas caviae. The sequence continues at coordinate 133,219 of NZ_CDBK01000014.1, read as the reverse complement.
AGGATCTGCTGCCGTTCGGTTTTGGCGGCCAGCATGCCAGCGAACCGCTCCAGCTGGAGAAGATCCTGCGTCCCACGGTGATCGTGCCGGAGAGCAAGCGGGTCGATCGCCTGCTCAAGGAGTTCCGGGAAGAACGCTACCACATGGCCATCGTGGTGGACGAATTTGGCGGTGTCTCCGGCCTCGTGACCATCGAGGACATTCTGGAGCTCATCGTCGGCGAGATTGACGACGAGTTCGACGACATCGAGGACGAGCCGGAAGAGATCCGCCGCATCAGCAAGCGGGTCTTCTCGGTGAGCGCGCTGACCGAGATCGAGGACTTCAACGACTTCTTCGGCACCCAGTTCAGCGATGAAGAGGTGGACACCGTCGGCGGTCTGGTGATGCACGCCTTCAGCCACCTGCCCAAGAAAGGTGAAGAGATCGAACTCGACGGCTACCTGTTCAAGGTGATGCACGCCGATCGCCGTCGCCTGCAACAGTTGCAGGTAAAGATCCCCGAGCATCATGCGGCGGCGCAGCCGGAGTCCTGATCCCGCCCAGCCCCACGCACATCCCGCGCCCCTCTCGTCAGGGGCGCTTTTTTTACCTCTCTCCCGCCGCGCGACCGCCACTTGGCCCACGCCGACCGCGAGGCTCGCCGTTGACCCGGTTTGCGGTTAAGATGTCGGCCATTGTGTTTTCATTCAGTCCAATTCGAGCCCCGATCCCCCGTGAAATCGAAACTCCTGACCAGCCTGTTTGCCATTGCCAGCGGCGCCATTGCCGTGCTGGCCTTCTCCCCTTTCGGCTACTGGCCCCTGGTGATCCCCTCCCTGCTCGGCCTTTACGCCCTGCTGGACAAGGCCACCCCCAAACAGGCAGCCTGGCGCGGCTTCGGCTACGCCATGGGTCTGTTCCTGCCCGGGCAGTGGTGGATCCACGTCAGCATGACGGAGTTTGGCGGCATTCCGCTGCCGGCCGCCTTCGTGCTGCTGGCCGGGCTCTGCGCCTATCTCTCCCTCTATCCGACCCTGGCCTGCTGGCTCTTCGCCCGCTTCTTTGCCGGCCGCCACTGGAGCCGCTGGCTGCTCGCCTTCCCGGCGCTCTGGCTGATGGCCGACTGGCTGCGGGGCTGGGTGATGACAGGCTACCCCTGGCTCTGGTTCGGCTACACCCAGATAGACGGCCCCCTCAAGGGCTTCGCTCCCCTTCTCGGGGTGCAAGGCATCACCCTCGCCCTGCTGCTCACCGCCTCCGCCCTCTGGCTGGTATGGCAACACCGCAAGCCGGCCTGGCTGCTGCTCCCTGTCGCCCTGGTGGGCGCCGCCCAGGGGCTGATGCAGCTCAACTGGGTGACCCGGGGTGAACCGGTCAAGGTCGCGCTGGTGCAGGGCAACATCGAGCAGTCCCTCAAGTGGGATCCGGAGGCCCTGGTGCCGACCGTGCGCAAGTATCAGGATCTCAGCCGCGAGAACCAGGATGCCGACATCATCGTCTGGCCGGAGTCTGCCATCCCGGCCATCGAGAAGGAGATGGGTACCTATCTGGAGAGCCTGGACAAGGCGATGAAGGTGAACGACACCGGCCTGCTGGCGGGGATCATCCATTACGATCTGAAACAGCAGCGCTTCTTCAATACCGTGCTCGGCATGGGGGTGCAGGATGCAGAAGGCAAGGAGTCCTACTACTACGAGCACAAGAACCGCTACTACAAGTACCACCTGCTGCCCATCGGCGAGTTCGTGCCCTTTGAAGATCTGCTGCGTCCCATCGCCCCCTTCTTCAACCTGCCCATGTCCTCCTTCAGCCGGGGTGACGAGGTGCAGCCGAACCTGATCGCCAAGGGGCTCAAGTTTGCCGCCGCCATCTGTTACGAGATCATCTTCCCGGACGAGGTGCGCCGCAACGTGCAGCCGGATACCGACTTCCTGCTGACCGTCTCCAACGACGCCTGGTTCGGCACCAGCATCGGCCCCTGGCAGCACATGGAGATCGCCCGCATGCGTGCCCTCGAGCTGGCCCGCCCACTGCTGCGCGACACCAACACCGGCATCACCATCGTCACCGAGATAGACGGCAGCATCATCGCCCAGATCCCGCAGTTCGAGGCTGGAGTATTGCGTGCCGAGGTACGCCCCGCCCACGGCCAGACCCCCTATCTGCGTTTTGGCAGCTGGCCCATGTATGGCCTGGCCGCCGCCCTGCTGGGGCTGGCCCTGTGGCTGCGCCCCCGCGCCCACCCCTGGGCGCGCAAGGGCTAAGACCACACAACCCCGATAAACAAAAGAGGCGCCCTTGGGCGCCTCTTTTTATGGTTTGGCTTATGGCTTGGCACAGTCTGGCGGCTCAAGGAGACAGCGGCTCACGGTGATACTCATCGGCCCCGCACTCCGGGCAGGTGCCAAGCTGCTCTGGATGCAGCACGGTATGGCGCCACTCGCAGTGATCGCACACCAGCACCCCGAGTCCCACCCAGTCCCCCGCCCGGTAGACCCCCTTGTGTTCCAGCTCGTCCGCCAACTCCTGCCACTCCACCTGGGTGCGGTCGGTCACGTCTGCCAGCCAGGACCAGGCGGTGTCCTTGAGCGCCAGCATGAAGGCCGACTCCTCCACCTGCTCATCCTTGCGCCCTTCGTCATAGTTGCCCAGATCCCGCTTCACATACTCGGCGATCAGCGCCAGCTCGTCCTGGGTCAGATCCCCGGCCGCCTCCAGATAGGCCTGCACCTTGGCGATCATCCGGTTGAGGCGCTCTCCCTGAAACGCTTCCGTCTCTTCCCACTGCTTCTTGAGCTGGGCGATAAAGGCTTCATACCCTTGTCGACGTTTGTCCATGGCCATCACTCCTCTGCTGAATCCCGATCGAGCCAGACCCTGACCTCGGGCTCGGCGGATACGGGCGGCGGTTGCCATTCTCACTTCGTTGCGACTCTCGCGGCTCTTGCGGCTCTGCAAATCCTCGCGGGTACCGGACCTGGCCCGAGACCGGGCGGATGCTGGCGGTTGTTGCCGCCGCAGGATATGGGTATTCTATCGGGATTTCCCAGCCGTTTTATCTATTCATTTCACAGATCCGGATGTCACCAATGCAAGAGCAATACGTTCCCCAATCCATAGAACCAGCAGTGCAGAAGCACTGGGATGCCAAGAAAACCTTCAAGGCGGTGGAGAAAGTAGACAAGGAAAAGTTCTACTGCCTCTCCATGTTCCCCTATCCGTCTGGTCGTCTACACATGGGGCACGTTCGCAACTACACCATAGGTGATGTGATCTCCCGTTATCAACGGCTCAATGGCAAGAACGTGCTGCAACCCATCGGTTGGGACGCCTTCGGCCTGCCGGCAGAAAACGCCGCCATCAAGAACAACACGGCGCCGGCCCCCTGGACCTACGAAAACATCGAATACATGAAGAACCAGCTGAAGATGCTGGGTCTGGGCTATGACTGGGATCGGGAGCTGGCCACCTGCAAGCCGGACTACTACCGCTGGGAGCAGTGGTTCTTCACCAAGCTCTACGAGAAGGGTTTGGTCTACAAGAAGACCTCCTCCGTCAACTGGTGCCCGAACGACATGACGGTGCTGGCCAACGAGCAGGTTGTCGACAACTGCTGCTGGCGCTGTGACACCCCGGTGGAGCAGAAAGAGATCCCCCAGTGGTTCATCAAGATCACCGACTACGCCGAAGAGCTGCTGAACGACATCGACAATCTGGAAGGCTGGCCTGAGATGGTCAAGACCATGCAGCGCAACTGGATTGGCCGCTCCGAAGGGGTCAACATCAGCTTCAATATCGACGGTCAGGCCGAGCACCTCGAGGTCTACACCACCCGTCCGGACACCTTCATGGGTGTGACCTATGTGGGCATCGCCGCCGGTCACCCGCTGGCGCTGCAAGCAGCCCAGAACAATCCGGAGCTGGCCGCCTTCATCGAAGAGTGCAAGAACACCAAGGTGGCCGAAGCTGAACTGGCCACCATGGAGAAGAAGGGCATGGCCACCGGCCTCTACGCCATTCACCCGCTGGATGGCCGCAAGGTGCCCGTCTGGGTCGCCAACTTCGTGCTGATGAACTACGGCACCGGCGCCGTGATGGCGGTACCGGGTCACGACCTGCGTGACCACGAATTCGCCACCAAGTACGGCCTCGAGATCAAGCCTGTCATCAAGCCGGTTGATGGTGACGTCGACGTGAGCGAAGCGGCTTATACCGAGAAGGGCGTGCTGTTCAACTCCGGCGAGTTCGACGGCCTCGACTTCCAGGGTGCCTTCGATGCCATCGCCAACAAGCTGGAAGGGCTCGGCAAGGGCAAGCGCACCGTCAACTACCGTCTGCGCGACTGGGGTGTCTCCCGTCAGCGCTACTGGGGCGCTCCCATCCCGATGCTGACCCTGGCGGATGGTACCGTGGTGCCGACCCCGGAAGATCAACTGCCGGTACTGCTGCCGGAAGACGTGGTGATGGATGGTATCCAGAGCCCGATCAAGGCCGATGCCGAGTGGGCAAAGACCACTTACAACGGCCAGGAAGCGTTCCGCGAGACCGATACCTTCGACACCTTCATGGAGTCCTCCTGGTACTACGCCCGCTACTGCTCCCCGGACTACGACAAGGGCATGCTGGATCCGGCGGCTGCCAACCACTGGCTGCCGGTGGATCAATACATCGGCGGCATTGAGCACGCCTGTATGCACCTGCTCTACGCCCGCTTCTTCCACAAGCTGCTGCGCGATGCGGGCCTGGTGAACAGCGACGAGCCGTTCAAGCGTCTGCTTTGCCAGGGCATGGTGCTGGCCGACGCCTTCTACTACAAGGATGAGAAGGGCGGCAACGTCTGGGTCAGCCCCCTCGACGTCAAGGTGGAGCGTGACGAGAAGGGTCGCATCACCAAGGCCATCGACAACGAAGGTCGTGAGGTGATGCACTCCGGCATGACCAAGATGTCCAAGTCCAAGAACAACGGCATCGACCCGCAACTGATGGTGGAGCGTTACGGCGCCGATACCGTCCGTCTGTTCATGATGTTCGCCTCTCCGGCCGAGATGACCCTGGAGTGGTCCGACTCCGGCGTGGAAGGTGCCCAGCGCTTCCTGCGTCGCCTGTGGCGCATCACCTTCGAGCACGTATCCGGTGGCGCCGTTGCCGCACTGGACGTCGCCGCCCTCACCAGCGACCAGAAAGCCGTGCGCCGCGAGCTGCACAAGACCATCGCCAAGGTGAGCGACGACGTGGGTCGTCGTCAGACCTTCAACACCGCCATCGCCGCCATCATGGAGCTGATGAACAACCTGGCCAAGCTGGGCAGCGACGAGCAGGACCGCGCCCTGATGCAGGAAGCGCTGGAAGCGGTCGTGGTCATGCTCTACCCCATCACCCCGCACATCGGCTTCGAGCTGTGGAAGATGCTGGGCAAGGAAGGGGACATCGATGTCGCGGCCTGGCCGGTGGCCGACGAAGCGGCCATGGTCGAGACCGAGAAGCTGGTGGTGGTGCAGATCAACGGCAAGATGCGCGGCAAGCTGACCGTGCCGGCCGAGATAAGCCAGGCCGACGTCGAGAAACTGGCCATGGCCGATGCCTCGGTCCAGAAGTTCACCGACGGTCTGACCGTGCGCAAAGTCGTGTACGTGCCGGGCAAGCTGCTCAACATCGTGGCCAACTGATGACGCCTCCCCTGGCGGCGGCCGACGGTCCGGGCCAGGGGCTGACGACACACGGATGATGACGGCGGGCCCTGCGCCCGCCGCTCTTCCCTTCATGCAAAGAGGATTTTTTATGGGCACCATCTTCACGCGCTGGATGGCCATCGTGCTGGCAGGACTGCTGCTGCAGGCCTGCGGTTTTCAGATGCGGGGCACCGCCATTCCCCCCGAGCTGATGACCATGAAAGTGGTCGGTGACAACAAGAGCGACTTCTACCGGCTGGTCACCACCCGTCTCAAGGCCGCTGGCGTGCAGCTCGCCGACAAGGAGGGCATCCCGGTGCTGACCCTGGCCGGGGTACGTAGCCGCAGCCAGGTCGCCTCCGTCGACTCCATCGGCCAGGACCGCGAATACCTGCTCAGTTACAGCACCCAGTTCACCGTGGTCATGCCGGGCAAACCGACCCAGGTCTTCCCCATCACCTTCAACCGCAGCTTCCTGAACAAGCCGGATGCGGCACTCGCCTCCTCCCGCGAGCAGGAGCAGCTGGGCAAGGAGATGCAGGAGCAGGCCGCCAACCTGGTTATTCGCCAGCTCAGTCAGGTCAAGTTCTGATGCGCGTATCTTGATGAGAGGGTGTTGATGAGAGTCTATCCCGAGCAGTTTGCGGATCATCTCAAGGCAGGGCTCAAGCCCTGCTATCTCATTTTTGGGGACGAGCCCCTGTTCAAGAATGAGCAAGCCATCGACCGTGAATCCTTCCCCCTCAACCAGGCCAGGTTCTGATGCGGATTTACCCTGAACAACTCGCGGACCATCTCAAGGCAGGGCTCAAGTCCTGCTATCTCATTTTTGGGGACGATCCCCTGTTCAAGAATGAGCAAGCCATCGACCGTGAATCCTTCCCCCTCAACCAGGCCAGGTTCTGATGCGGATTTACCCTGAACAACTCGCGGATCATCTCAAGGCTGGGCTCAAGCCCTGCTATCTCATTTTTGGGGACGAGCCCCTGCTCAAGCTGGAAGCCATCGACGCCGTGCGTCAGGTGGCACGCAAACAGGGCTTCGATGAGCGCCACAGCTTCGTGGTGGAACAGGGGCTGGACTGGAACCAGGTCTACGATGCCTGCCAGGCCATGAGCCTGTTCTCGGCCCGCCAGATCATCGAGCTGGAGCTGCCCGCCAAGATCGACAAGGATCTCGCCGCCCGCATCAGCGACATTGGCAAACAGCTCCACCCCGACCTGCTGCTGGTCCTGAGTGGTAATCGCCTAAACCAGACCCAGATGAAGGCGGCCTGGTTCGACAAGCTGAGCCAGAGCGGCACCTATGTGCCGGTCAACCACCCCGAGCCCCGCTTCTTCCCGCGCTGGATGAGCGCCCGCTTTCAGCGCTTCGGCCTCAAGGCACTGCCGGATGCGGTCAACTTCATGTGCCACGCCTACGAGGGCAACCTGCTGGCCGCGAGCCAGGAGATCGAGAAGCTGACCCTGCTCTCCCCGCCCCAGCCCATCAGCGTCGCCTATCTGCAGGAGACCATCATCCGCCACGCCCACTTCACCCCCTTCCAACTCGTCGATACCCTGCTGGAAGGAAAGGTGAACCGGGCCCAGCGCATCCTGCTGGCCCTGCGCGCCGAGGGCACCGAACCCGGCATGCTGGCCTGGACCCTGTGCCGCGAACTGGAGCAGCTCACCGAGCTGGCGCTGGCCGCCCGCGCCGGACAGCCCCTGGTGGAGCATTTCAGCCGCCTGCGCATCTGGCAGAGCCGCCAGCAGCTCATCCAGCAGGCGCTGACCCGGCTTCCCTTCCCCAAGATCCGGCAACTCTGGCAACTGATGGCCCAGCTGGACCATGCCCAGCGCCATTTCGACACCGAACAGGCCTGGCTGATGCTGCAAACCATCGCCCTCGGCTTTCGTGACGGTACCCCGCTCCCCCTGCTGGAGACGGAATCATGCTGACACCGCCCATCGGGATCCTCGGCGGCACCTTCGATCCCATTCACATCGGCCACCTGAGGCCCGCCATCGAGGCACGGGACGCCCTGGGTCTGGCCGAGGTGCGCCTGCTCCCGAACCATATCCCGCCCCACCGGGCCAATCCGCTCTGCTCCAGCGAGCAGCGACTCGCCATGGTCCGGCTCGCTGCGGCGGACAACCCGGGATTCGTGGTGGATGAGCGGGAGCTCAGGCGCGACACTCCCTCCTGGACCATCGACACCCTTGTCGAGTTGAGGAGCGAGCTGCCGGACACCCCGCTCTGCTTTTTGATGGGGATGGATTCCCTGCTCGGCCTGCCGAGCTGGCACCGCTGGCAGGAGCTGCTCGATTACGCCCACCTGGTGGTGAGCTGCCGCCCAGGCTGGCAACCGGATTATCCCGTCCAGGTGGCCGAGCTGCTGGCCCGCCACCAGACCCGGGACATTCGGGCTCTCCATCGCCAGCGCCACGGTCATGTCTGGCTTTGTGACAATCTGCCCGTCGAGCTGTCGGCCACACGCCTGCGTGCCCTGCTCGCGGCAGGCCAGGATCCCAAATACCTGCTGCCCAACCCGGTCGCCGACTATATCCGGCGCCACGGGCTCTACCGCTCATCGGCAACGCAGTAAACGGCGCCACGCAGGCGGGTCAGCCGACACGTCCGGGCGCACCGGGCCCGGCCCTGACTATTGCCAGGCCGGGTTGCACACTATAGTGATCGTCAAGGGGCCCCTCCCCCACGGGACGGCTCCCCGGGCGATGCTCCCTTTGCCAGGCTGGGAAACGGGAGTGACCATGATATAATCCGCCGCCCTCTGGCGCCGGAAGATAGGAGAAGACATTGCAAGGCCAAGAATTGCTCGCCTTTATCGTCGACAAGATCGATGACATGAAAGGCCGCGACATCATCACCCTCGATGTGCGCGGCAAATCCAGCATCACGGACACCATGATCATCTGCTCCGGCAACTCCAATCGTCACGTCAGTGCCATCGCCCACAACCTCGCCAGCGAGGCCCGTCATGCGGGGCTCGACCTGCTGAGCGTGGAAGGGGAACTCACCGGTGAGTGGGTGCTGGTGGACATGGGGTCGGTCATCGTCCACGTGATGCAGGATGAGTACCGCGACTTCTACCAGCTGGAAAAACTCTGGAGCGGCGCCGCCCAGGTCAATTCGCAATAAAGGGCGACAGCGTAACCAAAGATGAAGATCCAGTTGATTGCCGTGGGCACCAAGATGCCTGCCTGGGTAGAGCATGGCTTCGAAGAGTACCGTCGCCGCTTCCCCAAAGACATGCCGTTCGAGCTGGTCGAGATCGGCGCAGGCAAGCGCGGCAAGAATGCCGACATTCCCCGCATCCTGCAAAAGGAAGGGGAAGCCATGCTGGCCGCCGCCGGCCGCTCCCGCATCGTGACCCTGGACATTCCGGGCAAGCCCTGGACCACGGAGCAGCTCGCCGTGCAACTGGAAGCCTGGAAGCTGGATGGCCGGGATGTGGCGCTGCTGGTGGGTGGCCCGGAGGGGCTCTCCCCCGAGTGCAAGGCTGCCGCGGAGCAGAGCTGGTCGCTCTCGCCCCTGACCCTGCCCCATCCCCTGGTGCGGGTACTGGTGGCCGAGAGCCTCTACCGCGCCTGGAGCATCACCACCAATCACCCTTATCACAGAGAGTGACCCATGCCGACCCTGAGCATGCATTTCTCCTCTCTCACCCGCACGTCAGCCACAAGGTAACGGCATGCTGAAGAATCGCATTGAAATGCGCGATCACAGTGCCGAGGGACGTCTGTTCTTCCGGCGCACCCTGGTCGCCTACATCGGCATGGTCACCCTCATGCTGGTGCTGCTAGCTAACCTCTACTACCTGCAAGTAGAGTCTTACGAAACCTATCAGACCCGATCCAACGACAACCGCATCCGTGTGGTACCGGTGGCGCCGCCCCGTGGCCTCATCTACGACGCCAACGGTGTCCTGCTGGCGGAAAACCGCCCTGTCTACAGCCTGGAGATCGTGCCCGAAGAGACCGAGAACCTGGAGAAGACCGCGGACGACCTCATCACCCTGCTGGCCCTGCCGGAGGGGACCAAGGAGAAGTTCCTGGCCGAGGTCAAGCGTCAGCGCCGCTTCAAGCCCGTGCCCCTGTTCGAGAAGCTGACCGAATACCAGGTCGCCCTCTTCTCGGTCAACCAGCACAACTACCCGGGGGCCAGCATCGAGGCCTACCTCAAGCGCTACTACCCGTTCGGCGATACCCTGACCCATGCCCTGGGCTACGTGGCCAAGATCAACACCCGTGACGTGGAGCGCCTCGAGAAGGAGGAGAAGCTCGCCAACTATGCCGCCACCAAGGACATCGGCAAACAGGGGGTGGAGAAGTACTACGAGGATCAGCTGCACGGCGTGGCGGGTTATCAGGAGGTCGAGGTGAACAACCGCGGCCGGGTGGTGCGCACCCTGAAATTCCAGCCCCCCGAGCCCGGCAAGGACATCTACCTCAACATCGACATCCGCCTGCAGTTGAAAGCCCAGGAGCTGCTGGCCGGCCGCCGGGGCGCCATCGTGATGATGGAGCCCAACACCGGCGCCATCCTGGCCATGGAGTCGAGCCCGAGCTACGACCCCAACCTGTTCGTGACCGGCATCTCCAGCGCCAACTACTCGGCGCTGCTCAACGATCCCGCCCGGCCGCTGGTGAACCGCACCACCCAGGGCATCTATGCCCCCGCCTCCACCGTCAAGCCCATGATGGCGGTGATGGGGCTCAACGAGGGGGCGATCACTCCCAATTACCGCTACTTCGGCGGGCCCAGCTTCTCCATCCCGGGCACCACCAAGAAGTTCCGGGACTGGCGCCGCTGGGGCCACGGCTGGCTCGACGTCTATCGCGCCATCGAAGTGTCTGCGGACACTTATTTCTACGATCTCGCCTACCGGGTCGGCATCGACAAGATCAACAGCTACATGACCAAGTTCGGCTTCGGCCAGTACAGCGGCGTGGACCTCTATGAAGAGACCCGGGGCGTCATGCCCTCCCGGGACTGGAAGATGGCCCGCTGGCGTCAACCCTGGTACCAGGGGGACACCATCTCCATCGGCATCGGCCAGGGCTACTGGAGCGCCACCCCGATCCAGCTCGCCAAGGCCATCAGCATCCTGACCCAGAACGGTCACGACGTGACGCCGCACCTGCTCAAGAGCACCGCCTCCTCCGATGGCGTGGTCAACGCCCCCATCAACCCGAACGTGGCCATCGCCGCCAAGAGCGATACCTACTGGCAGGTGGCCAAGGACGGCATGTGGCGCGTCATCAATGGCCACGAAGGGACGGGGCGCCGCGCCTTCGCCAATACCCCCTACAAGGCGGCGGGTAAGTCCGGCACCGCCCAGGTTGTGGGCCTCAAGGAGAACCAGGTCTACAACGCGGCCACCACCAAGGTGGAGCACCGCGACAACGCCCTGTTCGTCGCCTTCGCCCCCTTCGAGGCACCCAAGGCGGTGGTCGCCCTGGTGCTGGAGAACGCCGGGGGCGGCAGCGCCATGGCGGCACCGGTCGCCCGCCACATGCTGGATGCCTATCTGCTGCCGCCGGAACCCCAGTTGCCACCGGCACCGGAAAAGCCGTCCCAACCGAGTGAGGTCGTTTCCCAATGAGTAATTCTGCCCGCCAGCAGAGCATCTGGTACAAGCTGCACATCGACCTGCCGCTGCTGCTCGGCCTGCTGACCCTGATGGCCCTCTCCATGGTGGTGCTCTACTCCGCCTCGGGCCAGGATCTCGACTCCATCGTGCGCCAGCTGGTGCGCGGCGCCCTGGCCTTCGGTCTGATGATCGGCATAGCCCAGCTGCCGCCCTCCCTCTATGCCCGCTGGTCGGTGCCCCTGTTTGCGGTGGTGGTGCTGCTGCTCATCGCGGTGGACGTGTTCGGCCATATCGGCAAGGGGGCCCAGCGCTGGCTCGATCTCGGCTTCATGAAGTTCCAGCCCTCCGAGGTGATGAAACTCTCCATGCCCATCATGGTGGCCGCCTGGCTCAGCCGGCACTCCCTACCGCCAAAGTTCAGCCATGTGATGATCGCCCTGGTGATGGTGCTGCTGCCCACCCTGCTGATCGCGGCCCAACCCGATCTCGGCACCTCCATCCTGGTAGCCGCTTCCGGCTTCTTCGTCATCTTCCTGGCGGGGATCAGCTGGTGGCTCATCGGGCTCGCGGTCTTGCTCATCTGCGCCTTCATGCCGGTACTCTGGTTCTTCCTGATGCACGACTACCAGCGCCAGCGGGTGCTGATGCTGCTGGACCCGGAGAAGGACCCGCTCGGTCGCGGCTATCACATCATCCAGTCCAAGATTGCGATCGGCTCCGGCGGCGTGTTCGGCAAGGGGTGGCTGCAAGGCACCCAGTCCCAGCTCGAATTCCTGCCAGAGCGCCACACCGACTTCATCTTCGCCGTCTTCAGCGAGGAGTTCGGTCTGGTGGGCGTGGCCCTCTTGCTGGTCATCTACCTCTACATCATCAGCCGCTGCCTGTTTATCTCCATGCAGGCCCAGAACAGCTTCGAACGCCTGCTGGGAGGCGCCCTGACCCTGACCTTCTTCGTCTATGTGTTCGTCAACATGGGCATGGTAAGCGGCATCCTGCCGGTGGTAGGGGTTCCCCTGCCACTGGTGAGCTACGGCGGCACCTCCATGGTGACCCTGATGGCGGGCTTCGGCGTTCTGATGTCCATCCAGACCCACAGGCGGCTGCTCGCCTGATGCGGCTCGGCTGGCTGGCTCTATCTCTGTGCACCCTGACGGCGGGTGCTGCCGTCTCGCCGGCCCGGCTCAGCCTGCTGGCCGAGCAGCAGCAGGTGCCGCTGGCAGAGTTGCAGGCCGCCGCCGCCCAGGCCAGCCTGCGCCAGGAGGTGCTGGACACCATCCGCCGCCCCTGGGAAGCCAAGCCCTGGCACCGCTACAGGCCGCTGTTCGTCACCCCGGAGCGCATCCGGGACGGAGTGGGATTCTGGCAGCGCCATGCCGCCACCCTGGCACGGGCCGAGCAGACCTACCAGGTCCCCGCCTCCCTCATCGTCGCCATCATCGGCATCGAGACCTTTTACGGTCGACAGATGGGGCGCCATCCGGTGCTCGACAGCCTTTACACCCTGGGATTCCACTACCCCGAACGGGCGGATTTCTTCGCCAAGGAGTTTGCCCAGCTGGTGCTGCTTGCCCGGGAAGAGAAGTGGCCGCTCACCACCCTCAAGGGCTCCTATGCCGGTGCCATGGGCATGGGCCAGTTCATGCCCTCCAGCTACCGCCACTACGCGGTCGACTTCGACGGAGACGGCAAGCGGGATCTCTTCGCCAACCCGGCAGATGCCATCGGCAGCGTGGCCAACTACTTCGCCCTGCACCACTGGCGCTGGGGCGAGCCGGTGGTGGAGCCCGCCTTGATCGGATTGGCGCCAGTAGGTACCCTGCTTGCACCCGAGCCCGAGCTAAGACACCGCTGGGCAGAGCTGGCCGCTGCGGGCATTGAAGTCGCCACACCGCCGTCACCCGAGACGCCGGTAAAACTGCTGGCGATGGAGCAGGCCGAAGGACCGGAATACTGGGTCGCGCGCCACAATTTTTACGTGATCACCCGCTACAATCGCAGCCCTCTCTATGCGATGGCGGTGCATCAACTCAGTCAAGCAATCCAGGACGCTTATGCATTACAGCCACAAACTTCTTCCCCTCAGCCTGACCTTGTTGCTGGCCGCCTGTAGCAGCCAACCCGAACCCCAGCCGCTGCCCCCGGAGCCCGTCCCCCAGGAGAAGCCCCAGGTCATCGAGATCCCCCAGGCGACCGGCGCCATTCCCCGCCCCGAACCCATGAGCGAGAGCGGCAACCGGGACTACTGGATCGGCAAGCAGAAGTTTGAGGTGTGGCGCGACATCAAGCACTACAGCGAGGAAGGCACTGCCAGCTGGCTCTCCCGGGATCTGGACGGCAACAAGACTGCCAACGGCGACGTGCAGGACAGCACCCTGTTCAGCGCCGCCCACCGCAACCTGCCCCTGCCAAGCTACGTGCGGGTCACCAATCTGGACAACGGTCTGGAGACCATAGTACGCGTCAATGATCGCGGCCCCTTCGGCAGCGATCGCCTCATAGATCTATCCCACGCCGCCGCCGCGCAGCTGGAGATGGTGGAAGGGGGTGAGGCCCGGGTGCGCCTCGAACTCATCACCGATCAGCCGGATCAGATGGTGGAGATGGTGCCCATGACCCCGATGACGCCCATGGAGCCTGCGGCGCCAGCCGCCAATTCCTTCGTCAACGAGACGCCGGCCCCCACGGTACCGGCCAAGGCCGCCCCTGCTCCTGCTCCTACCGCCACGGCGACCACCACCGTCTCCCCCCCCAAGGCCGGTGCGACCCAGGGCAAGATGATCCAGGTGCTCGCCAGCGGCTCGCAGGCGCGAGCCGAGGCCATGGGCAAGGTGATGACCCAGCGCTATGGCGTGCCGTACCAGGTGGTGGCACATGGCGCCGTCTTCCGCGTCCTGCTCGGGCCCGTGGCCAGCGACAAGCAGGCCCCCCTGCTCGAGCAGATCCGCCAGGGTGGGTTGGAGCAGGCCTTCATCGTGCCCTGATACCCGCCCCGACCTCGCGCCGGGATACGACGCGAGGTCGGGGACCATCCCATAAAATCCCGTCCAGGTCGCATCTCGGACTATGACCGACACGCACATCTGGTATAGTGGGGCCCGCTTTTTTTCAACTTGGGTACATCCCATCCAGGCACCAGGAATTTCAAGATGTCCAAATTTGCCCGCTCCGTTATTCTGGCCTCCCTGTTAAGCGCCACCGCTCAGGCCAACCAGCCTGTTCCGACCCCGGATTCGGCCCTGCCGAGTGCCCAGCCGGTCCCCACTTTGAACAGCGCCCCCATGGTGGTGCCTGCCGCGCCCGAGATCTCCGCCAAGGCCCACATCCTGATCGACTACTTCTCCGGCCAGGTGCTGGCCGAGCAGAACGCCGACGAGCGTCTGCCACCCGCCAGCCTGACCAAGATGATGACCTCCTACATCGTCGGCGACGAGCTGCACAAGGGGAACATCAAGGGCACCGACATGGTGACCATCAGCCAGAACGCCTGGTCCAAGAACTACTCCGACTCCTCCAAGATGTTCATCGAGGTGGGCAAGCAGGTCTCCGTCGATGATCTCAACAAGGGCATCATCATCCAGTCCGGCAACGACGCCTGTGTCGCCATGGCCGAGCACCTGGCGGGTAGCACCGACTCCTTTGCCAGCCTGATGAACGCCTGGGCCGCCAAGCTCGGCATGAAGGACTCCCAGTTCAAGAACCCCCACGGCCTGGATGAAGAGGGCCACTACAGTACCGCCCGCGACATGGCCCGCCTGGGTCAGGCTCTGATCCACGATCAGCCGGAGGAGTACAAGATCTACTCCCAGAAGTCCTTCGTGTTCAACGGCATCACCCAGCACAACCGCAACCGCCTGCTGTGGGACCAATCCCTGCAGGTTGACGGCATCAAGACAGGTCACGTCAGCCAGGTCGGCTACAACCTGGTCTCTTCCGCCACCAACAACGAAGGCATGCGCCTGATCGCCGTGGTCATGGGGGCCAACAGCGAGGCTTCCCGCGCCGCCGAGAGCAAGAAGCTGCTCACCTACGGCTTCCGCTTCTTCCAGAGCCTGACCCCCTACAAGGCGGGCACCGAACTGGTCACCCAGAAGATCTGGATGGGCGACAAGTCTGAAGTGAAGCTGGGGGTCGACAAGGACGTCTCCGTGCTGGTCACCCGTGGCCAGGGCAACAACCTCAAGGCAGACTTCCAGCTGGAAAGCGAGCTGAAGGCGCCCCTGGCCAAGGGCCAGCGCGTCGGCACCGTGTACCTCAAGCAAGGGGACAAGGAGATCAAGCAGGTTCCCCTGGTTGCCCTGGAAGAGGTGCAGGAAGGTGGCCTGATGAGCCGCCTGTGGGATTACCTGGTGATGCTGGTCTCCAGCTGGTTCAAGTAACAGACCCTTCCTCAAGCAGCGGCGCCAACAGGCGCCGCTGCTGTCTTTTGCGGTCTGTCCAGTCAATAACCCTGTAATCTGCAGGTTCCGCCGACTGACGATTTGTGGTAAAAAGCAGCATTTCCACGTCTTGCCGCACCGCCGGGTCTTGATCCCGAGGCGGCTCATGCCCATATAGACTGGGAACTGCCCCCTGGGGGCTGATGAGGGGATCGTTTCGGCGGCCCTCAAAGACGTAAAGATGACGTCGCTTCCCGGCGACCCAGAAAGGTGAAGTAGATGAATACCAAGTTTGATGAACTGCTGGAGTTCCCCTGCAAGTTCCCGTTCAAGGTGCTTGGCGTGGCCGATCCCGCCCTGCCCGACATGGTGGTGGAAGTGCTGCAGCAACATGCTCCCGGCACCTACAGCCCGACCGTTCAACCGAGCTCCAAGGGCAACTATCACTCGGTACGGGTGACGGTCACCGCCCAGAGCAAGGAACACATCGAGGCCATGTATACCGCCCTTGGCAAGATCGAGCTGGTTCGTTACGTCCTGTAAGTTGCCTCTCTCGCCCCGCCACCGGGGCGACTGATTATTTGCCGCCCGGTCGCAGCGGCGACCGTACCGACACCGCGCCGCCAGTGAGGAAAGATGTCACTCGAAACGCCCGCCGAGCCACAACCGTCAGCCGGCCAACTGCTCGTCAGACAGCTGGGCCGTCGCCCCTACCAGCCGGTGTGGGACGCCATGAAGGCGTTCACCGACAATCGCACCCCCGACACCCCGGACGAGTTCTGGGTAGTGGAGCATGACCCCGTCTACACCCAGGGTCAGGCCGGCAAGGCCGAACACCTGCTCGCCCCCGGCAATATCCCGGTGGTGCAGAGTGATCGCGGCGGCCAGGTGACCTATCACGGCCCGGGCCAGCTGGTGCTCTACGTGCTGGTGGATGTGCGCCGCAGCAAGCTCTCTGTACGGGAGCTGGTGACCTGCCTCGAAACCGCCATCATCAACACGCTCGCCAAAAGCAATATCGAGGCCTACGCCAAGGCCGATGCCCCGGGCGTCTACGTGAAGAGCGATCTGGGTATGGAAGCCAAGCTGGCGTCCCTGGGTTTGCGCATTCGCAAGGGGTGCTCGTTCCACGGGTTGGCCCTCAACGTCAACATGGACATGACTCCCTTCCTGCGCATCAATCCGTGCGGCTATGCGGGCATGGCCATGACCCAGACCAGCGCCCTGGGCGGCCCGCAGAGCGTCGCCGAGGCACAGTCCCTGCTGGTGACGGAGCTGGCCCGCCTGATTGGCTACCAAGAGATCACGAATACCGAAGAGGCGGCATGAGCAACCCCATGCCCCGTGGTCACGAGGGAGCCGCAAGGCCCCTGGTGACCGTCAACCAGACAATAACAAACACCGAGAGTGAATCATGAGCAAACCCGTTCGTATGGAGCCGGGCGTCAAGCTGCGCGATGGCGACAAGATGGCCCTGATCCCGGTGAAATTCATGCCGGATCCCAACGAGGAAGTGCTGCGCAAGCCGGAGTGGATGCGGATCAAGCTGCCGCCGTCGAGCCAGAAGATCGAGCACATCAAGAGCACCCTGCGCAAAAACAAGCTGCACTCTGTGTGTGAAGAGGCTTCCTGCCCCAACCTGGCGGAGTGCTTCAACCACGGCACCGCGACCTTCATGATCATGGGCGCCATCTGTACCCGCCGATGCCCCTTCTGCGACGTGGCCCACGGCCGTCCGTTGCCGCTGGATCCGGAGGAACCGAAGAAGCTGGCACTCACCATCAAGGAGATGAACCTCAAGTACGTGGTGATCACCTCGGTGGACCGCGACGATCTGCGGGACGGCGGTGCCCAGCACTTCGCCGACTGCATCCGCGAGATCCGCGAGCACAGCCCCCAGACCCGCATCGAGATCCTGACCCCGGACTTCCGTGGCCGGATGGAGCAGGCGCTGGAGGTGTTCCGCGAGACCCCGCCTGACGTCTTCAACCACAACCTGGAAACCGCCCCGCGCATGTACCGGGTTGCCCGTCCGGGCGCCGACTACAAGTGGTCCCTGGAGCTGCTGCGCCGCATCAAGGAGATGCACCCCCACGTGCCGACCAAGTCCGGTCTGATGATGGGCCTTGGCGAGACCAACGAGGAGATCGTCGAGGTGCTCAAGGACTTGCGCGAGCACGGCGTCAACATGCTGACCCTGGGCCAGTACCTGCAACCGAGCCGCCACCACCTGCCGGTGAAGCGTTATGTGCCGCCCGCAGAGTTCGACGAACTCAAGGATGTGGCCATGGATCTCGGCTTCAGCCACGCCGCCTGCGGTCCCTTCGTGCGTTCCTCCTACCACGCAGACCTGCAAGCCAAGGGGGAAGAGGTCAAATAAGCCTCTTTTCCTGCTGGCAGAAAAAAGAGCGCCTCTGGGCGCTCTTTTTTTTATCGCCGTCACCTCGCAGGCAGCGGTTGTCCCTTTGTGATTGGCGCCGTTCTGGCGTAACGTGGCCACTCCCCTTCTCTGGAGTGCTGTTCCGGATGCCGACTCTCACCGTTCGCCTGATCCCCCTGCGTGACGCAGACTTTCCCGCCTATCGCGACTACTTCATCGAGGATTACGCCCAGGATCTTGCCAGCAACCACGGGATGGCGCTGCCTGACGCCCACCGTCAGGCCGACGCCTCGTTGCAGCAGCTCCTGCCACTGGGTGTCGCCACCCCGGGTCATCACCTGCTCGCCATGGTACCTGAAGCCTCGAACGCACCGGGCGAGCCTCTGGGCTATCTCTGGCACGCCATCGACGGCGCCGCCGGCACCACCTTCATCTACGACTTCTATGTGACACCGCCCCATCGTGGTCGCGGCCTCGGCAAGGCTGCCATGGCCGCCCTGGAGGCACAGCTCACCCCCCTAGGCATCCACCAGATCAAGCTGAGGGTGGCCCATGACAACCCGAGGGCACTGGCGCTCTATCAGGCGCTGGGCTTCACCATCACCGGCTACAACATGGCAAAGCGTCTGGATTGAGCACCTTCATTGGGCCACCACCCAGCCCATGGCTCAGAGCGAGATGCCGGAAAAAGACATGAAGCCGAGGGACATCAGCCCGGCCACGATGAAGGTAATGCCGATCCCCCGCAGCCCCTCGGGCACATCCGAATACTTCATCTTCTGGCGCAACCCCGCAATGGCGACGATGGCCAGCAGCCAGCCCAGCCCTGAGCCCGCCCCGTAGACCACGGATTCGATGAAGTCGTAATCCCGCTGGGCCATGAACATCACCCCGCCGAAGATGGCGCAGTGCACCGTCAGCAGCGGCAGATAGATGCCGAGCGCGTGATGGAGCGCCGGGAAATGTTTGTCGAGCACCATCTCCATCACCTGCACCAGCGCCGCCAGCACCCCGATGTAGACGATGAAATCGAGAAAGCCCAGATCAAACTCCCCGAGGAAGGTACTCTCGGGACGCAGGATATGGCGGTAGATCAGGTTGTTGAGGGGGATGGCGATCACCATGACCACCAGCACCGTCATGCCCAAACCGAAGGCGGTGTTGATGTTTTTCGAGACGGCCAGGAAGGTGCACATGCCAAGGAAGAAGGCCAGCGCCAGGTTTTCCACAAAAATCGACTGGATGAAGAGATTGACGTAATAGTCCATGAATGAGTTCACCACTTGGTTGCAATAAGAGCACGTCCGCGCCCGGCCAACGGCCAGTCGCGAAGATGACGTCACGGATGACGTTTACAGAGAGAGCTGGCGCAGCACCCGGTAATGACCACGGCAGCCGCCAGACTGCCGAGCAGCCCGGTCAGCGGTACTCAATGACGGGGATCAAACGGGCAGGCGCCCGGCTGGTGAACCTAGTCGCCCTGGCAGAAGCGATATTGCAGGTGGTGGCAGCGAAGCCGCCGTGTGTGCAGAGCGCCGAAGTAGTCGGGCCGCTGCCTGAGATAGATGAGAGGCAGGAAAAACAGCAGGCCGCAGAGCAGGCCGAGGATCTCGTGCTGGAACCAGGCCAGCAGCATCTGGTAGAGCTCGGCATGAGCGGCCCCTTCCAGTCGCCGTCCCTGTTCGAAACCGAGCCGCCACTGGGAGGCGGGCGGCAGGCTGACGTTGTCGGCAAGCCCCGGGTTCGCTGGCTCATGGAACAGCATCGGCCGCTCCTGCCCTTGCGTCTCCATTCCCGGCGTTGCAACGACCCCTGCCGCCGCCGCAGCGGCAAGCCAGAGAAGGCAGGCGATGGCAAGCACCATCGGCCATGACGAGGGGCGGCGAGAGGATGACAAGGGGGCTGTCCGTCAAGAAAAATTACAGGTGGAATATATCACAATACCGTCACTTATTGCATTTTCCACCATGAGATATCAGAAAGGTTGATATTAAACACCGCCCCATTCCCTAAAACCGACAAGGTTGCACCACCTTGAGAAAGCGACTTGCGTCTTCCTCAAGGTGAGGGCTCACCCCTGCTGGAAGGCCTGGTGGTAGCGCACTTCACCACTGGGCATGGCAGCGCCGAACGAGCGTGTCATGAAGTACTCGGGCGGCACGCCGGGCAGCGTCAACCCCGACTCGGGCACGAAACCGAAACGGCCGTAGAAGCCGGGATCCCCCAGCACCACGCAGCCGGCCGCCCCCATCCCCTTGAGCTCGGCCAGACCCGCGTCCATCAGCCGTGACCCCAGCCCCCTACCCTGAAGCGCAGGGGAGACGGAAATGGGGCCCAGGCCATACCAGTGCGGGCTACCATCGCTGATGGTGACCGGCGAGAAGCAGAGGTGGCCGACCACCCGCCCCGCCTGCTCCGCCACCAGCGACAGGCTGAGTGCTCCGGCCTGGCGCAGGTCACGCACGATCAGCTGCTCGTTGTGATCGGTATGGGGGGCATTGAGGAACGCGGCCACGGTCAGCGCTTCAATGGCGTCGTGATCGGCGCCTGTTTCGGGCCGAATGATGATGTTCATAGGTTTTCTCCGTTTGTTATCTTGCAATGGATGGCCTGATCAGAATGCCTGCAGGCAGCAGATCACATAGCCGTAGCTGCCCAGGTGTTGGCGGTAGATGGCCACTTCCCGGCTCAAGTCCTGCCAGGCGGGGCTATCCCCCAGCTCGGCACTGTGGCGCGCCAGATTGCGCTTGATGGGATCCAGATAGTTGTGCCAGGCCCTTTGCGGCAACGGGGTGTGCCACAGGCAGCGATAACCCGCCTCCTTCACCGTTTTGAGCAGGCCCGCCAGGGTCTGCATGGCGGGATAATCCCGCTGCCAGAACGCCAGCGCCTCCTCTGGGGGCGTGTCCGTCAGCCACACCAGGTCGCTCAGCACCAGGCAGGCAGCAGGGCCGGCAAGGTGTGCCCGCCAGGCTTTGAGCGCATTGGCCACCCCGATGGTGTAGGCGCTCCCCTCGGCCCAGATGAGATCGGCGGGGGCCAGGTCTGCCGGCAGCGCCGCCATGTTGGCGCACAGGGTAGTGACCTGACTCAGCCCCGCCGCACTGGCCGATCTCGCCACGGCGGCCAGCGCCTCCTCGTCCAGATCGATGGCTACGATGGTGGCGTCCGTCACCTGTGCCAGCGCCAGGGTGGCGGCGCCGCGCCCACAGCCCATGTCGAGGATCCGGCGAGGCTGGCTGGGCAGCGCGGCAAATTGCTGCTGGGTGAAGAGGCTATCGCCCGGCCCCCAATAGCTCATGCCATCCAGCAGCAGCTTGAAATCCCGGATGTAGCGCTCATGTTCATTCATGTCTTTGCTGAGCCACTGCAGGTGGTAACGCGCTTTTTCACTGAATCCCTGCTTCATCACCCAGGCAAAGTAAGCCTGCGGGGCTTGATGCTGCAGTTGCCGCTGCCAGGCCTTGAACTCGTCGCCGGAGTGCGCACGCAAACCGGCGAGATCCGCCAGCAGATCCCGGGCGCGTTGCATCAGCGCCAGCTCTTCATCCAGCTCCCTGACCCGGGTTTCCAGCGTTGCCTGCTCCAGCTCGCCCGCCAGACAGGCGAGGCACTGCTTGAGGCTGAGCCCGCCGGCCTGCAGGGCCTGTACCATCCGCAGCCGCTGCAGATCGTCATCGTCGTAGTGGCGATAGCCGTTGGCGCCCCTTGTGCCCGCAATCACCCCCAGCTTCTCGTAAATAGAGCAGGGTGGAGCGGGCCAGGCCGCAGCGCCGGGCCAGTTCGGATATTTTCATGACAACCACTCGCTGAGGGGTCCGTGACCCGATGAAGGGAAGCTTAAACTGTGAAGCAATAGACGGGTCAACGACAACATCCGGGTTCACACCATAAAAAAACGGCCACCCTGAGGTGGCCGTCATCGACAGCAAGAGAGACTCGCGGGATCAGAGGCCGGCGGCTTCCAGATGCTCCACCAACAACTGCACGCTGCGGTTGCCACGCCACTCGTTGACGTCGAGCCGGTAGACCAGCCGCACCCGCTTCACCGAGGCATCGGGCCAGCGCTGCAAGTCGACGCCAAAGGCGATGGCATCCACCGCGTGGCCGGAATCCGTGGTCAGCATCATCTTGAGGTGCTTCTCCCCCACCAGCCGCTGCTGCACCAGCACGAATTCCCCGTCAAACAGCGGCTCGGGAAAGGCCTGACCCCAGGGGCCGGAGGCACGAATAAGCTCCGCCAGCTCGAGGGTGAGCTCGTCCGGCAGCAGCTCGCCATCGGTGAGCAGCACCCCGGTCAAGAGCTCAGGGGTCACCAGCTCGCCGATGACCGCCTCGAAGGCACGGCCGAAGGCCTCGATATTGGCCTTGGGCAGGGTCAGCCCGGCCGCCATGGCGTGGCCGCCAAACTTGCCCATCAAGCCGGGGTGGCGGGTATCGAGCAGTTCCAGCGCATCGCGCAGGTGCACCCCCGGAATGGAGCGCCCGGAGCCCTTGAGCTCGGTCTCGCTGCTCTCGGCAAAGGCGATAACCGGGCGGTAGTACTTCTCCTTCACCTTGGAGGCAACCAGCCCCACCACCCCCTGATGCCACTCGTTTCGGTGCAGCACGATGCCCGACGGCACCTCACCGTCACGAAAACGGATCTGCTCCAGGGTGGCGAGCGCTTCCTGCTGCATCCCCTGCTCGATCTCCTTGCGCTCCTGGTTGAGGCTGTCCATTTCGGAGGCGAACTGGCGCGCCAGGTTGATGTCGTCACAGAGCAGACAGGCGACCCCGAGGGACATGTCATCGAGCCGGCCCACCGCGTTGAGGCGCGGCCCCAGCGCAAAGCCGAGATCGGCAGCGCACAGGCGACGACCGTCGCGGCCCGACACATCCACCAGCGCCTGGATGCCGGGGCGACAACGGCCGGCCCGGATCCGCTGCAACCCCTGATGAACCAGGATGCGGTTGTTGCCATCGAGCGCCACCACGTCGGCCACGGTGCCGAGGGCCACCAGATCCAGGTAATCCGCCACGTTGGGGGCGCGCAGCCCCTGGCGCTCATACCAGCCGCTCTGGCGCAGATGGGTGTTGAGGGCCGCCATCAGATAGAAGGCGACCCCGACCCCGGCCAGGGACTTGGAGGGGAAGTCGCAGCCATGCTGGTTGGGGTTCACTATCGCGTCGGCGTCAGGCAGCTCCTGACCCGGCAAATGGTGATCGGTAACCAGTACCTGCATGCCTGCCGCCTTGGCCGCCGCCACCCCGGCGATGCTGGAGATCCCGTTGTCCACCGTGATCAGGAACTCGGCGCCGCGGGCCACCGCCAGCTCGACGATCTCCGGGGTGAGGCCATAACCGAACTCGAAGCGGTTGGGCACCAGAAAATCGATGTGGTGCCCCCCCATGGCGCGCAAGGCCAGCACGCACAGGGCCGAGCTGGTGGCGCCGTCGCAGTCGAAGTCACCGACGATGAGAATGCGTTTTTGCGCCGTCAGCGCCTCGGCCAGCAGCGGCACCGCCTGCGCCATGCCGAACAGACGCTGGGGCGGCAGCAGCTGGTTGGCGCTGCGCTCCAGCAGGGCAGGGTCTTCGACCCCGCGGCTGGCGAAGATCTGGCGAAGCAGCGGGTGCAGGGTGGCGGGCAGATGGGAATCATCAACTCGCGGACGACGACGGATTTGCAGGGGCATTGATGTGATCCAGTATCTTGAGCAGTTGTTCGGGGCTCTGGTAACCGCGCACCAGGTCGCCATTAGGCAGGACCCAGCTCGGTGACGCCTTGATCCCGAGCCACTGGCTCAGGCCGATATGATGGGCAAGGATCGCATTACAGCCGCTCTCAGGCAAACGATCGCTGAAGTTGAGTTCGCGCAGCAGCCCGGGATCGCACCAGCTAGCCTGATCCGAGGCGGCGACAGGTGCAGGCAGCAGTTGTACGCTCACGCCCCTCGCCTGCAAGCGGGGCAACTCCTCCAACGCGATGCGGCAAGGACCGCAGGCGAGATCGGTAAACAGGGTGAGGCGGTGGCGTTCAGGGGTGGCCTTGAGCCAGAGCCGGGCCTCCCCTATCTGGGAGAGCGCCAGCCTGCGTTGCTGCTGCTGGCTGAGCCGGGTGAGGTTTCTCATCTCGTGGGCCAGATCCAGCATGGAGCCCTGCAGCACATAGTCTCCCCTGGCATCGCTGTAGAGCAGTCCCTGGGCCGTGCCCAGCAGATAGAGGCCCGGCATGGGGGTCTCGTCCACCAGGTAGACCTGCACACCGAGGCGCTGCTCTATGGTCTGTTTCAACACATGGGGGTCCATCCCCGCGCTGGCCGCAAAAGCGCACAGCAGCATCATTCCCAGCAGTAAATATCGCATCAGCTC
The DNA here is from genome assembly GCF_000819785.1 of Aeromonas caviae. GTDB lineage: Bacteria > Pseudomonadota > Gammaproteobacteria > Enterobacterales > Aeromonadaceae > Aeromonas > Aeromonas caviae. The sequence goes on along the minus strand of NZ_CDBK01000014.1, from coordinate 108,862 downwards.
ATTCACTTGGCATGATTGAAGGGTCTCATAAGGTAACCCAGACAATTCCCTCTCCCAAAGACCTTAATTAGTGATCGATTAATAACGTCCGCAAGAAAAAATCACGGGATGACAGGTTGCCAATCGGGCTTGAGCCCCGCAAGCTAATCAGGACGACGGGAGACATCTTTAGTCATCCCTCTGTTTTGCTGATGTTTTATTATTCAAATCGACGTGCGCTCAAGTGGCATGTCGTCCATTTCTAGGGGGAAAAATGAGTCTGATTCAAGAGTTCAAGGCCTTTGCATCCAGGGGCAATGTGATCGACATGGCGGTCGGTATCATCATAGGTGCCGCCTTTGGCAAGATTGTCTCCTCCTTCGTGGGAGACGTGATCATGCCCCCCATCGGGCTGATCCTGGGGGGCGTGGATTTCAGCGATCTCGCCGTGACCCTGAAGGCCGCCGAAGGGGATGCCCCTGCCGTGGTCATCGCCTACGGCAAGTTCATCCAGACCTGTATCGACTTCCTGATCATCTCCTTCGCCATCTTCATGGGGCTCAAGGCCATCAACACCCTGAAGAAGAAGCAGGAAGAGGAAGCCGCTGCCCCGGCCGGCCCCACCAAGGATCAGGAGCTGCTGACCGAGATCCGCGACTTGCTGAAATCCCAGCAGGGGAAATAACCGTTTCCTCCCTGTCGTGTGCTGAAAAAAAACCGCCTTCGGGCGGTTTTTTGTTGCAAGGCAGGTGAGGCGATCAGGCTCTGGGGTGGTGCTGGCCGTGCAGTGCCTTGAGCCGCTCGTTGGCCACGTGGGTATAAATCTGGGTGGTGGAGAGATCCGCGTGGCCCAGCAGCATCTGCACCACTCGCAGATCGGCGCCGTGATTGAGCAGGTGGGTGGCGAAGGCGTGACGCAGGGTGTGGGGGGAGAGTTCCCCCCTGATGCCGGCTCTCAGGGCATAGAGCTTGATGCGGTGCCAAAAGGTCTGGCGGGTCATCATCCGGGCCCGCTTGGAGGGGAACACCACGTCCGAGCTGGTGCCACCCAGCAGCAGGGTGCGCCCCTCCCGGTAGTAGCGCTCCAGCCAGTGCACCGCCTCCTCCCCCATGGGCACCAGGCGCTCCTTGTTGCCCTTGCCCACCACCCGCACCAGCCCCTGGCGCAGGCTGACGTGTTCGGCGGTCAGCCCCACCAGCTCGGACACCCGCAGCCCGGTGGCGTAGAGCAGCTCGAGCATTGCCTTGTCCCGCAGCTCCAGCGGATCGTCCACCAGGGGCGCTTGCAGCAGCGCCTCCACCTCGGCTTCGCTCAGATCCGATGGCAGCTTTTTGGGGAGCTTTGGCCCCTCCAGCAGCACGGTGGGATCGTCGCTGCGCAGCTTCTCTCGATTGAGATACTGGTAGAAGCGGCGCAGGGCCGAGAGGAAACGGGCCGTGCTGCTGGCCGCGAACTGATGGTCCACCCGCCAGGCGAGGTAGTGCTGGATGTCGTCCAGCCCCGCCAGCAGCAGGGAACCGCCTTGCTCATCGAGCCAGAGGGCAAATTTTTCCAGGTCGGTGCGATAGGAGCTGACCGTGTTGTCGGAGAGCCCCCGCTCAAGCCAGAGGGCGTCGAGAAACGGCTCGATCAGGGGATGGGATTCTGCTTTGCTCATGGTGCGCCGCGCTCAGGGAAACAGGTCGCCATTGTAACGTGCCGACCCACCCGGGCCGCAAGGCAAGGCTGCACATCCCCTCAGGCGGTGAAGAGCCCGGCGCAATCTGCTAGACTGGCGCCCTCCCCCCCGGGCGCCGCTGTGCCGGTCACGCCCCTTGCCGACTGCGATCAAGAGAAGAGCGATGAAGATAGGTTTGTTTTATGGCTCCACCACCTGCTACACCGAGATGGCCGCCGAGAAGATCCGCGCCCTCATCGGCCCCGAGCTGGTCGATCTCCACAACATCAAGGATGTGCCCCTCGCCCGCATGCAGGAGTACGACATCCTGATCCTGGGCATCTCCACCTGGGACTTCGGCGAGCTGCAGGAGGACTGGGAATCCCGCTGGGAAGACATCGCCGACCTGCATCTGGAGGGACGCATCATCGCCCTGTTTGGCATGGGCGATCAGCTGGGCTATGGGGAGTGGTATCAGGATGCCCTCGGCCTGCTGCACGATCAGCTGGTCCCCAAGGGGGTCAAGCTGGTGGGCTACTGGCCCAACGAGGGGTACGAGTTTGACGCCTCCAAGGCGCTCATCGACGATGGCCGTCACTTCGTCGGGCTGGCCCTTGATGACGCCAATCAGTACGACCAGACCGAATCCCGCATCGAGCAGTGGGTCGACCAGATCCTGAGCGAGATCCACGAACTGCTCTGATCCTGGCCGCCTGGATGTTCGACGACGCCAGCCAATGGACGACCAGACCGACCCGTATCGAGCAGTGGGTCGACCAGATTCTGAGCGAGATCCACGAACTGCTCTGACCCTGGCCGTCTGGATGTTCGACGACGCCAGCCATTGGACGGCCAGATCGACCCCGTATCGAGCAGTGGGTCGACCAGATCCTGAGCGAGATCCACGAACTGCTCTGACCCTGATCGCCTGGATGTTCGACGACGCCGGCCAATGGACGACCAGACCGACCCCGTATAGAGCAGTGGGTCAACCTCATATAAAACGAGCGCCATGAGCGGCGCCAACCTCCCCTGTCGGTAGCCTGCGCTCGGGCTGCCGGGCGCATAAATCGCACCGATTTTCTCGTTCGGTATCATCGGCTGACGCTATAGCGACTTTTTGCTTCTGGTCTGCAACAATGAGGTCGACACCCCATAACAACACAACGCCGGGTGTCGGAAGCAAACGGACAGACCAGAAAAGGATATTCTATGACTTCATTCTCCCTGTTGGCCCCCGCCATCGCCCGCGACGTGCTCGATCACGCGCTGGCGCTGGGTGCCGATTTCGCCGAGCTGTTTGTGGAGCGCAAGCGCCGCAGCCAGCTCAGCCTGCTCTCCAGCCAGATAGAGAACATCAGCGGTGGTCTCGACTTCGGTATCGGCGTTCGCCTGTGCTACGGCCACAAGGTGCTCTACGGCTACACCAATCTGGCCGATCGCAACGAGCTCTTGCGCATCGTTACCCTGCTGGCGGCCAAGGACAGGCGTGACCCCGTGGTCACCGCCACCGCCTTTGACTTCACCCGCCTGACCGACCGCAACCCCATCGCTCTGCCGCTGTCGGCCGACAAGCTGCTGGAGCAGAAGATCACCTACCTGCATGCCATGGACGCTGCGGCCCGCGCCGAGAGCGACAAGGTGAGCCAGTTCTCGGGCAACGTGCTCGGCTGGGAGCAGGAGGTGGAGATCTTCAACAGCGAAGGGGTGCAGGTGAGCGATCGCCGCCACTACAACCGCATCATGGCCCAGACCATCGCCCTGGACGGGGGCGAGCAGAGCGTAGGTTATGAAGCCCCCGGTGCCATGAAGGGATGGGAGCATGCCGAGAGCATCGATCCCCGCGAGCTGGCTCTCACCGCCACCCGCCAGGCACTGGTGAAGCTGGGAGCCGCCCCCTGCCCGAGCGGCAAGCTGCCGGTCATCATGGAGAGCGGCTTTGGCGGCGTCATCTTCCACGAGGCGTGCGGTCACCTGCTGGAGACCACCTCGGTGGCCAAGAAGGCATCCGTGTTCCACGACAAGATGGGCCAGCTCATCGCCAACCCCGCGGTCAGCGCGGTGGACGAGGGCTTGCAGGGCAACGCCTGGGGCTCCATCAACGTCGATGACGAGGGGATGGCGACCCAGCACACCCAGCTCATCAAGGATGGCGTGCTGACCGGCTTCCTGGTGGACAGAATGGGGGCCCTTCGCACCGGCTACGCCCGCACCGGTTCCGGGCGCCGGGAATCCTACAAGTTCGCCCCCGCCTCCCGCATGCGCAACACCTATATCGAACCGGGCAACTACAGCCTCGACGACATGCTGGCAACCGTGGAGCACGGTATCTATGCCAAGCGGATGGGGGGTGGCTCTGTGCAGCCCGGTACCGGCGAGTTCAACTTCAACGTGCAGGAGGCCTACCTCATCGAGGGGGGCAGGATCACCCGGCCCCTCAAGTCGGCCACCCTGATCGGCACCGGCCCGCAGGTATTGAAGGAGATCTCCATGGTGGGGCGCGATCTGGCCCTCTCCGCCGGCATGTGCGGCTCGGTCTCCGGATCCATTCCCGCCTCGGTCGGCCAACCGCCGCTCAAGGTTGACAGCATTCTGGTCGGAGGGAACGCCTGATGAACATCCATGACACTCTGTGCGGTTCCATCTCCCGCCTCATTCGCGTTTCAGTCGGCCCGTCGCCGCTCAAGGTTGACAATATCCTGGTTGGGGGGAACGCCTGATGAGCCAACTCGACATGAACCAACTGCTTGCCCGTCTATTGGACCAGGTCGCCGATCTGGGTGCCGAGGCAGACGTCATCGCCAATCAGGAGAAGGCCTTCTCCCTCAAGGCCGACAAGGGCGAGCTCAGTGAATACAAGGTCACCAGCAGCCAGCAGATCGGCATTCGCCTCATCAAGGAAGGCCGGGTCGGCATCGCCTATTCCGAGTCCCTCGACGCGTCGGCCCTGGACGCCATGGTGCAGGATGCGCTCGATGCGAGCCGCTTCGCCAAGGTGGACCCGGATCAGCGCATCACAGTGCAGCAGAGCAGGCTCATCACCGACTGCGCCGAGATACATCAGGCCGACACCACGGCGGTGGAAGAGAAGATCGCCCTGACCCTGCGCCTCGAGTCCGACATGCTGGCCCTGCCGGACGTGACCGGCGCCCCCTACAACGGCTTCTTCGAGGGGGAGAGCCGCCTCTGGCTTGCCAACAGCCAGGGCAGCATCTGTGAACATCAGGAATTCAGCGTCGGCTGCCACAGCTCCGCTCTCATCGAGCGGGAGGGCCGCCAGTCCATGCACTACCAGGGACAGTACGCACGGCGCTTCGACGAGTTGGAGAGCCAGCCTCTCATCCGCCAGATCCACGCCGTGGCCGATGGCCTGCTGATGGGTGAGGCGGTGCCGAGCGGTCGCTACAGCGGCATCTTCAGCACCCACTGCTTTGCCAGCCTGTTTGGCTGCTTCCAGTCCGCCCTGTCTGGCAAGTGGGCCCAGCAGGGGATCAACCCCTGGCGCGACAAGCTGGGCCAAAGCGTGGCGTCTCGCTGGCTCACCCTGGAGAGCCGTGCCTATATGCCGGGGGGCATGAAGATCAAGGCGTTTGACGGCGAAGGGGCCGCCACTTCGGATCTCCTGCTCATCGGCGAGGGGGAGCTCAAGACCCTGCTGCACAACAGCGCCACCGCCCGCCACTTCGGCGTGACGAGCAACGGTGCAGCCGCCCGCAGTGCCCGCAGTGCCCTGGACGTGGCCCCTCGTCACCTGGTGTTCGGGCTCGGCCCCCACGGCGAGGCCGAGGTACAAAGCGGTGAGTACCTGGAGCTGGTCAAGCTGGACGGCCTGCACTCCGGGGCCGATGCGGTGAGCGGCGACTTCTCGTTCGGCGCCTCCGGCTTCCTCTGCCGAAATGGCGAGCGCGTGGCACCGGTACGCGGCATCACGGTGGCGGGCAACTTCTATCGTCTGCTCGGGGAGCTGGAAGCGGTCGGCAACCAGCTGCACCACGACGATGGCAAGGACTTCTATGCCCCGCTGATCCGCTTTGGCGGGCTCAGCATTGCCGGCAAATAAGAGGGGGAGCCTTACTCGGCTCTTCCCCCTTCAAGCGGCGCCATCAGGCGCCGCTTTTTTATCCATGGCGCCCCCCGACCGCCACTTCTAACCTCAAAGAGCCACCGACCGCGTTGGCCGGAAACTCTGGAGAATACGACGATGGACAACACCCTGGTCTGGGCCGACATTCCGACACGGGATCTGGATCGTGCCATGGACTTCTACTCGGCCCTGCTCGATGTGCAGGTCACCCCCATCCAGGAAGAGACCATGCGCTTTGCCATGCTGCGCCACGACGGCAGCAACGCGGCGGCCTGTCTCGGCCCCATGGACAAATATCACCAGCCCGGCGGTGCCGGTCCCCTCATCTATCTCTCCCTCGGTGACAGGCTGCAGGAAGCGGAACTGCTGGTCCCACGGCTCGGCGGGCGGGTGCTGGAGCCTCTGCACAGCATCGGCAGCGGTCATGGCTCCCGGGTCATCATCGAAGATACCGAAGGCAACTGGCTGGCTCTCTATGCCCCACCAGCCAGCTGACGTCCGGATATGCAGAAACAACAACGGCGACCTGATGGTCGCCGTTGTTGTTTAACTGCACTTGCCGGCCATTACGCTTCTGGATTGAGGCGGGTCGGGATGCCGGTACGCTGTTCCAGCACCTGCTTGACCACGTTGGAATCGCTGTCAGCGTGGGCGATGAAGCGGGTGGTAGCCGGGGTCATGGGCAGCGGCACGGAGGCGGTGGAGTTGAACTCTTCCTCGGTGCGCGACAGCGGCTCGTGCACTTCCATGTAGCGACCGCCATCCGGCTCGACCGTGGTCTTGACCGGCTGGTTGACGAACTGGACGCGGGTGCCGACCGGCACGTGATCGAACAGGTACTTGATGTCGTCGGCGCGCAGGCGCACGCAGCCGCTGCTCACCCGCAGACCGATGCCGAAGGTGGCGTTGGTGCCGTGGATGGCGTACAGGTTGCCGATGTAGAGCGCGTGCAGGCCCATGGGGTTGTCCGGGCCGGCCGGCCAGACCGCGGGCAGGGTCTTGCCCTGGGCGGCGTAGCGGCGACGGATATTCTCGGTCGGGGTCCAGGTCGGGTTGGCACGCTTGCGCTCAACCTTGGTGATCCAGTTCTCCGGGGTGTTGACCCCGAGCTGGCCGATGCCGATGGGCAGCACATGCACCACGTTCTTGCCCTTCGGGTAGTAATAGAGACGCATCTCCGCCACGTTGATGACGATCCCTTCGCGGGGAGCGTTGGGCAGGATCAGCTGATGGGGAATGATCAGCGTGCTGCCCGCCTTGGGCAGGTAGGGGTCGACGCCCGGGTTGGCTTCCATGATGTTGGTCAGACCCAGCTGGAAGTCGGAGGCGATCTGCTCCAGCGGACGGTTGTCTGCGGGCACCACGTATTCCTGGTTCTCACCGATCAGGCGGCTGTTGGCCGCAGGCAGCTGGTATTCAACGGCGGCGGCCTGCTGGCTGACCAGCGTCAGCGTACATAAAAGAGCCGAAGCGGCAATGCGAAGGGGATTCATAAAATTCCTGTATGGTTTCCTGTTCCTGTGGGCCTTTGCCCTGCTCATCATCGGTCTCTTGTGGGCCCGTCACCGGGGACCAACAACCGAGCGCGCATTCTTTCCCGAGCAGGGCAAAATTTCAACTTGGAGATGGTTTTTTTCGCCGAAAAGATCCATTTCATCGCCAACTCAGGGGCATCTTTCACCCCTTGCACTCTAGCAACCCCAGTCTGAGCGTAAAATGAACATGGCGCAGGCATGTCAAGGCCGTCCCAAATTGCATGACGAGGCGGTCACGAGTACAATCTCGCACCCCGTATATCCGGAGTATCGAGTCACCTCCTGCTCCGATGTACCCCCATCGGATAACCGTGCGTCGAAGACGGTCGCGCCACCGATGAACCCACACGACGCCATCAGGTGGCGCCGTCCTGATTTGCAATCAGATAAAAGAGTCCAACATGTTCAGACCAGAATTGCTCTCCCCTGCCGGGACCCTCAAGAACATGCGCTACGCCTATGCCTATGGCGCAGACGCCGTCTATGCGGGCCAGCCGCGCTACAGCCTGCGGGTACGCAACAACGAATTCGATCACGAGAATCTGCAGCTCGGCATCAACGAGGCCCATGCCCTCGGCAAGCAGTTCTATGTGGTGGCCAACATCCAGCCCCACAACTCCAAGCTCAAGACCTTCATCCGCGACATGCGCCCCGTGGTGGATATGAAGCCGGATGCACTCATCATGTCCGACCCCGGCCTCATCATGATGATGCGCGAAGCCTTCCCCGACATGCCTATCCACCTCTCGGTGCAGGCCAACGCGGTCAACTGGGCCACGGTGAAGTTCTGGCATCAGATGGGCCTGACCCGTGCCATCCTCTCCCGCGAGCTGTCTCTCGACGAGATCGAGGAGATCCGCATGCAGGTGCCGGAGATGGAGCTGGAAGTCTTCGTCCACGGGGCGCTGTGCATGGCCTACTCCGGCCGCTGCCTGCTCTCCGGCTACATCAACAAGCGTGACCCCAATCAGGGCACCTGCACCAACTCCTGCCGCTGGGAGTACAAGGTGCACGAGGGCAAGGAAGATGACGTGGGCCAGATCGTCCACCGCCAGGAGCCCATCGCCGTGCAAAAGGTGGATCCGACTCTGGGCGCAGGCAAGCCAACCGATGCCCTGGTGCTGCTGGAAGAGTCCAACCGCCCGGGCGAGTTCATGACCGCGTTTGAAGACGAGCACGGCACCTACATCATGAACTCCAAGGATCTGCGCGCTGTCGAGCACGTCGAGCGCCTGACCAAAATGGGCGTTCATTCCCTGAAAATCGAAGGCCGTACCAAGTCCTTCTACTATTGCGCCCGTACCGCCCAGGTCTATCGCAAGGCCATCGACGATGCGGTGGCTGGCCGTCCGTTCGATCCGACCCTGATGGGCACCCTCGAGAACCTGGCCCACCGCGGCTACACCGAGGGCTTCCTGCGCCGTCACAACCACAGCGAATACCAGAACTACGACTACGGTTACTCCGTCTCCGACACCCAGCAGTTCGTCGGCGAGATCACCGGTCGCAACGGTGACATGGTCGAAGTCGAGGTGAAGAACAAGTTCCTGCTGGGCAACAGCCTGGAGCTGATGACCCCCCAGGGCAACCTCAGCTTCAACCTGGAGCAGATGCAGAACCGCAAGGGCGAGCTCATCGACACCGCACCGGGCAACGGCCACGTGGTCTACGTGCCGGTACCCAAGGAGATCGACGTGAATTACGGTATCCTGCTGCGCAACCTCGGCGAGCGCGAGGATACCCGTCAACCTCACTCGGCGGCCTGAGATGGCACTGCTCATCACCGACAAGTGCATCAACTGTGACATGTGCGATCCGGAGTGTCCGAACCAGGCCATCACCCTGGGGAGCAAGATCTACGAGATAGACCCGGATCGCTGCACCGAATGCGTCGGCCACTATGAGAAGCCCACCTGCATCAGCGTCTGCCCTATCGACTGCATCATCTGGGATCCCGCCCACGTGGAGACCGAAGATCAGCTGATGGAAAAGTTCGTGCGGATGCACAGGCAGTAGCTGTAGCACCTGCATCAGCATCTGCGCCCCATGGACGGCATCCTCCGGGATCCCATCCATCGGGTGGGAAACCGAAGATCAGCTGATGGAGAAATTCGTGCGGATGCACAGGCAGTCAGCGTCTGACACTCGCGGGTGCATTATCCAGAAATAGAAAAAGCCGGGCATGCCCGGCTTTTTCTATTGCGCTGCCCTTCCCTCAGGGTTTGACCAGTTTTTGCAGCGCCTCGAGTTCGCGCTGGGCTTCCAGCAACTCGGCCTGGGACTCCTCCAGCTTGGACTGCTTCTTGGCAATCTTGTCCGGCTTGCACGATACCCGTGCGCTCTGCAACTCGGCCAGCCGCTCTTCCACTTCTTCCCTCTGCTTGACCACCTTGCGTTGCTGCTCCTCAAGGAGCCCGGCATCGGTACAATGGGCCTCCAGGTTGCGCAGTGCCCGCTCAAGGCCGGCTACCTGCTCCTGGTTGTTGTGCGCCCTGGCGAACGCAAGCTGATCCGTCACGGCCTGCTGTCTGGCCTTGCAGCCGATGTTTTCACTACCATAGGCTTGTCCGGCCAACAACAATAAGCCTATTCCGGCGATCTTCCACATAACAACCTCTTTGTTCTGTCATACTGGATGGCCGTCCATGAGACCTGACTCCCTGTGTGAGGTCAAGACACACGGGGCCGGGCTACGACAGAGTGTGCTCTGCATCATGCCGGGCCGCTTTCGCCGAGGCTACAATGGCCCTTTCAATCAGGAGAGCCACATGACCCAACACATTCTCATCATTGCCAACGGCGCCCCCTATGGCAGCGAGTCCCTGTTCAATGCCCTGCGCCTCGGCATCGCCCTCAAAGAGGAGGGAAAGGTAGACCTCAACCTCTTCCTGATGTCGGATGCCGTCACTGCTGCTCTGGCCGGGCAGGCTCCGGCCGAGGGCTACAACCTGCGCCAGATGCTGGAGATACTGCTGGCTCAGGGCACCCGGATCCGGCTTTGCAAGAGTTGCACCGATGCGCGCGGCATCACCCCGCTACCCCTTGTCGAGGGCATAGAGATAGGCACCCTCCCCTTGCTGGCCCAATGGACTCTGGCCGCCGACAAGGTGCTGACCTTCTAGCCGTCAGGGCCCAGCCCGGACCAGCGCAGGGCGCGAGGTCCGGGTACTCAGACCATAGAGCATCAGGATCACCAGGCAGAGCAGCGCCATCAGAGCGTAAAGCCAGCTCCCGCCCCAGTGGGCCAGCACCCAGCCTCCCAGCAAGGCCCCCATGGCCACCCCGAGTCCGGAGATGGAGGCCGCCCCGAAATAGCTCCCCTTCAAATGACCAGGCGCCATCTGATCGATCAGCACATTGAGCAAGGGGAAGAGGATGCACTCCCCGACGCTCAGGAGGATCACCGCCACTATCCAGTGCCACCAGATGGCGGTATCCCCCAGCGCAAACTGCAACTGGGCGCCGAGAAAGAGCGCCACCCCGAGTTGCAGCTTGCGCCGCGTGGACCAGCGGGCAGTCAGGTGCAGCAGGGGGAACTGCAGCATCACTATGGTCAGCGCGTTGGTCGTCACCAGCCAGCCGATGAGCCGCTCCACCTCCGGCGTCCCCGCGCGGGTCAGATACTGGATGAGGGGCGACTCGAACTGGGCGTAGACTAGCATCAGCAGCAGATTGGCCATGATCAGCAGCAGAAACCCCCTGTCCTGCCAGAGCACCCGCAGCACAGCACGCATGCCGGGCCCGGCCGCCTGGCTGGTGTGGCAACCCGCCAGCCTGAACCCGATGACAAAGACGATGCCAAGCAGCAGATAGCTGGCACTGAGCAACAGGAAGGTCTCCTGACGCGCGCTCAGGCCATAGGTGACGCCGAGCAGAGGACCGATGGCCGCCCCCAGGTTGAGCAGGAAATAACGCAGGTGCAGCGCCAGCTCACGGGCTTTGGGCTCGGCCAGATTGTCGGCCATCAGTGCCTTGCCCGGTGCGTCGATGAGCCCGTAGGAGAGTCCGCTGCCGATCACCCCGAGTGCTAGCCAGCCCACCTGGTGGGAGAGGCCGAGCAGGGCGACGCTCAGGGCGGACACCAGGCAGCCGAACAACAGGATGTTGCGCCGCCCCCATTTGTCCGAGAGCCAGCCGCCATAGAAGCTGACAAGAGTGGAAAGCGCCGCCGTGGCCCCCAGGATGGCGCCTATCAGGGTCGCCGAAAGTCCGTAGTCACGGTAGAGCAGGATGGAGAAAAAGGGCCAGACCATGAAGAAGGTGGTACGCACCATGAAAGTCCCCAGGATGACGATCCAGACCAGGGAAGGAAACTGCCTGAGGTAGGCCCAAGACATACTGCAATTCCTTTTGCCAACGAAGCGGGGTCGTCCCTTATATCAAGGGGCGCCAAAAGGAACAAGGAGACAATCTGCGCCATGCCGGGCGACAGGCACAAAAAAGCCGACCCAAGGGTCGGCTCTTTCACATACGGCAGCCTTATTCGGCAGCCGGCTCTTCGACGGCAACGGCAGCAGGAGCAGCAGCCGCTTCGGTCGGTGCGTTCGCTTCCTTGATGGAGAGACGCACACGGCCCTGACGGTCCACTTCCAGTACCTTCACCTTCACCACGTCACCGATTTTCAGGAAGTCGGCCACGTTCTGTACGCGGGCATCGGTGATCTGGGAGATGTGCACCAGACCGTCTTTACCCGGCAGGATGTTGACGAAGGCGCCGAAGTCAGCCAGGCGCACGACCTTGCCTTCGTAGATGCGGTTCACTTCGATCTCGGCGGTGATGGCCTCGATGCGGCGGATCGCTTCCATGGCGGCTTCGTTGGCCACGGCGGAGATGCGTACGGTACCGTCATCATCCAGCTCGATGTTGGTGCCGGTCTCTTCGGTCAGTGCGCGGATCACGGAACCACCCTTGCCGATCACGTCCTTGATCTTCTCAGGATTGATCTTGATGGTGTGGATGCGCGGTGCGAAATCGGAGATCTGAGCACGGGGAGCCTGGATAGCTTCGTCCATCACTTTCAGGATGTGCAGACGAGCGCCACGAGCTTGCTTCAGCGCAATCTCCATGATCTCTTTGGTGATGCCTTCGATCTTGATGTCCATCTGCAGCGCGGTCACACCTTCGCTGGTACCGGCTACCTTGAAGTCCATGTCGCCCAGGTGATCTTCGTCACCCAGGATGTCGGACAGCACGACGAAACCTTCTTCTTCCTTCACCAGACCCATGGCGATACCGGCAACGGAGGCCTTGATCGGCACACCGGCATCCATCAGCGCCAGGGAGGAGCCACAGACAGACGCCATGGAGGAGGAGCCGTTGGATTCGGTGATTTCAGAGACCACGCGCACCACGTACGGGAACTCGGCGGCGCTCGGCATCACGGCAGCAACGCCACGCTTGGCCAGACGGCCGTGACCGATTTCACGACGCTTCGGGCTGCCCATCATGCCGGTCTCGCCGACGCAGTAGGGCGGGAAGTTGTAGTGCAGCATGAAGCGATCGGCGCGGTTGCCGGTCAGCTCGTCGATGTTCTGGGCGTCACGCTCGGTACCCAGCGTGGCCACCACGATGGCCTGGGTTTCACCACGGGTGAACAGGGCAGAACCGTGGGCACGGGGCAGGATGCCGGTACCGACGGAGAGGGCGCGGATCATTTCCGGATCGCGACCGTCGATACGCGGCTCACCACGTACGACGCGACCACGGACGATGCGGCTCTCCAGGCTGTGGAACTCTTCGCCGATCTTCTTGGCATCTTCTTCCACGCCGGATGCGATGACTTGCTCGACCACGCGGCCCTTGATGGCAGCGATGGTTTCGTAGCGAACAGCCTTCTCGGTGATGCGGTAGGCTTCACCCAGCTCAGCTGTGGCCAGTTCGGCAACTTTGGCTTTCAGCGCTTCGTTGACGGCAGGCGGGGTCCAGTCCCAGGGCTTGGTACCGACGTCGGCAGCGAATTCATTGATGGCGTTGATCACGGTCTGCATCTGCTCGTGACCGTAGACTACGGCGCCCAGCATCACCTCTTCGGAGAGGATGGCCGCTTCGGATTCCACCATCAGCACCGCATTGGCAGTACCGGCAACCACCAGATCCAGATCGCTCTGGGGCAGTTCGGTGGTGGTCGGGTTCAGCACGTACTGGCCGTTCATGTAACCCACGCGGGCTGCACCGATCGGGCCGCCGAACGGGATGCCGGAGATGGCCAGGGCCGCGGAGGCACCGATCATGGCAACGATGTCGGGAGAAACGGCCGGGTTCACGGACATGACGGTGGCAACCACCTGAACCTCATTGAGGAAGCCTTCCGGGAACAGCGGACGGATGGGACGGTCGATCAGACGGGAGATGAGGGTCTCACCCTCGCTCGGACGGCCTTCACGACGGAAGAAACCACCCGGGATACGACCAGCAGCATAGGTACGCTCCTGATAGTTGACGGTCAGCGGGAAGAAATCACGGCCGTGATCGGCCTCTTTCTTGCCAACGACAGTCACGAAGACACAGGTATCGTCCATGCTGACCATGACGGCCGCAGTGGCTTGACGGGCCATCACACCGGTTTCCAGTGTGACGGTGTGTTGACCGTACTGGAATGACTTTACAATAGGATTCACGTGAATTTCCTTTTAACAATTTGGCGCTTTAAATTCGCGTGCAAGTATACTTGATTCGCATCAAAAGGTAAGCGCGGACGTCAATTCTGTGAGGCAGGCAACGGCCTGCATCCTGTTTGAAACGGGCAATAAAAAAGGGGAACCTCGCGGTTCCCCTTTTTTGCGAAATCTGATGGTCGATTAACGACGCAGACCCAGCTTGGCGATCAGAGCAGCGTAACGCTGAACGTCTTTACGCTTCAGGTAGTCCAGCAGCTTACGACGCTGGGAAACCATGCGCAGCAGACCGCGACGACCGTGGTGATCCTTGGCGTGCTCCTTGAAGTGACCTTGCAGATGGTTGATCTGGGCAGTCAGCAGGGCAACTTGCACTTCGGGGGAACCGGTGTCGTTGGCGCCACGAGCGTTGTCGGCAACGATTTGAGCTTTGATCTCAGCATTTAGAGACATGGTATTACTCCAGTAGAGTGTTTAAAGGTTCACAGCCAATCTCTAATTCAGCCGTGAAATGAGGGCGGTATCATAATCGTCCCCGCCCCTTTTCGCAACGGGAAAGACGCGTGACAGACCGATACCGCCTGAGGATCACTCCTCGTCGTGGTAGCGAACCAGACGCTTGGGCGCCACGCGCCCCTCGTCATCGATCTCGCCAACCCCGATGAATTCGCGCTCCGGGCCAACCGTCATGCGGACCTGGCCGCTTTGGGGGCTACCTGCCACCTGCACGGCCTGACCCTGGTTCACATAGGCGGCCACGGCGACCAGCATGTTTACCTCGGGCAGAGAGGCCACGGCGGTGTCCATCGGCAGCAACAGGGGATCCAACTGTTCCCGTGGCGGAATGCTTTCGGCCTTGGCCTGCTCGAAGATGCACTCGAGCTGCTCCAGGGTCAGCATCCGCTCGTAGGGGTAGCTCGCCACCTGGGTGCGACGCAGCTGGGTGACGTGAGCGCCACAGCCCAGCACTTCCCCCAGATCGTCCACCAGGGAACGGATATAGGTACCCTTGCTGCAATGCACTTCCAGCTTCACCTCGTCCCCCTCGAAGCCGAGCAGCTTGAGTTCGAAGATGGTGATGGGACGGGCTTCCCGCTCGATCTCGATCCCTTCACGGGCATATTCGTAGAGCGGACGGCCGTTGTGCTTGAGGGCGGAGTACATGGACGGCACCTGCATGATGGGGCCGCGGAACTGGTCCAGCGCCTCGATCAGGGTACCCACGGCCACGTTCACCGGACGGGTGGAGACCACCTCGCCGTCGGAGTCGCTGGTATTGGTGCGCTCGCCGAGCTTGGCGGTCACCTCATAGCGCTTGTCCGCTTCCAGCAGATACTGGGAGAACTTGGTGGCCTCCCCGAGGCAGATCGGCAACATGCCGGTGGCCAGGGGGTCCAGGGCGCCGGTATGGCCAGCCTTGGCGGCGTTGTAGATCCGCTTGACCTTCTGCAACACATCGTTGGAAGTCAGGCCGGTCGGTTTGTCCAGCAGCAGGATGCCGTGTACGTCACGGCCTTTGAAACGACGTCTACGAGACATCTCAGGCGTTATCCTCAGTCGTGTCATCCGGTGCGGATTGCTCTTCGTCACGACCGGCTTCAGTCATGCGACGCTTGTCTTCACGCACAGTGTTGGTCACCAGGTTGGAGAGGCGCATCCCCTCGACCAGGGTCTGGTCGTAGTAGAAACGCAGCTCGGGCACCACCCGCAGACGCATGGCGCTGCCCAGCAGGCTGCGGATGTAACCGGCAGCCTCGGTCAGGCCCTTGAGCCCTTCCTTGATGCGTTCGGCGTCATTCTCCAGTTGCAAGAAGGTGACATAAACCTTGGCATAGTTGAGGTCCTTGGAGACCTCCACGTCGGAGACGGTCACCATGCCGATGCGCGGGTCTTTCACCTCGCGCTGCAGGATCAGCGCGATTTCACGCTGGATCTGCTGCCCGACCCGACGGGTCCGGCTGAATTCTCTGGCCATATTCTATCCTGCGATAAAAGGGGGCCGCGACCCCCTATTTTGTCTAACGCTCGGCTTACAGAGTCCGCTGGATTTCAACGGTCTCGTACACCTCGATCTGGTCGCCTTCGCGCACGTCGTTGTAGTTCTTGACCGCGATACCACACTCGTAGCCGTTGCGAACTTCGTTGACGTCATCCTTGAAGCGGCGCAGGGATTCCAGCTCGCCTTCATAGATAACCACGTTGTCACGCAGAACGCGAATGCGGTTGGAACGCTTGACCACACCTTCGGTAACCATACAGCCGGCAACGGCGCCGAACTTCGGCGACTTGAAGACGCTACGCACTTCAGCCAGACCGATGATCTCCTGACGATACTCGGGGGCCAGCTTGCCGCTCATGGCCTGCTTCACTTCGTCGATCAGGTCATAGATGACGGAGTAGTAACGCAGATCCAGGCTCTCGGATTCGATGACCTTGCGCGCAGAAGCGTCGGCACGGACGTTGAAGCCCACCAGGATGGCGCTGGAAGCCGCGGCCAGGGTCGCGTCGGTTTCGGTGATGCCACCTACGCCGGAACCCACGATCTTCACCTTCACTTCGTCGGTGGAGAGTTTGACCAGCGCATCGCAGATCGCTTCCACAGAGCCTTGTACATCGGCCTTGATCACCACGTTCACTTCGGACACTTCGCCCTCGGTCATGTTGGCGAACATGTTTTCCAGCTTGGCCTTCTGCTGGCGGGCCAGCTTGACTTCGCGGAACTTGCCCTGACGGTAGAGCGCCACTTCACGGGCTTTCTTCTCGTCACGCACAACGGTGGCTTCGTCACCAGCAGAGGGGACGCCGGACAGACCCAGAATTTCCACTGGCAGAGAGGGACCTGCTTCCTTGATCTCGCGACCCAGTTCGTCACGCATGGCGCGCACCCGGCCGTACTCAAGACCGCACAGCACGATGTCGCCCTGACGCAGAGTACCTTCCTGTACCAGCACGGTGGCAACCGGACCACGACCTTTATCCAGGAAGGATTCGATCACGACGCCGTTGGCCATGCCGTCAACCACCGCTTTCAGCTCCAGGACTTCGGCCTGGATCAGGATGGCTTCCAGCAGGTCGTCGATGCCTTCGCCAGACTTGGCGGAGACGTGCACGAACTGGCAATCGCCACCCCAGTCTTCGGACATGACGTTGTAACGGGCCAGCTCGGTCTTGACGCGATCCGGATCCGCTTCAGGCTTGTCGATCTTGTTCACCGCAACAACCAGCGGCACACCGGCCGCCTTGGCGTGCTGGATAGCTTCGATGGTTTGCGGCATCACGCCGTCGTCAGCTGCAACAACCAGAACAACGATGTCGGTCGCCTTGGCACCACGAGCACGCATGGAGGTAAACGCCGCGTGACCCGGGGTATCCAGGAAGGTGATCATCCCGCTGTCGGTCTGTACGTGGTACGCACCGATGTGCTGGGTAATGCCACCGGCTTCGCCCGCGGCAACCTTGGCCTTACGGATATAGTCCAGCAGCGAGGTCTTGCCGTGGTCGACGTGACCCATGATGGTCACGACCGGCGCACGCGGCTTGGCTTCGGAGGTCTCGTCACGATCGCTAAGTACCGCCTCTTCCAGCTCGTTCTCACGGCGCAGCACTACCTTGTGACCCATCTCCTCGGCGACCAGCTGAGCGGTCTCCTGGTCGATCACCTGGTTGATGGTGGCCATGGCACCCATCTTCATCATCACCTTGATGACTTCAACGCCCTTGACGGCCATCTTGTTGGCGAGCTCCGCCACTGTGATGGTCTCGCCGATGACGACGTCACGGTTGACCACGGCAGCCGGCTTGTTGAAGCCGTGTTTCATGGCGTTCGGCATGGCCATCTTGCCACGCTTGCCTTTGCGGGCACGGGGATCGCGGGAGTTGCGGTCATTGCGGTCGTCTTCGCGACGGCCGACCTTCTTCGGCGCCTTGGCAGCGGCAGCCGTGCGACGGCTGGTCTCTTCCTTACGATCCAACTCATCTTCGGCCGCTTGCGCGTGCTTGTTGGTGGTCAGATGGTAATCGCTGCTCTCTTTGGCGCGAGCCGCTTCTTCTTCAGCCCAGCGGGCCGCATTCTGTTCCGCCATGATGCGAGCCTCTTCGGCTTTCTTCGCGGCGAGTTCTTCAGCTTTTTGCAAAGCTGTCTGTTCCTGTTGGCGCTTCAGTTCTTCTGCTTCGCGCTTGGCCATCTTTTCTGCCTCTTGCTGAGCTGTGCTAACGGCTGCTTTGGCGGGCTGTTGAGCCTGTCGAGCCTTCTGTTGTGCCTCGATCCGCGCCTTTTCCTCAGCTTCACGACGAGCCTGCTCAGCCTCACGGCGAGCCTTCTCTTCAGCGTCGAGGCGGGCCTTCTCTTCGGCCTCGCGACGAGCTTTTTCTTCTGCTTCCAAACGCGCTGTTTCCTCGGCTTCCGCCTGGCGCTGTTCATCTTCCAGCGCCGAGCGTCTTACATAGGTGCGAGACTTGCGCACTTCTACCTGCACTTCCTTGTTCTTGCCGCCAGTCCCCTGAACACTGATGGTGCTCTTGGTCTTGCGCTGCAAGGTCATGCGAGCAGGTGCGGTGACCTCGTCACCTCCATGCTGTTTCTTCAGATGTGCCAGCAGGGTCTGTTTCTCAGACTCGCTGACCATGTCGTCGGCCTTGCTCTTCACGATGCCGGCATCGACAAACTGCTGGAGAAGACGATCAACCGGCGTGTCGATGTCAGTGGCAAGTTGCTTAACTGATACTTCTGCCATTCATTTTCCTCCGTTTGACCTTATTCAGACTGCTCTTCTCCGAACCAACAGATATTGCGAGCAGCCATAATGAGCTCACCTGCCTTCTCGGCGGTCAACTCTTCGATGTCGGCAAGGTCATCGATACCTTGCTCTGCCAAATCTTCCAAGGTGCCGACGCCGCGAGCGGCCAGGGCATAGGCCATTTCACGACCGAGGCCGGAGAGATTGAGCAGTTCTTCGGAAGGCTCGACGCCTTCAAAGGATTCTTCTTTGGCCAGGGCCTTGGTGGTCAGGGCATCCTTGGCACGCTTGCGCAGCTCTTCGACCATGTCTTCATCCAGACCGTCGATGGCCAGCAGCTCGTTGACCGGGACGAAGGCGATCTCTTCCAGGGTGGAGAAGCCCTCTTCCATCAGCAGGCCGGCGAAATCGTCGTCGATGTCGAGGGTGCTGGTGAACAGGTTCATGATGCGGTCGTTCTCGGCCTGGTGCTTGGCACGCATGTCCTCGACGGTCATCACGTTCAGTTCCCAACCGGTCAGCTGGGAGGCAAGACGCACGTTCTGACCGTTGCGGCCGATGGCCTGGGCCAGGTTGGCGGCTTCCACGGCGATGTCCATGGTGTGGTTGTCTTCATCGACGATGATGGAGGCCACATCGGCTGGCGCCATGGCGTTGATCACGTATTGGGCCGGGTTGTCATCGTACAGCACGATGTCGGCACGCTCACCGCTCAGCTCGGCGGAGACGGCCTGAACGCGGGCACCACGCATGCCGATACAGGCACCGATCGGGTCGATACGACGATCGTTGGTCTTGACCGCAATCTTGGCGCGGGAACCCGGATCACGGGCGGCGCCCATGATTTCGATCATCTCTTCGCCGATTTCCGGCACTTCGATGCGGAACAGCTCTTTCAGGAAGTCCGGGCTGGAGCGGCTGACGAACAGCTGGGAACCACGGGCTTCCGGACGCACGGCGTAGAGCAGGCCACGGATACGGTCACCGGGACGGAAGGTCTCACGGGGCAGCATGTCGTCACGGAAGATCACGGCTTCGGCATTGCTGCCCAGATCCAGGATCACGTTGTCACGATTGCTCTTCTTGACCACGCCGCTGATGATGGTGCCTTCCTTGTCCTTGAACTGGTCAACGACTTGGGAACGCTCGGCCTCGCGCACTTTCTGCACGATGACCTGCTTGGCGGTCTGGGTGGTGATACGGTCGAAGGTCACAGAGTCAATCTGGTCTTCAACATAGTCGCCGATCTGGATATCCGGCTGCTCGATCTGAGCGGCTTCGAGAGTGATTTCCCCGTACGGGTTCTCCATGGAAGCCTGATCGGCCACCACGACCCAACGACGATAGGTGTCATAGTCACCGGTCTTGCGATCGATCTCGACACGCACTTCAATCTCGCCTTCGTATTTTTTCTTGGTCGCAGTCGCCAGCGCAGTCTCCAGAGCCTGGAAAATCTTCTCGCGGGGGACAGCCTTCTCGTTGGACACAGCGTCAACGACCAGCAAAATCTCTTTATTCATATCCGATAGCCTCGTTAACCAAAGTTCGGCACTATGTTCGCTTTTTGGATATTGGTGAAAGCCAACACCTCGTCCTTACCATCTACCGTCAGAGTGATCATGTCCCCCTGCACGGCTTTGATTACGCCTTTGAATTTGCGGCGGTTGTTTGTTGCCATCCGAAGCGTTACCGCCGCCTCCTGGCCAACGTATTTTTCGAACTGGGCGACCTTGAACAGTGGACGATCCAGACCCGGGGAAGACACCTCAAGGTAGTACTCCTCGGTGATGGGATCTTCGACATCCATGATGGCGCCGACCTGGCGGCTCACCTCGGCACAGTCTTCCACCGTCACGCCTTGCTCCGAGTCGATGAAAACGCGCAAGGTCGAGTGCTTACCCGCACGGATAAACTCGATACCCCACAGTTCAAAACCCAAGGCAACGACCGGAGCCTCGAGCAGATCGGTCAAACGTTGTTCCAACGTAGCCAAAGTCACCCTCCGAAAAACGAAAAAAGGGCATATAGCCCAGATAGAAATAGATTCAGAGTAAATTGCACATAACAAAAAGCCCCGATGTCAAATCGGGGCTTGGCGCTTTACCCTGATTGTCGCCTCGCAGCGACCGCCTTCCTGAGCGTAGGAAATGCGTGAAATTTGGTTGCGGGGGCCGGATTTGAACCGACGACCTTCGGGTTATGAGCCCGACGAGCTACCATGCTGCTCCACCCCGCGTCCGAAATCGTGCGAGATTATAGCCACTTCACTCTCGTGAGACAATACTCAGTGGCTATAACATCCCGGTTACCCGGGTTCACTGCTTAATTGGTGCCGTGGGCGGGACTCGAACCCGCACACCCTAGAGCACTACCCCCTCAAGATAGCGTGTCTACCAATTCCACCACCACGGCAAAACTCTTATTCGGGAACGTCAGTATCTTTCTTCACTGGCGCTTTGCTCTGCTCAACTTGTTGAGTCTGTTGCAGATTTTCCCATTCACTACCCTGCTTGACCTTGTTGCTGGACATGGAACCCAGAACCAGACTAATCAAGAAAAACAGAGTAGCCAAAATCGCTGTTGTGCGGGTCAGGAAGCTGCCTGAACCACCGGAGCCGAACACTGTGTTCGATGCCCCTGCGCCGAAGGAGGCGCCCATATCAGCCCCTTTACCTTGCTGAATCATCACCAGACCAATCAGAGCCAGCGATACCAGCAGATAAACGACCAAAAGAATCTCGTACATTTAACTTGCACCCTTTGCCGCTTCAACTATTCCTAAAAACGCCTCGCCATCAAGACTTGCCTTGCCTATCAGACCGCCATCAATATCGGGCTGCGCAAACAAATCTTGTGCATTGGCCGGTGTCACGCTCCCACCATAGATGATTCTGACTTTCTCACCTATTACCGGAGTATCCTCCGCCAAGCGACCGCGAATAAAGGAATGAACCTCTTGTGCCTGCTCGGGTGTGGCGCATTTACCTGTACCTACAGCCCAGATTGGCTCGTAGGCGATGATAGCATTATCGAAAGCCATCGCGCCATTTTTCTCTATGACTATGTCCAGTTCCTCGGCAATCACCTCGAAGGTTCTTCTTGCCTGCCTCGCTGCTCCTGACTCACCCAAACAAAGTATGGGTATCAGACCTGCTGCTCTGACTGCCGCAAACTTCTCTGCGACGATAAAACTGGTCTCACCAAAGAGACGCCTGCGCTCGGAGTGGCCAACAAGTACATATCGGCAACCTGCCTCGACCAGCATCCCACACGAGATTTCACCCGTATAAGCGCCCTGTCTGTGCTGACTCACGTTCTGAGCCCCCAGCTTCACTCTTCCCTGCTCACCGAGCAGTTCGGCCGTGAAACCGAGATGCACATGGGATGGACACAAGACCACATCTACGTCTTCATCAATGCGTTCTGTGCACTGACTCGTAAACTGCTCTAACTGCGACCTACTACCGTGTAACTTCCAGTTGGCTGCTACAAACGGCTTGCGATGTCCCATCGGCAACTCCCTTGCGAAAGCGGGGCTGATAATATCCAGAGGATGCTCAGCTGACAAGTGCTATTTTCAAATTTTCGAATCGTTTGAACAAGATACAACCAAGGCGACTAAAAAGCCGCCTTGGTTGTTCATTAAAACGCCGATTCGACCTGTTTGGCGATGCGCTCTGCCATATCGCGCACCTGCTGTTCGTGTTCACCTTCGACCATGACCCGGATCAGGGGCTCGGTGCCGGATTTGCGCAACAGCACCCGGCCACGGCCGGCCAGTTCCAGCTCCACTGCCGCCACTTCCTGCTGAACGGCACTGGAGGTCAGCGGATCCTTGCCTTCGGCGAAGCGCACATTGACCAGCACTTGCGGGAACTTGCTCATGCCCGAACGCAATTTGGCCAGCGGCATCTCGGCACTGCGCATGGCCGTCAGCACCTGCAGGGCGGCGACGATACCATCCCCCGTGGTGGTCTGATCCAGGCAGATGATGTGACCGGAGTTTTCGCCCCCGATGCGCCAGCCCTTCTCGTTCATCATTTCAAGCACGTAGCGGTCACCTACCTTGGCACGGGCAAAGGGGATGCCCAGGGTCTGAAGCGCCAGCTCCAGCCCCATGTTGGCCATCAGGGTGCCCACCACACCGCCCTTGAGACGGCCATGGCGCAGGGCATCCCGGGCGATGATGTAGAGGATCTCATCTCCGTCGATGATGTAACCTGTGCTGTCCACCATCACCAGACGGTCGCCGTCACCGTCGAAGGCAACGCCGAGATCGGCTTTGCACTCCTGGACCTTGGCGGCCAGCGCCTCCGGTGCGGTGGAACCGACGCCGTCATTGATGTTGAGCCCATCCGGGCTGCAGCCGATGGCGATGACTTCGGCACCCAGTTCGCGGAAGACGGAAGGGGCGATGTGGTAGGTGGCACCATGACCGCAATCCACTACCATTTTCAGCCCTTCCAGGCTCAGATTGGAGGGGAAGGTGCTCTTGCAGAATTCGATGTAGCGACCAGCCGCATCATCGATGCGCTGCGCCTTGCCAAGCTCCGCGGACTCCACGCACTTGAGTTCGTTGTCGAGCTCGGCTTCGATGGCCAGCTCGACATCATCGGGCAGCTTGGTGCCGTCGGCGGAGAAGAACTTGATGCCGTTGTCGTAATAGGGGTTGTGGGATGCACTGATGACGATGCCGGCTTCGGCACGGAAGGTGCGAGTCAGGTAGGCAACCGCCGGGGTGGGCATGGGTCCCATCAGTATGGCTTTGAGACCGGCGGCGGAGAGCCCCGCCTCCAGTGCCGACTCCAGCATGTAACCGGAGATACGGGTATCCTTGCCGATCAGCACCTTCTTGGTCCCTTTCTTGGAGAGCACCTTGCCGGCGGCCCAGCCCAGTTTCATGACGAAATCCGGGGTGATTGGGTATTCACCCACCTTGCCGCGCACGCCGTCGGTGCCGAAGTACTTTCTGGTCATTGTCTGTTTCTCGTTTTTCTATTTGGATATGAAATCTTGTCCCGTCATGGTCATCCAGCCTGTACGCAAGACATCCATGGTGGCCCGCACGTCGTGCACCCGGATGATCCTGGCGCCATGTTGCAACCCGATCAGGGCACAGGCCAGACTACCAGCCAACCGCTCGTCTACCAGGCGGTCAAGCAGGTTGCCTATCATAGACTTTCGTGACATGCCCACCAAGAGCGGAAGTTGGTAATCGAGCAGTGACGCCTGCTGGGCCAACAGCTGATAGTTGTGCGCCAGCGTCTTGCCAAAGCCATAGCCTGGATCCAATACCAGATGCTCACGCGGGATACCGGCCCCCAGACAAGCGGCAATCCGCTCGTCAAAGAAGGCTCTCACCTCCCCCACCAGATCGTCATAGTGCGGCTCCACCTGCATGGTACGGGGCTGCCCCTGCATGTGCATGAGGCATACCGGTACGCCAGCCTCGGCGGCTGCGCCCAGCGCTCCCGGCTCTTGCAGGGCGCGGACATCATTGATGAGGTGACCACCTGCAGCACACCCCTCCCGCATGACAATCGCCTTGGAGGTATCGAGGGAGATCATCACATCCAGCTCGGCGACCATGCGCTCCACCACGGGGATGACCCTGTCCAGCTCTTCTTGTTCGCTGACGTCGGGGGCACCGGGGCGGGTCGACTCGCCACCTATATCGATAAGGGTGGCCCCATCGGCCACCATGTCGCGGGCATGACCCAACGCCAGATCGATCTGCTTGAAGCGGCCACCATCTGAAAAGGAGTCCGGCGTCACATTGAGAATCCCCATGACATGGGGACGGTCGAGAGAAAGGGTACGTCCCTTGCTGATTAACTGCATTGCTTCAACTACCTCCAACAAGAGCGGCAAACGCTTCGTGCAAAGAAAAACCCCGGGCAAGCCCGGGGTTTGTATCATGGCAACTTATTTGGCCGGGACATCGTTCGCCTTGTCGATGTCACTCAGAGGTGCATTGCCCTCTTCAGCCGGCGCCTTGCCCTCCGGCCCGTTGTTCACGCTGGCACCACCTTGCGGGGTGTCACCGTGCTCATCATGCCAGTTGCTGGGAGCACGGACTTCGCGACGCGCCATCAGATCATCGATCTGCTTGGCATCGATGGTCTCGTACTTCATCAATGCATCTTTCATGGTGTGCAGCACATCCATGTTGTCCAGCAGGATCTGCTTGGCACGATCGTAGTTGCGATCGATGACCTGCTTGACCTCTGCATCGATGATGCGGGCGGTATCGTCAGACATGTGCTTGGCCTTGGCCATGCTGCGGCCGAGGAAGACTTCACCGTCCTCTTCTGCGTAAAGCATGGGGCCGAGACGCTCGGACATGCCCCACTGGGTCACCATCTTGCGGGCGATGTCGGTGGCACGTTCGATGTCGTTGGATGCACCGGTCGATACCTTCTCGGCACCGTAGATCAACTCTTCCGCCAGACGACCGCCATACAGGCTGGAGATCATGGACTCCAGATGCTGCTTGGAGTGGCTCCAGCGGTCCTGTTCCGGCAGGTACATGGTCACACCCAGCGCACGGCCGCGCGGAATGATGGAGACCTTGTAGACAGGGTCATGATCCGGCACCACGCGACCAATGATGGCGTGACCCGCTTCATGATAGGCCGTCATCTCCTTCTCGGACTCTTTCATCACCATGGAGCGACGTTCCGCCCCCATCATGATCTTGTCCTTCGCCTTTTCGAACTCCAGCATGGAGACCACTCGGCGGCTCTCGCGAGCAGAGAAGAGGGCAGCCTCGTTCACCAGGTTGGCCAGATCGGCACCGGAGAAACCAGGGGTACCACGGGCAATCAGCGCCGGATTGACGTCATCCGCCAGCGGTACCTTGCGCATGTGCACTTTCAGGATCTGCTCACGACCGCGAACATCCGGCAAGCCGACCACGACCTGGCGGTCGAAACGACCTGGACGCAGCAGAGCAGGATCCAGTACGTCGGGACGGTTGGTGGCGGCGATGACGATGATGCCTTCATTGCCTTCAAAACCATCCATTTCAACCAGCATCTGGTTCAGGGTCTGCTCACGTTCGTCGTGACCACCACCCAGACCGGCGCCACGCTGGCGACCGACCGCATCGATCTCATCGATGAAGATGATGCAGGGGGAGGATTTCTTGGCCTGTTCGAACATGTCACGCACCCGGGAGGCACCGACACCCACGAACATTTCCACGAAGTCCGAACCTGAAATGGTGAAGAACGGCACCTTGGCCTCGCCTGCAATGGCTTTGGCCAGCAGGGTCTTACCGGTACCGGGAGGACCTACCAACAGGACGCCGGTCGGGATCTTGCCACCCAGCTTCTGGAATTTGGTCGGGTCACGCAGATAGTCGACCAGCTCCTTGACCTCTTCCTTTGCCTCGTCACAACCGGCTACGTCGGCAAAGGTAGTCTTGATCTGATCTTCGCTCATCAGGCGAGCCTTGCTCTTGCCGAACGACATGGCACCCTTGCCGCCGCCGCCCTGCATCTGACGCATGAAGAAGACCCAGACACCGATCAGCAACAGCATCGGGAACCAGGAGATGAAGATGGACGTGATCAGGGACGGTTCTTCCGGCTTCTCACCCATCACCTTGACGTTATGGTTGAGCATGTCGTTGAGCAGTTGGGGATCCGGCGCAGGAATGATGGTGGTGAAACGTTCACCGGTGCGCTTGACGCCATTGATGACCTTGCCATCCATCCGCACTTCACGGATCTGCTCCTGGGTCACTTCTTTCACGAAGCTGGAATAGTCCAGCTGGCGACTGGTGGTATCGCTGGGGCTGAAGCTATTGAACACCGACATCAGCACGACGGCGATGACCAGCCACAGGATTAGGTTTTTCGCCATGTCACTCAAATCAATGACCTCGCAGACTGACAGTTAACGATGAGGGTTAGGGTACTACAGTTTAAAACCGGTAGCCACAATGTAGACTTCTCGTGAACGGGCACGGGACGAGTCTGGTTTTCGAATCTTGACGACAGAGAAAAGTCTACGTATTTCATTGAGATAGGCATCAAACCCCTCCCCCTGGAACACCTTGACTACAAAACTGCCATTACTGCTCAGGACCTGATTGCACATGTCCAGCGCCAGTTCCACCAGGTACATGGCACGGGCCTGATCCACCTGCTGGGTGCCGCTCATGTTGGGTGCCATGTCCGACATGACGACATCCACCTTGTCGGGGCTGACTCGCTCCAGCAAGGCGCCGAGTACAGTTTCCTCCCGAAAGTCCCCTTGCAGGAAATCGACACCGGCAATGGAATCCATCGGCAAAATATCGCACGCAATGACGCGCCCCTTGTCACCAACCTGGTCGATGGCAAATTGGGACCAGCCACCGGGAGCAGCCCCCAGGTCCACTACCGTCATCCCCGGCTTGAGCAGCCGGTCTTTGCCCTGGATCTCATCGATCTTGAAAACGGCGCGAGAGCGCAGTCCCAACTTCTGGGCTTTCTTGACGTATTGGTCGTCGAAATGTTCTTTTAACCAGCGGGTTGAACTGGGGGAACGTTTTTTCTGGGTCATGATTGTCGACTTTAAAAAACCACAAGGGTTATTAGTATTAAGGGCTAAGTGGGGGTAGAATACGCCCCTTTCAACCCTGACTTATGAAGAAATTGCCATGATTCTCAACAATAAACAGAAACAGTACCTCAAGGGCCTGGCCCACAGTCTGAAGCCGGTCGTCCTGCTGGGACAACACGGTCTGACCGAAGGGGTGCTGGCCGAGATCGATCTGGCCCTGAACCACCACGAGCTGATCAAGGTTAAGGTTGCGTCTGAAGATCGTGAGATGAAACAGCTGGTGATGGATGCCATCGTTCGCGAGACCGGCTCCATCAAGGTACAGAGCATGGGCCATGTACTGACCATCTACCGTCAGGCCAAAGAGCCCAAGATCCAGTTGCCGCGCAAGTAACAGGAAAGAGCATTCGCTCTTTCCTTCATTTCCCTTCTTCCCAAGTCGCTTGCCAAAATAGTGGTCAGGCCCTTAACCTGCGATGAATAGTCGCGGACACCCACTATGGACAAGCATCAGCTCCTCACCGATGAAGAACTGGCCATGCTGCGGGACCTGGGAAACGATGAAGACATTGCCACCAGCCAATACCTGCGCGGCACCCTGCCCCTTCCTCTCCAAAGCCTGTTGCAGCGAGCCAAGCCTCTGACACTCGAAGCCCGCATCGCCGGCTACCAATTGCGTTTCCCGCTCCACTGCACCCAGGCAGAGGAGGGCCACACCGAGCTGCGCATCGCCGCGCCGACCATTACCGAGCTAGGTTCGCCCCATCTGCGCGCCTGGCGACTCGACGAAAAGGCCGTGCTCTGCACCGAAGACGCGGAGTACGAGGTATACAGCCTCTCCCTTGGCGGTCTCATCGTGGCCGGCTTGCCGGACTCCTCTGCCAAGGGAGATCCACTTGGCGGATACCTTCGCATCGAGGATCTCCCTCCCCTGGCCATGACAGGCACCCTCATCAGGCACGTGGATGCCAATCAACATCACCATGACTGGGCCGTCCAGTTCCGACTGGGCAAGGAGGATCAGGAACAATTGCGGGACTGGCTCTTCCAGCGCCACCAGGACGCCTTCGTCCAGACCTATCAGGGTGACTAAAGACAACAGGGGAGCCCGGCTCCCCTGTCTCTTTCCCCGACGTTCAATCAGAGATAGGCAACTTCCAGGATCTCGTACTCCACATCGCCACCCGGCGTCTTGACGATGGCAACGTCATCCACTTCCTTGCCGATCAGGGCGCGGGCAATGGGGGAGTTCACGGAGATCATGTTCTGCTTGATGTCCGCCTCGTCGTCTCCCACGATGCGGTAGACCACTTCCTCTTCCGTTTCACTTTTGAGCAGGGTCACGGTTGCGCCGAAGATGACGCGGCCATTGTTGGCAATCTTGGTGACATCGATAATCTGGGCATTGGAGAGCTTGCCTTCGATTTCCTGAATGCGGCCTTCACAGAAACCCTGCTGCTCGCGGGCGGCATGGTATTCGGCATTTTCTTTCAGATCGCCATGTTCACGGGCATCAGCAATCGCTTCGATAATCTGGGGACGCAGCTCGGTCTTGAGATAATCGAGCTCTTGACGCAGCTTTTCAGCGCCGCGAACAGTCATCGGAGTATGATTCATAGTCGAAACCTGGGTTGCTTTATAAAGAGAAGCTGCGGCAATCAAAAGAGAGCCGCAGCTGTCGGTTCGGATGGGGCATCTTAATATGAAGCCGCCACAAAATCCATGTCAGCCCCTGCGAGCGGGATCCCGCTTTGGGCCAGCGTTACTTGGATTCCGAGACGCCAAGCGGAGCCGACACCGTCGGTTTGCCCTGCATGATGGCGATCTCGACACGTCGGTTCATGCGCCGATTCTCCGGGCTGTTGTTGGGCACCAGCGGCTGGGAATCCGCCATCCCTTGCACCACCAGACGATTGCCGTCAAAACCGGGCACCTTGATCATCTGGTGGGCCACCGCCACCGCCCGCTGGGATGAAAGCTCCCAGTTGGACTGGAACAACTCGTCCTCGGTGGCCACATTGTCGGTGTGGCCGGAGACGGTGATCTCCCCCGGCACATCCTTGAGCAGCGCAGCCACCTTGCGGATCACCGGCCAGAACTGGGGTTGCAGGAAGGCGGACCCCGCCGGGAACGCCGCTTTCTCGCGAATGCGAATGATGATCTGCTGACCCAGCGCCTCTATCTCGATGGCCCCATCCTGGATCTGGGCCTGCATCTGCTCCGCCAGTGCCTTGGCCAGGGTGTTGGACTGCTCCTGCGCCTTCTGGGCCTCCTGGGCGGAATCGCCACCGCTCTGCTGACCTTCGGCCTTGTCATGTCCACCCGCCTTGTCCGCATCCCCAGGCTGGAAATCCAGCTCGGTCTGGGTCATGTCGATGGTCTGCTGCATGATGGTGTCAATAGGCGTCGGCTCGGGGCGACCAGGACGAAACTCCTGGGCGATGACAGAGGTTCCCTTGGGAATATCCTTGACCTCCAGGATGTTCTGCACCCCGAACGCCTTCTCCATGGAACCGGCGATCTGCTTGAACTTCTGCACATCCATCTCGGCAAAGGAGAGCAAGAGCACGAAGAAGCACATCAGCAGGGACATGAGATCCGCGAAGGTTCCCATGTAACCGGGCAATCCGGGAGGCGGGCACTTGCACTTTGCCATCTGCGCGCTCCTATTCGGTCCCGTTGTTGCGTTTGGACTGATTCAGGTAGTTCTGCAACATGGCCTGGATCACCCTCGGGTTCTGTCCATCCTGGATCCCCATGATGGCGTCGAGGATCAGGGTGCGGCTCAACTGTTCCTCGCCACTGCGCAGTTCCAGCTTGTCAGCGATGGGGATGGCAATCATGTTGGCCTCGATGGCGCCATACAGGGTCGTCAGCAAGGCCACCGCCATGGCCGGGCCGATGGATTTGGGGTCGCTCATGTTGGCCAGCATGGCCACCAACCCCACCAGGGTACCGATCATGCCCATGGCCGGACCGAGATCCCCCAGGGAGCGGAACACCTTGATGGCCGTGGCGTGACGCTCGGACGTCAGTTCGATGTCCTTCTCCATCACCGCACGCACCACGTCGGCATCATGGCCGTCCACCAGCATGTCGATGCCCTTCTTCATGAAGGTATTGGGGATCTCCGCCGCCTCCAGAGCCAGAAAGCCCCCCTTGCGGGCCGCATCCGCCAGTTCCACCGCCTTGGTGATGAGATCGTCGAGCTTGTCCCCCTTGTACATGAAGGCCTTGCCCGCGACCTTGAAGGCCATCAGAAACTGACCGAGGTTGAATTTCATCATGCAGATGAACACGGACCCCAGTATGGTGATGTAGACCGATGGCATGTCCACATACATGCTCATGGGGCCGCCCAGCAACATGCCGTACACCACGACCCCGAACCCCAGCACCAAGCCTATCAGACTCCCTAAATCCACATCCCTACTCCTGTCGCCGAACGTGCCGTCTCATTATATTGCGTTGAATTTTCTGCTATTGCGTCCCCGGCAGCAAGCCCGGTACACCGCAATCGCCGATCGGCAATGCGTGGTTGCATGCCCGTTCTTATCGGCCAGGGTCAGGATAGTTTGAGGACGCCGCGTTTTTCTGCCTCCCCCCTGTGGCCGGTCGATGTTAAGATGAGCCGTTTTTTTCAATCCCCGAGGATGGACATGGCCAGTAAAAAAATCGACCGTCTGAGTTTTGATGCCACCCTGGAAGAGCTGGAAACCATAGTGCATCAACTCGAACAGGGCTCGCTCCCCCTCGAGGAGGCACTCAAACAATTCGAACAGGGCATCCATCTGGTGCGCGCCGGCCAGCAGAAGCTGGAACAGGCCGAGCAGAAGATCCAGATCCTCCTGACCCAGGCCGATGGCAGCGAGCAAGCGGTCCCCTTTCGAGCAGAACAAGGAGAGGAGTGAGTGACCCTGGACGATTTCTCCCGCCTGCATCGGCGCCGCATCGACGACTGCCTCTCGGCACAGCTTGACGCCCTGCCCGCCATGGCGCCACGTTTGCGGGACGCGATGAAATACGGCCTGCTGCTCGGTGGGAAACGGGTGCGCCCCTTCCTGGTCTATGCCGTCGGCGAGATGCTGGGCGTCAAGAGCGAACTGCTGGATGGCCCCGCCGCCGCCGTGGAGTGCATTCACGCATACTCCCTCCTGCACGACGACTTGCCCGCCATGGACGACGACGACCTGCGTCGTGGTCAGCCCACCGTACACAAGGCCTTCGATGAAGGCACAGCCATCCTGGCAGGCGATGCCCTGCAGACCCTGGCGTTTTCCATTCTGGCCGACCACCCCATGCCCGATACATTGATGGCCAACCGGGTGCGGATGCTGAGTGCCCTGGCCCGCGCGTCCGGCTATCTCGGCATGTGCGGCGGTCAGGCACTGGATCTGGACGCCGAAGGGCGCCGGATCAGCCTCGCCGAGCTGGAGCAGGTGCACCGCCACAAGACCGGGGCCCTCATCGAGTGCGCCGTGACCCTCGGCGCCCTGTGCAAGGCTGACGTGGAACCCGCCACCCTCATCGCCCTGCAAACCTATGCCGCCGCCATCGGACTCGCCTTCCAGGTGCAGGACGACATCCTAGACATCACGGGCGATACCGCCACCCTGGGCAAGCCGCAAGGCTCGGATCTGGCGCTGGAAAAGAGTACCTATCCGGCCCTGCTCGGACTCGACAATGCCCGTGAGCTGGCTCGCGAACTGCATGACAAGGCCTTAACAGCCCTGCAATCCTTGCCCTACAATACCGACATTCTGGAAGCGTTTGCCGATTACATCATCGAGCGAACCCACTAAACGCTGGATAACAGTAACAATATGAGCGTTGATATTAGCGATTTCCCCAACCTGGCCCTCGCAGACACGCCGGTCGATTTGCGATCCCTCCCCTTCGAGCGGCTGCCCGTGGTGTGCAACGAGCTGCGCGAGTATCTGCTGCGCTCGGTGAGCCGCTCCAGCGGCCACTTCGCCTCCGGCCTTGGCACCGTCGAGCTGACGGTTGCCCTGCACTATGTCTACAACACCCCCTTCGATCGGCTGGTGTGGGACGTGGGCCACCAGGCCTATCCCCACAAGATCCTGACCGGACGACGGGAGCGCATTCACACCATTCGCCAGAAAGATGGACTGCACCCCTTCCCCTGGCGGGAAGAGAGCGAGTACGACGTGCTCAGCGTGGGCCACTCCAGCACCTCCATCGGGGCAGCGCTCGGCATGGCGGTGGCGGCCGAAAGCGAAGGGCTTGGCCGCAAGGTGGTCGCGGTCATCGGTGATGGCGCCATCACCGCCGGCATGGCCTTCGAGGCCCTCAATCACGCCGGCGACGTCCACAAGGACATGCTGGTGGTGCTCAACGACAACGAGATGTCCATCTCCGAGAACGTGGGAGCCCTGAACAATCACCTCGCCAGGCTGATGTCCGGCAAGCTCTACACCACCATTCGCGAGGGGGGCAAGAAGGTGCTGGCGGGTCTGCCGCCGGTCAAGGAGCTCGCCAAGCGGGCCGAGGAGCACCTCAAGGGCATGGTGGTGCCCGGCACTCTGTTCGAGGAGTTCGGCTTCAACTACATCGGCCCCATCGACGGTCACGACATCCATGCCCTGGTCGAAACCCTGCGCAACATGCGCAACCTCAAGGGTCCCCAGCTGCTGCACGTCAAGACCAAGAAGGGCAAGGGCTACGAGCCGGCGGAAAAAGATCCCATCGGTTATCACGCCGTCCCCAAATTCAACCCGGATGACTGTGCCCTGCCCAAGAGCGCCGGTGGCAAACCCACCTTCTCCGCCATCTTCGGTCAGTGGCTGTGCGATATCGCCGCCAAGGACGAACGAGTGGTCGGCATCACCCCCGCCATGCGCGAAGGTTCCGGTCTGGTGAAATTCAGCCAGCAATATCCGGATCGCTACTTCGACGTGGCCATCGCCGAGCAACATGCGGTCACCTTCGCCGCCGGTCTCGCCATCGCCGACCAGAAACCCGTGGTCGCCATCTATTCGAGCTTCCTGCAGCGGGCCTATGACCAGCTGATCCACGACGTGGCGCTGCAGAACCTGCCGGTGCTGTTCGCCATCGACCGGGCCGGTCTGGTGGGGGCCGACGGCCCGACCCATCAAGGGGCGTTCGACATCAGCTTCCTGCGCACCGTGCCCAACATGGTGGTGATGACCCCGTCCGACGAGAACGAGTGCCGCCAGATGCTCTACACCGGCTATCTGTGCAACGGGCCAGCGGCGGTGCGCTACCCTCGTGGCAGCGGCACCGGCATCCAGGCCGAGAGCGAGATGCAGGCCCTGCCCCTCGGCAAGGGACGTGTCGTTCGTGAGGGCAAGGGGACCGCCATCCTGGCGTTCGGCACCCTGCTGCAACAGGCCAGAGCAGCCGCAGAGGCGCTCGATGCCACCCTGGTGGACATGCGCTTCGTCAAACCCATGGACGAGGCGCTGGTGCTCTCCCTGGCCGCCTCCCACGATCAGTTCGTCACCCTCGAGGACAACGCCGTCATGGGCGGTGCAGGCTCTGCGGTGAACGAGCTGCTGATGGGCTGCAAGCAGTGCAAACCGGTGCTCAACCTCGGCCTGCCGGATCGCTTCATCGAACAGGGCACCCAGGATGAGATCTACGCCCTGCTGGGGCTGGACAGCGTGGGCATTCAGACCCGCATCGAGAGCTGGCTGCAGGCCTGACAAAGGTTATCGCAAGCAATAAAAAAGGGCGCCTGATGGCGCCCTTTTTTGTTATTCACTGTGCCAGACCAACCCTGCTCACACACTGTCGCGAGAAGGCCGTCAACAAGGTTACAAACCGCTCAGGAACCGAGACATACATGAGCACTCCTTGGTTCCACATAAGCGAGCAGCACATGAACCTTGATCACGGCCTCGCAGCCAGTTCGTGGAGAGGTTTATCAGCCCTTGTAGATCTTCGGGTTGAACACATCCCGCAGCCAGTCACCCAGCAGGTTGATCACCAGCACCAGCACCACCAGGCAGAGGCCCGGGAAGGCGGTGATCCACCAGGAGCCGGAGAAGATGTAGTTGAAGCCCACGCTGATGAGCGACCCCAGGGACGGTTGATCAACGGGCATCCCCAGACCCAGGAAGGAGAGGGCCGCCTCGCTCATGATGGCGTTCGCCACCTGCACGGTGGAGATGACCAGGATGGGGGACAGGCAGTTCGGCAGAATGTGGCGGAACATGATGCGCGGGGCGCGGAACCCCATCACCTGAGCCGCTTCCACATACTCCTTCTTCTTCTCCGCCAGCACGGAGGCGCGCACCGTCCGGGCATACTGGGGCCACTCGGCGATACCGATGATCACCACCAGCATCAGGATGGCGAACTTCGAGTAGAACTCGGAGCCAAAGGTCGCCTGGAAGATGGCGGAGATGATGATCGCCACCATCATGGTGGAGAACGACAGCTGCACATCGGCAAAGCGCATCAGCAGGTTGTCGATGCGACCACCAAAGTAGCCGGCCATCAGACCGATGACGATACCGAGCACCAGCTGCAGCCCCACCGCGAACAGACCAATGGTCAGCGAGATGCGGGCGCCATAGAGGATGGTGCTCCAGATGTCGCGTCCCTGGTTGTCGGTCCCGAGCCAGAAGCGGGCCTCGCCCCCTTCCAGCCAGGAGGGGGGCAGCTCCGCATCCATCAGATCGAAGCTGGTCTGGTCATAGACGTTGTGCGGTGCGATCCAGGGTGCCAGCAGAGCCGCCAGCACGAAGACCACAAACACCGCAAAGCTGAACATGGCTACCTTGTCCCGCAGGAAGTAGTAGACGATGTCGGAATTTTTAAAGCGTGCCCAACGGCTTGGGCTTGCAGTTACAGCATTAGTCATCTGTTACCCCTTGGCGGTCAGGTTGACGGTCGGGTTGATCAACCCGTAGAGCAGGTCGACCAGGGTATTGGTCACCACGAAAATGAGGCCGACGAAGATGACATAGGCGGTGATCAGCGGCGTATCGACCCGGTGGATCGCCTCAAGGAAGAGGAAGCCGGTCCCCGGCCACTGGAACACGCTCTCGGTCAGGATGGTGTAGGCCACCATGGTTCCGATCTGCACACCGCCCACCGTGATGACCGGCAGCATGGTGTTCTTCAGGGCGTGCTGGTAGTAGACCTTGTTGTTGTCCAGCCCCTTGGCACGGGCAAACTTGACGTACTCGGAGGAGAGCTGCTCCAGCATCTCCGAGCGCACCAGCCGGATGAACAGCGGCAGCATGATGGAGGAGAGGGAGACAGCTGGCAGCACCAGGTGCAGGATACCGTCCCAGGTGAAGAAGCCCGACTCCCAGCCCAGCAGGTTGTAGGTCTCGCCACGGCCATAGGCCGGCAGCCAGCCCAGCTGGATGGAGAAGAGGTACATCAGCATGATGGCGGTCAGGAAGACCGGGATCGAGATGCCGATGCTGCTCACCGCCATGATGAGCTTGGTGAGGATGCTGCGCGGTCTTATCGCCGAATAAACCCCCAGCGGAATGGAGACCACGACGATGATGAGCGCGGCGGCAAACACCAGCTCAAGGGTAGCCACCAGCTTGTCGAGGATAACCTCGAGGGCTGGTCGCTTGAAGAAATAGGAAGTGCCCAGATCCCCGTGTACCGCATTTTTCAAGAAGCGGCTGTATTTCACGAGGAAGGGATCATTGAGTCCCATCTTGTCGCGCAGCTCCTGGCGCACGGACTCGGAGACGGATTGTCCCACCAGCTCGCGCAGCGGATCCCCCAGGTTGTCCTGGATGGAGAAGGCGACCAGGCTGATGACGAACATCACTATCACGGCCTGATAGAACCGTTTCAGCAGGAATGTAAACATGCTTGTCCTTCTACGTGGCCTGTGTCTTGGCACAGGCTTCTGTTAATGGCGGGGCAACCATGGGTGCCCCGCCGGGTCCTTCCTTAAGCGCTTCGCTTACTTGTTGACCACCAGGTCACCCAGATAAGGGAAGTTCATCACGTTGACCACCGGCTTGATGTCGACGTTCTTCTTGGCGCCATAGGCCAGGTCTTCCCAGTGCAGCGGCACATAGGCGGCGTCGTCGATCAGCATGGCTTCCACCTTCTGCAGGATGGCGGCACGCTTGGCAGGATCGGTCTCGGTGTTGGCTTCCATCACCATCTTGTCAGCTTCCGCGTTGGCATAACCGCCGCAGTTGTACTGACCCATGCCGGTCTTGGCATCCTTGGTGAAGGTCAGGAACTCGAAGAAGTTCGCACTGTCTTCGGTGTCGGAGTGCCAGCCGATCAGCTGCATGTCAGCGGCGCACTTGTCAAACTCCGGCCAGTACTGGGCCACCGGCATGGTCTTCAGATCCACCTTGATGTTGATCTTGGACAGCATGGCGGAGACGGCCTGGGCAATCTTGACGTCGTTGACGTAGCGGGCAGCCGGGGAGATGAAGCTCATCTTGAAGCCCTTCTCGTAACCGGCTTCCTTCATCAGCTCCTTGGCCTTGGCCAGATCATACTGGGGCTTGAGGGCCTCGTTGTAGCCTGCATAGCCTTTCGGGCTCAGCTGGCCGGCCGGGGTACCGAAGCCCTTGTTGATCTTGTCGACGATGCCCACCTGGTTGATGGCGTAGTTGATCGCCTGACGCACGCGCTTGTCTTTCAGCGCCGGGTTGGTGTTCTGGTTCAGCTCGATGATGATGGCACGGGTACCGGACAGGGTGACCAGCTGGGAATCCTTGCCGTTCTTCACGCGCTCCAGATCGTTCGGGGCAACCGGGTAGATCATGTCCACATCGCCGCCCAGCAGGGCTGCAACACGGGTGGCGTCTTCCTTGATCGGTACTACGGTCAGGTTCTCGACGTTGCCCTTGGAGGCCTTGTCCCAGTAGTTGGCGTTGCGCACGTATTCCAGCTTCACGCCCTGCTCGCGGAACTTGACGCTGAACGGACCGGTACCGGAGACATTGGTGGAGGCGAAGGAGTCACCGTTCTTCACGATCTCGGCCTTGTCCTTGCCCGCCTCGGTCTTGCCGCTATAGAACTTGGAGTCCATCGGGAAGATGTAGGTGACGGTCTGCAGCACCAGCGGGAACGGCTTGGCGGTGACGAGATCCACGGTGAAATCATCCACCTTCTTGGCTTCGGCGATGGGATCGAAGATCGCCTTGAAGTCCGGGGAGGCCTTCAGACGGTTGACGGTCCATACCACGTCATCGGCGGTGAAGTCGTTGCCGGAGTGGAACTTCACACCCTTGCGCAGGTGGAAACGGACGGTCTTGTCGTCGATGCGCTCATACTTCTCGGCCAGACGCGGCTCGAACTGCAGATCCTGAGTGTAACGCATCAGGGGGTCGAACACCAGGTGAGACATCTCCAGGGTCTGACCGGAGAGCTGCTCCTGCGGGTCCAGCGAGGTGGCGTCGGACGCGACGGCGACCTTGATGTCGGCAGCAGAAACGTTGAACGCGAGACCAGCGGCGAACAGCGCCATGGCGATCTTGGATAATCCTTTCTTCATGTCTTTCTCCATGCTTTTGGCTTTTTATTGACAGACAAACCGGCGAACCGGTGCTTTCCTAGCTTGCGATTTCCAGCCCCTCGCGGGACATTCCCTTGAATTCCGGCATGAGGGAGA
Organism: Aeromonas caviae; assembly: GCF_000819785.1. Lineage (GTDB taxonomy): Bacteria > Pseudomonadota > Gammaproteobacteria > Enterobacterales > Aeromonadaceae > Aeromonas > Aeromonas caviae. The sequence goes on along the minus strand of NZ_CDBK01000014.1, from coordinate 71,102 downwards.
TCAGCTTGCGGCTGTACTCATGCTCGGCATTGGTGAACAGTTTCTCGGTCTCGGCCACTTCCACCAGATGACCGTGCTGCATCACACCGATGCGGTCGCACATCTGGCGGATGACCGGCAGATCGTGACTGATGAACAGCATGGTGAGCCCAAGCTCCTGTTGCAAGTCTTTGAGCAGGTTGAGGATCTGGGCCTGCACCGAGACATCCAGCGCCGAGGTGGGCTCGTCGCAGATGAGGAAGCGCGGGCGGGTCGCCAGGGCGCGGGCAATGGAGATGCGCTGGCGCTGACCACCGGAGAATTCGTGGGGATACTTGACCCCGGCGCCGCGGCCCAGGCCCACATGATCCAGCAGGTCCCCGACGATCTGCTCTATCTGCCGCTCGCTCTCGGCGAGGCGGTGGAAGCGGATCGGCTCGGCGATGATGTCACGCACCTTCATGCGCGGGTTCATCGAAGAGTAGGGATTCTGGAACACCATCTGCATCTGGCGGCGCAGGGGGCGACGCTCGTGCTCCCCTTTCAGGGCGGTGAGATCGATCCCCTCGAAGACAATCTTGCCGGTGTCGGGCGGATAGAGCCCGGTGATGGCACGGGCGATGGTGGATTTGCCGGAGCCCGACTCCCCCACCAGACCGAAGGTCTCACCCTCGAAGATCTCGAAGCTGATGTTGTTGCAGGCGCGCACGTACTGGCGGCGGCTCGGGAAGATGGAATCTTTGGTGACGAACTTCAGATCCACGTTCTCCACCCGCAACAGCGCGCCTTCATAGGTGCGCTCGTCCTGACTCTGGCCGAGCCAGTGGGTCTTGAGATCGATGCTGGTATCCGCCGCACCGGCATCCTCGATATAGGAGACCAGGGGGAAGCGCACCAGCTTCACATCCGAGCGGGGCACCGCCGAGATGAGGCTGCGGGTATAGGGGTGATTGGGGCGGCCCAGCACCTGTTCGGTGGTGCCGAACTCCACCAGATCGCCGCGGTACATCACCGCCACCTTGTCGGTGACGTTGGAGACCACCCCCATGTCATGGGTCACCAGCATGCAGCCTACCTGGCGCTCTTTGCACAGGTTGCGGATGAGCTGGAGGATCTGATCCTGGATGGAGACGTCCAGCGCCGTGGTCGGCTCATCGGCGATGATGAGCTCGGGATCCCCGGAGAGGGCGATGGCGATCACCACCCGCTGGCGCATGCCACCGGAGAACTGGTGAGGATACTGCTTGATGCGCACGTCCGGGTTCGGGATCCCCACCGCCCCCATCAGCTCGAGGGCCTTGGCAAAGGCCGCCTCGCGGGACAGGTCGGTGTTGGCGAGGATGGTCTCCACCAGCTGCTGCTCCACGGTGAACAGCGGATTGAGGGAGGTCATGGGATCCTGGAAGATGAAACCGATGCGCGAGCCACGAATGGCCCGCATCTCGTTCTGGCTCTTGCCGGAGATGAGCTCGCCGTTGAGGTAGATATCGCCACGGGCGATGCGACCGGGCGGGCTCAACAGATCGATGACGGCGTTGCCGATAGTGGATTTGCCAGCGCCGGACTCACCGACGACGCCGACGATCTCGCCCTTTTCAACAGAAAAAGAGAGATCCTTGACCGCGGCAAGCACCCCGTAGCGGGAGGGGTACTCGATCCGCAAGTTTTTGACTTCAAGCAAGGACATGGTTACCTCTGCGGGGGACATCCGTCCCAAATAATTCGTCCGTAAATCAGCCGCAGATGCTGGTTGTGCCTTGGTACTGCTCGAGAGCCGTTGTTGTGTAATTAACGCTCAATCCATGAGGCAGCCAAACCAGCGATCCGGGCGGGTTTTTTGCATTTTTTTGGAATAACCCGCGAGTAAGTTAGTCGGTTTGCCCGCGGGTGTAAATGATCCAGTTATACAATTTCGCAATACTTTGCCCAGAGAATGCCGGCACCCTGGGGTTAAAATGTCGATAAAAGTCACATTACCAGAGATTACGCTGGCAATGCGAGACCATCAACCAATTATGTTTCAACAAAATAGCAACAAACCATCTTATTCACTATCAGCATTATGCTGACCAGCTTCGAATGAGTAGTGAATATTTATGTGAAATGATTTTTTGACGGCAGCATATCCGGAGTAAGGAAAAATAGGCAGAGCTAAATAGGGACAATGCAGAAGGATCAACCTGGGCCACAGGCCCGCCGGCACGGCAAGCCGGGAGGGATTGCATACAAAAAAACGCAGGCCCCTCAGGGCCTGCGTGTGCGGTATATCCGGCCTCTTTGCAAGAGGAGAGGAGTGAAAAACAGCGAGAGGGCGTTCAGATGCCGCCTCCCCTCACCAGTGGGCAAGCAGTTGCATGCAGGCCAGGGCGAACAGGCCGGCAATGAGATCGTCCAGCATGATGCCAAGCCCGCCGTGAATGCGGCGATCGAACCAGGAGATGGGCCAGGGCTTGAGCACGTCGAACAGGCGAAACAGCACGAAGCCCGCCAGCACCCACTCCCAGCCGGCCGGGGCCGCAATCATGGTGACCCCGAATCCGATGACCTCGTCCCAGACGATGGCCCCGTGATCCGGCATCCCGATGGCGTCGGTGGCGCTCTGGCAGATGCGGATGCCCGCCACGAAACCCACCACCAGCAGGGCGATGAACCAGGAGGTCGGCAGCCCGCTCACCAACAGATAGAGCGGGATGGCTGCCAGGGTCCCCATGGTGCCCGGCGCCTTGGGGGAGAGGCCGGAGCCAAAGCCCACCGCCAGGAAGTGGAGCGGGTTTTTAAGGTTCAGCCGCGTCAGTTCGGGCTTTATCTTGAAAGACATCATGCGAAGTGATCCCAGCCCTTGAGGTGCAGTTCGACGGGTTGCTCGTCCTGCAGATAGTCGATGCCAGGCTCCCCGGCCAGGATGCGACCGATGCGGGTGAACTTCACGCCACAATTGGCCAGTGCCGTGTCCAGGGCACCGTGATGCTCCTGGGGCACGGTGAAGCAGAGCTCGTAGTCGTCGCCCCCGGCCAGAGCAAGTTGCCAGGCATCCATGGCCGGCACCGCATCCTGCAACACGGGGGAGAGGGGCAGCAGATTGAGATCGATCTGGGCCCGCACGCCGGACGCCTTGAGGATGTGGCCGAGATCGGACGCCAGGCCGTCTGAGAGATCCAGGGCGCTGCTTGCCAGCCCGCGCAGGGCCTGACCGGCCAGGATGCGGGGATGGGGATGGTCGAGGCGCGGCAACACGGCCGCCAACTGGTTCTCGTTGAGGGTGCGCTTGCCCAGCAGGTGGGAGAGCGCCAGGGCGGCATCTCCCAGGGTGCCGGTCACGTAGACCCCGTCACCGGCCTTGGCGCCGCTGCGCATCAGGGCGCGACCTGCCGGGACCGATCCTTTCACCGAGACGGTGATGGAGAGGGGCCCGCGGGTCATGTCTCCCCCCACCAGCGCCACGTTGTAGTACTCGGCGAGCTCGAGGAACCCTTCGGCGAAACCGGCGACCCAGCGCTCGTTGATGGCGGGCAGGGTCAGGGCCAGGGAGACCCAGCGCGGCTCGGCACCCATGGCGGCCAGATCGGAGAGATTGACCGCCAGCGCCTTGTAGCCGAGATCCACCGGATCCATGTCGGGGAAGAAGTGCACGCCGCTCACCAGGGTGTCCGTGCTCACCGCCAACTGGGCGTCGGGGGGCAGGGTCAGCAGGGCACAGTCATCTCCAGGGCCCATCACCACGTCCTTGCGGGCGTGGGGGACCTTGAAGTACTTCTCAATCAGCTCAAATTCACCCATACAGTAAAAAGCCAGCAATAAGCTGGCTCCTCTCTTAATTGCTGACGGACAGCAGGATCAGCGCTTGGGCAGCGTCTTGATCACCTTGTCCAGGACGCCGTTGACAAACTTGTGGCTGTCATCGGCGGCGAAGGCTTTGGCCAGCTCGATCGCTTCGTTGATCACCACGCGCGGCGGCACATCTTCACGACGGGTCAGCTCGTAGGTCGCCAGACGCAGGATCGCCTTGTCCACCATGTCCACTTCTTCCAGCGGACGGGAGAGGAAAGGCGCGAACACCTTGTCCAGCTCGTTGCAGTGGACCGCAACCCCGAACAGCAGATCGCGGAAATAGTTCAGGTCCACACCCTTGGTGTCCTGATCGATCTTGAACTGCTCTTCGATGTCGCCCACGTTGGCCTGGGTCATCTGCCACTGGTAGATGGCCTGGGTGGCGCAATGGCGGGCCTTACGGCGCTCGGACGGTTTCAATGCATTTCTCCTCGTTACACGTCCAGTTGTTTCAGGACGTTGATCATTTCGAGCGCGCTCAGTGCAGCCTCTGCACCCTTGTTACCCGCCTTGGTACCGGCGCGTTCGATGGCTTGTTCAATGTTTTCGGTGGTCAGCACGCCGAAGGCAACGGGAATGTCGTATTCCATCATTACCTGGGCCAGACCCTTGCCGTTCTCGCTCGCTACCAGTTCGAAGTGGTAGGTACCGCCGCGGATGACGGTGCCGAGTGCGACGATGGCGTCGTATTGACCGCTCTTGGCCAGCTTCTTGGCCGCCAGGGGAATTTCGACGGCCCCCGGTACGCGCACCAGGGTCAGATTGCTCTCCTGGACCTGACCTTGACGCTTCAGCACGTCCAGCGCGCCGTTCACCAGGCTGTCATTGATGAAGCTGTTGAAACGGGCAACGACAATAGCAACACGCGCCTCGGGAGCGGCGATATTTCCTTCGATAATCTTCATTGGAAATCCTGTCTCTGTGCAATCAATTAGGGGCCGGGCTCAAAAGTGCACGCATTCTAGCACAACAGAGCCGCGACAAAAAACCATGGCCGCAACGGGCGGCCATGGTGATGAATTCAACCGTACGCAGCGCTTACTCGCCGACGTACTCCACCACTTCCAGACCAAAGCCACCGAGGGCATGGTACTTCTTGGGAGAGCTCAACAAGCGCATCTTGCCGACCCCCAGCGCCTTGAGGATCTGGGAACCGACCCCGACCCGGCGCGAGGTGCCCTGCCACTTGGCCCCTTCCGGTGCCAGCCCCTTGTCGGCGGCTTCAAAACCCTTGACCCGGGCCAGCAGCTCGGCGCCATGGGCTTCCGCCCCCAGGATCACCAGCACCCCGCCCTCGTCGGCGATGCGGGCCATGGATTTGGGCAGCGGCCAGCTGCGGGCGCTGTGGCGGTCGGTGAGCAGCAGATCGCTCAGCACGTCGTGCAGGTGCACCCGTACCAGGGTCGGCTGGTCGGCCTTCACGTCCCCTTTCTTCAGGGCGAAGTGCACCTGGTTGTCGATGGTGTCGCGGAAGGTGACGAGGTCGAACTCGCCATATTCGGTGGGCAACTTGCACTCGGCCACCTTCTCTACCGTGGTCTCGTGCTGGTTGCGGTATTCGATAAGGTCGGCAATGGTGCCGAGCTTGATGCCGTGCTGCTCGGCAAAGATCTCGAGATCCGGGCGCCGGGCCATGGTGCCGTCTTCGTTGAGGATCTCGACGATGACGGAGGCTGGCTCGAAGCCGGCCAGCCGGGCCAGATCACAGCCCGCTTCGGTGTGGCCGGCGCGGGTCAGCACACCGCCATCCTGCGCCATCAGCGGGAAGATGTGGCCGGGCTGCACCAGATCGGCGGCCTTGGCATGGGGCGCCACCGCGGCCTGCACGGTGACGGCGCGGTCGGCGGCGGAGATGCCGGTGGTCACCCCTTCCGCCGCCTCGATGGAGACGGTGAAGGCGGTGGAGAACTGGGCATTGTTGCGATCGACCATCAGCGGCAGCGCCAGCTGCTTGCAGCGATCCCGGGTCAGGGTCAGGCAGATGAGGCCACGACCGTAGCGCGCCATGAAGTTGATGTCTTCCGGGCGGACACAGGAGGCGGCCATGATCAGGTCCCCTTCGTTCTCCCTGTCTTCGTCATCCATCAGGATCACCATCTTGCCAGCCTTGATATCGGCAATGATTTCCTGGGTCGTGCTCAGCGCCATGGGCTACTCCATCAACATGCTTGGGGATTGAGCCAGTCGGCTCGACTTGATACTGCGTATTGTGCTCTAGATGGGGGCACGCGGCCCCGTTTCAATCCGCGCGGGATCACAGAACCGCGTTTTCCCGTCAAAACGGCTCACAAGAATCCGGACTGGGCCAGCTTCTCCAGGGTCAGGGTAGAGGCACTGCTCTGCTCGCGCTTGCCCGTCATCAGCCGCTCCAGATAGCGGGCTATCTGGTCCACCTCGAGGTTGACCCGGTAGCCGGGTTTCCAGCGGGCGATGGTGGTCTCCTGGGCGGTGTGGGGCACGATGGTCAGCCGGAACAGATCCCCCTGCACGGCGTTGACGGTGAGGCTGATGCCATCCACCGCAATCGACCCCTTCTCGGCGATGTAGCGGGAGAGTTCCCCCGGCGCCTTGATCCAGTATTCGATGGCGCGGCCGCTGGACGATTTGCTCTTCACCTCGCCGATACCGTCCACGTGGCCGGAGACCAGGTGGCCGCCGAGGCGGGAGGTGGGCATCAGCGCCTTTTCGAGGTTGACCGGATCCCCCACCTTGGCGGCAGAAAAACCGGTGCGGGAGAGGGTCTCCAGGGAGACGTCGGCGGTATAGCTGTGATCCCCGAGCGCCACCACGGTGAGGCAGACGCCGTTGGTGGCGATGGAGTCGCCCAGCTTGACGTCACTGAAGTCCAGGGTCGGCGCGTGCACGGTGAGGGCCATGTCCTCCCCCTGGCGACGCAGCTCGGCCAGGGTTCCCACCGCTTCGATAATTCCGGTAAACATGCAGATCACCTTGCTGATGACGGGGGCGACGGATGCCCCCGTGAACATTGAAAAATCAGGCTATTTTCGCAGTGATGCGAATATCCTGGCCAAGCATGCGCACATCCTTGAGGTTGAGTTTGGGGGCCTGGAACAGCCGGGTCAGCCCCGGCAGATGGAACAGGCCGCGCCCCTCATCCCCCATCAGTTTGGGCGCCTGATAGAGCACCAGCTCGTCCACCAGCCCCTTCTCCAGCAGGGCGCCGCATAGCCGCGGCCCCGCCTCCACCAGTACCGAGTTGACATTCTGTTTGGCCAGCAGCATGAAGAGGCTGACCAGATCCAGCTTGCCATCCAGCAGCGGCACTTCCAGCTGCTGCACCCAGGCGGGCCACTCACCGGATGCCTTGTGGCGGGCCAGCAGTACCGGGCTCTCGCTCTGGAACAGGGGCAGATCCGGGGTGAGCCGGTTTTGCGAATCCACGATGACCCGCAGCGGCTGGCGCAGGGTCTCTTTGGGATAGACCGCCTTGACCGAGGGGGGCAGCTCGTCCCAGCGCACGGTGAGGGAGGCGCCATCCGCCAGCACGGTTTCGGCGCTGGAGAGCACCGCATCGTGACGGGCCCGCAGCCGCTGCACGTCCCGGCGCGCCTCCGGAGAGGTGATCCACTGGCTCTCGCCACTCGCCATGGCGGTGCGACCATCCAGGCTAGCCCCCAGCTTGACCGTCACCAGCGGGAACGCGGTGCGCATCCGCTTGAAGAAACCAGGATTGAGGGCCTCGGCTTCTGCGGCCAGCAGGCCGAAATCGGTCTTGATCCCCGCCTCGGAGAGCATCCGCAGGCCACGCCCGCCCACCTGGGGATTGGGATCCACCATGGCGGCGACCACCCGGGTCACCCCGGCCTTGATGAGCGCTTCGGCGCAGGGGGGCGTGCGACCATGATGGGAGCAGGGCTCCAGGGTCACATAGGCGGTGGCACCGCGGGCCTCTTCCCCTGCCGCGTGCAGGGCATAGACCTCGGCATGGGGCTCACCGGCCCGCTTGTGCCAGCCCTCCCCCACCACCACGCCGGCCTTCACCAGCACGGCGCCGACGCAGGGGTTGGGAGCCGTGGTGTAACGGCCGCGCCGGGCCAGTTCGAGGGCCCGGCTCATCCATTGGTAATCGTCTTGACTAAACATCCGGGCTCCTGTGTCCAGCAACCTGTCCCCGTGGCACGGCCATCCGATGGGACAAGAAAATAGGGTGTACGCGCTTGCCGCACGCCTTCTCGGGCAGATCGGCCATGGCATCTGACGCCATGGCGACGGGCACACACATCGCAGGATGCGGCCGCACGCCCTCATACTTTTTCACCAGTGCAACGATGCGCTATCTAGATGTCTCACTGGTGTAACAACTGGCGCTGCCGCAACGGCAGGCCCTCTCTTATTCACATAGGGAGCCGCAGGCCGGCGTTACTTCTCCAGCTTGGCGATCTCTTCCCCGAATTCGCGAATGTCTTCAAAGCTGCGGTAGACGGAGGCAAAGCGGATGTAGGCCACCTTGTCCAGGCTCTTGAGCTCATCCATCACCAGATTGCCCACCAATTGGGAGGCCACCTCCCGCTCGCCGGTGGCCCGCAGGCGGGACTTGATGTGGTTGACCGCCTTCTCGATGGCCTCCATGCTCACCGGCCGCTTCTCCAGCGCCCGCAGAATGCCGGCCCGCAGTTTGTCTTCGTTGAAGGGCTCGCGGGAGCCGTTGGACTTGATGACGCGGGGCATGACCAGTTCGGCCATTTCGAAGGTAGTAAAACGCTCGTGACAGAGCAGGCATTCGCGACGGCGGCGCACCTGATGGCCCTCGGCCACCAGACGGGAATCGATCACCTTGGTATCAACGGCACTACAGAAAGGGCAATGCATCTGACCTCCGGCGTGGATGAAAATGGGCGCGGGCCCCGGGGGCTGGCGCTAGGCCGGCCAGTGTAACACGGCCATCCAGAGCCGGTAAAAGCCCATGAAAACAAGGGACAACCTGCCAGGCCTTCGGGCAGGACTCAGTCGTCATAGGGCAACGCCTCGGGGTCGCAATCCTGGTAATCGGGGGCAGGATCCACAGCAAAACGACGCGCCTCGATATGGCTGTGGCCCAGCATCAGCGCCTTGCCTACCCGGTGCATGCCATCCATCACCCGACCGGCGCTGTCCAGCAGGATGGGATAGGCGAGATCCGCCGCCATCATGAGCTGGCAATGCGCCACCACGCTGCGCACCGTGGGCGTGGCGTCGCCATGGCCGTACCAGTGGTTGCGGTCAAGCTCGGCAATCTCGCCGAGTGCCACCGCCTGCACCGGCAGGTTGCGGCTCAGCCGGATCAAGCGGCGCACATCCCAGGCCAGCAGCCCCTGTTCGCTGGCGCGAAAGTGGTACTGAGCGCGAACCGTCTGCCGCAGTGACGCCTCCAGCACGTCCTCTTTCATGTCATTGCACATGGTCACCTCTGTCTCATCTTGCCAGGCGCTGCAAAAAACAATGCCACCCGAGGGTGGCATTGGTCTTCAACCTGAAGGTCAGGCTGATTATGCGTAGACCGGGAAGCGGCGGCAGATATCCAGCACCTTCTCGCGCACGGTCGCCAGCACTTCTTCGTTGTCGTGGCTGTCCAGCACGTCGCAGATCCAGTTGGCCAACTGGATGGACTCGGCTTCCTTGAAGCCGCGGCGGGTGATGGCCGGGGTGCCGATACGCACGCCGGAGGTCACGAACGGGGAACGCGGGTCGTTCGGTACGGAGTTCTTGTTGACGGTGATGTTGGCCTTGCCGAGGGCTGCGTCGGCATCTTTGCCGGTCAGCTCGCGACCGATCAGGTCAACCAGCATCAGATGGTTGTCGGTACCGCCGGAGACGATCTTGTAGCCGCGCTCGATAAAGGTCGCCGCCATGGCCTTGGCGTTCTTCACGACCTGGGCCTGGTAGGTCTTGAACTCGGGCTCCAGCGCTTCCTTGAAGGCCACTGCCTTGCCGGCGATGACGTGCATCAGCGGGCCACCCTGACCACCCGGGAAGACGGCGGAGTTCAGCTTCTTGTACAGATCTTCGTCGTCCGCGGCGGAGAGGATCAGACCACCGCGCGGACCGGCCAGGGTCTTGTGGGTGGTGGAGGTGACCACGTGAGCGTGGGGCACCGGGTTCGGGTAGACGCCGGCGGCAATCAGACCGGCCACGTGGGCCATGTCCACGAACAGGTAAGCACCGATCTTGTCGGCGATTTCGCGCATGCGGGCCCAGTCGACGATGCCGGAGTAGGCGGAGAAGCCGCCGATCATCATCTTCGGCTTGTGCTCAACGGCCAGGCGCTCCATCTCGTCGTAGTCGATCTTGCCGGACTCGTCGATGCCGTAGGGGATGATGTTGTACAGCTTGCCGGAGAAGTTGACGGGGGAGCCGTGGGTCAAGTGACCGCCGTGGGCCAGGTTCATGCCGAGCACGGTGTCGCCCGGTTGCAGCAGGGCCATGTAGACGGCGCTGTTGGCCTGGGAGCCGGAGTGCGGCTGCACGTTGGCGTAGGTGGCACCGAACAGCTCTTTGGCGCGCTCGATGGCCAGGGTTTCAACCACATCCACATACTCGCAACCGCCGTAGTAACGCTTGGCCGGGTAGCCTTCGGCGTACTTGTTGGTCAACTGGGAGCCCTGGGCTTCCATGACGCGGGGGCTGGTGTAGTTCTCGGACGCAATCAGCTCGATGTGCTCTTCCTGACGACGGGTCTCGTCTGTGATGGCCTGCCACAGCTCTGGATCATAGCCGGCGATGGTCATGTCACGTTTCAACATCCGTTTATCTCCTGAAAATCGTTTGCGCGATAGGTGAAGTGGGCCCGCGCATTGTAACGTGAGCTGGATCAAAGAGACAGTCCAACCACCCAAAAAATTGTTTATAAAATGTAAAATACGTCGCAAATTTCGAATCCCGCCCCCTGGCTTCGCTCATCCCCCCGACCTCCCCACACCAGCAATCCGGCTCCAGCGATCGTCCCCGCTTCCCGGGCAAGGCTATAGAAACCAGAGCCAGATCATGGATATAGCATTTACTAACAGATAACATCTTTAGGCCATGGGACATCTGCACGAGCGGGTGTCGCTCCCTGCCATCCCGGAACACAAGGGGAAACGCCATGATGGATCATCTGATGCTGTTCGTGATTGTCGCGGTCTTCGCTCTCTTCTACTGGGTCTACTACACCGCCAGCCGCAAGGGTGCCTGCACCGCCAACTGGGAGACACTTCCCACCCGGGAGCAGTACCTGGCGGCCCATCCCGGCGCCGCCGACGGGGATCTCATCTTCTGCATCCATTGCGGTCACCATCAGCAGCGGGAGGTCGGCCTGGTGCACCAGATGGATTACCGCCGCCAGCACATCTGCCCCCGTTGCAAGCAGGTGCTCTATCGCGTCGAGGAGTAGGTCGGCCTCCTCGTCGCCCACGGCGATCCCGCAATAGCGCCCCTCTCACCTAGCGCTATCCGGCCAAAGGGCCCCATGAGTTTCCTTTATTTTTAAAGTCGTTAGAATCGGGGGCCATCAAGGCTCCCGATTGTCATCCACGGAGGAAAAATGCAGGAATTCATGGCGACCAGCGAACGCCGGGCCGAGCTTTACTGGTGGTTCTCCACCCTGTTTGCTGCCGAACTCAGTGATGCACAGATCGCTGAATACGACACCTATGACGTGCGCAGCTTCTTGAAGAGCCTCTCTACTCTCGACCCCATGCGCGAAGCCGTGGCCGAGCTCAACGACGCCATCGCCCGCCTGCTGGTGCGCCCCGAGCGCCAGACGGCGCTGGCCGCCGACTTCGCCAGCCTGTTCCTGAGCGCTCCCGGGCAGGGTGCCCTGCCCTACGAATCCCTCTACCGGGGCGAAGGCAAGCAGCTGATGCAGGCCCCCATGACCGAGATGCAGGCACGCCTCGATCGCCTCGGCATCAATGTCAGCGACAAGTACAATGAGCCTGCCGATCATCTGGCCATCGAGCTGGATCTGATGGGCAGCCTCATCATCCGCGCCGCCGAGGCAACCACCGCCGACCAGCGCGAGGCGTGGCTTGGCGAGCAGGAGTCCCTGCTGCACGGTCACCTGCTGGGCTGGTTCGAGCGCTTCGAGCAGGCCTGCCGGGCCGCCGACACGTTTGGCTTCTACGGTGCCAGTGCCCGCCTGCTGGGGGTGTTCCTCAAGATGGACGCCAACTACCTCTCCCTGGTCAAACCGGCACCGTCCGCCGACTGAGCCCGGCATGAAGACAGCCCTGCTTCTTATCGCATGCTGGCTGCTGGCCCTGATCCCGCTGGATCAGGGTCTCACTCCCCTCGTTACGCTGCTGTTCAACCCAGACCGCGCGCTCTACGGCACCGCCCAGCTCACCGGCTTTGCCGGCATCCTGCTGACCCTCTACCTCGCCAATCTCGGGGTGGAAGTGGTGCTGCGTCGCCGTTTCCAGATAGCGGGCATGTTGGCCCTGCTCGCCGCCTGGGCAGATTTCATCAACAGCAGCGGCACCGAGAGCCACTGGCTGGTGCTCTACGCCATGGCGTTGCCGTTTCATCTGGTGGGCTGGCTGGTGTTCGTTCGCGGGATCCAGGCATTTGGCCGCCAGAAAGGCTGACATCTCGTTGATTTCACACCCTTCTCACACTTTCTTTCTCTCCTGACACTTCCTGCCATACTGACACAGTCGTCCTAATGACAAAGCAATCAATTCAGGAGCCTCCATGGAAAAAGTGCTGCCCGAATCGGTTCCGACACGGCATTTGTCAGGCCCGCTCTCTCCCTACGAGTTGCAACAGCTGTTCGCCCAGGCGCCCGTCGGGATTGGGGTCTTCGATCACGAATTCAGGTGTCGCGACGTCAACGGACGCTTTGCCGAACTGACCGGCCTCGCGCGGGCAGAGCACCCGGGCAAGACGCTGTTCGACATTGTCCCTGCCCAGACTCCCCAGCTGCTCCCGCTGTTTCAACAACTGCGACAAGGGGCCCCCCGATGCGCATTTGAGGTGGAGACGGTCGGTCTCTCCCGCGCGGCCTCCCCCGCACGCTGGCAAGTGAGCGTCAGCTCCGTGCTGGATGAGGAGGGCACCTTCAGCGGCATCTTCCTCGTGATGAGGGAGTCCGTACAGACAAGCACCCACCTCGACGCACCCGCGTCCCCCGGCCTGCAGGAGATGACCCACCTTCATGCACTGCGTCTCTATCAGGCCGAAGCCCGCTTGCAGCACCTCTCCTATTACGATCCTCTCACCGATCTCGGCAATCGCCATCTGCTGCAAGAGCGCCTCACTCTGGAGATAGAGACGGCCAGGGTGAACCGCCACGTCCTGGCGCTGCTGTTCATCGATCTCGACGGCTTCAAACTCATCAACGACAACCTGGGGCAAAGTGCCGGCGATCTGCTGCTCAAGCTGTCGGCAGACCGCATTCGCCACTGCCTGCGCCCCGGAGACATCGCCATCCGGCTGGGGGCAGACGAATTTCTGGTGTTGCTGCCCGCCATCAGAGACACCCAGGATCTGCTGGGTCTCATCGAGGGGTTGCAACGCAGGCTGCACGATCCCGCCGACATCGGCCAGGAGCGGGTGAGGCTCTCCGCCAGCATCGGCATCTCCCTCTATCCGGAGCATGGCCAGACCCCGGACAGCCTTATCAGCGCGGCGGACAACGCCATGCATGAAGCCAAGCGCCGTGGCCGCAACGGCTATCTGTTCCACTCCCCCGACATGACGGCACAGACCAGGGAGCGGATGCTGCTGGAGCAGGGATTGCTCAAGGCCATTGAGCAGCAAGAGTTTCGCCTGCTCTACCAACCCATGACGGATCTGGCGGATGGTCATCTCAGCGGCCTGGAGGCCCTGATCCGATGGCAGCATCCCAGCCTTGGCATGATATCCCCGGACCGTTTCATTCCGGTGGCAGAGGAGTGCGGTCTCATCGAACCGCTGGGCGAATGGGTGATGCGCACCGCCTGCCGGCAAGGGCAGCAGTGGCTGGCCGAAGGGCTCGCCGTGCCCAGGCTCTCGGTCAATGTGTCGGTCAGGGAGATGCGCTCCCACGACTACGTGGAGCGGGTGACAGCCATTCTGGCCGAGACCGGTTTTCCTGCCGAGCGGCTGGAGATCGAGGTGACCGAGAGCATCATCCAGAGCGTGGATCACAGTCTGCGGCTCTTCACCCGTCTCAAGGCGCTGGGGGTGCAGATCGCCATCGACGACTTCGGCACCGGTTTCTCCTCCCTGAGCCTGCTCAGGAGCCTGCCCATCGATCGCATCAAGATAGACAGGGCCTTCGTCCAGGCGTTGCCCGACGACAAGCACAGCCGCGAGCTGTGCCGGACCATAGTCCAGCTGGCCAGTTCCCTCGGCATGGCCGTCACGGCGGAAGGGATAGAAACCCAGCCCCAGCGCCAGTTCCTGCAATCCCTGCGTTGCGAAGAGGGACAGGGCTACCTGTTCAGCCATCCCCTGCCAGAACCCAGCCTGCCTCCCCTGCTCCCCCTCCGCCATTGAGCCTTGGCCGCGCCACCACGAAAGCAAAGAAGGGAGCCCATGGCTCCCTTCTTTGCCCTCAACGTGTCCTCTCACCTGCTAACTTCGTCGCTATCCAAAAGTCTAATTGCCCTCGGGAACCAAAGGTATAAGTTGTTACTCAATCATTAAGAAAATGTATTCACAGGAGTGAGAGATGAGCGAGAGCAAGGTCTACCCGGTCAAGGCCCACATCGGCAACGGCGCCCTGCTGGACAAGGAAGGTTATGAAGCCATGTATCAAGCGTCGGTGCAGGATCCGGACGCCTTCTGGGGGGAGCAGGGCAAGATCCTTGACTGGATGACCCCCTACACCCGCGTCAAGAACACCTCCTACGATCCGGGCCACGTCTCCATCAAGTGGTATGAGGATGGTCTGCTCAACGTCTCGGCCAACTGCCTGGATCGTCATCTGAGCGAGCGCGGCGACAAGGTCGCCATCATCTGGGAAGGGGACAACCCAGCTGAAGATCGCAAGATCACCTATCGCGAACTGCACGCCGAAGTGTGCAAGTTTGCCAACGTGCTCAAAGCCCAGGGGGTCAAGCGTGGCCACATGGTCTGCCTTTATATGCCCATGGTGCCGGAGGCGGCCATCGCCATGCTGGCCTGTACCCGCATCGGGGCCGTGCACAGCATCGTCTTCGGCGGCTTCTCGCCGGAGGCGCTCTCGGGCCGCATCATCGACTCCGGCGCCTCCGTCGTCATCACCGCCGATGAGGGGTTGCGAGGCGGTCGCCCCATCCCCCTCAAGAAGAACGTGGATGAGGCCCTTACCCACACGGATACCAAGGTCAGCAAGGTGATCGTCCTCAAGCGCACCGGTGGCAACGTGGCCTGGCACGATCACAGAGACATCTGGTGGCATGATGCGGTCAACGCCGCCAGCCCGGATTGTCCGCCCGAAGCCATGGGCGCCGAAGATCCCCTGTTCGTGCTCTACACCTCCGGCTCCACCGGCAAACCCAAGGGTGTGCTGCACACCACGGGCGGCTATCTGGTCTATGCAGCCCTCACCTTCAAATACGTGTTCGATTACCACGAAGAGGACATCTACTGGTGTACCGCCGACGTGGGCTGGGTCACCGGTCACTCCTATCTGGTCTACGGGCCGCTGGCCAACGGCGCCACCACCGTCATGTTCGAAGGGGTGCCCAATTACCCGGCCACCAACCGCATGAGTCAGGTGGTGGACAAACACCAGGTCACCATCCTCTATACCGCCCCCACCGCCATTCGCGCACTGATGGCCAAGGGCAAGGAGGCTGTCGAAGGCACTTCCCGCACCAGCCTGCGCATCATGGGGTCGGTGGGTGAACCCATCAACCCGGAAGCCTGGGAGTGGTACTACCGCACCATCGGCGACGAGCGCTGCCCCATCGTCGACACCTGGTGGCAGACCGAGACCGGCGGCATCCTCATCACTCCGCTGCCCGGCGTCACCGCGCTCAAGCCCGGCTCGGCCACCCGTCCCTTCTTCGGAGTACAGCCTGCTCTGGTGGACAACCTGGGTGAGCCGCTGGAGGGCGCCACCGAGGGCAACCTGGTGATCACCGACTCCTGGCCCGGCCAGATGCGTACCGTGTTCGGCGATCACGAGCGCTTCGAGCAGACCTACTTCTCCACCTTCCCGGGTCGCTACTTCACCGGCGACGGTGCCCGTCGCGACGAGGACGGCTACTACTGGATCACCGGCCGGGTGGATGATGTACTCAACGTCTCCGGCCACCGCATGGGCACCGCCGAAATCGAGTCCGCTCTGGTGGCCCATCCGAAGATCGCCGAAGCGGCGGTGGTGGGCGTTCCCCACGAGATCAAGGGACAGGGCATCTACGCCTATGTCACCCTGATCGCCGGGGAAGAGCCGAGCCGCGAGCTGCACAAGGAAGTGAAGGAGTGGGTGCGCAAGGAGATTGGCGCCATCGCGACCCCGGACGTGATCCACTGGGCAGAGGGGCTGCCCAAGACCCGTTCCGGCAAGATCATGCGGCGCATATTGCGCAAGATCGCCACCGGCGAAACCGACAGCCTGGGGGATATCTCCACCCTGGCGGATCCGGGGGTCGTGGACAAGCTGATCCGCGAGAAGTCGGAAGCGGCGTGAGTCTCTTCCCTACGTCAACAGAGCCGGCCACGTGCCGGCTTTGTTGTCTTCGGGATCCGGACAGGGCAGAGTTCGGTGGCAGGCAGGGCTTGCGGGCAAACCAGGCCAATAAATAGCCAGATGTAGAGATTAGACCAGTAAAATGCTGCTAATTTTCACGAAATCAATATAATTGCGAAATCTGTGTGTCAGGGCACACCGATTTGTGCAAAAATTGGCTAGATTTTTGGTAGTCCAAAGATAGCTGATAGATAGCAGCATAATCATCGAGGATGTACTCAATATGTCGCAACATCACCGAATCCTCCTGCTTAACGGCCCCAATCTGAATCTGCTGGGCAAGCGGGAACCGGGAATCTACGGCAGCAAGACGCTCGATGAGATCGTCGCCGATCTGACGCGCAGCGCCAGCGAACTCGGTGTCACCCTGGAACATCTGCAATCCAATGCCGAGCACGAGCTGATCGGCCGCATCCATCAGGCCATGGGCCAGGTGGATTTCATCATCATCAATCCCGCCGCCTTCACCCATACCAGCGTTGCCCTGCGCGATGCCCTGCTGGGTGTGGCCATCCCCTTTATCGAGGTTCACCTGTCAAACGTTCATGCCAGGGAGCCCTTCCGTCATCACTCCTATCTGTCTGATGTCGCCAAGGGGGTGATCTGCGGGTTGGGTGCCGATGGTTACCAATTCGCTTTAACCGCGGCCGTGCATCAGTTGCGCGCGGCTTGATAATCACTGATCAGATAAAGAAGAAAGAGAATGCTAATGGATATCCGCAAAATCAAGAAGCTGATTGAACTGGTTGAAGAGTCCGGCATCGCCGAGCTGGAAATCTCCGAAGGGGAAGAGTCCGTTCGCATCAGCCGTAATTTCTCCGGCCAGGTTAGCGTTGCCCCGCAGATGATCATGCCCCAGGCCGCAGCTCAGGTTGCCGCACCGGTTGCCGCTGCTCCGGCAGCAGCCGCTGCACCTGCTGCCGATGCCGCCCCGAGCGGTCATCTGATGCGCTCCCCCATGGTGGGCTCCTTCTACCGCTCCTCCAGCCCGGAAGCCAAGCCGTTCGTGGAAGTCGGTCAGCACGTCAATGTCGGCGACACCCTGTGCATCGTCGAAGCCATGAAAATGATGAACCAAATCGAGTCTGACAAGGCCGGCGTGATCAAAGCGATCCTGGTTGAAAATGGTCAGGCCGTCGAGTTTGACGAGCCGCTGTTCATCATCGAATAAGGGAAAATGCCACCCATGTTGGACAAAGTAGTCATCGCCAACCGCGGTGAAATTGCCCTGCGGATCCTGCGCGCCTGCAAAGAGCTCGGGATCAAGACAGTGGCCGTTCACTCCACTGCCGATCGGGAGCTCAAGCATGTGCTCCTGGCGGACGAAACCATCTGCATCGGCAAACCTGCCAGCGGTGAGTCCTACCTCAATGTGCCGGCCATCATCGCCGCCGCCGAGGTGACCGGTGCCGTCGCCATCCACCCGGGCTACGGCTTCCTCTCCGAGAATGCCGACTTCGCCGAAGTGGTCGAGAAATCCGGCTTCATCTTCATCGGCCCGCGCGCCGAGACCATTCGCCTGATGGGTGACAAGGTCTCCGCCATCGAGGCGATGAAGAAGGCGGGCGTGCCCTGCGTACCCGGCTCCGACGGCCCGGTGGACAACGATGCCAAGCGCAACGCCGCCATCGCCAAGCGGATCGGGTATCCGGTGATCATCAAGGCCGCCGGTGGCGGTGGTGGTCGCGGCATGCGCGTGGTGCGCAACGAGGCCGAACTGGCCTCCGCCATCGCGCTGACCAAATCCGAAGCGGGCCAGTTCTTCAAGAACGACATGGTCTACATGGAGAAGTACCTGGAGAACCCGCGCCACATCGAGATCCAGGTGCTGGCTGACGGTCAGGGTACCGCCCTCTATCTGGGTGAGCGGGACTGCTCCATGCAGCGCCGTCACCAGAAGGTCGTGGAAGAGGCGCCGGCCCCCGGCATCACCGAGGAGATGCGCAAGTTCATCGGTGAGCGCTGTGTGCGCGCCTGTCTCGAGATCGGCTACCGCGGTGCGGGTACCTTCGAGTTCCTGTACGAGAACGGCGAGTTCTATTTCATCGAGATGAACACCCGTATCCAGGTGGAACATCCGGTCACCGAGATGGTCACCGGCGTCGACCTCATCAAGGAGCAGCTGCGCATTGCCGCCGGTCAGCCCCTGTCGATCACCCAGCAGGACATCCGCATCCGTGGCCATGCCATCGAGTGCCGGATCAATGCCGAAGATCCGGCCACCTTCCTGCCCTCTCCCGGTCTCATCCAGCGCTTCCACGCGCCGGGCGGCCTGGGCGTGCGCTGGGAATCCCACATCTATGCGGGTTACAAGGTCCCCCCCTACTACGACTCCATGATCGGCAAGCTGATCTGCTACGGGGAGAACCGCGACGTGGCCATCGCCCGCATGCGCCACTCCCTCGACGAGCTGGTGGTAGAAGGGATCAAGACCAACATCGCCCTGCAAAAAGAGATCATGAAGGACGAAAACTTCCAGCACGGTGGCACTAACATCCACTACCTGCACAAGAAGTTGGGTCTGTAATGGCTTGAGGCCCGACCCATTGAGCAAGGTGGCCGCATGAGCAGCCACTACCTGCACAAGAAGCCGGGTCTGTAATGGCTTGAGGCCCGGCCCATTGAGCACGGTGGCAACACGAGCAGCCACCACCTGCACAAGAAGTCGGGTCTGCAAAGACCCCTTTCATCGGGATATTGCGCGATCCACCCGGATCGCCAACGTAAAAAAGGGCCATGGCGACATGGCCCTTTTTTGTTATTCTTGCGCCCCGCTCACTCGTCGGAGGCCACAGTGAACCGTTTCGCACTCGCCCGTCGGGAAGCAGCCTTCTGCCTGCTGCTGACCCTGCTCTACTTTGTCGCCTGGTATGGCTCGGCTTATTTCATCCCCGAGGATCTCGAGCTGTGGGACCTGCCTCTCTGGTTCCTGCTCAGTTGCATCCTGATGCCGCTGCTGTTCATCGGCCTCTGCGCCCTCATGGTGGATCGCCTGTTCGTCGATATTCCCCTGGATAGCGAGGTACCACCCCATGAATCTTGAGCTGATGCTGCCGCTCTGCATCTACCTGGTGCTGGTACTGGGGGTCGGTTTCTGGGCCAGTCGCCACCGGACCGGCGGCAACTTCATGCAGGAGTACTTCATCGGTAACCGCAGCATGGGGGGGCTGGTGCTCGCCATGACCCTGGTGGCCACTTATACCTCTGCATCGTCCTTCATCGGCGGGCCGGGTGCCGCCTACAAGGTCGGCCTCGGCTGGGTGCTACTGGCGATGATCCAGCTGCCCACCGTCTGGCTCACCCTGGGGGTGCTTGGCAAGAAGTTCGCCATCATCGCCCGCCGGGTCAACGCGGTGACCATCAACGACATGCTGTGGGCCCGCTACCAGAGCAGGGCGGTGGTCGTGCTGGGCTCGGTCACCATCATCCTCGCCTTCATTGCCACCATGGTGGTGCAGTTCATCGGCGGCGCCCGCCTGCTGGAAACGGCGACCGGCCTCAGCTATCAGCAGGGGCTCTTCCTGTTTGCCAGTTGCGTGCTGCTCTACACGGTGATCGGCGGCTTTCGCGCCGTGGTGATGACGGATGCCCTGCAGGGCATCGTCATGCTCATCGGCACTGGCGCCCTGCTGGCGGGCATCCTCATCGCCGGTGACGGGTTGCCGAATCTTGTCCACCAGCTCAAGGAGATAGATCCCAAGCTGGTGAGCCCCCAGGGGGCCGGCGACATGCTGACCCAGCCCTTCATGCTGAGCTTCTGGGTGCTGGTCTGCATCGGGGTGGTGGGCTTGCCCCACTCGGCGCTGCGCTGCTTTGGCTACCGGGACAGCAAGGCGCTGCACCGGGGCATCCTCATCGGCACCATCGTCTGCGCCCTGCTGATGTTCGGCATGCACCTGGCCGGGGCGCTGGGCCGCGCCATCCTGCCCGGCATGGACAGCCCGGACAAGATCATGCCCTCCCTGATGATGGAGGTGCTCCCCCCCTGGCTGGCCGGGGTCTTCCTGGCCGCCCCCATGGCGGCCATCATGTCCACCATCGACTCCCAGCTGATCCAGGCCTCCGCCACCCTGGTGAAAGATCTCTACCTCAATTACCTCAACCCCAGGCAGGAGAAGCTGGAGGTCCGGGTGCCGCGCCTCTCCCTGCTCTGCACCCTGATCCTCGGTACCCTGGTGCTGCTGGCGGCGCTCCAGCCCCCCGAGATGATCATCTGGCTCAACCTGCTCGCCTTCGGCGGCCTGCAGGCGGTCTTCCTCTGGCCCCTGGTGCTCGGTCTCTACTGGTCCAGGGCCAACGGCCCGGGAGCCCTGGCCAGCATGGTCTGCGGCATCCTCTGTTACGGCACCTTGAGCCAGTGGGGGATCAAGGTGGCCGGCCTGCACGCCATCGTCCCGAGCCTGGCCCTTGGCCTGGCGGCCTTTGTTCTTGTCAGCCTGCTCACTCCTGCCCCGGATCAGCGTGTCCGTCGATTGTTTGATCAAAATTAAGAAAAGGATCAATAAAGGAAGGCTCGCCTATTCCCAAATGGGGGCTCACGGGTAAAATGTGCGCCACGTCACAAATACCGTGCCCCCATGCCAGTCCAGAACGCCAGAAAGATCCTGACCCAGTCCTTGCTGCGCCTCGGCTATGCCCTGTTGCTGCCCGTCTCCATCCTGCCCCTGGCCGCCCTGCTCCACCGGCTCGGCCAGCCGGACGTGCTGGATCTCGCCGTGCTCTCCCTCGCCGGTCGCGCCCTGTTCAGCCAGATGCCGCTCATCTATGCGGTGGCCATCGCCTTCGGGTTGAGTCGCCAGGGGCAAGGAGCTCAGGCGCTCGCCGGTGCGGTCAACTTCCTGCTGCTGAGCTCGGCGCTGGGCACCCTGGTGCCCGGGCTGCATGCGGACATGATCTGCGGCCTGCTGGCCGGGCTCGTCACCGCCATGGTCTGCTCCCGGGCCCGCGCTCTGCGGCTGCCGGGCTGGTTGCGCCCCCTGCAGGAAGATCTGCCGGGCATGTTGCTCTCGGCGCTGGCCTGCCTGCTGCTGGTGATCCCCCTCTCCATCCTCTGGCCGCTGCTGGAACAGGGGCTCACCCTGCTCGCCTCCGATCTGCTCACCACGCCATTTGGCGCCTTCTGCTACGGCGTGCTGAACCGGCTGCTGATCCCCCTCGGTCTGCACCAGGTGCTGGGCAGCCTCATCGGGCTCGGGGAGAGCAACCAGCAAGCCCTCTCGACCGCCCAGCCACTGCATGAAGGCTATGTGGCCGGGCTCTATCCGGTCATCATGTTCGGCCTGCCCGGCGCCTGTTTTGCCATCTGGATCCATCGCCAGCGGATGCAGCAACTGCCCCAGGGAGGGCTGCTGCTCACCCTGGCGCTCACCTCGGCACTGGTGGGCATCACGGAGCCCATCGAGTTCCTGTTTGCCTTCACCGCTCCCTGGCTGTTTCTGGCCCATGCCCTGCTGACCGGGCTGTCGCTGGCCATCTGCAGCGGGCTCGACATCCAGGTGGGCAGCTACTTTTCCGCCGGATTGCTGGATCTGGTGCTGAGCTACCACGCCGGTCTGCACAGCTTCTGGCTCATCCCCCTGGGCATCCTCTTCTTCGTCGTCTATACCCTGCTCTTCTCCCGGCTGCTGGAACACGCCCCCCTCAGTCTGCCGGGCAAGCCTATCACCGAGGATCTCTCTCGGCTCGCGACCGTGGCCCCCACCGATCCCCAGATGCTGGCTATCCAGTACCTCAAGATGCTGGGGGGCATGGACAACCTGCAGGCCATGAGCGTCTGCCTGACCCGCCTCAGCCTGCGGGTTCGCGACATGGCCCTGGTGGATCAATCCTGCCTGGCCAGACTGGGCTGCCTCTCCTGGATCGTGCTCAACGAACATCAGCTGGTGCTGGTGCTCGGCCCCCATGCCGGCCTCATCGAAGGGCAGATCCGCATGCTGGCGGAACGCCAGTCGGTCCCGCTCGGTCTCGAACCGGCTCAGGCTCCCCTTGGCCAGCACCAGTGATCAGGCAAAGGGAAGACGCTCGGCCACGAAGTCCATCAGGCTGCGAAGGGCGGGGGCCAGGTGTTCCCGGCTCGGGTAGATGAGATAGAAGGGGTTCACCGGAACCAGGAGATCCGGCAGCACCTTGAGCAGTCGCCCCGCCGCCAGATCGTCGCCGCAGACATGGGCCGGCAGCAGGGCAATCCCCCCGTCATGGAGTGCCAGCTCCCGCAGCGCCAGCAGGCTGTTACTCTGGCAGGCCCCGCGAGGGCGCCAGCCCCCTTCCTGCAATGGCCACACCGGCAAGGAGCCATGTACCAGGCAGGCGTGTCCGGCCAGCTCCGAGAGCTGGAGCGGCGTCCCGTTGGCCGCCAGGTAACCGGGAGATGCCACCAGATGGCGCGCCACCTGGCCGATGCGCCGGCAGATGAGGCTGGAATCTTTCAGCGGCGCTGCCCGCAGCGCCAGATCGTAACCTTCCCCCACCAGATCCAGCTGTTCATCGCAAAGGGTCAGCTCCAGCACCACCTCGGGGTAGAGGGCGCGAAATTCGGCCAGTATCCGGCCAAGCAGCAAGGTTCCCGTGGCTTCGGGAGCAGTGATCCGCACCCGCCCTCCAGGAGCCGCGCGCAACCGCGCCATCGCCAGATTGGCGCTGCGCGCCAGTGCCAGCAGCTCCTGACAATGGGCCACATAGACCTCCCCCTGGGGCGTCAGGCTGAGCCTGCGGGTGGTGCGTTGCAGCAACCTCACCCCTAGCCGGGATTCGAGGCGCGAGATCTTCTGGCTCACCGAGGACTTGGGCATCCCGAGCACCTCGGCCGCCCCGGTGAAGCTCCCCTGCTCCACCACGGTGGCGAACAGCCCCATCAACTCCAGTTCGACATTGTTCATTTATTCAAACAGTCTTTACCAATTACCCATCTTAATCTTGATAATCATCCAGACTAGAGTGAGTGGCAATCCCGAACACTGCTATTTGAAAGGAAAAGCCATGAAAGCCATCGCCCTGACTCACTATCTGCCAAGCAACCACCCCCACTGCTTCATCGAGAGCGATCTGCCCGATCCGACACCGGGCCCGCGGGATCTGCTGGTACGGGTCAACGCCACCTCCATCAATCCGGTCGACACCAAGGTACGCGCCCCCAAGGACAAGGTCGAAAGCAGCCCCCGCGTGCTGGGCTGGGACGCCGTGGGCGAGGTGATCGCCGTCGGTAGCGACGTCACCCTGTTCAAGGCCGGTGACAGGGTCTGGTATGCAGGCGACATCAGCCGCCCGGGCAGCAACAGCGCCCTGCAACTGGTGGACGAGCGGATTGCCGCGATCGCCCCAGTCACCCTGACCGATCTGGAAGCCGCCGCCCTGCCGCTCACCGCCATCACCGCCTGGGAAACCCTGTTCGAGCGCATGAGCCTCACCCGCGAAAGCACCGGGCGACTGCTGATCATCGGGGGCGCCGGCGGGGTCGGTTCCATCGCCATCCAGCTCGCCCGCCAGCTCACCGACATGGAGGTGATCGCCACCGCATCGCGCCCAGAAACCCGGGAATGGTGCCTGGACATGGGGGCCCACCAGGTGGTGAGCCATCACCATCTGCAGGCGGAGCTCAAGGCACTCGGCATCAGCGAGGTGGATGCCATCTTCTGCACCAACGCCACCGAGCAGCACTGGAACACCATGGCCAGCCTCATCCGTCCGTTTGGTCACATCTGCACCATCGCCGAGTCCAGTGAACCCTGGGATCTGGGTCTGCTCAAACCCAAGAGCGTCACCTTCAGCCAGGAGTTCATGTTTACCCGCTCCCTGTTCCAGACCCCGGACATGATCGAGCAGCACAACCTGCTCGGCCGGGTCGCGGCCCTGATCGATGAAGGGGTGCTCAAGACCACCCTCAGCAAGGTGGTGCCCGAACTGACGCCCCTCACCCTGGCCCGGGCTCATGCCGAGCTGGAAGCGGGTCGCATGGTGGGCAAGCTGGTGATCGACATGAGCGGTTTCCATCGCTGAGGCGCCGCCAGAGCGGGTATCGTCGTCCTGACTATTCCCTTATAGGTAAATAAATGCACCATCATGGGGTGAAATCACCAGTGACAAGCCCCAAGAGTGCACAGCCCCGCAGGTGACCTTTGTCCCTGACGGGGCATCTCCCCCGAAAAAACCATAAAAAAGAGGCCATCCCGTCGGGATGGCCCTAAAAACCTGAACGTTGGGGTAACAATCACACACATATCCTTATGCAGGACATCTGTAACTTTGCAGATAGCGTGCCAATCTCTGCTTTTCCCTCCCAATTAACCGCTTTCAGCGCACCGGCATAAAAAAAGCCACCCGAAGGTGGCTGAAAAAAGATGACGGAACTTCATAGAGCAAAGCATTCAGCGGGAACAAGTTGCTTCCCGTCACCCATGAAGGAATACATTAACCGTGCCAACTTGGCAGAGTTACCTCCCTTCCCCATGAGGCCATGGTCAAACCACGACAGCACGGGCCCATGATGATAGAATCCCGCGGTTTCACATTTATGAAGAGCCGACGCCATGCCCTGGATACAAATTCGAATCAACGCCACTGCCAAGACCGCAGACAAGGTGAGCAACATGCTGCTGGGGCGTGGGGCCCAGGCGGTGACCTTTATGGATGCCAAGGATGTGCCCGTCTATGAGCCCATGCCCGGTGAAACCCCGCTCTGGGGCGAGACCGAAGTAATGGGACTGTTCGACGCCGAAACCGATCCGGCTCCCACCATCGCCTTCTTCCAGCAGATCTTCGGTAAAGACGTGGGCTACAAGGTGGAGCAACTGGAAGACAAGGACTGGGTGCGCGAGTGGATGGATCACTTCCACCCCATGCAGTTCGGCGAGCGGCTCTGGATCTGCCCGAGCTGGCGCGACGTGCCGAACCCCGATGCGGTCAACGTCATGCTGGACCCGGGCCTGGCCTTCGGCACCGGTACCCACCCCACAACGGCACTCTGCCTGCAGTGGCTGGACGGGCTGGATCTGGCCGGCAAAACCGTCGTCGACTTTGGTTGCGGCTCCGGCATCCTCGGCATCGCCGCCCTGAAACTGGGGGCTGCCCGGGTCATCGGCATCGATATCGATCCTCAGGCCATCCAGGCCAGCCGTGACAACGCCGAGCGAAATGGCGTTGCCGACCAGATCGAACTCTACCTGCCGGCGGATCAGCCGCAAGACGTCGAAGCGGACGTGGTGGTCGCCAACATCCTGGCCGGCCCGCTGCGGGAACTGGCGCCGCTTATCGCCGGCCACGGCAAGGCGGGCAGCCTGATGGCCCTCTCCGGCGTGCTGGAAAGCCAGGCGCCAGAGCTGGAGACCATCTATGGCCAGTGGTTCGAAATGGACCCGACTGCGGTGAAGGAAGAGTGGTGCCGCCTCTCCGGCCGCAAACTCGGCTGATAAGCAACAAGCCACGGCAGTTGCCAACCCATCAGCCGCACACTCGGCTGATAAGCAACAAGCCACGGTGGCTGCCAACCCATCGGCCGCAAACTCGGCTGATAAACAACAAGCCACGGCAGTTGCCAACCCATCGGCCGCAAACTCGGCTGATAAACAACAAGCCACGGCAGTTGCCAACCCATCGGCCGCAAACTCGGCTGATAAACAACAAGCCACGGCAGTTGCCAACCCATCAGCCGCACACTCGGCTGACAAGCAACAGGCCACAGCGGCAACACTTAGGTCGTTGAACGACAAGGGCACCCCAGGGTGCCCTTGTCGTTTCCGGACGCCCATTCTCCTTCTGCCCACTCTGGGGAGAGCCTCACGCTTCTCTGCCTCCCGATGGCTTATCCTCTCTTCCTCCACCCCATCGAGGCCCAGTCATGACCGAATACGAGAAGATGATCGCCAGCCAGCCTTACAACTGCATAGCGCCAGAGCTGGAGCTGTTGCGCCGGGAGACGGCCCGCCTGTACCGCCGCTTCAATCGCAGCGACGAGGAGGATGAACAACTGGCGCTGCTGCAGCAGATCGTCGGCGAGCTGGCCCAGGGTGCCTTCATCTGCCCGCCCCTCTACTGCACCTATGGCCGCCACATCCACCTTGGCAAGGGCAGCTACATCAACATGGGGGCCACCCTGCTGGACAATGCCCCCATTCGCATCGGCGCCGAGGTGATGATTGGGCCGAACGTGCAGATCTACACCGCCGCCCATGCGCTGGATGCCGATGAGCGCATTCAGGGGGTTGAGACGGCGCTGCCGGTCACCATCGAAGACAGGGTCTGGATAGGCGGCGGCGCCATTCTGCTGCCCGGTGTCACCATAGGGCGGGAAGCTGTTGTGGGCGCTGGAGCCGTGGTCACCAAAGACGTGCCAGCCGGTGCCAGGGTGGCAGGCAACCCGGCACGGCTGCTGCCAGTCAAAGGTTGAGCGGAAGGCCCGAGGCTCGCTCAGGCGCTTTCCAGCAAGCGGTCGATGCAGTGCACCACCTGCATGCTGGCGTTTTCCATGGTCTTGAGCTGCTCGACCATGCTTTTGATATCCCCCTGCTCGCGCGCGTGCAGGGCGGCCTTGCCGCTCTCGTGGACCCGTTTGTGGGGCCCGTCCAGTTCACGAAAGCCCGGCTTGTGGGCGAAGAGCTCCGCACCCTGCCCCTCGAAATACCATTTGCCCAGCCTGCACTGAGCGTGGTCGCTCACCGGCTCGTGAAAATGCTGCTGATCGATGAGCCGATAGATGGTGTTCTTCCAGACGGCGTGATCCAGCTTGGTGGTATTGAGGAAGGAGGTGGTGGCCGCACTGTGGATCACCTGCTGCATCCGGCCTGATTGTGCCAGCACCTGGGTCACCACCACATCGATCTGGGAGGAGGAGGTCGCCACCTCGGCGGCACTGGCCTGATTGTCATCGATGATGGACTTGATCTCCTGCGCCTGGGCCACTATCTGTCTGACCAGCACCTCGATCTGGCTGCTGGCCTCATGAGCCTTGCTCGCCAGCTGACGCACCTCATCGGCGACCACGGCGAATCCTCGACCAGCTTCACCAGCCCTGGCCGCCTCGATGGCCGCATTGAGTGCCAGCAGGTTGGTCTGATCCGAAATGCCCTGGATGGCGGTCACGAACTGGTTGATGGCGGATGTACTGGCATCGAGCTGATGGACGGCTGCGAGGCTGCGAGCCGCCTCATCCGTGATGGCATGGGCGCGACCGGAGAGACGAGTGATGGCGCCCCGGGTCTGGGCAAAGAGCTGATCCAGCTCGCAAAGCGCTCCCTTTTCAGCCATCAGGTGCTCGGCACTGCCGGCCAGCGCTTCCCGCACGCTCTGCAGCATCTCACCTCCCTGGTTCTGGCAGGAGATCACCTGATTGAAGAGATCGCCACGCTCCCGGCTGGTGCGCTGCATGTGCTCGTATTCACCGATGGTGGCACGCAATTCGGCCAGCTCGCTCTGGTGCTGCTGCTCTTTGAGAAGCATCGCCTCCCTGAGCTGTTGATTCTCTTTTTCAAGCTTGCGGTTGAACCACATATGGCCTCCGGATGGCAAAGGTGCGGACAGTCGACATTGAAGGGAAGCCTCTGGCTCTCTTGTCTCTGCCGATGCTGGCGGATCCCGGGCCGGATTTCACCTGCAAATGCAGGATATTTGACCCTGATCCTGATTCCAATCGAGGCCACATCAATGACTGTACAAAAGATCGCCGGAAAGAGACAGGGTGAGGTAGAGAAGAGGCGGAGGAGAAAGAACGCTGACGTGCCAGCCCTACAAAAAATGAAGCCCAATGTCATCAAGACGTTGGGCTCTAAAAAGGTGCTACGGAATTGCGACTCTCATCGCAGAAAATTAGAAGGGGTCACCTTCTAAACTGGCAGTGGGATAATAACGTGGCGCAAACGTTTTACATAGCGTAATAAACCAGGAGTGAGAAGAATCTCTCACAATTCAAAAAATGTCCGGCCAACCCCCTTCTACCCTCTTGGCAAGTGCGCATTTATCAGTACAGCCTGACGGCTTTGTCAGAAAACAAAAAAGCCCTGAATAATCAGGGCTTTTGGCGTTCTGTGCTTCAGAAGCTGCGCACGAAGTCCTGGATGGGCAACTCGCGCAGCTTGCGGGCCTCCAGCATGGGGGTGCCAAGGTAGAGGAAGCCCACCAGTTGATCCTCCGGTGCCAGCCCCAGTGCACCATGGATCTGCTCGTCGAAGATGAACCAGCCGGAGCGCCAGATGCCGTTGAAGCCCTGGGCCTGGGCCGCCATCTGCATCGCCATCAGGGCGCAACCGGCTGAGAGCTCCTGCTCCAGTTTCGGTACCTTGGGGTGCGCCTGATAACGGGTCGCCACCGCGATCACCAGGGGAGCACGCAGTGGCGCCGCGCGGCACTTCTCGACACTGTCCGCATCCTCGCCACGGGCATGGGCGGCATCGGCCAGCAATGTCCCCAGGCGCTCACGCCCCTCCCCTTCAAACAGGATGAACTGCCAGGGGGTCAGAGTGCCGTGATCCGGCGCCCGCAGCCCGGCCTTGAGGATATTGTCGAGCACTTCGCCACTCGGGGCAGGCTCGGCCAGACGACCACAGGAGTGGCGATTGAGTAACAGATGGAGGGCATCCATGGGGCAGTTCCTTGTCAAAGGCGATGATGGCGCTACCTTAGCACAGCACCAGATGAAGAAAACCCCTGAGGTTCAGGGGTTTGTCAGGATACGAAAGGGTCGGGAGGCTAGATGACGGCAGCCAGCTCCGCCCCTTGCCGGATGGCGCGTTTGGCATCCAGCTCGGCGGCCACGTCGGCACCGCCGATGATGTGCACCGGCTTGCCAGCGGCCTGCAGACCGGCCTGCAACTCCTTGAGGGGCTCCTGTCCGGCACAGATGATCACCTGATCCACCGGCAGGCACTGCTGCTGGTCGCTCACCTGGATATGAAGCCCGGCATCGTCGATACGCAGATACTGGACGCCGGAGAGCATCTGCACCTTGCGATTCTTGAGCACGGTGCGATGGATCCAGCCGGTGGTCTTGCCAAGGCCGTCGCCCACCTTGCTCTCCTTGCGCTGGAGCAACCAGATCTGGCGCTCGGGCGCATCGATTTCGGGGGTAGTCAGGCCGCCGCGCTCGCCGAGCTGCTTGTCGATGCCCCACTCCTTGAGCCAGTGATCGCGATGGCTTGCGGCATCTGGCGATCCTCTCTTCTCCACCAGGTATTCGGCCACGTCAAAGCCGATGCCGCCGGCGCCGATCACCGCCACCTTCTCGCCCACCGGCTTATGATCACGCAAGACATCGAGGTAGCTCAACACCTTGGGGTGCTCGATACCCGGGATATTGGGAGTGCGCGGGCGGATGCCGGTGGCGAGGATCACCTCGTCAAAACCGCCGCCCAAGAGGCTCTCGGCACTCTGGCGCTGGCCCAGATAGAGCTCGACGCCGCACTTCTCAAGCCGTTTGGCGAAGTAGCGCAGGGTCTCGTGAAACTCCTCCTTGCCCGGGATCTGCTTGGCAAAGTTGAACTGGCCGCCGATTTCGCTCGCCTGATCGAACAGGCTCACCTGATGGCCGCGCTCGGCGGCGTAGCAGGCAAACGCCAGCCCGGCAGGACCCGCCCCCACCACCGCCAGCTTCTTGGGCTGGGGCACCCGGCCAAACGTCAACTCGGTCTCGAAACAGGCGCGGGGATTGACCAGGCAGGAGGCACGCTTTTGCTTGAACACGTGGTCGAGGCAGGCCTGGTTGCAGGCGATGCAGGTATTGATCTCGTCCGCCCTGTCTTCAGCCGCCTTGATGACGAACTCGGGGTCTGCCAGGAAGGGGCGCGCCATGGAGACCATGTCCGCCTCCCCGCCCGCCAGGATGCGCTCCGCCACCTCAGGGGTGTTGATGCGGTTGGTGGTGATGAGGGGCACCTTGAGGTGCTTTTTCAGCTCGGCGGTCACCCAGCTGAAGGCACCGCGCGGCACGCTGGTGGCGATGGTGGGAATGCGCGCCTCGTGCCAGCCGATACCGGTGTTGATGAGGGTCACCCCCACCTGCTCCAGTGCCCGGCCAAGTGCGATCACTTCCTCAAGGGAGGATCCCTGCTCCACCAGGTCCAGCATGGAGAGGCGGAAGATGATGATGAAATCCGTGCCCACCCGCTCACGGATGGCGCGGACAATCTCCACCGGGAAGCGCATGCGGTTTTCACTGCTGCCGCCCCAGCCATCGGTGCGCTTGTTGGTACGCTCGCAGATGAACTGGTTGATGAGATAGCCTTCCGAGCCCATCACCTCGACCCCGTCATAACCGGCCGCCTTGGCCAGCGCCGCAGTGGCGGCGAAGTCGCGAATGGTGCCGCGGATCTGCCGCTCGCTCATGGCCCGCGGCTTGAACGGGGAGATGGGAGCCTTGAGGGCGCTCGGCGCCAGGCTGAACGGATGGTAGGCGTAGCGGCCCGCATGAAGGATCTGCAGCGCTATCTTGCCCCCTTCCCGGTGCACTGCCTCGGTCACCTTGCGGTGTTTGGCTACCTGCCAGGGAAAGCTCAGCTGGGAGCCGTGGGGCACCAGCCGCCCCCGCAAATTGGGGGCGATACCGCCGGTCACGATGAGACCGACCCCGCCACGGGCCCGCTCGCCATAGAAGGCGGCCAACTTGTCAAAGCCCCCCTTTTCCTCCTCGAGGCCGGTGTGCATGGACCCCATCAGTACGCGGTTGCGCAACTGGGTAAAACCCAGATCGAGGGGGGTCAGCAGCGTGGGATAACGGCTCATGATGCACTCCTTGTCGAGGTCGATGTGCACGGGGTCATGCTCCAGCCTTCCTGGCTGCCTCGGGTGACGGGCAGTAAAAAGAAGGGGTAGGTGGAGGTGGGGCCGGCTCATCGGGCCTTTCAGTTAATTTTTTGTTATCAAACTGGAGCTAGAGTAAAGAATCGAAAACTCTTTTTCAAACAAATGTTTGGACATTTTTTCAGCGAACAGCCGTGTTCCGAAGTGGCGGGGGGCAGTCGACTCAAGGGGAAATGGCAATTGGCTGCGCAACTGGTTAATAATGGCTGCTCTCAACCCATTAACAGGGCGACAACGCAGCTATGTCTATTTTCAAAGGTCTGGGATGGCTCTTTCGCAGCCTCTGGCGCCTGCTCAACTTTACCCGCTTGATGCTGGTCAACCTGCTGTTTCTTCTCGTCGTGCTGGTCATCGTCTTCAGCGTCAGCCAGAGCGAGACCCCAAGCACCCCCATCGAGGGGGCGCTCACCCTCAATCTCTCCGGTGTGCTGGTAGAACAGCGCACCCAGACCGATCCCACGGTGCAACTGCTCAGGCAGATGGACAAGGGGGACGAGCAGCCAAGCGAAATCGTCCTCTCCGATCTGTTGTGGGCCATCAAGAGTGCGGGGAATGACGATCGCATCAAGGCGCTGGTGATCAAGCCCCAGGGTCTGCAAGGGGCCAGCCTCTCCAAACTGCAGGAAGTGACGGCCGCCATCGACGCCTTCAAGGAGAGCGGCAAGCCGGTCATCGCCATGGCGGACTACTACAGCCAGGGGGCCTATCTGCTCGCCGCCCACGCCGACCACGTGCTGCTCAACCAGAGTGGTGCCGTGCTGATCGAGGGGCTGGGTGTCTACCAGACCTACTTCAAGTCGGCACTGGAGAAGCTCAATATCACCCCACACGTCTTCAAGGTCGGCACCTACAAGTCCTTCGTCGAGCCCTACACCCGGGACGAGATGTCCCCCGAGAGCAAGGAGGCGAACCAGCGCTGGCTGGATCAGCTGTGGCAATCCTATGTGGCCGACGTGGCGGAGCAGCGGGAGATCGAGCCTGATGCCGTGGCACCGAACAAGGATCACTTCCTCGAACTGCTGCGCAAGGCCGGTGGCAATGCGGCCAGCTACGCCCTCGACAACGGTCTGGTGGATCAGCTCGCCACCCGCGACGAGATGACCCAGGCGGTGATCAAGGAAGTGGGCGAGGCCGATGATCACGGCTGGAAGGGCGTGGGCCTGAAAGAGTATCTGGCCGCCATCCCGGAACAGTACCCCCAGAGCGGCAAGGATGAGGTTGGCCTCATCACCGCCAGCGGCGCCATCATGGATGGCGTCCAGCCTGCCGGCACCATCGGTGGCGACAGCCTTGCCGATCTGCTGGCCGAGGCCCGCCGTGACGATCAGGTGAAAGCCGTGGTACTGCGAGTGGACAGCCCCGGCGGCAGCGCCTTCGCCGCCGAGCAGATCCGCGCCGAATTGCTGGCCCTGAAACAGGCGGGCAAGCCGGTGGTCATCTCCATGGGCAGCTACGCCGCCTCCGGTGGCTACTGGATCTCCGCCGATGCGGACAAGATCTTCGCCTCCCCCACCACCCTCACCGGCTCCATCGGGGTGTTCGGCATGTTCGCCACCATCGACAAGGCGCTCTCCCAGTACGGGGTACACACCGACGGCGTCGGCACCACCGACTTCGTGGGGGTCGGGCTGACCCGTGCCCTGCCGGATCACGTGGGTGAAGCCATTCAACTGAGCGTGGAAGACACCTATCAGCGCTTTGTCGGCCTGGTGGGCAAGGGCCGGGGCCTTAGCCCGGAAGAGGCGGAAAAAGCCGCCGAAGGCCGGGTCTGGACCGGGCAGGATGCCAAGGCACTGGGGCTGGTGGACGAGTTCGGCAATCTGGATGACGCCCTCAAGGCGGCTGCCGATCTCGCCAACCTCAAGAGCTGGCAGGTCACCCCCATCGCACCGGAAGAGTCGGCCAGGGACAAGTTCCTGCGCGAGCTGTTTGACAGCAGCGCCCAGGCGCTGGCCCCGCACCTGCAAAGCTGGCTGCCCACCGGGCTTGGCAAGGCGCTGCTGGAGATGAACCGCACTCTGGACCCGCTGACCCGCTTCAACGATCCCCAGGGCACCTACGCCTTCTGCCCGGTCTGTCTCCCCTGACGCCGGGGACAGCCATAAAAAAACCGCCGACAGGCGGTTTTTTTATGGGGCAAGCGGCCTTGTCAGGTCAGCAAGCCGGACGCTTGCCAGCGGTGCAACTCTGCCAGCACCCGGGTCTCTCGCGCCGTCCACTGGGGACAGGGACCCGCCAGCTGGGTCTTGTTGGTCTGCAGGGCCTCGGCCAGGGGGAACCAGCCCGGCGTGAAGCCGAGGCGGATCTCGTAGGGCTGGGGACGCGGCGCACTCCAGTCCTCCCCGACCCGGCAGAGGTAATAGGACGATCGGATGCAGTAGGCATCGTAATCCGGCTCGCGCGCGGCACGATACTCCCGGGTCTCTCCCAGCAGGGGGCCCACGGCCACCAGCTCGGCGCCACACTCTTCCCGCAGCTCCCGGGCCAGGGCCGCATCGTGTGCCTCCCCGTGCTCGATGCCGCCACCGGGGAACATGAGATCCCCGTTGACGCGGGAGTGCACCAGCAGCAGTCGATCACCACGCATCACCACGGCCCTCACCGTGGCCCGTTCAAGCACCCTGTCCTCGCCGCGGATCTGGCCGTGGACGAGGCGGATATCGAAGGGATGGGCCCACTCCCGGACCTCTGTCAGGGTCGGATTCATGGTGTGCGGTAGCTCCCCTGCCTGAGTGCATCGACGATGGTGGCCGCCTGGTCGTCCAGCGTCTCCTGCTCCTCCTTGCCGATGGCATGGTAAATGCCGAGCCGGGTGGCGGAGACCTCGGGGCTCTCCTGGAATGACTCGCTCACCTTGCCCCACAGATAGGCCTGATCAAATCGCTTCTGCCCCATGTAGAGGGTGCTGAGGGCGGTGAGGATCCGGCTGTTGACCTTGTCCCCCTCCCGATAGAGGGAGAGCGCATGGTGCATCAGCCTGATGGCCTTCTCGGGCTCGCTCTTGGCATAAATGCCGCCGAGCGCCAGTTGCAGCTCGGGCTCCTCGAGGCTCGGCGTCCCCTCCTGCGCGAGGAAGCTGGCGCGGGCCTCGGGACTGGTGTTGTTGGTCCAGTGCCAGAGCAGCAGGTAGGGATCCTGGGAACCCCGGGTCTGCGCATCCAGTTGCTCCAGTTGACGGCCGGCGGCCAGCATCCCTTCCACTCTGGGGCTCTTCTGCTCCCTGGCCCGCTTGTACTCGATGTTGGTGGAGTGCTCGGCGCACTGCAGATAACGCTCCAGGCCGCGCATCAGATCGTACTTGCGCCTGTCCGTCCCCTCTTCCTGGAGATAGTAACGACCGCGAATGACGTCGCTGCGCTCATAGCGACACCAGCCGTCGTCCACCAGGTCCGCGCACAGGGCGGGATATTGGGAGCAGATGTTGTGGATCCTGTCGTCGTCGCAGGCCGTCAACGTCAGGCAACAAGCGAGGGAAAGCAGTAACGGACGCTGTGAGAATAGGGTCATGGTTCACATCTGGTTGATAACAATCGCAACCCGCACCGGCCACCGCCAACTAGCAAACAGGCTACATATCCATTACAATGCGCGCGCCGTATAAGGCCGCGATTGCAGAATAATATAACGAAACCATCAGCCCTACACTGATCTGCCTTCGACGAATTTCAATTTGCCCAGGCAACTTGCTTCAACAACGTGAAATAAAAGGATCTGGTTAATGACCCACGAGCACTACTTGCAGGCGTGGCAGGAGAGCCAGGAGCTCGCCGAAGCCATGCAACCCTTGATAGGTCGCCTCTACCGACAGCAAGGGATAGAGATCACCCTCTACGGACGCCCCCTGCAAAACGCCTCCACCATCGATATCCTCAAGGCCCACCGGGTCGTTCGCCGCCACCAGGGCACCCCGCTGCCCATCCAGCAAAGCTTCCCTCTCCTGCGCACCATCGTCGCCCTGAACCCCACCGCCGCCGAAGTCGATCTCGGCAAACTGGCCGTGGGCTACTGGCAGGATCATGAGGATGAAGCCGGCATCGAGGACTATCTGCGTGCCAAGCTGGCACCGGCACTGAACCGCAGTGCCGTGCCCGCCCCGACCGACGTGGTGCTCTACGGCTTCGGTCGCATCGGCCGCCTGCTGGCCCGTCTGCTCATCGAGCGCACCGGCGCCGCCAACTCCCTGCGCCTGCGCGCCATCGTGGTGCGCGGCGGTCGCGACGGGGATCTGGAGAAGCGTGCCAGCCTGCTGCGCCGCGATTCGGTGCACGGCCCCTTCAACGGCTCCATCGAGGTGGATGCTGAACGCAGTGCCATCATCGCCAACGGCACCTTCATCCAGGTGATCTACGCCAACAGCCCGGCCGACATCGACTACACCGCCTACGGCATCGACAATGCGCTGATCGTCGACAACACCGGCGTCTGGCGTGACGAGGCGGGCCTGTCCGAGCACCTCAAGGCCCGCGGCGCCGCCCGGGTGCTGCTGACCGCCCCCGGCAAGGGGGAGATGAAGAACGTGGTGTTCGGGGTCAACCACGAGGTGATAGGTCCGGATGACAAGATAGTCTCCGCCGCCTCTTGCACCACCAACGCCATCACCCCGGTGCTCAAGGTGATGCAGGACAAGTACGGCATCCGCCACGGCCACGTGGAGACAGTCCACTCCTATACCAACGATCAGAACCTCATCGACAACTATCACAAAGGCGAGCGCCGCGGTCGCAGCGCAGCCCTCAACATGGTAATGACCAGCACCGGCGCCGCCAAGGCGGTGGCCAAGGCGCTGCCGGAGCTCAAGGGCAAGTTGACCGGCAACGCCATCCGGGTGCCCACACCCAACGTGTCCCTGGCCATCATCAACCTGTCGCTGGAGCAGACCACCGATCGGGAGAGCCTCAACGCCTATCTGCAGCAGATGGCACTGAGCTCGGCCCTGCATCGCCAGATCGACTTCAGTGCCAGCACCGAGCTGGTCTCCTCCGACATGGTGGGCTCCCGTTTTGCGGGCATCGTCGACTCCCAGGCCACCATCGCCGAGGGGGATCACTGCGTGCTCTACGTGTGGTATGACAACGAGTTCGGGTACAGTTGTCAGGTAGTACGGGTGATGGAGCAGATGGCTGGCGTAGTCCGCCAGGATCTGCCGGTATAGTCCGACAGGATCTGCCCGCCTGAACCCGTGTTCATGGCTCAATTTTCAAGGAGAGGCCGGATGTCGTCTCAGCAAGTGACGTTTCAACAAGCGATAGCGCAGATGCCCAAAGAGGTGTACGAGCGGCTCAAGACTGCGGTCGAGCTCGGCAAATGGCCGGATGGCAAGCCCCTCACCGAGGAGCAGAAGGCCACTTCCCTGCAGGCCGTGATGGCCTGGCAGGCGATGCACCTTGAGAACCCCGAGCACATGAACATCGGCCGTGACGGCGAAATCGTGATGAAGAGCAAGAGCGAGCTCAAGCGTCAGTATCGCGACGAGGAAGAGATAGTGCGGGTCGATCTCAACCACTGAGTCTGAGCCACCCGCCACAACGAAAGAGGGGAGCCAATATGGCTCCCCTCTCTTTTTCCTGACATATCCCCTCATCCCCGGCCCTTCTCCCACCAGGGGAGAAGGGAGCTGGCACTCCCCTGCGAGCAGTCAGCGGGCCACCTGCCGGCGATCTTCATGGCAAACCTCGCCACCTCGATCTACCCCCTCTCCCGCTGTGAGAGGGTTAGGGTGAGAGGGAAAGTCAGGGGGTCAACTCCCCGCGCAGGGACTGCTGCATCAGCTCGCGGATGCGTGGCGCCGGCAGATCCTGGCTCAGCAGGAAGTGCAGCTTGGTGAGCGCAGCCTCGGCGGTCATGTCAAAGCCCGAGATCACTCCCGCACGGGAGAGGGCGTTGCCGGTGGCATAGCCCCCCATGTTGACCTTGCCGTGCAGGCACTGGCTCAGGTTGACGATGATGACGCCCCGGGCAGATGCCTCGGAGAGCAGCGCCAGCATGGCCGGGTTCTGGGGCGCATTGCCCACCCCGAAGGAGAGCAGGATCAGCGCACGCACCGGCTGTTGCAGGATGTTCGCTATCACCTCCGCCGAGATCCCCGGATAGAGGGTCACCACCCCGATGGGCTGGGGGGTGATGTCGTGCAGCACCAGGGGGCGATCGCACGGCACGCCCAGCTCACCTGCCTCCAGGGAGATGGCGATACCGGCATTGAGCAGGGGCGGGTAGTTGGGCGAGTCGAAGGCGTGGAAGCCGTCGGCATGCACCTTCTTGCTGCGGTTGCCGCGATAGAGCTGGTTGTTGAAGAAGAGCGTCACCTCGTGGATCGGGTAGTTGGCCGCGATATAGAGGGCGTTGAGCAGGTTCTGCTGACCGTCCGAGCGCAGCTCGGCCAGGGGGATCTGGGAGCCGGTGATGATGACCGGCTTGTGCAGATCTTCGAGCATGAAGGAGAGCGCAGACGCGGTGAACGACATGGTGTCGGTGCCGTGCAGAATGACGAAACCGTCGTACTTGTCGTAGTTGCCCTTGATATCCTCGGCGATGCGCTGCCAGTCTGCTGGCGTCATGTCGGAAGAGTCGATGAGGGGGGCATATTCGTGAATATGGTAATCGGGCATTTCCGGTCGATGGAACTCGGGCATCCGTGCCAGACAGTCCTCCATGAAGCCCGCCATCGGTACATAACCGTGGTCGGAACGCTGCATCCCTATGGTGCCGCCTGTGTAGGCAATGTAGATGGACTTCTTCACACCCTCTCCTCTCTCTGGACTGGAAACCGGCAAATCAAACAGGGCTCAACCGATACAGCCCCCGTCCTTCAGATGGTGCGGGCGGGCTCAATATCGGTCATCCGCAGACCTCTTGAGGGTCTGTGTCCTCCCGTGGGGGCGGAACCGGGCGAATTATAAAGAGTGCCGCTGCAAATGACAGCCGCAGCAGCATTGTTGCGATCCGGAGCACACTCGGCGAGACAGTTTTAAATGCCATGTTAACACCATGTTTTAATCATTAATGTGACATATGTGGATGTACTTGGTGTTTTTTGCTAGTATCCGGCGGATTTTTCACAAATCTCATCTGGACGCCCGACGAACACGGGCTCGTGTCGACCCCCTCTTTTGCAGAGGGACGGGGCTGCGGCCCCTCTGTCACTGGCGCGTTCGCCACTCTGTTTCATCCCGGCTGGATCCGTGAGTCTTTCTCGCCAAAGACACAGCCGATCAACATGGGAGCACTGAATGCTACAACTTGATGCCTACGCCACCCTGGTCGCCGCGACCCTGGTGCTGCTGCTTGGCCGCCTGCTGGTCAACAAGATAGGACCCCTGCGCACTTTCAACATCCCCAAACCCGTGGCCGGTGGCCTGGTGGTTGCCCTGGTGCTGCTGGTGCTGCGTTCCACCCTGCAGATCGAACTGCAATTTGATACCAGCCTGCAGACGGCCCTGATGCTGACCTTCTTCGCCTCCATCGGCCTCTCCGCCGATCTGGGCAGCCTCAAGCGCGGCGGCAAGGCGGTGGCCACCTTCCTGCTGGTGGTCACCGGCCTGCTGCTGGTGCAGAACACCCTGGGGGTGGGTCTGGCCACCCTGCTGGGGCTGGATCCCCACATGGGGCTGCTGGCCGGCTCCATCACCCTCTCCGGCGGCCACGGCACCGGGGCGGCCTGGGGCTCCATCTTCACCGAGAAGTACGGCGTGCAATCCGCCGCCGAGCTGGCGATTGCCTGTGCCACCTTCGGCCTGGTGCTGGGGGGCCTCATCGGCGGCCCGGTCGCCCGTTATCTGGTGAAGAAGGTGCAGGTGCCCGGTGAGGAGCACAACCGTGACGGCGCCCCCCAGGGCTTCGAAATGCCGGACATGGAGCGCCCGCTCACCACCTTCAGCCTGATCGAGACTCTGGCACTCATCGCCATCAGCCTGAAAGGGGGCGAAATGCTGGCCCTCTATCTCAAGGGCGGCGTCTTCGAGTTGCCGATCTTCGTCTGCGTGCTCTTTGTCGGCGTGCTGCTGCGCAACCTGCTCACCCTGCTCAACTGGCACGAAGTGAGCGACCGCGAGGTCTCCCTGCTCGGCAACGTCAGCCTGTCGCTCTTCCTCGCCATGGCGCTGATGAGCCTCAAGCTGTGGGAGCTGGCAAGCCTGGCCCTGCCCATCTTCATCCTGCTGGCCGTGCAGACGGTAGCGATGGCGCTCTACGCCATCTTCGTCACCTTCCGGGTCATGGGGCGCAACTATGATGCGGCCGTGCTGGCGGCGGGTCACTGCGGCTTCGGCCTCGGCGCCACCCCCACGGCCATTGCCAACATGCAGGCCATTACCCAGCGCTTCGGCCCCTCCCACCTGGCCTTCCTGGTGGTGCCCATGGTCGGTGCCTTCTTCATCGACATCATCAACGCCGTGGTGATCAAGCTGTTCCTGGCCCTGCCCTTCCTGTGATCCCGGACGCAGGCCCCGTATGACAGAGCCCACCTTGCGGTGGGCTCTTTGCTTGCTGGTCCCTGGACGCTGCCCCGAGCCCCACCAAGGGGCCGACGGCAGGCAACAAAAAGCCCCGCACCAAGGTGCGGGGCTTTTTACTGACGCCACGGTAGGACTGCGGCCTGACCTTCCTTACAAAATAAAGGTCGACACCTGCTGGTTCAGATTGGTGGCTCGCCCCTTGAGGTTGTGCGCCTGATCCAGGTCGCGCATGGCGGAAGCGGTGATCTCGTCGCTCACATCCTTGATGGCGGTGGTGTTCTGGGTGATTTCACCGGTCACCTGGGTCTGCTCCTCGGCGGCGGTGGCGATCTGGCCCGCCATGTCGGAGATGAGGCTGACGGCCTGGGTTATCTCCTCCAGGGCCGCAGCGGCAGCGTCGGCATCCTTCACGCTGTTGTCTGCCAACCCCTGGCTGGTCTGCATCAGGCTCACCGCGCGGGCCGTGGTCTGTTGCAGGGTTTCGATGGTGGACTGGATCTCCTGGGTGGAATCCTGGGTACGGCGCGACAGCACCCGCACCTCGTCCGCCACCACGGCGAAACCGCGACCCTGTTCGCCGGCACGGGCCGCTTCAATGGCCGCGTTCAGCGCCAGCAGGTTGGTCTGCTCGGCGATGCCCTGGATGGTGGAGAGGATGCCGGAGATGGCCTGGGCGTGACGGCTCAGCTCACCGATGACGCCGGTCGCCTGCCCCACTTCCTCGGCCAGGTTGTTGATGGACTGGCGAGTCTGGTTCACCAGGATCTTGCCCTGTTCACTGCTCTGGGCGGATTGCTGGGCGGCGGCAGCGGTGTTCTCGGCGTTGCCCGCGATCTCCATGGTGGCACTCGCCATCTCGGTGACGGCGGTGGCGACCATGGTCACCTCCTGTTGCTGGCGCTGCAGCTCTTCCACCGCGGCCTGGTTGGTCACCAGACTGCGTTCGGCATCGGCGTTCAGCTCGTTGGCAAGCTGACGGATGTTGGCGATGAGCTGATGCTGGCTGCCCACGAAGCGGTTGAAGCTGCCGGCGAGCTGGCCCACTTCGTCATTGGCGTCGATCTTGATACGCTGGGTCAGATCGCCGTTACCGTCGGCGATGCGGGCCAGGGCCTGGGACACCTTGGTGAGGGGACCGAGCAGCAGGCTGACCAGCCAGGAGATGGCGAGGATGCTGCCCACCAGCACCAGCAGGGCCAGGCCGAGCTGGGTCATCAGCAGGGAGGAGAGCGGCGCCTCCAGGGTGCTCTTGTCCAGTACCAGCACCAGC
Source organism: Aeromonas caviae (assembly GCF_000819785.1). Lineage (GTDB taxonomy): Bacteria > Pseudomonadota > Gammaproteobacteria > Enterobacterales > Aeromonadaceae > Aeromonas > Aeromonas caviae. Next base: position 30,157 of record NZ_CDBK01000014.1, on the reverse strand, counting down.
TCCCAGTCGGTGTCCGGAATGTCCGTCGCCCACAGCAGCTTGTCACGCCCCTCGTTGTCGAAGAAAGCAGGCACCAGGCTGTTGCTCGCCTTGCTCTGCTCGATCAGGGCATTGGTCAGATCGTTGTCGATCTCGCTGGCTGGCTTCATCGCCTTGGCCGCATCCTTGTAGGCGATGACGGTGCCATCCTTGTGCATCAGGATGGCGAAGCCGTCCGCAGGCAGCTTCATCTTGGTGATGTCATCCACCAGGGAGGCAATGGAGAGATCCCCCCCCACCACGCCGCCCTGGGCAGGCTGGGCCAGGGTCACCACCAGAATGTTGTAGGCCACGTCGAGGTAGGGTTTGGTGACGATCATGCCGCCCTTGGCCATGGCTTCCTGATACCAGCCACGGGAGCGGGGATCGTAACCGTCGCGGTTGATGGAGGGGTCGGAGTCGTTCATCTTGCCACTGCCCTCACCAAAATAGGTGAGCTGGAAACGGCCGGACACCTGGGCCTGTTGCAGGGCGTTGAGGGGCTCGGCACCGGCCTTGTTGCCAAGGGCCTGGATGACGTCACGACGGGCGGCAAGCCAGTCGCTGACGCTGGCGGCCTGCTGGCTGCCAAGGCGCTGCACCTGTTCCTGACTGCCTTGCAGCAGCATGGACTTCTGGCTGGTGTAGCTCTGCCAGGAGAGCAGCAGGATCACCAGTGACAAGGCGATGACCACAGACAACAGTATCTTCTGCTTGAGTGATAGGTTTTTCATCGTGTTTTCTTCTTGTGGGGGTCGGGAACAGGATCAATCGGGAGTGCGTGGCACTGTGTGTTGTTAGCGGCCAATCTGCGTAAAACTAAAGCGGAGAATGGCGTGAGTGACGATATTTTACGCGGAAATTTTAAAAATGCTGCGGAAAATTGGAGCAGGAAAAAGAGCGGGGCCAGCCAACCCTGTTTATTCCTTCTGCAATTGGCTAGAATATCCCGTTTTTAAATCACATCGACCCCGAGAGTTTTCACGATGTTTGAAGTCAATCCTGTATTAAACAAGCTTAAGGAGCTGTCTGAGAGGACCGAGCTGCTTAGGGGGTACCTTTGACTATGACGCCAAGAAAGAGCGTCTAGAAGAGGTCAATGCCGAGCTGGAACAGCCGGATGTCTGGAACGAACCCGAGCGCGCACAGGCGCTGGGCAAGGAGCGCGTCTCCCTGGAGAACGTCGTCAGCACCATCGATACCCTGACCCAGGGCGTCGATGACGTCGAGATGCTGGTCAGCCTGGCCGTCGAAGGCGAAGACGAAGAGACCTTCAACGAAGCCGTGGTCGAAGCGGACGAGCTGGAGGCCAAGCTGGTGGATCTCGAGTTCCGTCGCATGTTCTCCGGTCAGCACGACGGTTCCGACTGCTACATCGACATCCAGTCCGGTTCCGGTGGCACCGAGGCCCAGGACTGGGCCAACATGGTGCTGCGCATGTACCTGCGCTGGGGCGATGCCCACGGCTACAAGCCCGAGCTCATCGAATGCTCCGAGGGCGACGTGGCCGGCATCAAGTCCGCCACCATCAAGTTCACCGGCGAGTATGCCTTCGGCTGGCTGCGCACCGAGACCGGCGTGCACCGTCTGGTACGCAAGTCGCCGTTCGATTCCGGCGGCCGTCGCCACACCTCGTTCTGCTCCGTGTTCGTCTACCCCGAGATCGATGATGACATCGAGATCGAGATCAACCCGGCTGATCTTCGCATCGACGTCTACCGCGCCTCCGGTGCCGGTGGTCAGCACGTCAACCGGACCGAGTCCGCGGTGCGTATCACCCACGTGCCGACCGGCGTGGTGGTGCAGTGCCAGAACGACCGTTCCCAGCACAAGAACAAAGATCAGTGTATGAAGCAGTTGAAGGCCAAGCTCTACGAGCTGGAAATTCAAAAGCAGAACGCTGAGAAGCAAGCCCTCGAAGAGACCAAGTCCGACATCGGCTGGGGCAGCCAGATCCGCTCCTACGTACTGGATGATTCCCGTATCAAGGATCTGCGCACCGGCGTCGAAACCCGCAATACCCAATCGGTACTCGACGGCGACTTGGACAAGTTTATCGAAGCCAGCCTGAAATCAGGCCTGTAAACAGAGCAGCAGGAATCACCATGTCTGAACAAACCACCACCCCGGAAGTCGACCAGACTCTCGAACTGAACAACGAGATGCTTGAGCGTCGCTCCAAGCTGGCCGCCTTGCGCGCCCAGGGCAATCCTTTCCCCAACGACTTCCGTCGTGACAGCCTCTCCGGCGATCTGCATGCCGAATTCGGCGACAAGAGCAATGACGAGCTGGTCGCCCTGGGTAAACAGGTGAAGATTGCCGGTCGCATCATGACCCGCCGGATCATGGGCAAGGCATCTTTCGCGACCCTGCAGGACATGGCTGGCAAGATCCAGATCTACGTGACCCGTGACGATCTGCCGGAAGGCTTCTACAACGAGCAGTTCAAGAAGTGGGATCTGGGTGACATCGTCGGTGTCGAGGGTACCCTGTTCCGCACCAACGCCGGTGAGCTCTCCGTACACGTCTCCACCATCCGCCTGCTGACCAAGGCCCTGCGCCCGCTGCCCGAGAAGCACAAGGGTCTGACCGACCAGGAAGCCCGCTGCCGCCAGCGTTACCTGGACCTGATCGCCAACGAAGAGTCTCGCAAGACCTTCGTGACCCGCACCAAAGTGGTGGCAGGCATTCGCAAGTTCCTGAATGACAAGCGCTTCATGGAAGTGGAAACCCCCATGATGCAAGTCATCCCGGGTGGCGCCTCCGCACGTCCCTTCATCACCCACCACAATGCGCTGGACATCGACATGTACCTGCGTATCGCTCCGGAACTCTATCTGAAGCGTCTGGTGGTCGGTGGTTTCGAGCGTGTCTACGAGATCAACCGCAACTTCCGCAACGAAGGTATCTCCGTTCGCCATAACCCCGAGTTCACCATGCTCGAGTTCTATATGGCCTACGCCGACTACATCGACCTGATGGACCTGACCGAAGAGATGCTGCGCACCCTGGCACAGGACATCCTGGGCGACACCAAGATCCGTTACGCCAAAGAGGGCGAAGAGGGCCTGACCATCGATTTCGGTCAGCCGTTCCAGCGCCTCTCCATGGTCGACTCCATCCTGAAGTACAACCCGGGTGTGACCCGTGACGATCTGGCCACTCTTGAGAAGGCCACCGCCGTCGCCAAGGGTCTGAAGATCGAGCTGATGAAGAGCTGGGAGCTGGGCCACGTGATCACCGCGATCTTCGAAGAGACCGTGGAACACATGCTGCTGCAACCGACCTTCATCACCGAGTACCCGGCTGCCGTCTCCCCGCTGGCCCGTCGCAACGACCAGAACCCGGACGTCACCGACCGCTTCGAGTTCTTCATCGGCGGTCGCGAGCTGGCCAACGGCTTCTCCGAGCTGAACGATGCGGAAGATCAGGCCGAGCGCTTCCAGGCCCAGGTTGACCAGAAAGCCGCAGGGGACGACGAAGCCATGTTCTACGACGCCGACTTCGTCACCGCGCTGGAACACGGTCTGCCGCCGACCGCCGGTCAGGGTATCGGTATCGACCGTCTGGTGATGCTGTTCACCAACAGCCACACCATCCGCGACGTCATCCTGTTCCCAGCTCTGCGTCCACAAAAGTAAGCGCCGCAGAAACAGGGCCGTAGCAAAACGCTGCCGTCCATGGCAATCAAAACGCCCCGCAATTGCGGGGCGTTTTTTATGACGGACACAACCGGTGGCGAACCTTCAATACGCCACCAACTTGCCGCTTATCAGGCCGGCGGCAGCAGCCACTCCCCCTGCCACAGGGTCAGTGCCCGGCCCGCCATCAGCACCCGCCCCTCCTGCAATTCCAGCCTGAGATCCCCACCCCGGGCCGAGATCTGGCGGGCCCGCAATTGCCGTTTGCCGAGCCGATCGGCCCAGAAGGGCACCAGGGCGCAGTGGTTGGAGCCGGTCACCGGATCCTCGTCCACTCCTACCCAGGGGGCGAAGTAGCGGGAGACGAAGTCGTCCTCCTTCCGGCTCGATGGCGCCGTCACCATGATCCCCCGGCCCGGCAGCGCCCGCAGGGCGTGAAAATCGGGGGTAAGCGCGCGGACCGCCTCCTCGCTGGCGAGCTCAAGCAGGAACTTGGCCCCGACCGCCAGGGTTTGCAGCGGCTGGCAGCCGAGGGCTGCCCCATAGGCAGGATCCAGCTCAAGAGGAGCCAGAGAGATACGCGGGAAGTCGAGCCAGATCCACTCCCCTTCCCGCCGGGCAACCAACTCGCCGCTGCGGGTCGCGAAGCGGATGGGCTGATCTTCGGCCACCGCCCCCGTCTGCCACAGCACATGGGCCGCCGCCAGGGTGCCATGGCCGCACAAGTCCACCTCCACTTGCGGGGTGAACCAGCGCAACCCGTAATGCTCCTCCCCCAGTTGGGTCAGAAAGGCGCTCTCAGAGAGGTTGAACTCCGCTGCCATGGCCTGCAGCTCGGCGTCGGGCCGCGCTTCCCCCAGCACCACCACGGCGGGGTTGCCTCCGAAGGGGTGATGGCTGAAGGCGTTGACATGAAAGAAACGGGACATGGTTGCTCCTTGGGGCATGAGAGATCCCCGGGACAGGGGGCTCGGCAAGGCCATTTTTATATCACGGGCGCCCCGGGGCTGAGATGGATTTTGGCTTTATAAATTCATAAATCGCATAAAGAAGATATTTTTATTCTTTGTTGTTATTCATTACACCCCTTACCCTGACCAAAAATCAGACCATGGAAGACATGTGTGATGCCATTGACAGCCCCCATCCTGAGCCCGCTCTCTGACGAACAGCAGCGCCAGCTCAACCAAGTTCTCACCACCCTCAATACCCAGCAACTGGCCTGGGTCAGCGGTTATCTCTACGGCCTCTCCCAGGCGGGCGTCCAGCCCGTGGCGAGCGCAGGCGCAGAAGCCGCGGCTCCCGGCGGCAGCCTGACCATTCTCTACGGCTCCCAGACCGGGAATGCCAAGGGCGTGGCCAGCGCCATCAAGGCCCAGGCCGAGGCCCGCGGCCTGCCGGTGACCCTCACCTCCATGGCGGACTACAAACCCAAGCAGCTCAAGAAAGAGAGCCACCTGCTGGTGGTAGTGAGCACTTACGGGGAGGGGGAGCCCCCCGAGAGCGCCGTCGATCTGTTCGAGCAGCTCAAAAAGGGCAAGGTCGGCAAGCTGGAAGGGCTCAAGTTTGCCGTGCTGGGGCTGGGTGACAGCTCCTATGAGTTCTTCTGCCAGACCGGCAAGGATTTCGATGGTTTCCTCGCCAAAGCGGGGGCCGAGCGCATCCATGAGCTAGCTAGCCTCGATGTGGATTATCAGGATGCCGCCAAGGCCTGGGGCGAGCAGGCCGTTGCGGCGGTCGCCGCCACCCTCTCTGCCGGCGCCGCGACCGCCAGCGTGGCGGGCTCGGTGCAGGCCGCCGTCGGCCACAGCCAGTACAACAAGGAGAACCCCTTCCCCGCCAGACTCTCGGTGAACCAGAAGATCACCGGCCGCGACTCCACCAAGGACATCCGCCACATCGAGATCAACCTGGAAGAGTCCGGCATCACCTACCAGCCGGGGGATGCGCTCGGCATCTGGTTCGACAACGACGCCGATCTCGTGGGGGAAGTGCTGGCCCTGACCGGTCTGACCGGTGATGAGGCCACCCCCCATGGCAGCCTGCGCGAGGCGCTGACCCGTCACTACGAGCTGACCCGGTTGCACGGGGGCCTGATCACTGGCCTCGCCGAGATCACGGACAACGCGGCGCTCAAAGATCTGGCCGGTGACAAGGCCCAGGTCAACGCCCTGGTGGCCAGCGCACAGGTGGTGGACGTACTGAAACGCTTCCCGGCTTCCTTGAGTGCCGATCAACTGATCGCACTGCTGCGCCCCCTCACCCCCCGCCTCTACTCCATCGCCTCCGCCCAGAGCGAGGTGGAAGAAGAGGTGCACCTGACCGTCGGCGTGGTGCGCTACCCCCAAGAAGATGGCACAGTGCGAAGCGGCGGCGCCTCCTCCTATCTGGCGGACCGTCTGCCGGAAGATGCCGAGGTCCGGGTGTTCGTGGAGCACAACGACAACTTCCGCCTGCCCGCCAATCCCGACACCCCCGTCATCATGGTGGGCCCGGGCACCGGCATTGCCCCGTTCCGCGCTTTCCTGCAGGAGCGGGAAGCACAGGGGGCAGAGGGCAAGAACTGGCTCTTCTTCGGCAACCCCCACTTCACCCAGGACTTCCTCTATCAGGTGGAGTGGCAGCGTTATGTGAAATCGGGCCTGCTGTCCAAGATCTCCCTGGCCTTCAGCCGGGATCAGGCCAACAAGATTTATGTGCAGGACCGCCTGCGCGAGGCAGGGCTTGAGCTCTACCAGTGGCTGGAAGCAGGCGCTCACTTCTATGTGTGTGGCGACGCCAACCACATGGCGAAGGATGTGCAGGAAGCCCTGCTGGAAGTGATTGCGGAACACGGCCACAAGAGCCGTGAGGAAGCAGAAGAGTATCTGAGCGAATTGCGTCGTGCCAAACGTTATCAAAGGGATGTCTATTGATGAGCAAACAACTTATTCCGGGACCGGTCGAAGGGCCGCTGGCTGACAACGAACGCCTCAAGCGCGAGAGCAACTTCCTGCGCGGCACCATCGCCGAAGATCTGCAGGACCCGCTCACCGGCGGCTTCAACGGCGACAACTTCCAGCTGATCCGCTTCCACGGCATGTATCAGCAGGATGACCGCGACATCCGCCCGGAGCGCGCCGCCCAGAAGCTGGAGCCCCTGCACAACGTCATGCTGCGCGCCCGCCTACCCGGCGGCATCATCACCCCGGCCCAGTGGCAGGTGATCGACAAGTTCGCCGAAGAACACAGCATGTACGGCAGCATCCGCCTGACCACCCGCCAGACCTTCCAGTTCCACGGGGTACTGAAGCGCGACATCAAGCTGATGCACCAGACCCTCAACAGCACAGGTATCGACTCCATCGCCACCGCGGGGGACGTGAACCGCAACGTACTCTGCACCAGCAACCCGGTGGAGTCCGAGTTGCACCAGGAGGCCTACGAGTGGGCCAAGAAGATCTCCGAGCACCTGCTGCCCAAGACCCGCGCCTACGTGGAGATCTGGCTGGATGGCGAGAAGCTGGGGGGTGACGAGGAGCCGATCCTGGGCTCCAACTACCTGCCGCGCAAATTCAAGACAACCGTGGTCATCCCGCCCCACAACGATGTGGACATCCACGCCAACGATCTCAACTTCGTGGCCATTGCCGATCACGGCAAGCTGGTGGGCTTCAACGTGCTGGTGGGGGGCGGTCTGGCCATGACCCACGGCGACACCACCACCTACCCGCGCAAGGCGAGCGACTTTGGCTTCATTCCGCTCTCCCACGTGCTGGAGGTGGCGGCCGCCGTGGTCAGCACCCAGCGCGACTGGGGCAACCGGGTCAACCGCAAGAACGCCAAGACCAAGTACACCCTTGAACGGGTGGGGGTCGAGGCCTTCAAGGCCGAGGTGGAGAACCGCGCCGGCATCCAGTTCGGGCCGGTTCACCCCTATGAATTCACCAGCCGTGGCGATCGCTTCGGCTGGGTGGAGGGGATCGACGGCAAGCACCACCTGACCCTGTTTATCGAGAACGGCCGCCTGCTGGACTTCCCGGGCAAGCCCCTCAAGACCGGCATGCTGGAGATCGCCAAGGTGCATCAGGGGGACTTCCGCCTCACCGCCAACCAGAACCTCATCATCGCGGGCGTGCCTGCCGGCGAGAAGGCACGCATCGAAGCCCTGGCGCGCCAGTACGGTCTGCTGGATGACGGCGTGAGCGAGCAGCGCAAGCAGTCCATGGCCTGTGTGGCCCTGCCCACCTGCCCCCTGGCGATGGCCGAGGCCGAGCGCATGCTGCCTGCCTTCGTCACCGACATCGAGGGGCTGCTGGCCAAGCACGGCCTGGCGGATGACGCCATCATCTTCCGGGTCACCGGCTGCCCCAACGGCTGCGGCCGCGCCATGCTGGCGGAAGTGGGTCTGGTGGGCAAGGCGCCGGGTCGCTACAACCTGCACCTGGGGGGCAACCTCGAGGGGACCCGCATCCCGCGCCTGCACCTGGAGAACATCACCGAGCCGCAGATCCTGGCCGAACTGGACGCCCTGATCGGCCGCTGGGCGAGCGAGCGCAACCTGAACGAGTGCTTCGGCGATTTTGTCATTCGCGCCGGGATCATCGCCCCGGTTATCGACTCCGCGAGGGACTTCTATGCAGCCTGAACAGACTGATACAGCCCGGCTGGCGCGCACCGCCGACGGCCGGCTCGACCTCGACGCCCTGCTGGCCCTGGGCCGGGAGGAGCAGGTCGAGGCGCTGGCCCCCCTCAACCGGGAGCTGGACGCCATGAGCGCCCCCGAGCGGGTGCGCTGGGCCCTGGCCAACCTGCCGGGGGAGCATGTGCTGTCGTCGAGTTTCGGCATCCAGGCGGCGCTCATGCTGCACCTGGTGAGCCGCGAGCGGGCCGACGTGCCCGTGGTGCTGACCGACACCGGGTACCTCTTCCCCGAGACCTACCGTTTCATCGACGAACTGACCGAGCGTCTCGCGCTCAACCTCAAGATCTACCGGGCCGAACTCAGCCCAGCCTGGCAGGAGGCCCGCTTCGGCCTCCTGTGGGAGCAGGGGGTGGAGGGGATCACCCGCTACAACCAGCTCAACAAGGTGGAGCCCATGGACCGCGCCCTGAACGAGCTGGGTGCCCGCACCTGGTTCTCGGGCCTGCGCCGTGAGCAGTCCGGCAGCCGGGGCAAGCTGCCGGTGCTGGCCATCCAGCGCGGTCGCTTCAAGTTCCTGCCGGTGATCGACTGGAGCAACAAGGACGTCTTCTACTATTTCAAGGAGTTCGACCTGCCCTACCACCCGCTGTGGGAGCAGGGTTACCTCTCGGTCGGCGACGTGCACACCACCGCCAAGTGGGAGCCCGGCATGAGCGAGGAGCAGACCCGCTTCTTCGGCCTCAAGCGCGAGTGCGGCCTGCATGAGGAAGGTGGCGAGAGCGACGGCTCCGGCATCTGATCCCCCGGCCCGGCCATGTGCTGCGCCCGCCCACAAAAAACGCCCGGCAACTGCCGGGCGTTTTTCTTTGCGCAAAAGGGTGATGTAACGCCCTTCATTACATGGCGGCAGCGCGCGCCTGATTCAGCCAGTCGTTCACCAGTGCCTCGTGGCCCTTGAGCCAGGCGTCGGCATGACGCTCCACGTCCGCCGGCTTGTTCTGCCCCTTGTTCATCAGGCCGTTCTGCACGTTGATGTCATTGAGCGGCAGCTTGACGATGGAGAAGAGCTTGGCGGCGGCCGGATTGGCCTCGGCAAACCGCTTGTTGACAACGATGTGCATGGTGTTCACCGCAAAGCCGTAGTTCTTGCCGTTCGGCAAGCGGGTCTTGGCCGCATCCGGGGCGTCGGCGGGGACTTCCAGCCACACCACATCCTTGCCCGGCACCAGTTCGCTGCTGAGCCAGTAGGGGGTCCAGGTGTAATAGAGCACCGGCTTGCCGGCCTGGTAGCGAGCCAGGGTATCGGCGATCAGCGCCGCGTAGTTGCCCTGCTTGTGGGCCACCGTGGGGGTCAGACCAAAGGCGTCGAGGTGATGGTTGATCGCCCCCTCGCAGCCCCAGCCGGGGTTGCAACCGATGAGGTCGGCCTTGCCGTCGCCATCCCCGTCAAACAGCGCCGCCACCTCGGGATCCTTGAGCTGGCCCAGGTTGGTGATGCCGTATTGGGTCGCGGTCTTCTTGTCGATGAGGTACCCCTGGGCGGCACCGGCCACATAGGTGCCCTCACGGAAGAACACCTTGTCGCCTCCCGCCTGCTCGTACTTGTTGTCCTGCAGCGGCACCCAGTTGAACGCGAGGAAGGTGCCGTCTCCCTGGGCCACCGAGGCATAAGCCACGTTGTAGTCCACCTCCTGGGCGGGCTGGACATCGTAACCCAGACGCGCCATCAGCTTGCTCACCAGCAGGCTCTGGAAGGCCTCTTCCGGCAAGGAGCTCTGCAGGGGCTGAACGCGAACCCCCTCCCCCGGCAACTCGGTGCTGGCCATGGCGAGCGGGCTCAGCAGTTGGGTACTCAGCAGCAATGTGCCCAGGGTCAATCCTTTGGTGATCGGTCTCATGCGTTTACTCCTTTGTAATCGATTTTCTTGTCACGGCCGGCCAGGCGCAGCAGCAGGGCGGCGGGGCCGTGCTGATACCAGCGGCCGGTACGGGTGCGATCCGGTTGCCCCATCGCCTGGGTGAGGCGGTCGAGCACGATGGCCAGCAGCACGATGCCGAGGCCGCCGATGGAGGCGAGCCCCATGTCGAGCCGGCCGATGCCGCGCAGCACCATCTGGCCGAGGCCTCCCACCGCGATCATGGAGGCGATCACCACCATGGAGAGCGCCAGCATCAGGGTCTGGTTGACCCCGGCCATGATGGTGGGCATGGCGAGCGGCAGCTGAACCTTGAACAGCAACTGGGAGGGGCTGGCACCGAACGAGTGGGCCGCCTCCACCAGATCCGTGGGCACCTGGCGAATACCCAGCATGGTGAGCCGGATCATGGGCGGCAGGGCGAAGATGACGGTCACCACCACCCCGGGCACGTTGCCGATGCCAAACAGCATCACGATGGGGATGAGGTAGACGAATGCCGGGGTGGTCTGCATGGCATCCAGCAGCGGCCGGGTCCAGGTGGAGAGCCGCTCGCTGCGGGCCAGCAGGATGCCGGTGGGCAACCCCAGCAGCACACAGAAGAACAGCGAGGTCAGCACCAGGGACAGGGTCACCATGGCATCGGACCAGGCCCCGATGAGCCCGATCCCCACAAGAGATACGAGCGTGCCGAGCGCCATGCGGCCGTTCACCAGTTGCCAGGCAAGCAGGGCCAGGAGCCCCATCATCAGGGTGGAGGGCACCGTCTGCAGCAGATGGGTCATGGCGTTCAGGGTCAGCTCCACCGGTGCGCGGATCAGCTGGAACAGCGGCCGCAGGTTCTCCACCAGCCAGCCGATGCCCCCTTCCACCCAGGTATCCAGCGGCACCAGCGCCTGCTGGAAAGGATCCAGCCAGTCGATGGCGGTTGTGGTGTCGGCGGCTTCGATCTGGTTCTGCCAGTCGGTGGCCTGGGTGTCGGTACTGCCCCAGGGATCGGACACCTCGGTGGACGCAGGCGCGCTCCAGGGGTCTGCCGCCACCTCATCGGCCCGCAGGGAAGGGCTCGCCAGCAGCACCAGGGCCAGCAGCCCGCTCAGCAAGAAATGGGGATTCATCAGCTTCATGCCGGAGTACTCCTGTCCAGGGTATTGAGCAGATTGGCCTTGGAGATGAGGCCGAGGTAAGTGCCATCCTCCTCGACCACGGGCACCTGACAGGGGGCTGCCGCCACCTGGCTGATCAGTTCATTGAGGGCGGTGTCCGCCAGGATGGGCTGGATGTCCGCCAGCAACGCCTGCTCCAGGCTGCCTTTGGCCCTTACCGCCTGACCGAGCGACTCCACCGAGACGACCCCGAGGAAGCGGCGGCTGCGATCCACCACGTAGCCGAACTCCCGCTCAAGCTCCTTGAGCTGGCGCAGGGCGTTGCCCGGCCCGTCGGTGGTGTGTTTCTTGATAAGGGGCACCTGCTTGCGGCTGGCCACGTCGCGGGCGCTGAACACATGGGCCAGATCCACCCCGCGAAAGAAGGCGCGCACATAGTCGTTGGCGGGCTGGTTCAGGATCTCGTCCGGGGTGCCCACTTGCACCAGCTGGCCATCCTGCATGATGGCGATGCGATCGCCGATGCGCATCGCCTCGTCCAGATCGTGGGAGATGAAGACGATGGTGCGCTGCTGGCTGGCCTGCAGCTTGAGCAGCTCATCCTGCATTTCGGTGCGGATCAGGGGATCCAGCGCGGAGAAAGCTTCGTCCATCAGCAGGATGTCGGGGTCATTGGCAAGGGCCCGGGCCAGCCCGACCCGCTGCTTCATGCCGCCGGAGAGGGCATCCGGATAAGCCTCTATCCACTGTCCCAGCCCCACCTGATGGAGCGCCTGACGGGCGCTCTGCTGGCGCTCCGCCAGCGGTACACCGGCCAGCTCCAGCCCGAAGGCGGTATTTTCCAGCACACTCAGGTGCGGCATCAGGGCGAAAGACTGGAATACCATGCTGATCTTCTTGCGACGCACCTGGCGCAGCTCGCGCTCCGAGATGCCGGCGATGTCCTCGCCATCGATCAGCACCTGGCCGCGGGTCGGCTCGATCAGCCGGTTGAAGAGACGCACCAGGGTGGACTTGCCCGAACCGGAGAGGCCCATCACCACGAAGATCTCCCCTTCGTTGATGACCAAATTGACATCCTGGACCCCCAGGGTCTGTCCGGTCTTTTTCAGGATACTGGCGCGATCATGCCCTTTCGCCAGCAATTTGAACGCTTTATCCGGCTGATCGCCGAAGATTTTGTAGAGGGATTTGACCTCGAGTTTGACTGTCATATTGTCCTTTTTCTTGGCCGACGCCTTGCCTGGCAAACCGTCGAACGTGAGCCAATTACTTTTAACACTAAGCAATTTCACGCCCAAGCAAAAGAACCAATTGAAGCCAACCTGGAAGGTTTAAATTTAAGTCATTGATTTTTATTGGTTATTTTTATTCATAAAAATCCATTAAATCACGATAGAAACGCCTATAACAGACAGAACCGCTACAGCAGCGATGCACTTGCAGCACATTTCATTAATGATTAAAAGGCGTTAGCAGCAGGCGAAAAGAGAGGGTGGGGAGGACGGCCCCCATCGGAGCGACAAATGGTTATTTAATTACATTTCTAATCATTTTAATGTCACGCATTCCGGATATTGCTTCAGGCACCTTCAGCCATGCCGGTTCAGCCCCCTTCTCTTTGCAGTAACAGGGCACAAAAAAGCCCCCGGCTGTCGCAAGGGGCTCTTCATGGCATCAGAGGGCTCAGCGCCGCTGCCAGGTCTCGAAACAGTAGGGGTGGGGATTCTTCTCGTCAGGCTGATGGGACTCGCGCTCGATGCACGACCAATCGTTCTCATCGAAGGCCGGGAAGCGGGTATCCCCCTCCACCGCCAGATCGATGCGGGTCAGATAGAGCCTCTCGGCCCGTGGCAGCAGCTGGCCGTAGAGATGCCCCCCCCCGATCACCATCAGCTCGGCCACATCGCTGCCCGCCAGCAGCGCCAGCGCCGCCTCCACCGAGTCGATGACCTCCACGCCGTCGGCCCGGTAGTCGGGATTGCGGCTGATCACCAGATTGCGACGGCCTGGCAGCGGTCGTCCGATGGATTCAAAGGTCTTGCGCCCCATCAGCACCGGCTTGCCCAGGGTGACCCGCTTGAAGTGGGCCAGATCCGCCGGCAGATGCCAGGGCATCTGGTTGTCCAGGCCGATCACCCTGTCCTGGGCCATGGCGGCAATCATGGAAATCATCATGGGGTCAACCTCTCGCACCGTCGTCAGATAATGGGGCGGTTACGGTACACGACCAGAGAGGGGATCGCCAAACCGAAACTCAGGGCCCCCACGATAAACAGCGCCTTGAGGCCGTTCTCCACCGCGCTCTGAAGCAGCTCCATGGTCACCCCGGAGATATTGAGCTCCACGATGGCGATCATGGTCTTGAACGCATAGCTGCCCGGGATCATGGGGATGATGGAGGCAACGCTGAACACCGGGCGCGGTGCCAGCAGGCGGCGCGACCAGTAGACACAGACAAAGCCGACCGTGGTCGCCGCTGCCAGGGTGGCCCACTCGATGGGCATGCCGTAGTGGATGAGCAGGGTACGCAGGCTATGGGCCAAGGCGCCCCCCATGGCGCAATATTTGAGCATCCGTGGCGGCACGTTGAACAGCATGGCAAAGCCCACCGCCGGAATGGCCGACCAGAAGGCATCCTTGGCCAGCAGCCAGAGCAGTTCCATCATACCTTCCACCCCCAGATACCGGTCACCGACATGGCGAGAATGATCCCGATATGGTTCCGCGCGCTGATGGATAGCCGGTTTGCCCCGATCAACAGGGTCGATACAACGTCAAAGATCTTCATACTTTCCACCCCCAGATACCCGTCACCGACATGGCGAGAATGATCCCTATGGCTGCGCTGATGGTCAGCAGTGTCGCCGTGCCCCAGCGGGCCAGCCCCATGTTGAAGTAACCCTTCACCATGTCGGAGACCGCATTGATGAGCGGGAACCCCGGCACCAGCAGCAACACGCTGGCGGCCATGGCGAGATAGGGTTGTTCGCCCCAGCCGAAGAAGGTGGCGCTGGAGGCGAGCAGGGTGGCGATAAACCCGGTGGCGGCAAAGTTGATGAGGGGGCTGTGGTGATGGCGGGCAATGAGCTGGCGCACCCGCATGGCGACCGAGGCCGAGCAGCAGGTCACCAGGAAGATGGGCCAGTCACCGCCAAACAGCAGGCTGAAGGCACCGCAGGAGAGCCCCACCATGGGCACCACCAGCCAGGGGTGATAGTGGAACGGCGTGATGGCCTCGAGGCGCTGACGTACCTCGCGCGCGCCGATAAGCGACTTTTCCGTCATGATGCAGATGCGCTGGATCTCGCACACCACCTGCATGTTGATGCCGTGCTCCCGCACCCGGCGGGTGGTGGTGACGCAACTGCCCTGATAGAGACTGGTGAGGACGATGGCGCTGGAAGAGATGGCCATCTCGACGCTCTCCAGCCCGAGCGCCATCCCCAGGCGGACCGTGGTCTGCTCTATGATGCGGCTCTCCGCCCCAAACTGGGCCAGCATCTGGCCCGCCTTGACGATGATCCGGGTGATCTCCGTCTGCTGCTCTCGCGACAGCACCCTTCCTGGTGTGATGCTTCTCATGATCCCTTTGAGTCATAGCAAGATGAAATGTGTCTGGATATTACCCCAAAATAAATACACCTTCATCCATCTCTATCGGACTGCGGGCACTGGTCACTATTATTCAGCCGCCAGGGGAATATTTGCAGCAAATAAAAAACAATTCACCCAACTTGCTTAACAACTTGTTTGAGAAGGGGTGAGACAAATTAATAAACACCCTGTTTTTTTATATCTTGAACAGGGCCTTTAATTATTTCCGTTTCAGATAACTGGAAAACGCTATCACATTATCCGGCAGCGGGGGCTCTGCCATTTCCTGACAGGATTCGTTCTGCAGATCCAGAATGTGCTGGCGCATGGCGTAGACGGAGTCATGCATCATGTTGGCTATCCGGATGCAGCTGTCGAGGTTGTTTCTGGCCAGGCGGCGCTGGCAGTCGATGCGAAATTGCAGACCTCGCAGCCGACGTTGCCGCTCTGGCCCCACCTGGGCGATCAGGGTCTCTATCTGCTGGCGCAGCAGCGCGTCGAGTCGCTCCGGCTCGGCCAGCGCCCAGTACTTCAGGGTATCGAAATCAGGCAGCTCCATATACCCTCCTGGCCGGACCTCGCCCATGGAATGGAACGACGCCGGGCACATCACTATTTCACTGTCCCTAGGGAAGGTTATATAGGATGGTGGCGATTTTGGGTCATTCACCGCCGAGCCACAGGAGTCCGGTTTTTGGCACGAATTGCGTATCGTTGGCGGAAAAAATCATTTATTCCTTATGATTCATGAAATTAACCGAATCCGGCCTGCGTCAGTTTTTTTATAAAATTTCAGCGTCATTTTTCTCGGCCTTATTCCTTATTAACGGACTTTTCTCAAAATTGTTTTTCATTCGACTCTCCCCTAGGCTCGATGCCCTCCCCTTGTACCATCCTGCGGTTTAACATATCTCACTGATTATGTTATTTTATTTACCACTTTATTGCGGCAACCAAGGGCAGACCATGAGCAAGGCAAGAATCGGTATCGTCACCGTCAGCGATCGCGCCAGTGCAGGCATCTACGAAGATCTCTCCGGCAAGGCCATCATCGACACCCTGAACGCCTACCTGACCTCGGAATGGGAGCCCGTCTATCAGGTGATCCCCGACGAGCAGGAGCAGATTGAGGCGACCCTGGTTCGGCTGGTGGACGATGAGCAGTGCTGCCTTGTCGTTACCACGGGGGGCACAGGGCCGGCCAGGCGGGATGTGACCCCGGAGGCCACCGAGGCGGTGTGCGATCGCATGATGCCGGGCTTTGGCGAGCTGATGCGGGCCGAGTCCCTCAAGTTCGTGCCGACCGCCATCCTGTCGCGCCAGACCGCCGGCCTGCGCGGCAGCTCGCTCATCGTCAACCTGCCGGGCAAGCCCAAATCAATCCGCGAGTGCCTGGATGCGGTCTTCCCCGCCATCCCCTACTGCATCGACCTGATGGAAGGGCCCTATCTCGAGTGCGACGAGGCCATCATCAAACCGTTCCGCCCGAAGAAATAAGCACTGGGCGGGGATTTCCCCCGCCCTTTGCTCATTTGCGCCCGTACACCTTGACCCCCGCCCTGCTCCCTTCCGAATTGCCGTACACCTCGATGCGCTTGATGCAGAGTCGGCTGCCGAGGGATTGCCACCCCGACTCCTGATCCTCTCTCAACACTTTGTCGAAATAGAGGGTCTTGCTGCGATCGTTGCCGTAGAACACCTTGACCCGCTCCAGGGTCAACTCCCGCCCTGCCTTGACCATGATGGATTTGGTCGGCCGGCAGGCGAGCATGGGAATGATGGCGGGATGATCGCCGACCCCGAGCAGAATGGTCTGCCCCAAGCGGATATCCTCGTCGGCCATGGCGGGGGGAACAGCAGCCCCCAGCAGCGCCATGGGTACGCAGATGCGCAACGCGCGGGCAAGAGTGGACGAGGAGTGAAGGGAAAACAGCGCTGACATGATGCCTCCTGAAAAAAGGGGCATGATAAGGGCCCGATGCCAGACCCAAGCTGTACTGGCCCTGTACCAGGGGCCATGACAATGGCCGGAGGCCCGTGTGGGTAACGGGGGCCTGGGCCCCCGTTACCCCTGCCGGACGCGCTAACCGCCCCACATGGCCGACAGCCGCGACTCCATGGCCTCTTCCTGCTCATCCGGCAGCTCGGTGAAGAAGTCGAGCCCGGTCTGCTCCTCCACCTCATCCACTGTCACCACATAGTCCGCCAGCCTGCTGGCCGAGACGTTCTCTTGCGGCAGGATGAAGGCGATGGCCCGCTTGCCCGCCAGATCCATCACCACCCGGTAGTAGGCGTGGGGCACGGTCACGCCGTTGCCGATGGCGCCATCGGAGTGGGTGAAGATGGGGCCGGTGATCACCTGCACGCTCTTGTAGGTGATGGCCCACTGCCGGGTCTTCTCCTCCAGGATGCGCCATGCCCCCTGGTTGAGCGCCGGCAGTTGCGGGGTCATGTTGGTCAGCAGGAAGCTCTGCTTCATGGTGTTGGCGGTGGAGCGCATGTCCGCCGCCGGTGCCTGGTGGCCGCGGTCATAGCCCGAGCCCTTGTAGTCCGACAGGGTGGCGCGAAACTGCACCGGCACCTCCTTGTCCTCGGCGAAGGCATCCTTGCGCGGCACCTGACCCTGGGCGCTGGCGGCCGTCATCCGGTAAGAGACCCAGTCAGAGACCTTGGTGTCGTAGTTGTACCCGGCGGCATAGCCCTCCCGGCACAACAGCTGACTGGATTGACCGGGTACCCCCAGGGTGACGTGCTCCCCGCACTGGAATCCCGCCGCCAGGCTCGGGAAGGTGGTGAGAGTGAATCCGATAGCCAGAACTAATTTATTGATATTATTCATTATTATGCCACTCCTTGTGTTAGGCGGAGTGATTTGACACCAGGTCGGATGAGTAAGGCAATCGCACAAATAGCGAGCAATCCGGAAATGTGAAGAGGACGGCAAAACCGCAAACAAGGCGCCGCCAACCGGGGGATTGTCATCCCGCCGTCACTGTGCTGAGGGGGGGATTTCTCCAGCACTATCAGAGGGATAAGGGGTCAACACCGAGGCACTCTGTCAGCACAGCGCCCGGCTCCCCCCACGCACGCCCCTGACCGGGTCAGGGAATATCGAACAAATCCCAGCGAAATAAGGGATCCTCAAGCCCGATAATTAGTCCGCGCTTGTTTGCTCGAGATCAAACGGAGCCATGAAAAGCCCTCTAGAATCAGCCCGTCATCTATTTGGGGCGCCATGAAAGGGGGCCGTTCATTGCGAAAATGCCCGCAGGATTTCTCCTCCATGAATAAGCGGGCCCCGTTGCCGGAATACATCATGGCGCCGCCTCATGCCACGCTTCAAATAACGATGACGACAGACCTTTCATAACAATTAATCCGGTCTGGCACCGCGTACCCTGCGTTTCCAACGATGCCATTGATGAGGCCTTCCTGCCGGAAGGCCTGGAATGGTCGTGCTTTTCAATCAGGATAAGGATGCATGATGAAAAAGTCCCTGCTGGCTGGCGCCCTGCTGCTCTGCCCTGCCGCCTTTGCCGCCACCACACACTGGGAATACAGCGGCGAGGCCGGCCCGGCGAAATGGGCCAGCCTGACCCCGGAATATGGCCAGTGTGCCGGCAGCAACCAGTCGCCGGTCAACCTCTCGGGTCTGGTGAAGGCCGATCTGGCCCCCCTGCAGTTCCACTATCAGGCGGGTGGCAAGACGCTGGTCAACAACGGCCACACGGTGCAGGTCAACTATGCCCCCGGCAGCACCCTTGAGCTCGACGGCATGCACTTCGAGCTCAAGCAGTTCCACTTCCACGCCCCCAGCGAAAACCTCATCGAAGGCAGGTCCTACCCCCTGGAGGGTCACCTGGTCCATGCCAATGACAAGGGGGAGCTGGCGGTGGTCGCCGTGATGTTCGAGCCGGGCCAGGCCAATGGGGCCCTGAGCCAGGCCTGGCAGGTGTTGCCAGCCAAGGCGGGGGAGATCCATGCCTTCAAGGAACCCATCTCGGCAGAGCAACTGCTGCCCGCCCAGCACGACTACTACCGCTTCAGCGGGTCCCTGACCACCCCACCCTGCTCGGAAGGAGTGCGCTGGCTGGTGATGAAGGAGCCGGTCCAGGCCAGCCAGGCCCAGATCGATGCCTTCAAGGCGGTGATGCACCACCCCAACAACCGCCCCGTCCAACCTCTCAACGGGCGACTGGTGCTGGAATAAGGGGGTTATCTCACCGATTCGCGCAATAAAAAGAGGGCCTGTTGGCCCTCTTTTGCATCTTTCGCAAAGGTGTTTACAGGCTGGCAGCGATGCGCGCCCCCAGCTCGGCGTTGTTCAGCACCCGCTGGACATTAACTGCCATGGAGTTGCCACCGGTCAGCTCGCACACCCTGACAACCGATCACAGGCTGGCAGCGATGCGCGCCCCCAGTGCGGCGTTGTTCAGCACCAACTGGATATTGGCCGCCAGGGAGTTGCCACCGGTCAGCTCGCACACCCGGGCCAGCAGGAAGGGGGTGGACGCCTTGCCCTTCACCCCCTGCTCGTCCGCCTCTCGCAGTGCCTGGGCAATGGCGGCGTCGATGTCGGCCTTGGGCATGGCAAACTGGGTCGGGATCGGGTTGGCCACCACGGCGCCCCCGGCCAGCCCCAGCTCCCACTTCAGACGCAGTGCCTCGGCGATGGCCGCCGGGCTCTCCAGGCGGTAATCCACCTTGAAGCCGCTCTCCCGGGTGTAGAAGGCGGGCAGCTCCTCGGTCTGGTAGCCGATCACCGGCACCCCCTGGGTCTCCAGGTACTCCAGGGTCAGACCGATGTCGAGGATCGACTTGGCGCCGGCGCAGACCACGGCCACCGGGGTCTGGGCAAATTCCTGCAGGTCGGCCGAGATGTCGAAGGTCTCCTGGGCGCCGCGATGCACGCCGCCGATGCCGCCGGTGGCGAACACCCGGATCCCGGCCATGGCGGCAATGATCATGGTGGAGGCCACCGTGGTCGCCCCCAGCCCCTTGTTGGCCAGCACGAAGGGGATGTCGCGACGGCTGCACTTGGTGGCGGCGTGCCCGGCACGGCCCAGCGCCTCCAGGGCCCCCGCATCCAGACCCACCTTGAGGCGGCCATCGATGATGGCGATGGTGGCCGGCACGGCGCCGTTGTCCCGCACCACCTGCTCCACCTGGCGCGCCGTCTCCACGTTCTGGGGATAGGGCATGCCGTGGGAGATGATGGTGGACTCCAGGGCCACCACGGGCTTGCCGGCGGCCAGCGCGGCGGCAACTTCAGGTTGGATATCGAGGTAAGCGTTCAACATGGGTACTCCTCCAGCATGCGTTCAACGGCGGCCTTGGATAGGCCGGAAAAGACGGTATCGGAACAATTGACGGTGAGGGCGGCGCAACCGAGGGCGAACCGGGTTGTCTCCATGATGCCCTGCTCCTGCAACCAGGCGTGGGCCAGCCCTGCCATGAAGGCATCGCCGCCGCCGGTCACGTTGACGACCGGGCTGCCGAGCACGGGCAGATGGCCCTGGCAGGCCCCGTCGCTATAGAAGATCCCCTGATCGCCGAGGCTCAGGAAGAGCCGCTGCACCCCGGCGCGGTGGAACCAGGCCGCCGCCATGGGCCAGGTGTCGGGCCCGCCGATGGTGAAGCCGCACAGCTGCTCCGCCTCGGTGCGATTGGGTTTGAGGGTGTGGATGCGGTGCAGCCAGGGGCGGATCTTCTCCACCTTGGCCACCGACACTGTGTCCACGAAGATGATGTGCTCCCCCTGGCGCTCGAACAGCCAGTCCAGGGTGTGGGTAGCGAGGTTGGTGTCGAGCACCCAGAGCCGGGCCGCACCGAGAAAACCGCTCAGGGGGGTGAGCCGGGCCGGGGTGAGCTGCTCGATGATCCCCATGTCGTTGACGGCGCAGCTCATCTCGCCGCTGCCATCGTGCAGGCTGAGGTAGCAGGAGGTCGATTGACCCTCCAGTACCAGCACCTGGCGCACGTCGACCCCGGCGCGCTGGCTCACCTCCAGCAGGTGGTGGCCGTATTGATCGTTGCCCACCGCAGTCAGCAGGCGAGTATCGGTGCCAAGGCGCGCCAGGTTCTCGGCGATGTTGCGTCCCACCCCGCCGGCGGAGGTGCGTACCCGGCCCGGGTTGGAATCGCCGATGCGCAGGTTGTCGTGGCTGCAGCCACAGATATCCATGTTGGCGCCGCCTATCACCACGGCGTAGGGGCCTTCGCGCAGCACATAGCCGCGCCCCTGCACATAGCCCTGGCGCATCAGGCTGGAGATGTGGCTCGCCAGCGCGGAGCGGCTGATGCCGAGCCTGTCCGCCAGCTCCTGCTGGGCAATCATGGGATCCTGGCGCAGCAGGGCGAGGATCTCTTGCTCACGTTCCGTCATAGACAAACATCCAGTTGCAAACGTTTGTCCATTATTTCCGAAAAACGTTTTCCCGCCATCCTCTCGTACAAGAAATGTCGGGTCAGCCACAAAAAAATCACCGGGCAAGCCCGGTGATAGAAAAACGGTTTTCAGATGGGCCACTCACCCCAGCTGTACCCAGACCTCTCCGCCATCCAACCGCACCGGCCAGCAGGCGACGCTCAGGGCAGGATCGTCCAGACAGCGACCGTCCATCAGGGCGTAGCGCTGCTTGTAAAGGGGCGAGGCGACCACGGGCTCCCCACCGGCATCCCCCACCAGACCACGCCCCAGCACCGCCACGCCGGCCAGGGGATCCACCCCGTCCAGGGCATAGACATGCTCCCCGAGGCGAAACAGCGCCAGCACCCGCCCCTCCAGCCAGGCGCTGCGCCCGGCCTGCTCCGGCAGCGCCGCCAGCTCGCATACCCTATGCCAGGCTCCAGGTTCTGACTGTAAGGTCTCTTCTTTTATGTCGCTCATACCACCTCCTTGATAGCGATATCCGGCACCCATTGCCCCCGCTCCTCACGGCGCGGCGGCGTCTCGTCCTCGGGCCGGTTGACGAAGGCCTCGAACAGCTTGAGCTTGTCCGGATCCGCCAATGTGCTCTTCCACTCGCACTGCCAGGTGCCGACTATCCCCTCCATCATGGCCTCCAGCTCGGCACCGATGCCGAGCCTGTCCTCGATGATCACCGACTTTAGGTAGTCGAGCCCCCCTTCCATGTTCTCCATCCAGACCGAGGTGCGTTGCAGTCTGTCCCCGGTGCGCACGTAGAACATCAGCAGCCGGTCGATGTAGCGGATCAGGGTCTGCTCGTCGAGATCCGTGGCAAAGAGGTCGGCGTGGCGCGGCCGCATCCCGCCGTTGCCGCACACATAGAGGTTCCAGCCCCGCTCGGTGGCGATGACGCCGATGTCCTTGCTCTGGGCCTCGGCGCACTCCCGGGTGCAGCCTGAGACCGCAAACTTCAGCTTGTGTGGCGCCCGCAGCCCCTTGTAGCGGTGCTCCAGGGTCTGGGTCAGGGTCATGGAGTCCTGCACCCCGTAACGACACCAGGTGGAACCCACGCAGGACTTCACGGTGCGCACCGACTTGCCGTAGGCCTGACCGGTCTCAAAGCCCGCCGCCACCAGCTCGCCCCAGATGGCGGGCAGCTGGTCGACCCGGGCGCCGAAGAGATCGATGCGCTGGCCGCCGGTGATCTTGGTGTAGAGGCCGTACTTGCGCGCCACCTCGCCAATGGTGATGAGCCCCTCCGGGGTGATCTCCCCCCCCGGGATGCGCGGCACCACCGAATAGGTGCCGTCCTTTTGCAGGTTCGCAAGGAAGGCGTCGTTGGTATCCTGCAACGCGCGGTGGGGCTTCTCCAGCACGTGCTCGTTCCACAGCGACGCCAGGATGGAGGCCACCGTCGGCTTGCAGATGTCGCACCCCAGCCCCTGGCCGTGCTTGTCCCGCAGCGCCTCGAAGCTCTTCAGCTCGCCCACCCGGGCCAGGTGATAGAGCTCCTGACGGCCGTAGGCGAAGTGCTCGCACAACCCCTTGTCCGCCTCGACGCCAAGATCCGCCAGGGTCTGATCCACCACCTGCTTGAGCAGGTTGCTGCAACCGCCGCAACCCGTGCCGGCCTTGGTGCAGCTCTTCACCGCCGACAGCTCGTGATTGCCCGCCCGAACGGCGGCCACCACGTCCCCCTTGCTGACGTTGTGGCAGGAGCAGAGGATGGCGCTGTCCGGCAGCACCAGGGGCGCGGGGGCGGCCCCGACCTCCCCCACCAGCAGGGAGAGCGGCGGCTGGGGCAGCGCCACCCCGTTCTGGTAGTACTGCAGCAGCCGCTCGTAATCGGCTCCGTCCCCCACCAGGATGGCGCCGAGCAGGCGATTGCCCTCGCCGTCGGTCACCAGCTTCTTGTAGATGCCGTTGACCCTGTCCAGCAGCAGCAGCTCCTGGGCACCGGCGGTGCTGGCGTGGGCGTCGCCGATGGAGCCCACGTCCACCCCCATCAGCTTGAGCTTGGTGGACATGTCGGCCCCGATAAAGCGGGTCTCGCCACCACACAGGCTGGCCACGGCGACCCGGGCCATCTGGTACCCGGGAGCCACCAGGCCGAAGATGCGCCCCTGCCAGAGCGCGCACTCGCCGATGGCGAGGATGGCGGGATCCGAGCTGTGGCAGCCGTCGTCGATGCAGATGCCGCCGCGCTCCCCGACCTCCAGCCCGGATTGCCGGGCCAGGGTGTCGGCGGGTCGAATACCGGCGGAGAACAGCAGCACGTCGGTCTCAATGTGAGTGCCGTCCTTGAAGCGCAGGCGATGACGGGCCTGCTCCCCCTGCTCGATGCACTCGGTGGCTTTCTCCACCAGCACCTCGACCCCGAGGGCCTGGATCTTGTCCCGCAGCACGGCGCCGCCGCTCTCGTCGAGCTGCACCGGCATCAGCCTGGGGGCGAACTCCACCACCTGGGTCTTGAGGCCGAGCAGGCGCAGGGCGTTGGCCGCCTCCAGCCCCAGCAGGCCGCCACCGATGACCACGCCGCTGCGGGCCTGGGCGCAGGCATCGCGGATGGCGGCGAGATCCCCCAGGGTGCGATAGACGAAGCACCCCTCCCGCTGATGACCGGGGATGGGGGGCACGAAGGGGACAGAGCCGGTCGCCAGCACCAGACGGTCGTAAGGGAACTGCTCGCCGTTGGCCAGCGTCAGGGTGCGGGTGGCCCGGTCGAGCACCTCCACCTCGGCCCCCAGCCGCAGCGCAATGCCGCTCTCTTCATACCAGGCGGGGTCGGCCATGCGCAGGGCCTGGGGTGCCTTGCCGCCGAATACCTCGGAGAGGTGCACCCTGTCGTAGGCGGCGTCAGGCTCGGCGCCAAACACCGTCACATCGAACCGCTCGAGGCCGCCCGCCGCCACCAGCTGTTCGACGAAGTGGTGACCCACCATGCCGTTGCCCACCACCAGCAGCCGTTGCTTTGCGGTCTGTTCGGCGGAACCACTGTTCTGGCGACCGAGCAGGCCCATGCCGTCCTCTGTCACCCACTGTTGCTCTTTGTCAGTCATGTCTCTCTTCCTTGAATCCTGCGGGCTCAGGCGCGCAGCTTGCTGCGCACCTGCCCGGCTGCCTTGAGGGGGGTCACCTTGCGTTGCTTCTCGTAGAGGAAGCGCAGCACCTGCTGGCGCAGCTTGTGGTAGTGGGGATCGTCCGCCAGGGCGACCCTGTCTCTGGGCCTT
This sequence comes from Aeromonas caviae, assembly GCF_000819785.1. Classification (GTDB taxonomy): domain Bacteria; phylum Pseudomonadota; class Gammaproteobacteria; order Enterobacterales; family Aeromonadaceae; genus Aeromonas; species Aeromonas caviae. The sequence goes on along the minus strand of NZ_CDBK01000014.1, from coordinate 5,616 downwards.
GGCAGGTCGACGGTCAGGATCTCTCCGACCGTGGCGCTGGGGCCATTGGTCATCATGACGATGCGATCGGAGAGCAGCACTGCCTCGTCCACGTCGTGGGTGATCATGATGACGGTGTTGCCAAGCTCCGCCTGGATCGCCATCAGAGCATCCTGCAGATGGGCCCGGGTCAGGGCATCGAGGGCGCCGAACGGCTCGTCCATCAGCAGCACCTTGGGGGAGAGCGAGAGGGCGCGGGCGATGCCGACCCGCTGCTTCATCCCCCCCGACAGCTCGTGGGGCATCTTCTGGCTGGCGTGATCCATCTGCACCAGGGAGAGGTAGTAGTCCACCCGCTCCGCCACCGCCCGCTTGTCAGACTCCACCTGGGCCACCGCCAGCGCCACGTTCTGCTGGACGCTGAGCCAGGGCAGCAGGGCGTGGTTCTGGAACACCATGGCCCGCTCGGGCCCAGGCCCCGCCACCTCGCGACCATCGAGAATGATGCCCCCCAGGGTCGGCCCCAGCAGCCCGGCCACCAGGTTGAGGACGGTGCTCTTGCCGCAGCCCGAGTGACCGATGAGGGAGACGAACTCCCCCTTCTCGATGCGCAGGTTGACCCGGCTCAAGGCCTCGAAGCTGCCCTGCTCCGTCTCGAACGAGATGCCGACGTCGCTTATCTCCAGATAACTCTTCATTGGCTCTTCTCCTGCCTGAATAGAAATGTGATTAACGCAGTACCTGGCCACTGCTGCAGGGCCTGTGCTGTCTTGGCTGCCCACAGGCATCCCTAGCGCAATACCTGGCGCTTGTCCCAGGACAACCACTGCTGCAGGGCCAGCATGCCCCTGTCCAGGGCGCAGCCGATGAGGCCTATGGTGATCACCGCCACCATGATGCGGGCCAGGGACGAGGAGCCGCCGCTCTGGAACTCGTCCCACACGAACTTGCCGAGCCCCGGGTTCTGGGCCAGCATCTCCGCCGCGATCAGCACCATCCAGGCCACCCCCAGGGAGAGCCGCAACCCGGTGAAGATCATGGGCAGGGCGCCGGGCAGCACGATGCGTCGCACGTGGGTCACAAAGGAGAGGCGCAGCACCCGGCTGACGTTGTGCAGATCCCCATCCAGCCCCGCCACCCCCACCGCCGTGTTGATCAGGGTCGGCCAGAGGGAGCAGAGGGTCACCGTCAGGGCCGAGGTGAGGAAGGACTTGGCAAGCCAGGGGGCGGGATTGGCGTAGAGGGCGCTCACCACCAAGGTGATGAGGGGCAGCCAGGCCAGCGGCGACACCGGCTTGAGCAGCTGGATCACCGGGTTGGCTGCGCGATAGAGCCCCTGGTTCATGCCGAGCAGCACCCCGCACGGAATGGCGATCAGGGTCGCCAGCGCGAAGCCGCACAGCACGGTGAGCAGGCTGGTGGCTATCTGATCGAAGAAGGTGGGGCGCCCTGTGTAGGGACGCAGCTTCACCTCGGCCGCCGGATCCGCCGCCAGCCTTGCCGCATTGCGCACCTGCTGGCGTTCGAGGAAGGCCGCCGCCTTCTCCCGCTCCGCCAGGTGATCCTGCCCGAGGGACCAGAGCTGGCTGGCGGTGGCGAGCGGCCCCGGCAGGGTGCCCAGACTGGTCTGCACCTGGCTCGCCCCCCACTGCCAGAGGCCGAGGAAGAGCAGCACGCCGAGCAGGGGCTGCACCATGATTTTCCAGTTGATGGCTTTTAAATGGATGAGGGGCCATGTGTGTCGTTTCATCGGGATCTCCTTGCTCATTGCACCCGCTCATCGCCCTTGAGGCCGATGGCGAACTGTTGCAGGTAGGCGTTGGGGTGGCGGCCGTCGTAGATGAGGCCGTCGATGAAGCCATCCTGGGGGCCGCGATAGCCCTGCTCGCTGGCAAAGTCGGGGAAGTCACTGGCCTTGAGCTTGCCCTCGGCGATCAGCGCCTCGGCGGCCTGGCGATAGACGTCCGGTTGATAGACGGCCTTGGCCACCTGCTCGAACCAGGCGTCCGGCCTGGCCTCGGGGATCTGGCCCCAGCGCCGCATCTGGGTCAGATACCAGATGGCGTCGGAGTAGTAGGGATAGGTGGCGTGATGGCGGAAGAAGACGTTGAAATCCGGCACCTGGCGCTTGTCCCCCCTGGCGTACTCGAAGGTGCCCGTCATGGAGTTCGCGATCACCTGCTCGTCCGCCCCCACGTACTCGGGTTTGGCCAGCAGCTTGGCCGCCGCGCGCCGGTTGCCGTTGTCGTCTGCATCCAGCCACCAGGCCGCCCGCAGCAGCGCCTTCACCAGCCGCACATGGGTGTTGGGGTGACGTTCGGCCCACTGCCGGGTGACGCCGAACACCTTCTCCGGGTTGTTGCGCCAGATCTCGTTATCCGTGATGACGGGCACCCCTATGCCCCTGGCGACCGCCTGCTGGTTCCAGGGCTCCCCCACGCTGTAGCCGGCGATGGTGCCCGCCTCCAGGGTGGCGGGCATCTGGGGGGGCGGCGTCACCGACAGCAGCACGTCCGCCTGGCGCTGGCCCGAGTTGTCGCCGAGTCGGGGTGCATAGAAACCGGGGTGCAGGCCACCTGCCGCCAGCCAGTACCTCAGCTCGTAGTTGTGGGGGGAGACGGGGAAGACCATCCCCATGTTGAAGGGCTTACCCCCCTGGCGATACTCCGCCACCACGGGCTTGAGGGCGGCGGCGCTCACCGGGGGCGGCACCTGGCCCGCCTGCGGCCTGGGCAACTGGGGCGCCATGGCGGCCCAGACGCTGTTGGCCACCGTGATGGCGTTGCCGTTGAGATCCATGGCAAACGCCGTCACCAGCTCGGCCTGGGTGCCGATGCCGATGTGGGCCGCCAGGGGCTGGCCCGCCAGCATCTGGGCACCGTCCAGCTCGCCGTCTATCACCCGATCCAGCAGGATCTTCCAGTTCGCCTGGGCTTCGAGGGTGACGTAGAGTCCCTCATCCTCGAAATAGCCCCGCTCGTAGGCCACCGCCAGCGGCGCCATGTCGGTCAGCTTGATGAAGCCGAGCCTGAGCTCCTCCTGCTCCGGGGCTCCCAGTGCCAGCACCGGCAGCGACAGCGCCGCCAGCAGCAGCCCCGCACATCCTTGTCGTCCGTTCATTGCATCTCCTCCCTCGGTTCCGGGTCAAGGCCATGGCGCCAGGCTGCCTGGAATCGCAGTGCCACCTCGTTGCAGCGCTGCGACCCAAGGTGCGTCGCGACCAAAAAAAAGCCCCGCCGATCCGGGATCGGCGGGGCTTCTTTGCCCTGTTGCGGGTGAGTGACCTGACCGGCCCCTCACTGCGCATCGTTACTTCATTGCTATCGTGTTTTTGTTATTCACTTTCCGTGCCAGCTCGTCCAGGGTGCATCAGGCGGCCCTTTGCGGCCTGTGGTGCCCTGATCCTCCCTCAAATTTGCCTCAATTAGGCGCAGTTGCACCAAAACGGTTGGCCACGGGAGCGCTCAGGCGGGCAAAGCCTGCAGCAGTTGCCGCGCCAGCTCCCCCAGGCTCAGGTGACGGCTCATGGCGGTGCTGCGCATCAGGCGATAGGCCTCGTCCTCGTCCAGCCCCTGATGGCGCATCAGGCGTCCCTTGGCCTGCTCGATGAGCCGCCTATCCTCCAGCTTCTGGCGCAGCTCGCTCTCGGTCTGCATCAGGGCCTGCACCATGGCGAGCTGACTGCGGGCCAGGCGCAGCCACTGCTCCACCGGCTCACGCTCGCCGCAAGGGTGGGGCACCAGCAACACCCCCTGCTGCAACAGGGCGAGCTGGGTATCGCCCCCCAGCCGCTCGCAGAACAAGAGGCGCGGCATGTCGGGCCAAAGGGAGAGGCCAAGGCGTACCTCGGCGCTGAACTGGCGGCAACTGACGAGCAGGGCATCCCCCCTCTGCGTCGGAGTCAGCAACTGGCGGGTATCGAGGATCCCGGGCTGATGGCCGTAGTGACTGACCAGCAGGGCCAGGCGGTTCGCCTGGCCCGGGTCATCGGCGTGGATCAACAGCCGGGAAGCGGGGCCGTCCTGGCCCCGGGTGGAAAAAGTGGTCATGGCGCTCCTTGCCGGCGACGATCGCGTTCTGTCTGGCGAAAATACCGCAACATGAAGGCCAACTCTTTGAATCTACCTCCTTTTTATCTATCAGGAGGTAGTGGGGGTAGAGGGAAAATCGCCCCTCAGGCGACCCGTTCCAGGGCCTCCGTCAGCAGCCCCTGCAGCTCGGCGCGCAGCCGCACCACCTCCCCCATGATGATCAGCACCGGGCTCTGGCCCAGCAGGGCACGGGCGGCCTGCTCCAGGCCATCGAGCGTGGCCTCGTGCACCTGCTGGCGGGGGCTGCAGCCAGCCACCACCAGGGCCACCGGCAGCGCGCCCGGGGCCCCCGCCCTCAACATCCCTTCCCGAATGCGGGCCGCCCGCTCCAGCCCCATGTAGAACACCAGGGTGTGGCCCGCCCGGGTCAGCCCCTGCCAGCCCTGATAGTCGCGCTCGTCCATCAGGTGCCCCGTCACCAGGGTCAGAGAGCGGGCCAGCCCCCTGTGGGTCAGGGGAATGAAGCTGCTGGCGGCGCACCCCAGGGCCGCCGTGATCCCCGGCACCAGCTCGGCCTCGATGCCGTGCCGGGCCAGGTGCAGCGCCTCCTCGCCGCCGCGCCCGAACACCAGGGGATCCCCTCCCTTGAGGCGCACCACCCGCTTGCCCGTGCGGGCCAGGGCCAGCAGCAGGGCGTTGATCTCCTCCTGGGTCGGGCTCGGCTCACCGCAGCGCTTGCCCACGTCGAAGCGGGCCGCCCCGTGGGGAATGCGGGCCAGGATCTCGCTCCCCACCAGGCGGTCATAGACCACGACCTCTGCCGCCTCCAGACGGTGCAGGGCGCGCAGGGTCAACAATTCGAGGGGCCCGGGGCCCGCTCCCACCAGACTGATTTGGCTCATCTCAGGCTCCTTGTGTCCTGGCACCGCACTAAGCGGATGCCAGGAAAACATGTTTGATCAACAGCTTGTCGATTTCGGGCAGACAGGTGCCGCAGTTGCTGCCACAGCCGAGCAGGGCCTGCAGCCCCGCCAGCTCGCTCACCCCCTGCCGGGTGATGGCATCGACGATGCGCTGCTCCGAGACCCGCAGGCAGGAGCAGACCAGCCGGCTCTCCCCGGCCAGGGCCTGGCTCAGGGTCTGGCTCAGGGCCCCCGCCTGGAGCGGCGTGCCGAGCAGACTGGCCAGCAGGTCGACCTTGATGTCCGGGCGCCGCCCCCCCACCAGCAAGATGCCCTCGATGCGATCCCCTGCCAGGGCCACGGCCAGCCACCCCTCCTTCATGGGCAGCCTGAGCCAGTGCCCCTCGGCCCCCAGCCGTTGCCACAGGCGCTCTGTGCTCTCTGACCAGGAGGCCAGCAGGGTGCAGTTACCCTCGGGCAGGGGGCGCCTGGCCCACCAGTCCACCGGCTCGCGCCACTCACCACGGCCACACCAGAGCCCTTGCCAGCGGGTGAGCTGCGCCCTGGCCTGCACCCGCCCCTGTTTGAACATCGGCTGGCCGGAAAGGGGATCCACCACGGGGGCGATGAGGCGGTTGACCGCCCCCTGGCTGCACTGGCTGTCGGTCCAGTGCATGGGCAGGAAGGCCTCCCCCTCCCTGAGC
>NZ_CDBK01000013.1 GCF_000819785.1 Aeromonas caviae | reverse complement strand
CAAGGGGAGCCCGGGCTCCCCTTGTCGCATCTCCCCCTGCGGGATTTACTCTTGCCCCCCTGCCCGTCACAATGGCCGCTGGATTTGCCACGCAGGAACCACCATGACTCAGGATGCCTTGCGCCACTGGCGCCGCGACCTTCATCGTCACCCCGAAGCCGCCTGGTGTGAATTTCGCACCACCACCCTCATCGCCCAACACCTCAGTGAACTCGGTTTCTCCATCATGCTGGGGGATCAACTGCTCGCCAGCACCCTCATCATGGGACGGGAAATAGACGTCGAGGCCCAGAAGGCCCGTGCCCTGCACCAGGGGGCGCATCCGGAGTGGCTGACGCGGATCGACGCACTCACCGGCGTGATGGGACTCTGGGAGAGCGGGCGCCCCGGCCCCACCCTGGCGTTTCGCTTCGATATCGATGCGGTGGAGGTCGAAGAGAGCCAGGAGGCGTCACACCTGCCCGGCCAGGGAGGCTGGCACTCCGCCAACCCGGGCTGGATGCACGCCTGTGCCCACGATGGCCACACCGCCATCGGGCTGGTGCTGGCCGAGCGGATCGCGGCCCTCGCCGATCGCCTCACTGGCCGCATCAAGCTCCTCTTCCAGCCGGCTGAAGAGGGCTGCCGAGGCGGCAAGGCGCTGGCGGCAGGGGGGCAGCTCGACGACGTGGACGCCCTGCTGGCACTGCACATCGGCATTCACGCGAGCAGTGGTGAGCTGGTGGTCAACCCCACCGAGTTTCTCTGTTCAACCAAATTCGACGTGGAGTTCATGGGGCAAGCCGCCCATGCGGGGCTCGAGCCCAACGCGGGCCACAATGCCCTGGCGGCGGCCTGCATGGCCACCACCGCCATGCTCGGCATTCCCCGCCATCGGGACGGCATGACCCGCATCAACGTGGGGCAGCTCAACGGCGGCAGTGGACGCAACGTCATCCCGGGCCATGCCCGCCTGATGGGGGAGACCCGTGGCGCGACGCCGGCCCTCAACGACTACATGTTCAATCAGGTGCAGCAGATTGTGGAGGGGGCGGCCCTGATGCAGGGTGCGACCTACCACATCCGCAAACAGGGGGAAGCGATCGGCATCGAGAACAGCCCAGCCCTCATCGAGGAAATCGTGCCTCTCGCACAGGGGAATTCCCTTGATACCATCCACACCCGCCGCTTCGGGGCCAGCGAGGATGCCGGTTTCCTCATCGAGCGGGTACAGCAGCACGGCGGCGAAGCCGCCTATTTCATCCTGGGAGCCAACCTCGCGGCCCCCCACCATCATCCGGAGTTCGACTTCGACGAAGCCGTGCTGGCCCCCGGAGTGGCCTTGCTGGAGGCCTGGCTGCTCGCCCGCCTCGGCCGCTAGCAGACGCCGGATGCAAACAAGGCAGCCCATGGGCTGCCTTGTTTTTTTACACCCTTGCGGGCATAGGGGACCTACTCTCCCAGCACGATCGCGCAGAGATGGGCGAAGTGGTGGATCTCGTGGGTCGCCTCGCACGGGACTGTCTCCCGCCCCGGGTTGTACCAGCAGGTGGCAAGCCCCTGGGCGGCGGCACCGGCGATGTCGGTCTTGGGATTGTCCCCCACCATCAACACCCGCGCCGGGCTCGGCTGACCCATCTGCGCCAGGGCATGCTGGAAGATGGCCGCCGCCGGCTTGGTCACCTGCACCTCGTCAGAGATAACGAGAGGCTCAAACCAGCTGTTCCAGCCCAGTTTGTCGAGGCGCCCGCGCTGGGGCAGGCTGAAGCCGTTGGTGATGATCCCCATTCTGACCTTGCTCTTCAGGGCCTGCAGGGTCTCCTCCACCCCCTCCAGCGGCACGCTCAGGGCGATGATCTGCTGCAGGAAGGTCTCGTTCATCGCCATGGGCGCCACGTTGACCTGCTCGGCAAAGAGCGAAAAACGGGTCTGCTGCAGGTAGGTGGCGTCAATCTCCCCTGAGTTGTACTGCTGCCAGAGCCGCTGGTTGAGCGCATGGTACTCCGCCATCTTGGGGGGAGTCGGCGCCACGCCGTAGATCTGCAGGGTCCGCTCCAGCGCCCTGGCGACCGGAAAATCGAGCAGGGTTTCGTCCAGATCGAACAGCACCCAGTCATAGCTTGCTTGTTTCACGCTTGTCCTTATTGATTGTGCTTGGCCACGTTGTCATGCGTCGGGCGCACCCATCCCCAGAGGGCTGTCGAGCAGGGTCAGGGTCAGCCTGACACCAAAGCCGGTTACCTCGCTGCCCACCACGCCATTGCCCCCCTTGTTGCGAAAACCACTCAGGTCGAGGTGCAACCAGGGAAGCTCGGCGGGCACGAAGCGCGTGAGAAAACGGGCGGCATCGATGTGATCCGGGTAGGCGCCCGGCGCGCACTGTAACAGATCGGCCCACTCGCTATCGAGGTTGTCATCGTAATCCTCGTCCAGAGGGAAGGGCCAGACTCGCTCCCCGCTCTGCTGACCCAGCGCTATCAGAGTGGTGAGCCACTCGGGGCGGTTGGTGAAGGCGCCGCTGTAACGGCTGCCGAGCGCCCGTTTGCAGGCGCCGGTCAGGGTGGCGTAGTCGATCAGCAAGTCGGGTTTGTCCCCGGCCGCCAGGGTCAGGGCATCCGCCAGCACCATGCGACCCTCGGCGTCGGTGTCCACCACTTCGATGGTGGTGCCGTTGAGGGCGGTCACCACCTCACCGGGCCGGAAGGCCTGCGGGCCGATGTGGTTCTCGGCGATGGCGAGCCAGCAGTGCACCTCAACGGGGAGTTTCGCCCGGCTGATGGCCAGCAACGTGCCAAGGGCCACCGCGCTGCCCCCCATGTCCAGGTGCATGCCATACATGCTGCCACCGACTTTCAGGTTGTAGCCACCGGAGTCGTGGCAGATCCCCTTGCCCACCAGCGCGACGCGGCGCACCGGGTTGGCCGGACAGTAACTGAGCCTGACGATGGCGGCCTGACCGTCCGCCGAACCACGGGCCACCGCCAGGAAGGCGCCAGCCCCCATCCGTGCCAGGGTCGTCTCATCAAACTCCTGCCACTGCCACCCCTCCTGCTGCGCCAGCTCCCGGGCATAGGCCCGGTAATGACGGGCATTGAGCTCGGACGCTGGCAGCACTGCCAGGTGGCGAGCCAGACCGTTGCCTTCGGTTTCTGCGCTCAGGCGGGCCATGTCCAGCTCGCAAGGGGGGGAAAGTTGCAACTGCTGATAACCCGGTCTTGTCGCCTCACTTCGTTTCTGGGTCGGCAGGGTCACATCGGCGGCGAGCAGGCAGGCGAGCACCACCCTTGCCAGTTGCGCGCGATGCTCATCGTCAAAGCCCTCCAGATGGAGCGCCAGGTGCGTCGCCTTGAGGCCCGCCAGCGAGCCCACCCAGCTGCGCACCTGCTTGTAGAGCCGATGATCCAGGACCGGGCGGGCATCCATGAAGATCACCCGTTGCAGCCCCTGACTGTCGTCAAGGGAATAGGGGGCCTTCTGACCCAGGGCTATCTGGGTTGCCACGGCGGCAAAGGGAGGCGTCGCCAGCAGGGTATCGCGCGCTGAGTCGGCAATGAGCAGGAGTTTGACGGCAGCCGGCCCTGCCATTACTTCGGCGAGGGAGGTGCTCTGCATCGTGATTTGGGGAGAAGAATAGCTAAAAGGGGTCATCACAGGGTGCGGCCTCATCCATGAACAGAAAGCAGGATGATACCGAACAAATGGCGAGAGGGATCGGAAAAACACACATTATTGTGTGCAAGCAACAGATGCTGGAGGTAATCAGAGAGGTAATTCAGAAGAAAAGCAGTCAGAAGTTGGTTGCGGGGGCCGGATTTGAACCGACGACCTTCGGGTTATGAGCCCGACGAGCTACCGAGCTGCTCCACCCCGCGTCCGAATTGTATTGCCACCACAAAAAGCAGAGCAGTTGCTTCTTGCTGTCTTCGTCTCCACCGCAGCGCTATGCGCTTGCCATGGATACAAATGGTTGGTTGCGGGG
>NZ_CDBK01000012.1 GCF_000819785.1 Aeromonas caviae | reverse complement strand
GCGCCGTCCCCCTGGTTCGCCTCCGTCATCTCGGTGCCGGTCACGGCGCTGATGACCGGATTCGCCCCGTCGCCGATGGCAACGCTCAGGGTGGAGGAGACTTTATCTCCGTCACTGTCGGTGAGGGTGAAGCCCGCCTTGAGCAGACTGTCTGCACTCCCCTGATCCAGCGGCTGGTTCAGGGTAAAGACATAGTGACCGTTCTGATCCAGCGTCAACGTGAAGACGTTCTGGCCGTTGACGGCGCCGCTGATGCTGTTGCCGCTGATGGTGATGACCACGGGCTGGCCACCGCTGGTGAGCCCTTGCAGGCCGGGCTGGCTGGCATCGAACGCGATGTTGACCAGAGGGTCGGCCCCGGCGGTGATGGCCAGATCCCCGGTGAGGGTCTGGGCTGCGCTCCAGTCGCTGTCCTCCACCAGAGTGAGGGAGACGGGGTCGACCTGGGGCAGCACGCCGTCGGTGATATGAATATTGAGGGTGCCAAGGTTGCTCTTGTCCCCGTCAAAGTCGGTGCCTTGCACCTGCAGCCCCAGGTTGACGCTGTTGGTGCTGACCGGTTGATCCAGCACGCCGTCGAGCGCCACCTGGTACTTGCCATCCAGCCCCAGAGTCACGGTCAGAATGGTCTTGCCGCCCGCATCCAGCAAGGTGATGACGTTGCCATTGACCTGATAGTGGGTCGGCTGGCCGCCGCTGGTGAGGCCATTCAGGCCGGGCTGGTTCGCCTCGAAGTTGAGCGACAC
>NZ_CDBK01000011.1 GCF_000819785.1 Aeromonas caviae | reverse complement strand
TGGTGATGGAAGGGGGGGATGGCAACCGCCTGCCCCCCTTGCCGGCCCCGCCCCTGCCCGCCGGCCTCTCCATGAAGCCGGACGGCGAGCAGCAACAGGAGCGATTCGTGGCCGAGGGGGCGCTTCGCTTCGAGCGCCAGTGGCGCCAGGCCCTGACCGCCGACGAGGCGGGGCGCTATGTGCTGCCCCCCCAGACCCTTCGCTGGTTCAACACCCAGAGCGGCCGCATCGAGGAGGCGCGCCTGCCCGCACATTCTCTGGTCTTCACGGCAAGGGAGAGCGCCACTCCCGCCTCCCCCGCACCAGGGGTCCAGTATCTCTATTGGGTGCTCCTGGCCATCCTGCTGCGGGCATTCATGCGCCGCTGGCCGCGCTGGCGCGCCTTCTATCGCCTGCAACGGGCCCTCGCCACAGGCTCTCCTGACGAGACCAGAGAAACCCTGCTGACCTGGGCCGTCCTGCGCTGGGACACCCCCTGTCTTCATCTGACCAGGCTGCCCTGTCACCGCGACCCCGCCATGGGGGCGCTGCTGGACGACCTGGATCGGGCCTGTTTTGCCCCCGTACTCGCCCCTGGCGAACACCTGCCCAGACAGGCGCTCGCCAGGGAGTTGTGCACCTGGGAGAGCTTTGCGATAGCCTATGGTCTTCGAATACTGGCGTGGATGCGTGCATGATGCGCCCCTCATGAAACAGGACACCCCTTTATGGCGTTAGGTTTTTTCAGAAGAAAAAGGGCCGACACGGGAAAGGATCCCTGCACTTCTCCGGTCTATGGGGAGATGGCTGACAAACAAACCAAGTACGAAGCCCTGGTGCACGCCCTGCACGGGGACATCTACCGCTACGCCTACTGGCTGTGCCGGGATCCGCAAATCGCCGAGGATCTGGTGCAGGAGACTTTCCTGCGCGCCTGGAAGGCGATAGATACCCTGCTGGACGACAAGGCTGCCAAGGCGTGGCTCATCACCATATTGCGGCGGGAGAATGCCCGCCGCTTTGAGCGAAAGCAGTTCGATCTCGTCGACCTCGACGAGCACCCCCTGCGGGATCAGGGTGTCCTGCCAAGCGAGCAGGAGATGGAGCACGAATGGCTCAGGCGCCACATCGCCCGCCTGCCTGCCGAGTATCAGGAGCCGCTGCTGCTGCAGGTTCTGGGGGGATTCAGCGGGGAGGAGATCGCCGAGCAACTCGGCCTGAACAAGAACACCGTCATGACAAGGCTGTTTCGCGCCCGCAACCAGATAAAAGAGGCCATGGAGTCTGCGAAACAACAGAGAGGACACAACAATGGATGAGCTTGAATTTCGCCGCCGGGCCATCACTCACCCCTCGGACAGGGATCCCGCCTTCTTGAAAGCCGCCGAGGCGTCACCGGCCAATCGCAAGCATCTGGACGAGATGCAGCAGCTCGAGCGCCAGGTGCGCAGCACTCTGGAAGTGGACGTACCGGCCGGTCTTGCGGAGCGGATCCTGCTCAGGCAGGCGATGGCAGCCGAAGAGGAGCAGGTGGTCCCGCTGCCCGTCACTCCTGCACGCATGCAATGGCGCGCTCTGGCCATCGCAGCCTCGGTCGCCTTCCTGCTCGGCATGAGCACCCGCTGGATCAGCTGGCCTGTGGCACCGGACACCCTGTCGCTGGCTCAGGTCGCCATGTCCCACGTTTATGGGGAAGAGCCCTTCATTCATGCGGTGGATGAGCGGGTCAGCCTGCACACCATCAACGCGAAAATGGAGAAATATGGCGCCACCCTGAGCGAGATGCCGGGCATGAAGGTAACCTATGTCAACCACTGCGCCTTCTACCAGGGACCGGCCCTGCACATGGTGCTGCAGGGCAAGATGGGACCGGTCACCCTGTTCCTCGTCCCCAAGCACCTGCCACTGACGATCCAGTCCGATTTTGCAGACGGGACCCTCAAGGGGGAGATACTGCCGCTCAAGGGGGCCAACATGGTGCTCATCGGAGACATGCAGGAGCCCCTCGCCCCGGTTGCCCGCCAGCTTGAGTCACACCTGCACTGGTCCATTTAACAGACCTTGACCCAGGCTGACTCGTCCTCCGCCTCAGCCACATCACAGGCAGACATCCTCATTGTCTGCCTGTTCATCCCCATATCCCCGCATGTTCCCGCCCATTGCCCGCGCGAAGTCACATTTCTACCATTTATTTTAAATGACGCAAACGGCACCATTTGTGCTTTATTTATCCAATAATAGATAAATCAGCCTAATAAAACGGCAAGTTAAAACAAATGATTAACACAATGGAAACTTTTATGTATTCTGCTGTCACTGGTCTGATTTCTTACCTCCTACCAGATCCATAGAATCACGCCAGCAATGAATGGGAAGAAGCTGACATAACAACAGATCATGTCGTCAATAGCCGCCAAAGAGCCGCGATGTCGACAGAAAATCTGCTTACAAAGAGAGAACACTATGACAACTGCCTTTTTCAAGAAAAGCCTGATCGCTGCGGCCGTGACCCTGGCCAGCACCCAGACCTTCGCCGCCGCGTTCCAGCTGAACGAGCACTCGGCCTCCGGTCTGGGTCGCGCCTACGCAGGTGAAGCAGCCATCGCCGACAACGCGGCCGTGCTGTCCCGCAACCCGGCGGCCATGACCACCTTCGACAAGATGGCACTGTCTGTATCCGGCACCTATATCAAGCCCGACGTGGATGTGGCTGGCGACATCTATGCCGGCCCCACCAAGCTGGCTCCGTCCAGCGAGAGCGACATCGCCCCCGATGCCTTCGTGCCGGCCACCTACTTCATCCAGCCCCTGAATGATCAGTGGGCCTGGGGGATCGGCCTCTTCTCCAACTACGGCCTCTCCACCGAATATTCCAAGACCTTCGCGGCCGGTGCCGGTGCAGGTGACACCGAGCTGCTGACCTTCAACATCAACCCCAACATCGCCTATCGCATCAACTCCAGCTTCAGCGTCGGTGCCGGCATCAATGTCGTCTACGCCGCCGCCGAGCTGAACCGTTATGCCGGTGCGCTTTCCGCCGCCATTCCAGGTGCCAACTCCGATACCCGTCTGGCTCACCTGAAGGGCGATACCTGGGGCTTTGGCTGGAACGTCGGCACCCTGTACGAGATCAACGAAAACAACCGTCTCGCCCTGACCTACCGCTCCCAGGTGGACTTGAGCTTTGACGGCGACTTCCAGGGCGCCACCTCCGGCAACCGCGTCGTCGATGGCAACCTGAAGCTGGATCTGCCGGCCCAGGCCGAGTTCGCAGGCTACCACCGCCTGAACCAGCAATTCGCTGTCCACTACTCCGTGAACTGGACCGACTGGAGCGCCTTCCAGGAGCTCAAGGCCACCAGCAGCAACTGCGCCGGCGGCGTGTGCCTGCAAAAAGACGAGAAGTTCAAGGACTCTGCCCGTTACGCCCTGGGCGGTACCTGGTACGTCAACCCGTCCTGGGAAGCCCGTATCGGCTTCGCCTACGACAACAGCCCCATCGAGCCGGAATACCGCAGCCTGAGCATTCCTGACTCCGACCGTATCTGGTACAGCGCCGGTGCCACCTACCACATCAATCCGGACATGAGCCTCGACTTCGGCATGGCCTATCTGGACGGCAAGGAAGTGGACGTGAACGAAGGCCTGCGCAACCACAGCGATGCGCTGCGCTGGAAGGGCACCTCTCACGGCAACGCCCTGCTGGCTTCCGCCCAGTTCAACATGAAATTCTGATTTTCATGTCATCATCGAGAGCGCCCCAGGGCGCTCTTTTTTTATCCAATTTCGCCAACTGAGCGCACAGCTGTAGTAAACAACTGTACTCTTTTCTTTTTTTATCAAGCTGTTATGGGGATTTCTTTCAGCATTTAATCCCGTTTTGCCCCACGTTCCCCTCTCCCCGTTGCCTTGCTGGTCATACCATATAAAATCCCGGCCCCAACCGAATAACAGAATGAACACCCAGTTCATCCCGAGGAAAGACCATGCATCCGACGTTCAAACCCTCCCTCATAGCCCTCTTGCTGCTGTCGAGCCAGGTGCAGGCTGCCGGCTTCCAACTCGCGGAGCAATCCGCCACCGGCATGGGGCGTGCCTTCGCGGGTGAGGCCGCCATCGCCGACAATGCCAGCGTGCTCTCCCGCAATGCCGCCGCCATGACCCGGTTCGATACCCTGGCCTTCTCCGGCGGCGTCATCCACGTGCACCCCGACGTCAACATCGAGGGCACCACACGGGTGCCTACCCCCCAGGGGCCGGTCAGCCTGGATGCCGGAGCCCACGACATTGCGGGTGACGCCTGGGTGCCCAACGCCTATCTCATCGTGCCCCTCAACGAGCAATGGCGCCTCGGGCTTGCCGCCACCTCCTATTACGGACTCGGGGTCAAGATGCCGGAGAACTACAACGCCGGTCACTTCGGCAACGTCTCCGACATCAAGACCATGGATCTGGGGGCCTCCCTGGCCTATCGCATCAACCGTGTCTGGTCCGTCGGGGCCGGTCTCTCCGCCATTCAGGGGGAAGGGGAAGTGGGCGGCACTTTCCCCTCCAACAACCAGATAGCCAAGCACCTGAAAGGGGATGGCTGGGCCATGGGCTGGAACCTGGGCACCCTGCTTGAGTTGTCGCAGGCAACCCGCATCGGTCTCTCCTATCGCCACGACGTCACCCTGACCCTCTCCGGTGACGCCATCGGCATCGATCAAAGGGGCCAGCCATTCACCGATACCGGCAGCCTGGATCTGCCCCTGCCCGCCACCGCCGAGCTGGCTCTGTTCCATCAGCTCACCCCGGCCCTGGCGCTGCATTCGAGCATCAACTGGACCAACTGGAGCAAGTTCGTGCAGCTCGAATCCGAGCTCGACCACCACGGCACCATGCATATCAAGGAGGAGCACTGGGAAGACAGCTGGCGCTATGCCCTGGGGATGACCTACCAGCTGGCCCCCCAATGGCAATTGCGCTCCGGTATCGCCTACGACCGCAGCCCGGTCCCGGCGGATCGCCGCACCATCTCCATCCCCGACTCGGATCGGGTCTGGTACAGCGCCGGCGTGGGCTATCAGATTGACCGCCACCTCTCGCTGGATCTGGGGCTGACCCTGATCGACGGCAAGAAGGTGGACGTGAGCGAAACTATGCAGCTCAGGCCGGGCATCCCCCAGACCACCTCCACCTTCAATGGCACCTCGGAAGGGGATGCCTGGCTCGCCGGCCTGCAGCTCAACTACCTGTTCTGACACCCCGGGTTTCCTGACAAATAGTATGCCAGTTGTTGACCTTCCCGACCGGTCGGCACTGGCATAGTGATCCGCTTCACCATAGAATCAAGCCTGTAACCATGGTGGAGAGATGCATGTATTCCTATGTAGCAAGGCAGCCCATTCTGGATCGGGAGTTGAACACCCAAGCCTATGAGCTGCTGTTTCGCGACAGCCTGGACAATGTATTTCCCTCCGTCTCCGCACAGCAGGCCACTTCCAGGCTGGTTGCCGAGCAGTTCTTGCAGCAGAACATCGATCAGCTCATCGGAGATCACCCCTGCTACATCAATTTCCCCCACTCCCTGTTGCTGGACGGATTGGCCGAATGCCTCCCCCGTGACAAGGTGGTGATCGAGATCCTGGAGGATGCCGAGCCCGACGATGCGCTGCTGGAGAAAGTGATCCAGCTCTATGGGCTGGGCTATCGGTTGGCGCTGGATGACTTCACCATGGTCTCAGACTGGGACAGGTTCCTCCCCTACATCCATATCATCAAGTTCGACCTGCGCAGCACGCCGCAACCCTGCATCGAGCACTTCATGGCGAATCATCGCCACCTGCCCCTCACCTATCTGGCCGAGAAAGTCGAGGATCAGGCCGAGTTCGAGCGGATGAAGCAGCTCGGCGTCACCCTGTTCCAGGGATTTTTCTTCAGCCGCCCCCAGATGGTGCAACAGCCCACCATACCGCCGGCCCAGCTGGTGGTGATGCAGCTGCTCGAGGTGGTCAATCAGACCGAACCGGATCTGGACAAGATTGAGCAACTGCTCAACCAGGATCTCACCCTCTCCCTCAAGCTGTTGCGCTACATCAACCACCTCAAGCGCTTCCCCCAACCCATCGCCTCGTTTCGCCAGGCCGCAAGTTCCCTGGGGCACGCCCAGCTCAAGCGCTTCGTCGCCCTGATCGCCGCCACCAGTGCGGGGAGTGAAAAGAGCGCCGAGCTCCATCAGATGTCCCTCATCCGAGCCCGGTTCTGCGAACTGCTGGCCCAGACCCATGCGCCCGCAGAGCAGGCACAGCAAGCCTTTGTCACCGGCCTCTTCTCCCTGCTGGACGTGCTCATGGGAGAACCGCTGGATCAGCTGCTCGGCTCCATTCCCCTGATCGACGACATTCGTGCCGCCCTGCTCACCCGCAAGGGCAAGCTCGGGTTCTACCTGGCGTTCTGTGAAGATTTCGAGAAAGCCGACTGGCAGCGGGTCGCCGCCAACACCGTCCGGCTCGGCCTCAACGAAGAGAAGGTCAGCCACCTCTATCTGAGCGCCACCGCCTGGGTCAACCAGCAGCTTCAGGCCATGGAAGAGCAACCGGTCCACTCCCGCCAGACATGACAACGTCCCTCTTGAAGGGACGTTGTCATGTCATCAACCCGCTGCAATCTCACCCACGCATTCAGCCTGCCTCGATGGCGATGGCCGTTGCCTCCCCTCCCCCGATGCACAAGCTCGCCACCCCTCGCCTGAGGCCGCGGGTACGCAGGGCATGGATCAGGGTCACCAGGATGCGGGCGCCACTGGCGCCAAGAGGGTGCCCCAGCGCACAGGCCCCGCCGTTCACGTTCAACTTGTGATGGGGAATGCCGCACCCGGCCATGGCCAGCATGCTCACCATGGCGAATGCCTCGTTCACCTCGAACAGATCCACCTCCTCCACCGACCAGCCCACCCGGGCCAGCAACTTGTCGATGGCGCCGACGGGGGCACTGGTAAACTCCGCCGGCAAGGCCGCGTGACTCTGGTAACCCACTACCCTGGTCAGCACCGGCAATCCGAGCCGGGCAGCGCTCTCGCCCCGCATCAGCACCAGAGCTGCCGCCCCGTCCGAGATGGAACTTGCATTGGCCGCCGTGATGGTGCCGTGCTTGCTGAAGGCCGGCTTGAGGCCGGGGATCTTGTCGGGCCTGGCCTTGCCCGGTTGCTCATCCTCGGCCAGCAGCAGGGTGTGGTCAGCGGTCATGACGGGAGCCAGTTCCGCGGCAAAGGCACCGCTGCGCTGCGCCGTCAGCGCCCGCTCCAGGGAGGCGATGGCAAAGGTATCCATGTCGGCCCGGGTCAGTCCGCTGCGATCGGCACTCAACTGGGCGTAATGACCCATCAGATGGCCTTCGTAGGCATCCTGCAAGCCGTCCAGGAACATGTGATCGAGCACGCTCTGATGCCCCATGCGAAAACCGCTGCGCGCCTTGTCCAGCAGATAGGGGGCGCGGCTCATGCTCTCCATGCCCCCCGCCACCACGACCTCGGCCTCCCCCAGGCGCAGGCTGTCCGCCGCCAGCATCACCGCCTTCATGCCGGAGCCGCACACCTTGTTGATGGTGGTGCAGGGCACGCTGTCCGGCAGCCCCCCCTTGAGCGCCGCCTGGCGGGCTGGCGCCTGGCCGACCCCTGCGCTCAGCACGTTGCCCATATAGACCTCATTGACCTGCTCCCCCGTCATCCCGGCCTGCGCCAGCGCGGCGCGGATGGCGCAGGCGCCAAGCTCGGGGGCACCGAGCCCGCTCAGGGCCCCCTGGAAGGCCCCCATGGGGGTACGTTTGGCCGCCACAATCACGATATCCATCGATAGCACTCTCCTTGTTACATCGGGATAACATATGCCGTGGCCGCGACGGGAACAAGACTTGCGGGGAAGTTGACGTTTGGGTAAGGTGCCAGCCTGCATTGACAACCAGATGGCAGCCAAGACAGCCCCATGACCAAATCCAGGGACGACACCCGCACCTTCAGCATCAGCGAGCTGGCTCGCGAGTTTGATGTGACCACCCGCAGCATCCGCTTCTACGAGGATCAGGGCCTGCTCAACCCGACCCGCCAGGGACAGCACAGGATCTACAGCCGTCAGGACAGGGTGCGGCTCAAGCTGACCCTGCGTGGCAAGCGTCTGGGCTTCAGCCTCGCAGAGATCCGGGAGCTGTTCGATCTCTACGATGCGGACAAGAGCAGCCGCTCCCAGTTGCAGACCATGCTGGGGCTGGTGGCCGACAAGCGGGAGACCCTGCAGCAGCAGCTGGAAGATATCCAGATGGTCCTGCTGGAGCTGGAGGCGGCCGAGCAGCGCTGCCGCCAGGCCCTGGCACACCTCTCCCCCTGAGGCACGCAGACGGGCGAGGCAAGCGGGGATCACCGCCAGCAAATAGACACAAATGAAAGAGGGAGGCTTGAAGCCTCCCTCTTGTCATGCACGGTGGACGACCCGATATCAGGCCTCCTTGCTCCAGCGGTTCGGATCGTAATCCGGGCTGTAGCGATCGACGATGATGGCGCAGGCCGCATCGCCGGTGATGTTCAGCGCGGTGCGGATCATGTCGAACAGACGATCCAGCGCGAACAGCAGCGGCAGACCCTCGATGGGGATCCCGGCCGCCAGCAGCACGGCAACCACCAGGAAGCTCGGGCCCGGTACACCGGCCTGACCGATGGCACCCAGAGTGGAGGTGACGATGATCGCCGCCCAGGCCCCCATGGAAAGATCGATGTTGTAGACCTGGGCGAAGAAGATGGCGACCAGGCCGTAATAGATGGCGTTGCCGCTCATGTTGATGGTGGCGCCCAGCGGCAGCACGAAGGAAGCGGTGGCGTTGGTCACCTTCAGATCGCGCTCGCAGGTCTCCATGTTGACCGGCAGGGTCGCCATGGAAGAGGCGGTGGAGAAGGCCACGATCTGCGGTTTCTTCATCGCGGAGAAGTACTTGCGTACCGGCGTGTTGGAGAAGAACGCGATCAGCAGCGGATAGACCACGAAGCCGAAGATGAGGATGGCGGCGACATAGACGACGAACAGCTTGAGCACCAGGGTCAGCACGTCGAAGCCGTAGGTGCCGATGGCGTCGGCCATCAGGCCGAAGACGCCGATGGGGGCGATCAGCATCACAATGCTTGTTATTTTCTACTACAAACTAACTCATTGATGAATATGAAAAATTGATGTTAGCATGGCCAATAGACAACCTTGTAAAGGAACTTAAATGGACTTACTTACCGCCATTCTTGCTGTATGGGGAGCACTTATATCAACGGGTTTGGCTTGCTTAAAAATCTGGGAGGTTCGTCAAAATCACTTTAGGGTTGAGACGTCTTACAATCTGACCAGCTCAATAACTGAAGGGAATGAAATCTACATAAGAAATCTGAATAACAGGCCGATCACAATTGAGCATTGGGTTTTAGAGTGGCATCAAGGCATTTGGCCCTTTAAGAAAGCAGACACGATATCTATGTCACAAGACTTGTCGGCAGGTAGAAAGATAGAAGCTTATGACAGCATGACTCTTCATTTTACTGACGAAAGCTATTTCTCTACTGGAAAACCGTTATCCGAAGGTAAACGTCTATTTATCAAACTACATTTCGTAGGTAAAAAACGGCCAAAGATAATAAAGGTTTACTAAATGGGACTCATTAAAGACCCTTTGTATGGGATCCGAAACATCACCTTGTTGATCATCCAGACGAAGGCGTCCACCAAGGTGTTGAGCCCGTCCACCAGCGGCTTGGCGCGCTCGCGGGGCTGCTTGGCCAGGGCGATGCCGAGGAACATGCAGAACACCAGGATCTGCAGGATGTTGGCCTCGTTCAAGGCGCTGAACACGTTGGTCGGGATCATGCCGAGCAGGGTGGCCACTGCATCGGGCAGTGCCCCCTTGTCGGCGTAGTCGCCGGAGAACATGGCCGCGGTGGCGCCAAAGTCAACACCCACACCGGGTTTGAACACCTGACCCATCACCAACGCCAGGAACACCGCCAGTGCGGAGGTGACGAGGAAGAAGGCGAGCGTGGTGACGCCAATCTTGCCAGCAGCGGGGCTGGCCCCCAGGTTGGCGGCCCCGGACAGGATGGCCACCGCTACCAGCGGGATCACCAGCATCTTGATCAGCTGGATAAACAGGGTGCCGAGCGGCGCAAACACCGTGGCTTGCTCTCCCATGAGCGCCCCGACCAGCGCGCCCAGCACCATGGCCACCACTACCTGGAAGCCGATGTTTTTGATTAATCCTTTTGTTAACACAGAATGTTCCTTTATTTAGCAATTACTCACACTTTTACAGCGTAAATGACCACCCAGAGCGTCAAATCCTCTCCATTGCTCTGGCGGTGCGCTTTATCTCATATTTGCGCCCCGTTTTACATCAGAATCCGTTAACGAAATGCATTGATAACTTTATGAGAAAGTGAAGCCTCAAAAGAGACACGGCTGTTTTTGCTCCTTTTACCATGACAACATCCAAAACAGTGTGCTACGTTGGCTCTGCAAACGTGCATACAGGGAAGAAAAGATGCTGAAAGTTAACGAGTATTTTGATGGAAATGTTAAATCCATCGGTTTCGAGCAAAAAGGCGAGAAAGCTACCGTTGGTGTGATGGAAGCGGGCGAGTACCTGTTCAATACCGCCGCCCCGGAGCGCATGACGGTGATCAAGGGCGCCCTCACCATCCAGCTGGCCGACGAAGATGAGTGGCACACCTACCAGCAGGGGGAATCCTTCGACGTGGCCGGTCACTCCTCCTTCAAGCTGGAAGTGAAGATCGCCTCCGCCTATCTGTGCGAGTTCCTCGACTGATGTATCACGGGCGCCATGGGATGCCGAGCGGCTCCCCCATGGCGCGTCTCTCCCGCGCCCATTTCCCTACCGCCATCACACCCCGCTATCTCCCCCCTTTTCAACGACTACAAAAAATTTACAATGTTTAGACGAAATCCATAATTGGAGTACGTCATGATCAGTGTCTTCGACATGTTTTCCATCGGGATAGGCCCCTCCTCCTCCCATACCGTGGGACCGATGCGGGCCGCCTGCGCCTTCATCCAGACCCTCAAAGCGAACGCACTCCTCTCCCGTACCGGACGCGTCGTCGTCGAGTGCTACGGCTCACTGGGCCAGACCGGCAAGGGGCACGGCACCGGCAAGGCCATCATCCTGGGATTGGCCGGATTTGAACCCGAATCCGTGGACATCGAGGCCATTCCCGCCTTCCTCGCCCAGGTAGAGCAGACCCAGACCCTCTGCCTTGGCGGTGAGCAACCCAGCGAATTTCCCCGCATCGGCGCCATCCTCTTCAACCGGCGCAAGACCCTTCCCGCCCACTCCAACGGCATGACATTGCGCGCCTATGAGGGTGACACCCTTGTGTTCGAGCAGACCTACTACTCCATCGGGGGCGGTTTCATCATCGAGGAGAGTCACTTCGCCAACGCCCGGGAAGAGGCGGCCCGCTTCGATGCCGCCCACCCCATCCCCTATCCCTTCGAGAGCGGCGCCGAACTGCTGGCCCAGTGCCAGGAGAGCGGCCTCTCCATCTCGGGGCTGATGCTGGCCAACGAGAAGGTGTTTCGCTCGGAAGCGGAGATCAAGGCCGGGCTTCGCAAGATCTGGCAGGCGATGCAGGGGTGTGTGGAGCGTGGCTGCAAGAGCGAGGGGGTGCTGCCAGGCGGCCTCAAGGTCAAGCGTCGGGCTCCCGCCCTCTATCGCCAGCTCTGTGGCGAGACCAATTTCAACAAGGATCCGCTGATGGTGATGGAGTGGGTGGATCTCTTTGCGCTGGCCGTCAACGAGGAGAACGCCGCCGGAGGCCGGGTGGTGACGGCGCCGACCAACGGCGCCGCCGGCATCATCCCCGCGGTGTTGCACTATTACGATCGCTTCGTGCGCAAGGTGGATGACGAGCTGCTGATGCAGTACTTCCTCACCGCCGCCGCCATCGGCATCCTCTACAAGAAGAATGCCTCCCTCTCGGGGGCCGAGGTGGGCTGTCAGGGCGAGGTCGGCGTGGCCTGCTCCATGGCCGCTGGTGCCCTGGCCGAGCTGCTGGGCGCCAGCCCCGCCATCGTCGAGAACGCCGCCGAGATCGGCATGGAGCACAATCTCGGGCTGACCTGCGATCCCGTCGGTGGCCTGGTGCAGGTGCCCTGCATCGAGCGCAACGCCATGGGCGCGGTCAAGGCGATCAATGCCGCCCGCCTCGCCCTGCGCGGCACCGGCGAGCACAAGGTGTCACTGGACAAGGTGATCAGAACCATGTGGGAAACCGGCAACGACATGAAGACCAAGTACAAGGAGACCGCACGGGGCGGCCTTGCCGTCAACATCACCGAGTGTTAAGCCGCTGTGATAAAGCTGCATATGGCTCTCGAATACCCGGCATCGCCGGGTATTTTTTTGCAAAACGTTTGTCTGGCGCTTAACAAAATGGATAACCATCAAAATAAATTTTATACTCGCGCCACGAATTCAACAAAAATAGATCTGTTTCAACTTTTTTTAGGCATTGAACCGTTACACTGTGGTTATCCGGTTCCCTGGCCTTTGTGACGACAGACCCGTCCCATGGATCCCTTTTCTGCGAGTGGGCATGGCGCCCCCTTCTACCCTG
The DNA here is from genome assembly GCF_000819785.1 of Aeromonas caviae. GTDB lineage: Bacteria > Pseudomonadota > Gammaproteobacteria > Enterobacterales > Aeromonadaceae > Aeromonas > Aeromonas caviae. The sequence goes on along the minus strand of NZ_CDBK01000011.1, from coordinate 21,248 downwards.
AGGTAATTGTTACATGATCAGCGTTTTTGATATCTTCAAAATCGGTGTTGGCCCCTCCTCTTCCCACACTGTCGGCCCCATGAAGGCAGCCAAACAGTTCGTGGATGAACTGCGTGCTGGCGGCAAGATCCGTGACATCACCCGGATCCAGGTCGATGTCTATGGCTCACTCTCCTGGACCGGCAAAGGCCACCACACGGATACCGCCATCATCATGGGTCTGGCGGGCAACCTGCCGGAGAACGTCGACATCGACGCCATCCCCGAATTCATCTCCCGCGTGGAGCAGACCGGTCGTCTGCCCATCGGCCTGCACTGCCACACCGTCAGCTTCCCCAAGGGCGCCATGATCTTCCATGACGAGGCCCTGCCCCTGCACGAAAACGGCATGAGGCTGACTGCCTTCATCGAAGATGACGCCGTCTACAGCAAGACCTACTACTCCATCGGCGGTGGCTTCATCGTCGACGAAGAGAACTTTGGCAAGGGTGACAGCGGCGACATGTCCGTCAGCTATCCCTTCAAGAGTGCCGCCGAGCTCATCGCCCACTGCAGCCAGAGCGGTCTCTCCATCTCCGCCCTGATGATGGAAAACGAGAAGTGCTTCAACACCCCGGAAGAGATCTACAAGAAGCTCGGCAAGATCTGGACCACTATGCGGGAAGGGATCGAGCGCGGCTGCCGCACCGAGGGCGTCCTCTCCGGCCCGCTGCGCGTACCGCGCCGCGCCGCCCCGCTCTACCGCCAGCTGACCACCAACGAGAACCTCTCCAACGATCCCATGAACATCGTGGACTGGGTCAACATGTTCGCCCTGGCGGTGAGTGAAGAGAACGCCGCCGGTGGCCGCGTCGTCACCGCGCCGACCAACGGCGCCGCCGGCATCATCCCGGCCGTGCTGGCCTACTACGACAAGTTCATCCAGCCGGTAGGCCGCGACGAGTACACCCGTTTCTACCTGGCCGCCGCCGCCGTCGGCATGCTCTACAAGATGAACGCCTCCATCTCCGGCGCTGAAGTGGGTTGCCAGGGTGAGGTGGGTGTCTCCTGCTCCATGGCCGCCGCCGGCCTGACCGAACTCATGGGCGGCAGCCCGGAGCACGTCTGTGAAGCCGCCGAGATCGGCATGGAGCACAACCTGGGTCTGACCTGCGACCCGGTGGCCGGCCAGGTACAGGTACCCTGCATCGAGCGCAATGCCATCGCCGCCATGAAGGCAGTCAACGCCTCCCGCATGGCCCTGCGTCGCACCTCCAAGCCGCGTGTATCGCTGGACAAGGTGATCGAGACCATGTACATCACCGGCAAGGACATGGACTCCAAGTACCGCGAGACCTCCCGCGGTGGCCTGGCCATCAAGGTGATGCAGGTTGCCTGCGACTAACGCCGAGTCGCGATGACATGAAAAAAGCGGGATATATTCCCGCTTTTTTTTGGTCGCGATTTAAAGGGCAGCGTTCGTGGATAAAGGGAGGCCGACAAGGGATAAAAAGAGACGGGCATATCACCTCCACCCGTTCGCCGTGACAGGATAACGGGGGAGAGCTATTTCACGATGCGATCGGCCAGGGTGCCGACGGCCACCACGAAATAGGGGGAGCGATTCCAGTGACGCAGTACCCGGTAATTGTCATAGGCAAGGTAGCTTCGCCCGTGAATATCGTCGGGGCGGATGAGGGAGGCCTGCATGTCGACCGCAGGCAGAGGTGAGCCGTCCTGCTGGCGAACCCCGAGGGCCTGCCAGGTCGCCAGGGACTTGCGGGTATCAAGCCCCAGCAAGGCGGGGTCCAGGCGTTCTGGCACCCTCACCCGCCGTCCCCAGGTCTGGTCTTCGCGCCAGCCGTTCTGGCTCAGATAATTGGCAGCCGATCCAAATACATCCGCCAGATTGCCCCAGAGATCCTTCTTGCCATCCCCGTCCTGATCCACCGCGTATCGCAGGAATGACGAGGGCATGAACTGCACCTGTCCCATGGCCCCCGCCCAGGATCCCTTGAAGTTGGCGGGGTTCACATGTCCCTGCTCCAGAATGCGCAGGGCATCGAACAACTCGCCTTTGAAGAAGGCTTCACGGCGACCGTCCCAGGCCAGGGTCGAGAGAGAAGAGATAAGGGGATAATGGCCGGTTATTTTGCCGAAATTGGTTTCAATTCCCCACAAGGCAACAATAAAGCGGGGCTGAACCCCATATTCCCGGCCTATTTTTGTGAGCAGCGGCAAATGCTGGCGATATAAGGTTTGGGCTTGCTTGACTTTCCATTCCGGCACCGCCTGGGGAATATATGTGTCCAGGGTCAGTTTGAATTCCGGCTGATTTTTGTCGTGCCTGATGACGGCATCGACAAGGTGGACATCCGCAAAGGCCGCACTCACCGTCTCGGGCAACATGCCCGCCGCCAGCGCCTGCTCTTTGAGGCTTGCCACGTACTGGTCAAAATCGGGGCCGGCCTGCACCGGCGATCCCGACAGGGCGCCTGACAACAGCAGTGCCAGCCGCCCCGCCCTCATCGTGCGCCCTTTAATTGCGCCTTGTGCTGCTCCAGCAGGTTTTCCGGTGGCGGTGGCACCTGCAGATAAAAGCCCTGGCTCTTCAGGGCGGCCATCACCCGCTCCGTGGAGGCCAGCCCCAGGGGCTTGGCCGGGTCCAGTTTGGTCATCAGGACCAGTTCGGGACGCCCGAAGGTACTCATCAGCACCTCGGGAACGCGGGAAAAGTCCTCTCTTCGTTCAATAAAGAGATAGGTCTCGGCTTTTTTGCGACTTTTATAGACTGCACACAACATGGAAATTGATATAATCCGACGGGTTTATTGCCTCTGGTGGTGGCAAACTATAACATCAGGAATTGAATAACAATAACGTATTACCGTCTCGGTTCGGGGAAGATTCATGGTTGAACGCGATAACGAATTGAAAGGGACCACCTTCACTATTTCTGTGTTGCATCTCAGCGATGGCAATCCGGCCCGGATCCGACAACTGCTGGAGGCCAAGGTCGCGCAGGCCCCCCAGTTTTTTAATTGTGCCCCCCTCGTCCTCAATGTGGAACGCCTCGAGGCGATCCCCGATTTCGAACAACTCAGGGAGCTGGTCGAGTCGGAAGACTTCGTGCTGGTCGGGATCACGGGGGCGCGGGACGAGGCGATGAAGACGGCCGCCAAGGCGGCAGGCCTCGCCGTCATGGTGTCAGGCAAGAGCCGCAAGGCAGAACCTGAGCCGACGCCGCCAGTGCCTGAGCCCAAGCCAGTGGAGGCCGCACCGGTTCCTCCGGTGCCAGCGCCCGTGGAGGCAAGCAAGGTCCACGTGGGCCCGGTGCGCTCCGGTCAGCAGATCTATGCAGCCGGCACCTCGCTGGTGGTGCTGGGCTCGGTGAGCCCTGGCGCCGAAGTCATCGCCGATGACAGCATCCATGTTTATGGTGCCCTGCGTGGCCGAGCCATCGCAGGCGCCAAGGGCAATCCCAAGGCCCGCATTTATTGCCAGCAATTGCAGGCCGAGCTGCTCTCCATCGCGGGCACCTTCCAGCTCAGCGATGCATTGCCTGCAGGCGTGATACAAGAGCCGGTCCATATCCGGCTCGACAATGAACAACTTCGTATAGACCGAATCAAATAGAGTTACAAGGAAGCGAGAATGGCGCGAATCATAGTCGTTACATCGGGCAAGGGTGGCGTTGGCAAGACGACAACCAGCGCGGCACTGAGCACCGGTCTGGCCCAGCGTGGCCACAAGACCGTGGTCATCGATTTTGACATTGGTCTGAGAAACCTGGACCTCATCATGGGTTGCGAGCGGCGCGTGGTCTATGACTTCGTCAACGTCATCAACGGGGAAGCCAACCTCAACCAGGCCCTCATCAAGGACAAGCGTTGCGAAAACCTGTTCATCCTGCCCGCCTCCCAGACCCGGGACAAGGATGCCCTGACCCGTGAAGGGGTGGAGAAGATCCTGGATCAGCTGGCGGAGATGCAGTTTGACTACATCGTCTGCGACTCCCCCGCCGGTATCGAATCCGGCGCCCTGATGGCGCTCTATTTCGCCGACGAGGCCATCGTCACCACCAACCCGGAAGTCTCTTCCGTGCGTGACTCGGATCGCATCCTCGGTATCCTGGCCTCCAAGTCCCGCCGTGCCGAGCGCGGTGAGGATCCCATCAAGGAGCACCTGCTGCTGACCCGCTACTGCCCGACCCGCGTCAACCGCGGCGACATGCTGAGCGTGCAGGACGTGCAGGAGATCCTGGCCATCAAACTGCTCGGAGTAATCCCGGAGTCCCAGGCGGTGCTGCGCGCCTCCAACTCCGGCGAGCCGGTCATTCTGGACAAGGAGTCCGATGCCGGTCAGGCCTACGAGGACGCCGTCGCCCGTCTGCTGGGTGACACCAAGGATTTCCGTTTTCTGGAAGAAGAGAAGAAGGGCTTCTTTAGCCGACTGTTCGGGAGTTAAGCATGTCATTATTGGATTATTTTCGTTCCAACAAGAAACAGAACACCGCACAACTGGCCAAAGAGCGGTTGCAGATCATCGTGGCTCACGAGCGTTCATCCAGAGGGGGGCCGGATTACCTGCCCCAGCTCAAGCAGGACATCCTCGACGTGATCCGCAAATACGTGCAGATCGACCCGGACAAGATCACCGTCCAGCTTGATCAGAAGAGTGACGAGTTGTCGGTGCTGGAGCTCAACATCACCTTCGCCGACGACCAGAAGAAGGGATGAGCTGACGCACCATGCGCGACCCCTTCCCCCAATGAAGACCGGATCCTTTCCCAGGATCCGGTTTTTTAATGCCTGGCGTCCCGGCATCTCGCCAAGGGCATCAGGGCCAGCTAGAATACCGCGCACCCCGAGGCGCTGCCGACGGACTTTCCCTCTCCCCTTATCTGGAACACGGCTTTTATGTCTTTGAATGACGAAATGCACAGCGTCGAGGAACTGCTCGACACCGCCCTCGAACTCTTCATGGAGCTGGCCTCCGACAACCTGCCCGAGCAGGAGATCGTCCGCTTCAATCAGGAGTTCAACGACCGCGGCCTGCTGGCGGAGACCGATCCCGCCGACGACTGGGCGGCCGACGTGGGATTTGAGGTGAGCGACGCCGACTATGCCGAGATCTGGGTCGGCCTTGGCAACGAACAAGAAGAGTACGAGCACCTGTTTGCCCGCATGCTGCTCTCCCGCCGCGTCGACGAGAAGTTCTGCCACATCGAATGGCTGCCCCAATAATTCCGGATCCCGATGATCCTGGCCACTATGACTGGGACGGCGGGCCCGCGCCCGTGAGGCCTTCACGCAGACGGCGACTGCTGGGCTGGCTCGGCAAGCTGCTGCTGGCCGCCTTTGCGAGCACCATCGTCTCGGTCGCGCTGCTGCGCTTCATCGACCCCCCCATGTGGACCTGGCGCCTCGAACGCGCCCTGTTTCCCCCTGCCAAGGTGGCCGAGGTGAAGCACGACTGGGTGCCGCTTGAGCAGATTTCCCGGGAGCTGCAACTGGCGGTGATCGCCGCCGAGGATCAGCGCTTTGCCGAACATCACGGTTTTGATATGGATGCCATCAGCTCGGCCCTCAGGCACAACCAGCAAAGCGGGCGGGTGCGCGGTGCCAGCACCCTCAGCCAGCAGACCGCCAAGAACCTCTTCATGTGGAGCGATCGCAGCTTCCTGCGCAAGGGGATAGAGGCCTGGTTCACCCTGTTGATGGAGCTGGGCTGGGACAAGTCCCGCATTCTCGAGGTGTATCTCAACATCGTGGAGTTCGGACCCGGCATCTATGGCGCCGAGGCGGCCGCCAGGCACTACTTCGGCAAACCGGCGATACGCCTCACCCGCTACGAGGCCTCCCTGCTCGCCGCCGCCCTGCCCAATCCCTGGCGTTATCGGGTCAAGCCCCCCTCACCCTATGTGCAACAGCGCTCGGCCTGGATCCGTCGTCAGATGGGTCAACTCGGGCAAGTCACCCTGAACCGGGTCCACGGCACAGAGTAGCGCCATCCTGCGGATCAGAGGCGGGTCCCAGATGGCCGCCAACGGTTTCCCGATGAAGGGGCAGATAGTGCCACCACCAGGTTTCGCGCCGCCGCTTGATCTGCCTTCTGTACTGTCGTCGCTTCATCTTGCCAGGCCGCCCCGTCACGCCGCCCCTGCTGGCGGCTCTGTTAACCTTATCCCCTGATCCCGCCATTTGACAGCACGGCGTCACCGCCCCCGGGCTGGCTGCCCATCCCAATACTTGTTAAAGTGGCGAACCTGGACGTATCTGGAGTGATTTCATGGAACAACGTAGCCCGGATCAGCTGGTCGAGTGGGCCTATGATCAGTTTCTGGAGCAGGCCGCCGACATGCTGGCCCCCGAACAAATCGTCGACATCACCCTCGAGTTCGAGCAACGTGGCGCGGTGGAGGCAACCCTGCCCAATGCCGACTGGTCGACCGAGCTCGGCGAGCCGGTGGACATGGCACGTTGGGCCGAGGTCTGGGTCGGCTTGCTGGATCATCAGGACGAATTCGAGGTGATCTACGCCACCTTCCTGCTCCCCCGGGATCAGAGCGAGCACGACGTGCATATCCGCTGGCACCGCCAGCAACAGGCATAAGAAAAGGCGCCCCAGGCGCCTTTTTCGTTTTTTGCGCTGCCCGAGTCAGGGGCGTGCCGCGATGGCCTTGGCCAGACAGCGGCGACACCAGCAGGCGCTGGCATCGCTCATGGGCAACGCGGGAAGCTGGTTGCACCAGCAGCGCTCGATGGGTTCCCCCGCCGACACGGCGCAGAACGCCGGCTCGCCGCAGCCCGGGCAGGCATGGGTGCTCTTAGAGCCATCGAGCTCGGCCATGCGGGCCAGCTGGGCCTCGCTGTCCATGGTGGACCACTGGCCTATCTCGGTCAGGGTGCGGCCACAACCGAGGCAGAGCCCCTCCTTGGCCCGGCAGTCACCGATGCAGGGACTCGGCACCTTATTCGTCCCCTGCCGGCGTGTCGGAGCCCACGAGGCGGATACTGTGCTCCTCGATGACGATCTTGCCCTGCTTGTAAAGGCCGCCGATCGCTTTCTTGAAGGTGCCCTTGCTCATGCTGAACATCTTGTAGATGACGTCAGGATCGCTCTTGTCTCCCACCGCAAGGCTGCCCCCCTGCTTTTGCAGGCGCAGCAGAATGCGTGCGCCGGCGTCATCCATCCGGGCCAGCCCCGGCTTTTGCAGGGTCAGGTCCAGCTTGCCATCTTCGCGCACCTGCTTGACCCAGGCGGTCAGCGGTCGGCCCGTCATCACGCGGCCGAACACCTCGTTCTTGAACAGCATGCCGGCGTACTGGCCATTGACCACGGCCTTGATGCCAAGGGGGGTGTGCTCCCCCGGCAGCACCGTCACCTCGTCACCGCTCTTGAAAGGAGGGTCGATGCGCAGGAAGCGCTCCAGACGGCTGGTGCCGACCATGCGCCCTTCGTTGTCCAGCATCAGGTGCACCAGATAGACATGGCCCACCTGCATCGGCTTGTTCTGCTCGCGGCTTGGTACGAAGAGATCCTTTTTCATGCCCCAGTCGAGGAAGGCACCAATCTTGTTGGCGTTGACCACCTTGAGACCGACGATGTCCCCCACCATGGCGAAGGGCTTGTCGGTGGTGATCACCGGCTCGCAATCCGCATCCAGATAGAGGAAGACGGACACCTCGCTCTCCTCGGCGACGCCTTCCGGCAACTGGCGCCTGGGCAGCAGCAGCTCGCCGTATTCCCCCGCCGCCAGCCAGGCGCCGCGCTCCTCGATCTCGACGACGGTCAGGGTGTTCATCTTGCCAATCTGTAACATGGTGATCTCTTCTTTCAATATCCGGATGGGCCCATCTCATGGAAGACCCGTCATATAGAGGTGCATCGCCGCCGTCGGATGAGAGAGGACGGGGCCGATTTATGTCATGCAGGCGCGCATGTTACCCCAGAGCGGCAGCAGGACCTAGCCCCTCCCCCCTGTGTCTGACCTCTTTTCCCGCTCCCGGGCGGCCAGATTGACGATATTAGCAGCATTCAGTTTCCCCTTTGCTGCAAATAACCCCACTTTTAGGTAGACTTCGCGGCCGTCAAATCCAGAGGAAGCGCCGATGAACCCAGCCACTCGTACCCGTCATCTCAATCAATGGATCCAGACCCACAGCCAGCAGGAGATGAGTTACCCCGCCCTGCACGGCTTCCTGTGCGCCCGTCTAACGGGGCCCGTTGCCCCCGACTGGCAAGATCCGCTGGCCGGCCTGCTGCCTCATGATGCAGCGCTGGACGAGAAGAGTGCCGAGGCGCTGCATCACCTGATCGCCGAGCTGGAAGCCCAGGCCGACGACGCGCAGCTGGCCCTGCCGAGCCAATGTCGCCTCTCTACCGACAACCCGGAGCAGGTGTTTGACAAGCGCCATCCTCTGGGCCAATGGAGCTATGGCTTCAGTCAGGGGGTGGCCTGCTGGCCGGCGCCGACCGATCTGAACGATCCGGCGACCCGCCATCGCTTCAGCCTGGTGGCCGAGCTCTGCCTGTTTCGCGACAAGCCCATGGCCATGATGCTGCACCAGGCTGCGGCCAGCGAGCTCCCCTTCCTCGATTTTTGCAAGCGTCAACGCCAGCAGATGAAGACGGCCCTCAACCTCCTGCTCGGCCAGGATCACTACGAGGCCGAACCTGAAGAGAGCCCGTCCCTGGACAACGAGCAGACTCGCCAGTGGCAGCAGTGGTTCGAGCTGGCGGCAGAGAGCCGCGATCCCTTCGCTCGCCTTGGCTGGTTCGAGCGCATCATTGCCGATGCCAACCTCCTGTTCGATGAGGCATTCTGGCAAACCCACGCGGGCCATGGCTGGCAGGTCCCCGAGGCACGCCCTCTGATCGCGGCCAGGGCCGGTCGAGCCGATTGCCTGCTGCGACTTGGGCAGCTTGGGCAGGCTCGGGATGAGTACCTGGCCCTGCTCGCCCTCTGCCGCGCCGACGAGCCCGCTTGCCGCCACCCCCTCTCCACCCTCTATGCCTGGCAAGGGGAGTGGGATGCCCTGCAACAACTGCTGGTGCGCTTTGATGAAGCCTCCTGCTGGCTGCTCTACAACAAGGCCTTGATGAGCTTTGTCTGCGAAGGGGAAGCGGCGGCGCGCCCTCATCTGGCGGCGGCAATGGGGGTCAATCCCCATGTGCCCGCCACTTTGCTGGGCCAGCGCCGCTTGCCCAAGCAGGAGCCTCGCCGCTGGCAGGGAGGCAGCCGTGACGAGGCGGCGCTCTACGCCTTGCAGAGTCGCGAAGCCTGGCTGACCCACAACGCCTTGATATGGCTGCGAAAGAGTGCGGGCAAGCAGGCCAGTTGAGACCCCAATTGCCGATTCGATGACAGAACACGTGCGCAAACGCACATTTTTCTGGTGACTGGTCAGACAAATGCCCCTGTGTTACGTATCATCAAGGCCAAAGTATCAAGAGAAACTGCACCCGATGCAGCCGCCACAGCAGGATGTCATATGTCGAAGATCATTGAGCTGCTCGCGCACTACCCTCCTTATCAGCTGGTTCACGCCGCTGAGATGGTGCGCGATACCTTTGAACAGTTTTATCAGCAGCGGTACCAACTCACCGTGCCCCAGTGGCGCCTGATGATGGTGCTCGGCCCCCACTACCCCATCAGCCAGAAGGAGCTGGTGGAGGCTAGCGGCATGGACAAGGTACGGATCTCCCGCGAGATCCATCGTCTGGTGGAGAAAGGCATCCTGTTCACCGAGAACAGCGTGCAGGACAAGCGCATCAGCCTGGTCTCCTTCACCCCGGCGGGGCTCACCCTGTTCCAGCAGCTCAAGACGGAGGCGGGAAGCTGGCAGCACACCCTCACCGACTATCTGCCGGCCGAGGCGCGCCAGAGCATTCGCCTGCACCTGCAGAGCGTCAGCGATGCCATCGAACAACTTCACCTGCTGGACAACGAGCAACCCTCATGAAGCTGAACAACTTTGCCACCATGGATGTCAACATGCTGCTGAGCCTGGTCAACATGCAGCTGCGTGATCACTACGAGGATCTCGATGATCTCTGCCGGGCGCAGGATCTCGATCAAGAGGCCCTGGTTGCCAGGCTGGCCAGTGGCGATTTTCACTATCAGGAAGATCAGAAGCAGTTCAGATAGGGATCCGGATCACAACCCGACCCATGCCGCTGGCTCCGTCGACAAAAGCTGCTAAGGTGGTGGCTACCCGGTCAGTTGATCTTCGCAAGAGGTATGGATACATCTTGTTGTCACAGACCGCGGTTAGCCTCTCGTTCACCACCCGCAGCCAAGGATGACCCATGATGCGCCTCATTCGACCAACCAGCCTGATCACCCTCTGCACATTGCTGGTGATCAGCCTCTTCCTCCCCCAGGTCCCCAGCAGCGCCGAGCAGTGGCTCACCACCCTGCTGCTGGCCTCCCTGGTGGCGGTCTTTCTGATGGTCGGCAGCGGCTGTCGCCACTTCCTGCGCGAATAACGACGCCAGAGCGTGATGCCTGCCCAAAAACAACAACGCAGCCCGAGGGCTGCGTTGTTGTTTCAGAATACTGGGGGCCAAGACCCCGAGTCGCATCAGTAAGCCAGGGTTTCCAGCTGCTCCTTGGCCTGCTCGATCCCCTTGGCTTGCGCCTCCGGCCCCATGCCCATGCCTTCGGCATAGATGAAGTCCACTTCGTTGATGCCGATGAAGCCCAGCACGGTACGCATGTAGGGGGTCACCAGGTCGGTGGCATTGCCCACGTGCATGCCGCCACGGGGGCTGACCACCAGGGCGCGGGTGTTCTCCACCAGGCCGACCGGACCGGTCTCGGTGTAACGGAAGGTCACGCCGGCACGGGCCACCAGATCGATCCAGTTTTTCAGCTGGGTCGGGATGTTGAAGTTGTACATGGGGGCCGCGATGATCACCAGATCGCTCGCCTTGAGCTCGGCGACCAGCTCGTCGGACTGGGCCAGCACCGCTTGCTGACGCTCGTTCAGGTTCTCGCCACCACGCAGGCCCATGGCCAGTTCGCCGTCCAGCACCGGCAGGTTCAGGCTCGCCAGATCGCGTACCTGGATGGTGTCACCCTGGCGCTCGGCCAGGTAGCCGTCGATCAGGGCGTTGGATTGGGAATACTGGCCCAGGATGCTGGACTTCAGAACGAGGATATTGGCCATGGTGAAACTCCATTTGATTGTCAATTGAACAGCCAGGCTGTCGATGGAGGTCACTATAAAGACTGGCATTAAAGCCTGATAGCGAAAATAGATGCTCAAGTCATTCAAAAAATTTGATGTCTGTGCATTTCCTCGGCAGAGAGGGGCTCATCAAACTCCGCACCCTTGGCATGACAAACGATTGCCGTTATGATCCGCCGCACTTTTTGTACGTGATCCGGATCTCATGACCTCCTCCCGCAGGCACTCCCCCTTTGCCGGCGCCGTCTGGATGATGGTGGCAGGCCTCTGCTTCGCCGCCGTCAACAGCCTGAGCCAGTATGTCAGCTTCAAGCTCGGCCTCCCCTCGACCCAGGTCGCCTTTCACCAATATCTGATAGCCCTGGTCTGCCTGCTGCCCTGGCTGGTGCGCCACGGTCTGCGCCAGTCCCTGATGACGAACCAGCTGCGCCTGCACCTGCTGCGGGTCGCCCTTGCGGTGACCGGCATCCAGTTTTGGCTCTGGGCCCTGGCGGTCCCCGTCCCCATCTGGCAGGGAATCGCGCTCTTGATGACCTCCCCCCTGTTTGCCACCCTGGGATCAGCCCTCTTTCTCAAAGAGCAGGTGAGCCGGGCCCGCATTTTCGCGACCCTGGCGGGGTTTGTCGGCGCCATGCTGATCCTGGCACCCTGGACCGACGACTTCACCCTGGCCTCCCTGCTGCCGGTGGCGGCCGCCCTCTTCTGGGCAGGCTACTCCTTGCTGGTGCGCTATCAGGCAGCCAGCGAGTCGTCCCACACCATCGTCGTCTACCTGCTCGTCTTCAGCACCCCGTTCAACGCCATGCTGGCGATCCCTGAATGGCAGTGGCTGAGCGAAACCCAGTGGCTGCTGGTGGCCGCCTCGGGCGTACTGTCGGCACTGGCCCAGATGTCCATCGCCCGCGCCTACAGCGTGGCGGAGGCCTCCTTCGTGCAACCTTTTGATTTTGCCAAGCTGCCCATGAACGTGCTGGCCGGCTGGCTGGTATTTGGCTGGGCGCCCCCCGGTCGCTTGTGGCTGGGGGCGGCCATCATCATCGGCGCCATCACCCTGCTCACCCATCTGGAGCAGCGCGCCCACCCACCCACTTCCTGAGGTACGCCATGCGTGCCTCTTTTTTTGCTCACCCGGATCAGCCCTGCTGACCACCGACCTCAGGAGAGATCAGATGTTTGGAACCGCCACCCGCCCCACTGCGACCCGCGCCCTGCTGCTGGGATCAGGCGAACTCGGCAAGGAGGTCGCCATCGAGCTGCAGCGGCTCGGTATCGAGGTGATCGCCGCCGACCGCTATGCCAACGCCCCCGCCATGCAGGTGGCCCACCAGGCCCGCGTGCTGGACATGCTGGATGGTGCCGCCCTGCGCGCCCTGGTGGCCGAGGTCAAGCCCGACCTCATCATCCCCGAGATTGAAGCCATCGCCACCGACACCCTGGCCGCCCTCGAGCAGGAAGGGGTCAAGGTGGTGCCCAATGCCCGCGCCACCCAGCTCACCATGAACCGGGAGGGGATCCGTCGCCTCGCCGCCGAAACCCTGGGGCTGCCCACCTCTGCCTACCGCTTTGCCCAGAGCAAGGAGGAGTTTGTGGCCGCCGTCGAGGCCATCGGCCTCCCCTGCGTGGTCAAACCGGTGATGAGCTCCTCCGGCAAGGGGCAGAGCCTGCTGCGCGATCTCGCCAGGCTGGATGAAAGCTGGACCTATGCCCAGGAGGGGGGCCGTGCCGGTCGTGGCAAGGTGATTGTCGAAGGCTTCGTTCCTTTCGAGTACGAGATCACCCTGCTCACGGTGCGCGCCGTCGATGGCATCCACTTCTGCGAGCCTATCGGCCATCGTCAGGAGGATGGCGACTACCGCGAGTCCTGGCAGCCCCAGGCCATGAGCGAGCTGGCCCTGGCCCGCTCCAAGGAGGTGGCGGCCAAGGTGGTCGAAGCCCTTGGCGGCTATGGTCTGTTCGGGGTCGAGCTCTTCATCAGGGGCGACGAGGTGTGGTTCAGCGAAGTCTCCCCCCGCCCCCACGACACCGGCATGGTGACCCTGATCTCCCAGGATCTCTCCGAGTTCGCCCTGCACGTGCGCGCCATCCTGGGGCTGCCCGTCGGCACCATCACCCAGTACGGCCCGAGCGCCTCTGCCGTGGTGCTGCGGGAAGGCCACAGCCAGGATATCCGCTATCAGGGGATTGGTGAGGCACTGGCCCTGGTGCCCGGAGCCCAGTTGCGTCTCTTTGGCAAGCCGGAGATCGCCGGTCGTCGTCGCCTCGGGGTGGCGCTCGCCCGTGGGCAGGATTGCCAGGAAGCCGTGGAGCAGGCCAAAACGGTGGCAGCCCGGGTAGAAGTACTGTTCTAGGCAATCCGCTTTACCACGCAAAAACAAACGTTTATCTGCGTGATCCGGCGCAAGGGGCAGGTGACTGCCCCTTTCCCATTGAAGCACCGGGCTTATAATCCCCCCTTCACCTATGTCAGGAGTACAAGATGTTAACTGCCGTGATCTTCGATATGGATGGTGTTCTGATCGACTCGGAACCCTTCTGGCAACGGGCACAGATGGCCGTCTTCGCCGAACTGGGCCACTTCCACACCGAGGAAGACTGCAACTCCACCATAGGGGTGCGCATCGATCAGCTGGTGGCCCACTGGTACCGGATCCGCCCCTGGAGCAGCCCCAGCCAGGAAGAGGTGGTACAGCGCATCCTGGATCAGGTGATCGCGCTCATCCTGCAAGAGGGGCAGCCCAAGGCCGGGGTGCTGGAAGCCCTCGACCTCATCGAGGCCCAAGGGCTCAAGATCGGGCTCGCCACCTCCTCCCCGTTTGCCATGGTCGAGGCGGTGCTCGGCAAACTCGGCATCCAGGACCGTTTCATGGCGGTCCACTCCGCCGAGGTGGAGCGCTTTGGCAAACCCCACCCGGATGTCTATATCCACGCCGCCGAGAAGCTCGGCGTCGAGCCTGTGCACTGTCTCGCCATCGAGGACAGCTTCACCGGCCTGCTGGCAGCCAAGGCAGCCTCCATGACGGCGCTGATCGTGCCGGACCCGGCACTGGTCGGCGATCCCCGTCTGGTCATCGCCAACCACGAGCTGCGCTCTCTTGCCGAGCTGAACGCAGAGATGCTGGCCGGCTGGGTCAAGTAGGCAACACGGACTGACCTCCTGCCTCCCTTGAGCCCGCTCATAAACGTGCGCTTGCTCGCGGTTGCGCCGCCCTGTGGCGACTAGAATCAGCAGGAGCACAGAGACGGCCCACGGGCCCGAGGAGGTCACCATGATCGAATACACCAGCAAGCGTATCGTCTGCCCCCACTGCGGCCACCACACCCGGGTCGAGCTGGATGCCAGCCAGGGGGATCAGGAGTTCTACGAAGATTGCATGGCCTGCTGCCACCCCATCCACCTGCGGCTGCACCGGGATGAAGCCCGCGACTGCCTGCAACTCTTCGTGGATGCCGACGACGAGCAGCTGTTCTGAATCCCCCTGTCCAGACACAGACAAAAACAAACGGGACCCTGTGGGTCCCGTTTGTTCTGGTGCCATCGTCAGGCTGGATCACGCCTCCCTCAAGCACGCCGCCTTCGCCGACGTCATAGTCGGAACAAACTCCACCACCTGATAATCGGCCACCTCTGCCTGCTTGAAGGGATCCTCTGCCAGCATCGCCTCCAGGGCGTCTCGGCTCACGCCCTGCGCCAGTATGACGCCCCCGACTCGGGGTACCCGACGCCCGGATGCCAGAAAATGGCCTGCGGCATACTGCCGCTCCAGCCACGCAATGTGGGCCGGGATCAGGGCATCGATCTCCGCCAGCGGTTTCACATAGGTCAATGTCACGACAAACATAGGGAAGTCTCCAAGGCTCTGGGGCGGCGCCTCTTCCACAGGAGGGCGCCTTTCCCGTGATGCCGCCCTCCTCTTCGTACCCTGGGGGCAGCGCTCAGGTGGTTACTGGCGCGCCGCCAGCACCCGCTCCACCGTGTCGACGATGGCCTGGGTCTGGGGATCAATCTCGATGTTGGTCTGCCAGCCGGCCTTGACCCAGCCCAGGTTGGTGCGGGCCAGGGTTTCGGGGATCAAGTTGACGCAGAACTCCCTGGCGCGCACCTCGCCCACGGTGAGGCTGATGCCGTCGATGCCGATGTAGCCCTTGGTCAGCACGTACTTCATGAGCGCAGGATCGAGGCGATACCACACTTGGCGGTTGTTGGGGGTGTCGATGACCGAGGTCACCTCGGCCGTCCCCATGATGTGGCCGGACATGGCATGGCCGCCAATCTCGTCCCCAAAGCGGGCGGCCCGCTCCACGTTGACCTTGTCACCCACCACCAGTTGCCCAAGGTTGGTGAGGCGCAGAGTCTCCTGCATCAGATCGAAGCTGACCAGGTCCCCCTCCACTCGGGTGACGGTCAGGCAGCAGCCGTTGTGGGCCACCGAGGCCCCCAGGGCCAGCCCCTCGCCCCAGGCCGGGCTCGGCATGCGGATCACGTGGGTGCGAAAATTGGGCAGTGAATCGATGGCCACCAGTTCGGCGGTCCCTTGTACGATGCCGGTGAACATGAGTCTCTCCAGGCTGTGAAAATTGTCGGCAGGTTACCCCCGGCCACCTTGCAAGACAAGGGTGCCGGCTGACAAGGAGAGGCGCGATCGCTATAGTGACCCCAATCAATCCAGACTGAACGAGGAAACAAAAATGCAGGTATATCAATGCTGTGAAGCCATTCGCATTGCCTACAACCAGATTGGCTCCGGCGAGCAGGGTTATGTGCCCCAGGCCATCGCCGCCAGCATACGGGCGCTTAACGCCGTGGCCTCCGACGAGCGGGTACCGGCGGATCTGCGCGAGCAGGCGGCCTATGCCGCGGCCAACCTGCTGATCAGCGATCACGAAGACGCCTGATCCCGACTACAAATCTGCCGCCGACCTTCCCCGTTGGCGGTTTTTCAGGCTAGAATGACACCCCCGCATTTTGTCTCCTCAGGACGAGGAGGCAAAAGCCCATCTCTCTTGCCCGCTCTTTCTCTTTTATCTGATCCACTCGGAGGTGTCAGTGCAACGTTATTGGTCCGAGGCGAAGCAGCTCGTTCGTCTAGCCAGCCCCATTCTGGTCGCCCAGGTGGCCCAGATCGCCATGAACTTCGTCGATACCGTGATGGCGGGACAGGTGAGCGCCGTGGATCTTGCCGCCGTGTCGGTGGCGTCCAGCTTCTGGTTGCCGATCATCTTGCTGGTGCAGGGCATCATCATGGCCCTCACCCCCATCGTTTCCCAGCTCAACGGCGCTCGCAAGCAGGACGAGGTGCGCCCCGCCGTGCACCAGGGCTTCTGGCTCGCCCTCATCGTCACGCCCATCGCCATGGTGGCACTCTACTTCAGCCCCCTGGCACTGCAATTCATGGACGTGGATCCCGTCATGGCGGCCAAGACTGCCGGCTACCTGCACGCCATCCTGTGGGGCCTGCCCGCCTTCGTGATGTTCCAGGTGCTGCGCAACTTCAGTGAGGGGCTCTCCCACACCATGCCGACCATGGTGATCGGTTTCGTGGGGCTTGCGGTCAACATCCCCGCCAACTACATCTTCATTCACGGCCACTTCGGTATGCCGAAACTCGGCGGCGTCGGCTGCGGCGTGGCCACTGCCATCGTGCTCTGGGCCATGCTGCTGGCGATGATCGTCTATGTGAAGTGCTCTGCCCATTTCAAGCGCATCAACCTGTTCTCCCAGCTGGCACGCCCCAACGGCAGCCGGATCTGGCGCCTGTTCCGCCTGGGGTTTCCCATCGCCATGGCCATCTTCTGCGAGGTGACCCTGTTTACCGTGGTGGCCCTGATGCTGGCCCCCTTCGGCGCGGAGACGGTGGCGAGTCACCAGATTGCGCTCAACTTCTCCAGCCTGGTCTTCATGCTGCCCCTCTCCATCGGTGTCGGCGTGACCATCCGGGTCGGTCACAACATAGGGGAAGGTCAACCGGATCAGGCCAGGGTCGCCGCCCGCACCGGCCTGATGCTGGGCATGGGAGTCGCCGCCGCGACCGCCGCCCTCACCGTGCTGCTGCGCGACCCCATCGCGGGGATCTACACCGACGACCTGCAGGTGATCGGCCTCGCCGCCACCCTGCTCTTCTTCGCCGCCATCTACCAGATCTCCGATTCTGTACAGGTGGTGGCCGCGGCGGCCCTGCGCGGTTACAAGGATACCCAGGCCATCTTCTACGTCACCATCGTCGCCTATTGGGGGCTGGGTCTGCCCACCGGCATGATCCTGGGGCTGACCGACTGGGTGGTACCGCGCATGGGCCCGCAGGGATTCTGGATAGGCTTCATCGTCGGTCTCACCTCCGCCGCCCTCATGCTGGGCGCACGGCTGCGCGTCATCTACGGCCGCTTCGCCAGCCCCGCGGCCTGCACCGCCCTCTCCCGGGCGCAATAGGGCGCGGCCAGGGGCACGGGGAGCCGCACTTTTGGGGCGGCTCGCCTGTAAAATCAACAGGCTGCACAAGAACTGGGCAAACAGTCTCCTTTGTGCATGTCCCTTGTTGACAGCCTTGGGGGCCATGGGTAGTATGCCGACCACGCCAGCAGTGCTGGCGGGATAAAACGGGTTTTCAACCCGGTTTATGAAGTGGGTTTATAGCTCAGTTGGTTAGAGCACTACCTTGACATGGTAGGGGTCGTTGGTTCGAATCCAATTAAACCCACCACTTTTCGTGATGCGTCCTTAGCTCAGCTGGTTAGAGCACCACCTTGACATGGTGGGGGTCGGTGGTTCGAATCCACTAGGACGCACCATTACGAAACCCTGTTATGCGTCCTTAGCTCAGCTGGTTAGAGCATCACCTTGACATGGTGGGGGTCGGTGGTTCGAATCCACTAGGACGCACCATAACAGTTTGAATAAATTGCAGATATGAATTTGATGTGGGTTTATAGCTCAGTTGGTTAGAGCACTACCTTGACATGGTAGGGGTCGTTGGTTCGAATCCAATTAAACCCACCACTCCCCTGCAATGACACACAAAGTCGCCTTGCGCACCCTGCGTCCTTAGCTCAGCTGGTTAGAGCATCACCTTGACATGGTGGGGGTCGGTGGTTCGAATCCACTAGGACGCACCAGATTTGAAAAGCCCGCTTGATAGCGGGCTTTTTGCATTGGTCGGCTCTGACACCCGCTCTCCCCCGTCATCTGCCTCCTGTCCCCTCTGGCACGAGGGCCGCCATTGTTCTGCCATGGCCGCCGCGTTTACCTCGCGTTGTCAGAAGAGATCGAGCTGCTGGCCGCAGATCCGCTCGAACGACTCCCCCACAAAGGGAAGGATGGCGTCGGCGATGGGCCTGAGCTGCTTGTCGATGTAGTGCTCGTAGTCGACGGCGCTGCGCCGGTACTCCAAAGGCTCGGGGCCGTTCAGGGTCATCAGGTAGGCGATGGTGCCCCTGTGCTGATAGCGCTGGGGCAGGCCGCGGCGCAGATTCTCCTCGTCCGCCAGGCGCGCCGCCCGCACATGGGGCGGCACGTTCTTCTGATACTCCTCGAGTTTCTGGCGCAGCCGCTTGCGGTAGATGAGCAGATCGTCGTGACGGCCGGCCCGGGTCTCGTCCACCATGGTGCGCACATAGCTGCTGGGGTCCTGGTCGTGGAATACCATTTCGTAGAGCCGGGTCTGGAATGCCTTGGCAAGGGGGGTCCAGTCGGTGCGCACCGTCTCCAGCCCCTTGAACACCAGGTGCTCCCCTTCCCCTTCACCCACCAGCCCCGCATAGCGTTTCTTGCTCCCCTTCTCCAGCCCGCGAATGGTGGGCATCAGGAAACGGCGGTAGTGGGTCTCGTACTGGATCTCCAGATGGCTCGGCAGGTCGAACTCCCGCCTGATCAGCGCGGCCCAGTTGTCATTGATCATCTTCGCCAGTCGCTGGCCAATCTCGTCCGCCTGTTCGAGACGGATATCGCTCCCCAGGTGCACGAAGGTGGAATCGGTATCCCCATAGATCACCTCGAACCCTTCTGCCTCTATCCACTCCCGGGTCTGCTGCATGATGCCGTGGCCCCGCAAGGTGATGGAGGAGGCGAGCCTCGGGTCGTAGAAGCGGCAACCCCCCGACCCCAGCACCCCGTAGAAGGAGTTCATGATGATCTTGATGGCCTGGGAGAGGGCCTTGTTACTGGCGGCCTTGGCCCGATCCCGCGCCGCCCACAGGGTGGCGATGAGATCCGGCAGGAAGTGGCGGGTTCGGGAGAACAGGGCGCCGCGAAAGCCTGGAATGGCGTTATCCGGGTGTTTGAGCCCCTCCACCAGCCCCATGGGGTCGATGCAGAAGGTGCGGATGATGCTGGGATAGAGGCTCTTGAAGTCGAGCACCAGCACGTGGCGATAGAGCCCCGGCTTGGAGTCCATCACATAGCCGCCGGGGCTTGCGAGCCCGCCGTCTGCCGGCAGGTTGGGCGCCACGTAGCCACCGCGGTGCAGCCGTGGCAGATAGAGGTTGGTGAACGCCGCCACCGACCCGCCCACCCGGTCGAGCTCAAGACCGGTGAGGGAGGCGCGCTCGATGGCGAAGGGGATGAGGTGGCAGAAATCGAAGATCTCCCACACCAGCCTGCAATCTTCCAGGTTGTAGCGGGCCAGCGCCTCCTTGTCGGAGTGGAACAGCTCGGTGATCTTCTCCCCCCGGTTGGCCACGTCCTCGATGTCCTTGCCCCGCCCGAGCAGCTCGCTCGCCACCGCATCCAGGCTGTAGCTCGGGAACTGCCAGGTGGCGCTCTTGAGGGTATCGATGCCGTCCAGCACCATGCGCCCCGGGATGATGACGTTGCCGCTCTGGGGGTCGTTTCGGGACGAGCGCCAGAAGCAGAGCTCCCGCCCGCGCCCGAGCCGCAACCGCCGCTTGTGGAGTTCGGCGCGGCGCAGCAGCAGGCGAAAGTCGAAATTCACCACGTTCCAGCCGATGACGAGATCGGGATCGTGCAGGCTGAACCAGCCCTCCAGGGCAGCGAGCAGGGCGGGCTCGTCCGCCACCCACTCGACGGGGGTCTCCCAGTCCTGCGAGCCCGGCTCCGGGGAGCCAATCATGATGACCCGCGCGTCCTCTTCGCTATGGAGCCCCACCGAGAAGAGGGTGCCATCCATGGCGCACTCCACGTCCAGGGAGACCCAGGAGAGGGTCGGCGTCACCGCCTGCGGCGCACAACGCGCCTCGTTTACCTCCCAGTAACCCTGCCTGCCCCCCTTTCGCCTCGCCTTGCCGTCAAAGCGCATCCCGGCGGTGATGAAGCGCTCCATGAGAAAGCGCTCGGGCAGGCGGATATCTGCCTCGAAGTGCTCCAATCCGCGGATGAGCAGCAGCTCGATGGCGCGGTGAAAGGCGCTCAGGGTGGCAAAGTAGCAGCCCACCACCCGGCTCCCCTCGAAGGTGTGCATGGGGAGGCGACGAAAACGCCCCCTCACCCCGGCCCCCTTGAAGAGCTCTGCCGCCTCCTCCAGGTGGCGTTCCGGCAGGAAGAAGACCGGCTCCTGCCCCGGCACCACCACCCGTACCGGTCCCTGTGCGCTCCAGAGCCACATCACGATCTCGGTACGCCCCTGCACATCCCGACCATGGCGGGTCAGGATGAAGCCGTCGAGCGGCGGGGTCACGGGAGGGAGGGGCTGGATGTCGGTCATGCAGGTGGTCGGGCTCAAGAGTGGGATGGGACTATTGTACGTTCATACAGTACCCGGCTGCAATTGCCGGGCGGGGCCCTCAGGGCAGGCGCTGTGCCCCGTCTTTGCCATCCGGCGCCGGATTGGGGCATAGTAACCTCGGCATCACTCACCGGCACCGGGCGAGACGGCATGTCCAACTCCCGGCAGACGCTGCGGCCTGCGCGCGCGCCAACCCTTTCCTCGACAAGGAGCACCCCATGACACAACAGTGGCAACGCATTGCCTCCCGCCTCACCGATGTGGGCGGCATCCCGGTGGCTCGCGCCATCCCGGTCAAGGAGCGGCGCACCATCGGGCCCTGGTGTTTTCTCGACCATATCGGCCCGACCCGCTTTGCCCCCGGCGCCCCCGGCATGGATGTGGGGCCCCACCCCCACAT
>NZ_CDBK01000010.1 GCF_000819785.1 Aeromonas caviae | reverse complement strand
GTATTTTTCACTGACTTTAAGAGTGAAGTCTGTGAGGAATTCACTCTATTTAACAAAAAATGGCCACACGTCTTTACCATCTCGAAGAGACATAGAGCATTGCGGTTTGAATCTGTACCGTTTAAGTCTGCGTTCAGTCGTACACTTTATTGTAGAGTCGAGGATATAGACGTTATTCTCAATTTAATAAAGTCTCATATCCTTGTTGAGAGTGTGAAATATATCAAAGGTCACCCTGGGATTTAACGAAACAACCTCAGTGACTTATTTTTTGTTCTGTTAAATAGAGCGGGTCGTCAATTTTTACGTAGTGAAATTTCTACCGTTGTAATCCATCAGGGGCAAGCCATCTTCCTGGTTGATCAAATTTCAACACTTGGTGGCTAACGTCTTACGGGGGTTGACCATTGGGCTAAGCGTTATCGGCCAACCTCTGGCTCTGGTCGGTCAAATGGTGCCGGTACACACTAAAGAGGACTTGGCCAGCTATCAGACCGCCATGCAACCCAGAACGCTGGAGACATATCGCGGGAGCTGGGAGGACATGGTCTATTCCCTGCCGCT
>NZ_CDBK01000009.1 GCF_000819785.1 Aeromonas caviae | reverse complement strand
CCGTGGCAGAGTCGGGTGGGGTGGACCAGCCACTCGCCGGCTGTGGACGGGAGGGGGGTCGGCATGACACGTGTGCGAGGTTGCCTGCCTCAGGTTGCCTGACACTGTTTCATCTGGGTGTTGAGGGCCTGCATCACCTGACGACGGCTGATGATGCCCGTCACCTTGCCTCCCTCCATCACTGGATAGACCTTGGGTCTGGCCCCGGCCATCTGGCGGGCGAGATCCACGATGTTGTCATCGGGAGAGACGAACAGCGGGGCCCGGCTCATCATATCTTCGACCAGAGTACGGGTGTCGCAGTGATAGCTGCCCGTGAGCAGGGCGGGAATGCAATCCTGCTCGGAGAGAAATCCGACGAGGTGCTGATGGTCATCCAGTACCGGCAGGCCCCCCAGGTTTGCCCGATGGAGTCTGTCCAGCGCCTCGGCCAGACCGAGGCCGGGGTGCAGTGAGTGGGTCAATGGCTGCATATGATCGCGAATTTGTAGCATGATGGTGGCTCCATGGGGGTCGATGGGGCCACTATGCCCGGTGACCGTGACAGGGGGCCAATGGGTTTTGCCTCGGACATCGATAGGTCATGGCCGATGAATGGGCCCTCCGTGCGATCCTGCATGGATCGGGGAGGGCGACAACCACAAGGAGAGGGTATGCGTGCATTGGTAACGGGCTGTGGCCGTCGCCTGGGATTCTATCTGTGCGAGCAGCTGGTGGCCGCTGGCTGGCAGGTGACGGGCAGCTATCGCAGCGAACGGCCCGAGCTGGATCGTCTGCGAGACGTGGGCGTCGAGCTGGTACAGGCGGACTTCACCCGGGAAGAGGAGGTGGGCGCCGTGGTGACGGCGCTGGCGGCCCATGAGGATCTTGCCCTGATCATCCACAATGCCTCCGCCTTCGAGCCCCAGGCGGCGGATCCTGCGGTGCAGCTGGCCCAGTTTGATCAGTTCTACCGGGTACACATGGCGGCTCCCTTCCAGCTCAACCGGGCGCTGGCCCCCGCCCTTGCCCGCCAGCCCAACGGGGGCATCATCCACATCACCGATATCTACATCCATGCCCCGGCGCCCCAGTTTGCCGCCTACGTGGCCACCAAGGCGGGAGCCCATTCCCTGGCCATGAGCTTTGCCCGCGAACTGGCACCCGCCGTGCGGGTCAACACCATAGAGCCTGGCCCCATCCTGTTTCTCGACGAGCACGGGGATGACTGGCGCCAGCAGGTGCTGGCGAAGACGCCGCTGGCGCGGGAAGGGGGTCTGGAGCCCATCTGGCAGGCGGTACAGATGCTGATGAAGAACGACTACATGACCGGGGCCAGCATCCGGGTGGACGGGGGGCGCGCCCTCGCCGTCATCTAGGGCAAGGCGGGCCGCCATGACATGAGGCGCCTTTGGGTGCCTCATGTGTGTGAACGGCTCAAGGGTGCCGGATGGCGGCGTGCCGGGAAGGGGGGCCGGGGTGGCCGTTGCCGGGAAGCAGGGCCTCGTCTTGCTGGCAGAGATGGATGGGGGCCTGGCCGATGCGCTGCTTCGCAAACACCTTGCTGCCCGGCAGGCCGAGGGTCACCTTGCCGGAGTCCACACTGCCGCCCTGATACATCTCCGCCAGCAGATCCCCCAGGTAGGCATCCACCCCGGCCTCGGCGAAGTCATCCCGTTCGCCGCAGGCCAGTATGTCGATGTCCAGTGGCCTGTCCGCCACCTTGCACAGGGGGTGGCTGCGATCCCGGCCATGAGCCAGCTCCATGGTGACAAACTCGGCCTTGAGCTGGACGGGGGAGAGGTCGCTCTGGACGACGAACAGGCAGTTGAGGAAGTCGTGGCGTGAATGCATGCCCACGGGCTTGGTCTGGATGACGGAACTCAGGTGAAGGCGACCAAAGCGGGCCAGCAATTCGGCGACGGCCTGACTGACGTGCAGGGAGGGGTCGAGATTGGATCCAATGCTACAGAGGTAAAACATGCTTTCCATTCCTTGGGTTGGGCTCGTCTGAAATATATACGCAGCTCACGGTTATGGGATTCACTATGAATTAACATGTCGTTATCTGTTGTGATCCAACGCTGATTGGCAGAAAGGAGGTTTGCATGAGCGTAGAAATGAAATGGGCACTGTTGGCCGCGTCAGGGGCCCTTGCCATGATCATTGTCATCTGTGTGGCGTCCGTCGGCCTGGCGTGAATCCGGCCTCGGTGAGCAATCAAACCGGCTTTATGGCCGGTTTTGCTTTTTGGGGCAGTGCGGATATGCTGGCTCCCCCATGACGAATCGAGACCGCAGAAGATGACCAAGGTTCGGCCCCGCTCCCTGCTCCAGGTAGTACTGATGGGCTTCGTGCTGGTGCTGATGCCCCTGGGGGGCATGATCTGGCACGACAGTCAGGCTCTCTCCCACCTGGGCCAGCTCACCAGCGACGAGATGGAACGTGCGGTGCGGGACACTCGCCGGGCGACGCTGCTCTCCACTCAGGCCATCGATCTGGAGCGCGCCCTGCGCCGCTATGCGGTCCTGGGTGATGACCGCATCCTGGCCAGTTATCGGCAGCAGCTGGTGCGCTACCGGGAACTGCTCGCGACCCATCAGGACTCCATCCCGGATGCCGAGGTCTACGGAGATCTCGAGGCGACGCTGGTCTGGCTCGACGGCCTGCAGGATCTGCGCAAGGCCAGGCAGGAGGCGACCAGCCCCCGTTTCACCGACTTCAACGAACTGAACCAGCAACTGGAAGTGGTCACCCGCAGCCAGGTGGATGATCACGTGACCCGCATGCGGGGCGCCATCGTGGAGCTGAAACAGCAGATCTGGTGGGTCAGCGGCTTCGTGGTCGGGCTCAGCCTGCTGCTGGTGTTGCTCTTTACCTACCTCATCATCCACCCGGTACGTCAGATTGAGTCGCGGATCCTGAGTCTGGGCGCAGGCGTCGAGCCGGATCAGCGCCCGGTGGATGGCCCGGCCGAACTGGTGCTGCTGGGGGAGCGGATCAGCTGGCTGCACGACAAGCTCAAGGAGCTGGAACAGCAGAAATACCAGTTCCTGCGCCACGTATCCCACGAGCTGAAAACCCCCCTTGCCGTGCTGCGGGAGGGGGCTGATCTGCTCTCGGAGCAGCTGGTGGGGCCCCTCAACGGGGATCAGCAGGAGATCTGCCAGATGCTGGAGGAGAACAGCCGCCGTTTGCAGACCCTGATCGAGCGGCTGCTCGACTTCAATCGCCTCAGCCAGCAGGAGGTGTTCACCCTGTCCGAGGTGCCCCTGGCGCCCTTGTTGTCAGACTTGTCCGAAGAGTACCGGCTCGCGCTGGAATCCAAGCAAATCAGTGTACACTTGCCGCCCGAGCCCATCAGCCTGCGGGCAGAGCCCTACCGCCTGCGACTCATCCTCGACAATCTCTTTTCCAACGCGGTCAGCTATGGCGCCAGGGGCGGACAGATCTGGATCCGCGCCGGGGCGGGAGCGGGCGGCGGCTGGCTGGAGGTGGCCAACGAAGGGCCTGTCATCCCGCCAGACGAGCGGGAGCGCATCTTCGAGCCCTTTGAACAGGGCAGCATAGTGCGCCAGGGATTGCTGAAAGGCTCCGGCATGGGCCTCTCCATTGCCCGTGAGTCTGCCATGAGTCTGGGCGGCGAGCTCAGGCTGATCGAGGATGCCCAGGCGGATGTCTGTTTCCGGCTGGATTTGAACGTGCGCCCGAGCTGACGGGCGTGGCGGCGACCCCGCAGGTGCGGGTGGCGCCTTGACACCGAATATTGAGAGGAGCGGGCAGGTGCCTGTTCCCCACCAGGATCTGAAGTGACATTCAAGATGAAACGATTTGTGATTCCCGTATTGATGATAGGCCTGCTCGCTGGCTGTTCCCTGCTGCCTTCTACCAGCCTCACCGAGCCTTCCCAGGAGGCGATCGCCAGGCGGATGGAGTTTGCCAACAAGGAGATGCAGGTGCGCCTGCAATACTCGGACTGGCTGCTGGCCAGCCATCCCCAGCAGCGGATGCAGGAGCGCCAGCGACTGGCCGGCGCCACCGACCTCGAGAGCCGGGTCAGCCTGGCCATGGTCAACACCCACCCGTCCGAATCGGTGGCCAGTCGCCGGGCCGGGCTGGATCAGCTGAAGGCTCTGTTGCCGGAGCTCGGTCTCGATGCCCAGGCCTTCCTGCGCAGCTGGATCGCCCTCGGGGAGGAGCTGCTGGTGCGAGACAGCCGCCGCGACGATCAGAGTCAGGAGGTGAAGCGTCTGCGCCAGCAGATAGAGCAGCTCTCCGCCATCGACGAGCAGCTCAACCAGCGTAAGCTCAATGGGGGAGGTCAGCCATGACAGCTCCGGACCGCGCCGTAATGACCGCGTTTTTCGCCAAGAGGGGGTGAGAGCATGAGCCGTATTCTGCTGGTGGACGATGATGCCAGCCTGCTCAAGCTGATGAGCATGCGCCTGCGCAGCCAGGGTTACGAGGTGGATACCGCCGACAGCGCCGAAGGAGCGCTGGACAGGCTGCGCCAGCAACGGGCTGACCTGGTGCTGAGCGATCTGCGCATGGGGGGCATGGACGGGCTGGCGCTGTTCGAGCGGATTCAGTCCCAGTGGCTCGGCATGCCGGTGATCATCATGACCGCCCACGGCACCATTCCCGATGCCATCCAGGCGACCCGCTCCGGGGTGTTCAGCTTCCTGACCAAGCCCATCGACAAGGACGAGCTGCTGGTCACCATAGAACATGCTCTCAGCCTGACCCGTCCGAAGCAGCAGCAGGAGTGGCAGTCCCTCATCCAGACCCGCAACCCGCAGATGGAGCAGTTGCTGATCCAGGCGAGCAGCATCGCCACCATGGACGTGCCCGTGCTGATCCTGGGCCCCTCCGGCGCCGGCAAGGGGGTGATGACCCAGGCGCTGCACCAGGCCAGCCACCGCCGCGACAAGCCGCTGCATACCATCAACTGTGCGGCTCTGCCCTGGCCCGTGCTGGACTTGCAGCTGTTTGGCGAGGATGGCCAGTCCGGCCTGTTTGCCGAGGCCAAAGGCGGCACCCTCTTCCTCGACGAGATAGGGGATCTGTCGGAGTCACTCCAGGCCAAGTTGCTCCAGGTGCTGGCGGAGTATGGTCAGGGCACCCCCGAGGTGCGGGTCATCAGCTCCAGCCATCAGGATCTGGTGACCGCCATGGAAGAGGGGCGTTTTCGCGAGGATCTCTTCTACCGCCTCAACGTGGCCAACATCACCCTGCCGCCTCTGAGCGCCCGCAGCGAGGATATCCCCCTGCTGGCCCGTCAGGCGCTGGACGATTACCGCAACCGTCACCCCGATTGTGCCGCCCTCGGCTTCTCGCCGGAGGCGCTGGCCCTGCTGGCCGCGGCGGCCTGGCCGGGCAACGTGCGCCAGCTCTGCGGAGTGGTGGAGCAGCTCGCCAGCCTCTGCTGCAGCCCGGTGATAGGCGCGGCCATGGTGGAGTCGGCCCTGAGTGGCGGTGGTGGCGGCATTCCCTCGTTCAACGAGGCGCGGGCCGAGTTCGAGAAGGAGTATCTGATCCGCCTGCTGCGCACCACGGAAGGCAACGTGACCCTGGCGGCCAACATGGCGGGGAGAAACCGCACCGACTTCTACAAGCTGCTGAATCGGCACGGCATCGAGGCGGCAAATTTCAAGTCGAAGGGATAAATGACAGAGGGGCGGCCCGTCGATGACGGGCCGCCCCTCTGGTTTCCGACCGAATCAGTTACCTTGCCAGGCTCAGGCTTATGCCGGGTCGCTGACGCCGCCGGTGGAGAGGGTCTTCTGGGAGAGCCAGAGGCCGCTCGCCTTCATCAGATAGCCAAACAGGGCGCCGATGATGAGGGAGGGCAGAATGAGCCGCCACTCGCCTGCGGCGCCGAAGGTGGCACAGCAACCGGCGAAGGTGCCGGGAATGTAGGCGAGCCACTGCTGCCTGGCCTGCACGCACATCAGGGTGGCCACCACCCCTGTCATCAGATAGCCCGCCATGCCGGCCCCCCACCAGGTCTCCCCGTGGATCAGCAGGAGTGCCCACAGCATGCCGGTGGTGTTGCACAACAGGGTCTGCAACAGCGCCTTGTAACCGCCACTCGAGGCGAAGTAGCTGGTGCAGCCGAGGAAGCCGACCCAGGAGATGAGACCGAGTGCGGCGGCCAGTCCACCCCAGACGGCGGAGAGGATCCCGGTCGTGATGGCGATGGCGAACAGTGGGCTCATGGCGTGACTCTCAGTGGTTGAATCCGGAAAAGGAGGCAGCCTACTCCGCGGTAGAGCGGCAGCAAGCGGGGGCCGGATTGTGTGTGATCCCGGTCACTCTTTGCAACTCTGGAATACGCTTGCGCTCGCGAAAAAAATTCATTGGAGGCGCCGCAGACCTTGTTCCATAGTTAGAGGCCCTGTCCTGCTCATGGAGTGAGTCTGATGGTGCCAAACGTGATCGTTCCTCTGCTGGTGTTCGTAGTGCTCTTCCTGGCCGGTACCATGGCCAAGGCACTGCCCCTTAACCAACTCATGTAATTCTGTGTGAAATAAAACTCGGCCGGGGCGGGTCTTATGGTTGTCAACCTCATCGTCCCGGGAGTTTTTTCATGTTGATCAAGCGCCGTACTTCTCATCACCCCACCGAACAGGATGTCACGCCGGAAACCGTCTATCAGGATCGTCGCCGCATCCTGAAAGGGCTGGGCCTGGGCGTCGGTGCCGCCACCCTGGCGTTTCCGGTGAAGGCCAGCCTGCTGGATCTCTTCGCACCGGACAAGCCGGCCACCGTGGCCCCCACCAGACCCCTCGACATCCGTGCCGCGACCCGGCCAGAGGGATTGATCCTCACCCCGGAGGAGAAGGCCACCACCCACAACAATTTCTACGAGCTGGGGACCGACAAGGGGGATCCGGCCCGCAACGGCCATTACCTCAAGCCCGAGCCCTGGACCCTGAAGGTGGAAGGGGAGGTAGCCAAACCCTTCACCCTGGATGTGTGGGATCTCATCAACAAGAGCACGCTGGAGGAGCGCATCTATCGGCTGCGCTGTGTCGAAGCCTGGTCGATGGTGCTGCCGTGGAACGGCATCTCGCTGGCGGAGCTTATCCGCCGTGCCGAACCGACCAGCCGCGCCAAGTTTGTCGCCTTCGAGACCCTGTTCGACCCGAAACAGCTGCCCGGTCAGGCCTCTGCCTCGCTGGGCGGCGGTATCGAGTATCCCTATGTGGAAGGGCTGCGCATCGACGAGGCGATGCACCCGCTCTCCTTCCTCGCCATGGGGCTCTACGG
Organism: Aeromonas caviae; assembly: GCF_000819785.1. Lineage (GTDB taxonomy): Bacteria > Pseudomonadota > Gammaproteobacteria > Enterobacterales > Aeromonadaceae > Aeromonas > Aeromonas caviae. The sequence continues at coordinate 4,378 of NZ_CDBK01000009.1, read as the reverse complement.
CAAGACCCTGCCCGCCCAAAACGGGGCACCAATCCGGCTGGTGGTGCCGTGGAAGTACGGCTTCAAGAGCATCAAGAGCATCGTCTCCATCCGCTTGGTGGAGGAGATGCCGCCCACCACCTGGAACCTGCTCGCCCCCAACGAATATGGCTTCTACGCCAACGTCAATCCGCAGGTGGATCACCCGCGCTGGAGTCAGGCCAGCGAGCGATTCATCGGCGAGGGCGGGCTGTTCGGTGCCAAGCGCCAGCCGACCCTGATGTTCAACGGCTATGGCGATGAGGTCGCCTCGCTCTATCAGGGGATGGATCTGCGTAAATGGTATTGAGACTGACGCTCTGTCCGACTGATCTCTTGCCTCCTTCTCCCCTGGTGGGAGAGGGGATGAGAAGCGGGAAAAACATGACGGGAACTGCAATATGATGCCGAGACTGAAAACAGCCCATGTCAACGGCTTGCGGGCGCTGGTGCACCTTGGTTCGATCGGCTTTCTGCTCTGGCTGGGCTATGCCGTGCCAGCCGGGCTGCTGGGGGGGGATCCGGTCCAGGGGCTGACCCATTACCTTGGCAAGGGGGCCCTCCACCTGCTGTTGCTGACCCTGCTGGTGTCGCCGCTCGCCAAGCGCTGGCGCCAGGGGCAGCTCATCAAGCTGCGCCGCCCCCTCGGGCTCTGGTGCGCCGCCTGGGCGTCCCTGCACTTCATGGTCTGGCTGGGGCTGGATCTGCAGTTCGACTGGGGGCTGATTGGCGGCGAGCTGGTCAAGCGCAGCTACATAGTGGTGGGCATGGTGGCGCTGCTGCTGTTGCTGGCGCTCGGCATCACCTCGATCCCGGCCCTGTTGCGTCGCATGGGGCCGGCCTGGCAGAAGCTGCACAACTGGATCTACGGGGTGGCTCTGCTGGTGCCGGTACACTACTGGTGGTCGGTCAAGAGCGGCTGGCAGGAGCCGCTCATCTATCTGGTGCTGGCCTGCGCCCTGCTGTGGCCACGTCGGGAAAAGCTGCTGCGCCCCTGGCGCAGGCGAGCACAAGTAGCCGGGAGGGGGGCGGCGCAACAGCCGTCACGCCCATAGCAAAAGAGGCCTATTCGGCCTCTTTTTTGGTGATCTCGCCGGTGTTGGCATCGACCTGCAACTGGACGCGCTGATCGTCGGCATTCAGGGTATCGACCTCGAATTTGTCCCCTTCCAGCTCCACTTCCCGAATGTCGTGATACCCTTGTGCCAGCAACAACTTGACCAGTCCGGCCATGTCGAGACGTGTCTGCGCCGCCCAGCCAAAGGTGGAAAAGAGGCACAAGATCAGCAGGATACTGCGTGGGATCATATTCATTCCGGATTCATGGCTGGCACACTATAAACGGCATTATGTTAGGTTTTGAGAGATGAATCACCCATGAATAGCGCGCTGCCCCTGCTTGGATTGCTGCTGCCGATGCTGGTTCAGGCGGCCCAGCCGAACGAGGCCTTGCTGCAACAGGCGGTCAGCGAGGGGCGGGTCCGCCCGTTTCATGAGTTGATGGAGGTGGCCTCCCGCCTGCCGGTGCGCGTGCTGCGCGTCGATCTGGGTGAGGAGGATGGCGTCTGGCTCTACGAGCTCAGGCTCATCGACGAGGAGAACAGCGTCATCAAGGTGGGCTACCGGGCTGACAATCTGGAGATGGTGTGGCTCAAGGGTCACCATCTGGAGCGCCTGTTCGCTCCGCGCCCGCCCCCGGAAGAGGAGTAACGGCGTGAGTCCGCGAACCTGCCGCCGTCCGGTTCGTCCCCCCAACCGTTGCCGGTGCCGGCACAACCCTGTTTTGGATACCCATGTATGCGCATTCTGATAGTTGAAGATGAAAAGATCCTCGCGGGCCAGCTGGCGGAACAGCTGCGTCTGTCCGGTTTCGTCACCGATCTCTGCCACGATGGCAACGAGGCGGGCTTTCTCGGCGAGACCGAACCCTATGACGCCATTATCCTGGATCTCGGCCTGCCCGGTCGCGACGGCCTGAGCGTACTGAAGGAGTGGCGCAGCAAGGGGATGGACACCCCGGTGCTGGTGCTGACCGCCCGTGGCCAGTTGCATGAGAAGATTGAAGGGCTCAACGCCGGGGCGGACGACTACCTCACCAAGCCCTTCCAGGTGGCGGAGCTGGTGGCGAGGGTGCAGGCGCTGGTGCGCCGGGCGGCGGGGAACGCCAGCTCCATCCTCGAGATCGGTGGCGTGCGTCTCGACATGGCGGCTTCCCAGGTGTGGTACGAAGGAACCCCCATCAAGCTCACCGCCCACGAGTTCCGGGTGCTGGGCTACCTGATGCAGCACAGGGGCAAGGTGGTGTCCCGCAGCGAGCTGATCGACCACATCTATGCCCAGGATTTCGATCGCGACTCCAACACCGTGGAGGTGTTCATCGGCCGCATCCGCAAGAAGACCCACGCCGATCTCATCGAGACGGTGCGCGGCCTCGGCTACCGGATCAACGAATGACGCGACCGCAACCGATGGCGGGGTGGGTTGAATGAGGCTGGTACGTACCCTGCGAGGTCGGCTGGTGGTGATCGCCATGGTCTGGTGCGGTCTCTTCCTGTTCGCCACCGGTTTCAGCCTGCAGACCATGATGCGCAACTACTGGCAGGAGGCGGAGGCCGATGGCTTGCGCCTGCAGCTCTACGATCTGCTCTCCCGCCTCGAGATCCAGCCGGACGGCATGCCGGTGGTCACCGAGCCCATGGCCGACCCCCGTTATCGCCAGCCCTACTCCGGCTACTACTGGCAACTGGAGCTGGGGGAGACGGTGGTCAGTCGCTCCCGCTCCCTGTGGGATGCCCATCTGAGCGCCCACGGCCTGAAGTCGGCTTTCGGCGATCCGGATCTCTTTGTCGGCAAGGGGCCCAACAAGGAGCCCCTGCTCATCATGACCCGTACCGTGCTGCTGCCGGGGTCTGATCGGGTCTTCACCCTGGTGATGGCCAAGGACAGCAGTGCCCTGACCCAGACCCTGAAGAAGACCCGCATCAGCCTGTTCCTCGGCCTCGGCTTCGCCGCCACCGGCCTGGTGCTCGGCTTCATGTTCCAGATCCTCTACGGCCTGCGCCCGCTGCACCTGCTACGCCGCGAGCTGAGCCGCGTCCATCAAGGTCATCAGGAGGGGTTCCGGCTGCGCTACCCCCTGGAGATCCAGCCGCTGGTGGAGGACATCAACCGCCTGCTGCACCACTATGGCGAGCTGCTGCAACGAGCCCGTTCCCACACCGGCAACCTGGCCCACGCCCTCAAGACGCCGCTCAGCATCATGCGCAACCAGGTGACCCAGTTGCCGCCGGAGGATCAGACCGCTCTTGGCGAGCAGCTCGACCAGATCCAGCGCCACATCGACTACCACCTCGGCAAGGCGCGGGTGACTGGCGCCGCCAAGATCCTCGGGGTGTCGACCCCGGTGCGGGCCCGGGTGGAGTACATCTGCCGCGCCTTCTCCCGCCTCTATCCCGGCAAGACGGTGGACTTGCAGGTGCCGGTCAATCTGGCGGTCGGGGTGGAGGAGCAGGATTTCGACGAGATGGTGGGCAACCTGCTGGAGAACGCCTTCAAGTGGTCCGCCAGCGAGCTGCGCATCTCCAGTGCCGAGCTGGGGGGATGGATCACCCTGCGCATCGAGGACGACGGCCCCGGCATGAGCGAGGATCAGATCGCCAAGGCGGTGCTGCGGGGGGTGCGCCTCGACGAGAAGGTGCCGGGCTCGGGCCTTGGCCTCAACATCGTCTCGGATCTCGCGGAAGCCTATCGCGGCAGCCTTATCATGGGGCGGGCCGAGCTGGGGGGGCTCGCCGCTTCCCTCTCCCTGCCCAAGGTGGCCAGGGTCGAGTGACGGGGCGCCCCTTTTGTGCCGCCGTGCTGGCAAGGGTGCGGCACCCGGCATAAGATACGTCTCTTGTTTCAGGTGTAGGAAGGGTAGCAATGACTGACGATCCTTGGGCTTTGTGCCATCTCGATGATTCGTTCGATGCCTCGGTGCTGGGCACCAAGGGGGCCCAGATCCAGTGGTTCGAGGACAGGGATGCCCTGATCCAGTTCCTGCTGGAGGATTTTGTCGACCTGCTGGCCGACGTGGGCGAGCTGGACGAGGATCAGACCGAGAGCGCCCGCGAGCGCTTCACCCTGCTGGTGGAGCAGAGCCCGGACGATCGCACCCTGATGGATGCCATCAACGATCTCGCCTCCGGCCTGCGCCGCATTGCCTGGCTGGGGCCCCTCTCCGAACTGGCGGAGTTGAGCGACGACTTCGCAAGCGGGCTGCGTGCCTTCTTCTGGAGCCAGTATGACGGTGACGAGGATGACCCCGAGGCCTGGGTGCCGGAAGATCTCTGGCCCCAGCTGGTGGAGTGTGCCGAAGAGT
>NZ_CDBK01000008.1 GCF_000819785.1 Aeromonas caviae | reverse complement strand
CGCCCGCCCCCACCGGGGAGCAGCGGCTGCTCCCCCTGCCCCGCACCTGGCTGCTGATCGCCTGTTTTGGCATCATCAACAGCGGCTACGGCATCGTCGTGGCCTGGCTGGCCCCGGCCTACATGGCGGCGGGCTGGAGCGCCCAGCAAGGGGGCGAGCTGGTGGCCTGGCTCGCCCTGGCCCAGACCGCGAGCGGCCTTGGCCTGCCCCTGCTGGCAGCCGGTCGGCTGGACCGCCGCCCCTGGATGGCGCTGGCCATCGCCATGCAGCTGGCGGGCTTTGGCGGCCTCTGGCTCGCTCCCCAGACAGCCCCTCTGCTCTGGTGCTTGCTGTGCGGCGCCGGGCTTGGGGGGAGCTTCTCCCTCATCATGGTGATTGCGCTGGATCACCTGCCCGACCCGCGCCGGGCGGGCGCCCTCTGCGCCCTGATGCAGGGGATTGGCTTCATGGTGGCGGCTACCGGCCCCTGGGTGGCGGCCCGCCTGCACCATGCAAGCGGTGACTTCGCCGCCGCCTGGCAGTGGCAGCTCGGCGCCCTGGTCCTGATGAGCCTGCTGGTGGTGCGTCTCAACCCGCGCCACTACCCAGGGGCCATGGGCCTGCCCCCGGAGCAGGCCATGGCTGTGCAGACGGCAGGCCACAAGCCTGCCTGATCCGGCGAGCACCGGCCTTGGGGGCCAGAAAGTACAACACCGGCCTTGGCCGGTGTTGTTCATCAGGGTGCGGGAAGGCCTGGCGCTCAGCGCCCCTTCTTCTGGCGCCCGCCCTGCCCTGGCCGGGGCTTGCCCGGGGCGGGTTTGCCC
>NZ_CDBK01000007.1 GCF_000819785.1 Aeromonas caviae | reverse complement strand
TGAATACCATCTCCATACACCCCAACCTCTCCGCCAACCCCGAATAACGCTCGGTCTTTTTCCGTACCGCTTGTGCCAGCAGGGCGCGATCGCCGTAGAGGTCGAGGCGCGCCTTGGCGCGGGTGATGCCGGTGTAGACCAGCTCGCGGGTCAGGAGCGGGCTGGGGCTGTCGGGCAGCACCAGCACGGTATGGGCAAACTCCGAGCCCTGGGATTTGTGGATGGTCATGGCGTAGACCGTCTCATGGGGGGGCAACCGGCTGGGCAGCAGGGCCCGCAAGGTGCCGTCCGGCTGCTCGAACCACACCTTGAGCCGCCCGGTGTCATCGGGCAGGCAGAGCCCCATGTCGCCGTTGTAGAGGCCTACCCCGTGGTCGTTGCGCACCACCATCACCGGGCGGCCCGCATACCAGTCGCCGTCACGCTGGATCAGCTCAGCCTTGGCGAGGGCCAGTTCGAGGCGCTCGTTCAGCCCCGTCACCCCGAAGGGGCCGTCCCGCAGGGCGCAGAGGATCTGGAAGCCGTTGAATGCCTTGAACACCGCCGCCGGATCCTCGCCGGCCCGGGCCGCCTTGAGGTAGCTGCCGTAACCGGCGACCCCCTGGGCAATCAAGGCGTTGTAAGCCTCCCCCGCCCAGGGGTGCAGGCGGATGTCGCCAAATCCTGCGCCCCAGACCGCCTCCACCGCCGCCCCGTCGCCGCTGTTGCAGGCCCGCGCCAACTGCCCGATGCCCGAATGCTGGTCAAAGCGCCAGCTCTTGGAGAGCAAACAGAGGCTGTCGCGCACGCTGGCCCCCGCTGGCGTGCCTTGCAGGCGATAGCCGGTCTGGCGGGAGAGCCAGTGTGCCTGCGCGGGGCTGATGCCCTGTTCGATAAAGCTGCAGATATCCCCGAGCACGGCCCCCGCCTCCACCGAGGCGAGCTGATCCTTGTCGCCGAGCAGGATGAGGCGGGCATGGCTCGGCAGCGCATCCAGCAGGCGCGCCATCATGGGCAGGTCCACCATGGAGGCCTCGTCCACCACCAGCAGGTCGAGGTGCAGCGGGTTGCCTCTGTGATGGCGGAACTGGCTGCGCCCGGGGATCACCCCGAGCAGCCGGTGCAGGGTGCCCGCCTCGGTGGGGATGGCCTCCACCCACTCGGGGGGCAAGTCCAGCGCCTGCAGGGCAGCGCCGATACTCTCGGTCAGACGCGCCGCCGCCTTGCCGGTGGGCGCCACCAGCCGGATCGCCGGGGCCTTGCCCCCTTGCAGGCCGGTCTCCACCAGGATGGCGAGGAGCTTGGCCACCGTGGTGGTCTTGCCGGTGCCGGGGCCGCCGGAGATGACCGCGAAGGGACGCGCCGCCGCCGTGGCCGCCGCCAGCTTCTGGCCGTTGCAGCAGAGCGCCTCGGGCACCAGGGTATCCAGCCGCTCCAGCTCGCTGGCCGCCTGGGCGCTCTTTAGCAGGGTCTCCACGGCGGGCCACTCCACCTCATGGGGGAAGACCAGATCCAGGTACTTCTCCACAAAGTGGCGGACGGAGAAATCCGGCGCGAGGCGGGCCTTGAGCAGGGCCCCGAATACCAGGCCGTAGTCGCGGGCAAAGAGGCGTGACAGGGCCGGGGCAATCTCCGGCCATTCGGCCCGTTCACTCAAGGCGCTAAGGTGGCGGGCCACCCCCAGCTCAAAGTCGTGGTAGCGGGTGAGGTAGAGGCGCTCCCCCCAGAGTCGCAGGGGCCAGCGGGGGAGCTCTCCCTCCTCCTGTTCGCTCCCCACCAGGGGGCTGGCCGCAAAGAGGGCGGGCCAGCTCGCGGGATCCGCGAGATCCGCCAGCAGATCCCGGCTCTGATCCGGATCCAGCCCGAAGGGGCGCGAGGATCCCTGCCCGTCACCGCCCTGAGCGAGCATCGCCAGCGGCAGGCAGACATGGCCGCGCCCCAGCTCATGGCAGGCGAGTGCGGCCCCCAGCACCAGCTCGGGGCTGCCGCCCAGGTCTGCCACCAGCCTGGCAAATTGCAGGTCAAGCTGGCGGATGCGCCCCGCCAGCGCCAAGGCTTTCAGCCGCTCTATCATGGTTTCGCCCTTCATCTCGCCCCTCATGCCTCTGCCTTGTTCGATTTTTCTAAACGATGATCGTCAGACGTCACACCTTTACTAAACAACTCGTCCAGCCCCAGCACCAGTTCCCGGCTGGGCCTGGCATGGAAAATGCCCCCCTGGGGCATGCCGCGCAGGAAGAGATAGAAGACCCCGCCAAAATGCCGGTCGAAATCGTAGCCCGGCAGCCGCAAGGCGAGCAGCCGGTGCAGGGCCAGCGAATAGAGCTGGTATTGCAGATCGTAGCGATGCTCGACCATGGCCCGCTCCAGGGCCGGGCGGCCGTAATCGGCGGGGCTCATGCCAAGGTGGTTCGATTTGTAGTCGAGCAGATACCAGCGCCCCTGCCACTCGAACACCAGGTCGATGAAGCCCTTGAGCATCCCCTGCACGGTGGCAAAACCGAGCGGCTTGCCGCCCCGCGACAGGGGGTCGTGCTGCTGGCAGAGTGCGGTGAGCGCCGGTGCCGTCACCCGCCCCATGGGCAGGAAGAACTCCAGCTCCACCTGTTTGCGCTCGGGGGCCAGTTCCCGCAGCCGCACCGGATCCCCAAGGCCGGTCTCAAGGGGGGTATCCAGCACCGCCTCCACCTGCTGTTGCAGCACGGGGGCCCAGCCTTCGTCGAACCCCTCCTGGGTCAGCAGGGCGGCGATGTGCTGTGCCAGCGACTCGCCCTTCGCGTGCTCGAAGTCGATGGTCTCGAACAGGCTGTGGAGCAGGGTGCCGGGACGCGCCCCCTTGGGGAAGGTGAAGATGGAAGGGGCGGGCGCCTCCTCTTCCTGCACGGTGACGGCTGCCTCGGTGGCCACCTCGTCATCGAAGCCGGGGTTGGCCAGCACCCCCTTGCCGTGGCCGTTGCCCTGGGCCGCGAGCCCGGAGTAGGAGCTGATCCACCAGTCCCGCTCAAGCTGCCCCTGGAACGTGCGCACGCTGGGCTCACCCGGCGTCTCCGCCTCGGCGGGCAGCGGGGCCGGGCGGGTGAGCGAGGGCTCACCGACGGCCACCCCCGGCAGGGCCTGGGCCAGGTCGGTGAGGGCGGTCGCCAGTGTCCCGGCGTCCCCCTCCTCCCCCTTTTGCAGCAGGTAGCCGATGGCGGTGCGGTGCAGGTCGGTCTTCTCCGACTTGCCCGCCCCGGAGCGCACCGGCGCTAGCCCGAGCCAGGTGGCATAGACCCCCCGGGTCAGGGCCACGTAGAGCAGGCGCAAGTCTTCGGCGAGGCGCTCCTTGTCGGCCTCGGCCAGAGACTCCTCGGCGCCGGTGAGATCGAGCACGGTGCGATTGCCCGCCTCCCCCGTTTCGTGGAACAGGGGGGTGTCGGCGGCGCGGTGGCTGCAAATGAACGGCAGGAAGACCAGCGGGTACTCCAGCCCCTTGGATTTGTGGATGGTGACGATCTGCACCAGCTTGCGCTCGGACTCCAGGCGAAGTATCTGCTCCCCGTCCTGGCCGTTGGGCTGGCTCACCGCCTCCCCGAGCCAGCGCAGCAGGGCGTACTCCCCGTCCAGCTCGCCGCTCGCCTGTTGCAGCAGCTCGCCGAGATGGAGGAAGTTGGTCAGCCGCCGCTCCCCGTAGGGGCTCGCCAGCAAGGAGGCGGCGAGGTTGCGCCCGTGCATCAGGGCCCGCAGCATGGCCAGCACCCCGTGGCGATGCCAGACCGCGCGGTATCCCATGAACTCCTGCACCGCGCTCTCCCAGGCCCGCTCGTCCGAGGCCAGCGCGTCCAGGGCCCTGGCATCGAGATCGAACAGGCCGGTGGCGAGCGCCGCCCTAAGGCTTCGCTCATCGCTCGGGTTCTGGCAGGCGTGCAGGATCAGCAGGATCTCCCGCGCCTCCACCTGGGCCAGCACGCTCTCGCGGTTCGACAGATAGACGGAGGCGATGGCAAGGCGCGCCAGCTCCTGCTGCACCAGCTTGCCCTCGGCGCCGGTGCGCACCAGCACGGCGATATCCCCGGCCCTGACCGGCTCGCTGCCGAGCATCGCCTTGCCCTCCCGGGCCAGCGTGAGCAGGCGATGGATCTCCCCCGCCGTGGCGCGGGCCATCCTGCTCTGGTACTCCCCCTTGTTGAAGGTGGGCTGACCGGTGAGCTGCCAGCAGTGCAGCACGGGGGCGGTCTGCCCCTCGATCAGCAGTGCCCGGCTCTTGCCCTGCGCCTCCACCGGCAGGAAGGGGATGTCCGCCTCGTAGATGAAGGGATCCTTCGCCCGCTCGAACAGGCCGTTGACCGCCGCCACCAGGGCGCGGCTTGAGCGCCAGTTGCGCCCCAGGGTGTAGTGGGCGCTCACATTTCGCCGCGCCTGGATGTAGGTAAAGATGTCCGCGCCACGAAAGCCGTAGATGGCCTGCTTGGGGTCGCCGATCATCAGGAGCGCCGTGTCCTGGTGACCGCCGTAAAGCCGGTGGAAGATGCGGTACTGCTGGGGGTCGGTATCCTGGAATTCATCGATCATGGCGACCCGGTAGGTGGCGCGGATGCGCTCGCACAGCCGCTCCCCCAGGCCCGAGCCGAGCGCCCCGTCGAGATCCCGCAGCAGATCGTCGAAGGAGAGCTGATGGGCCTGGCGCTTGCTCTCCTGCATTCGGCTGCGCACCACCCTGGCTGCCCGCTGCAAGACGAGATCCCGGATGCCGGGTCGGCTCGCCAGCAGGGCGTCTATCTCGCCAAAGAGCGGCAGGGTGGGCACCGCTCCCCCCTTCTTGAGGTTCTCCTCCAGCACCTGCTGGCCGAAGCGCTCCAGCTCCTTGGGGAGGACGTAGCCGCTGGCCTCGTCCTGCGCCCAGTCGCCAATCTTGGCAAGCCAGCCCTCATAGTTCTTGCCGGTGTAACGGCTGATCTGCCCCTCGGTCTGGCGGCGGATCTCGTCCGTCTGCGCCAGCCACCCGGCCTTCACCGCCCCGATGCGGGCCATGGCGACGCTGTGCCGCGCCGCCAGGGTCTCGTCCCCCGCCACCGGGCGGATCTCCAGCTCGTCGTTGTCGAGCCAGCTCCCCATCTCCCGCAGCAGGGCGGCGGGGCTCGGCCAGAGCCTTCGCACCGCCCGGGCCAGGGGCTGATCCACCGGATAGAACTCGGCGCGCCAGTAGTCACTCACCGCCTGCAGCCGGAGCCGGCTGTCGTCGGTCAAAAATTCGGTTTCAAAGAGGGCGCCCGACTCGAAGGCGTTCTGCCTGAGCATCCGCTGGCAGAAGCCGTGGATGGTGAAGACCGCCGCCTCGTCCATCTGCCGCTCGGCGGCCAGCAGGCGACGGGCCGCCAGGTCGTGATCCTCCACCTCCGCCAGCAGTTGGGCCAGCAGGGTATCCGTGCTTTGGCCGCGCATAAAGGCGAGACGCGCCTCGTGGATGCGGGCGCGGATCCGCCCCCTCAGTTCGGCGGTGGCCGCCTCGGTAAAGGTCACCACCAGGATCTCGGTCACCGACAGGGGCCGCTCGTGGGCACAGGGCTGACCGGCGTCTCCCCCCTCTTCGCCTGCTTGTTCGATAACCGGGCCGTGGCCCAGCAAGAGGCGCAGGTAGAGGCCCGCGATGGTATAGGTCTTGCCGGTCCCGGCGGAGGCCTCGATCAGCCGCTCGCCATAGAGGGGAAAACGCAGGGGATTGAGCGGGTTAGCCATTATTGCAACTCCTCCAGCACCTGATGGAGCGGGGTCAGGTGTTCACGGGCCAGCCCCTGCAACTGGGCCAGCACCTCGTCATCGAGTTCCGGGAAGCAGCGGGCGACATAGACGTCCTGCCCCTCTCCCGTCACCATGTAGCCGCCGTTGAAGCGGGCAAGTGCCGCCTTGTCGGCCTCCTCCGGCTTTGCCGGATCCTTCTCGATCCCCTTGAGCCACTCCCAGGCGGTGCTCGGGAAGAAGGGCAGCGGCCGCTTCATCCCCTGGGTCCAGAGGGCCACCAGGGCCGCCAACCTGGGCCGCGCCTCGTCCGCCGCAAGCCTTGGCAGCCGCAGACTCTGTTTGGCATCGAACAACAGGGTGTCGCCGGGGGCGCTGCTCAATGAGAGGCAAAGATGCTGGATCCAGGCCAGCAGCAGATCCTTGCCGTTGAAGCTGCCGGGCTTGACCACCAGCGCTCGTCCCTTCTGGGTGTCTATCCAGCCCTGAAGCTGCCCCTGGGCCAGAGCGATGTCGATCTCCACCGCCTGTTTGTCCCCCGTCCAGGGGCGCAGCCGCGCCGCCAGCTTGCCCATCTCGCCGTCGATCTCCTCCAGCAGCAGGCTGCCGAACCACCCTTGCGGCAACAGGCCGGAGAGTTGCAGCCGGTGGCGACGGGCCTCGCTCTCCCCTTCGGTCAGATGGGCATCCAGCAGCAGCGCCTTGAGCTGATAGTGCTGCAGGCCGTCCAGCTCGAAGGGCTCGCTGTCTTCGATGGTCGCCTCCTCCAGCTCGAACCACACCTTGAGGCGGCGGTTGAGGAAGTACCTGGCGGGCTGGCGATAGAAGCGCAGCAGCTCCGCCAGCTCCAGCCCCTGCTCCCTGCCCCACTCCGCGGGCAGGGGCAGATCGCCGCTCTGGAAGTTGGCGGCCCCTCGCTCCGGGCTCAGGGCCGGCAGCCAGTCAGCGGCATAGGTGAAGAGACCGGAGCCGGGTTCGGGGTAAAAGTAGGCCGGGCTGTAGGGGGTGAGGGGGTGCGCCACGATCAGGTGTTCGAGCAGCCGCTGGCCCGAGGTGTCATCGTCGAGATCTTCATCCCCCGCCAGCACGAAGCCCTGGCGCACGTAGTCGATGAGCTCCGCCAGCAACACGGAGGGTACCTTCTCGCTGTTGTCCTGGGCGCTGAACCCCTGATAGCTGATGTAGAGCCCCTGCTGGGCACTGAGGAGCGCCTCGAGGAAGAGGTAGCGGTCGTCATCCCGGCGGGATCGGTCCCCGCGCCGCGAGGCCACCGCCATCAGATCGAAGCCCATGGGGGGCAGGGTGCGCGGGTAGACGCCGTCGTTCATGCCGAGCAGGCAGACCTGGCGGAAGGGAATGGAGCGCATCGGCATCAGGGTGCAGAAGTTGACCTGACCGGCGAGGAAGCGCTGGCTGGAGCGGGACTCCCCCAGCACGCTGCCGAGGTAGTCCTGCAACAGGTCTGCACTGATGGCCTGCTCGAAGCGGGCCTCGCCGAGCTGGGCCTGCCAGTCGGTGAGCTGGCTGCGGATGAGCTGGAGCTGGCGCTCTTCATCCTCGTCGGCGAGATAGAAGCGCTCCAGCAGCGCCAGCAGGCAGGCGTGCCATTCGGCCAGCGGCTGCGCCTGTTGCAGCCTGGGCAGAAATTCCGCCAGGGAGTCGACGAACCAGGCGAGCTTGCCGAGGATCAGCCCCTGCTGACCCTCGATGTCCGCATAGGGCAGGATCCCCGCCACCGGCTCCCCGTCCCCCATCGCAAAACCCAGCAGCATGCGCCGCAGGCCGAACAGCCAGCTGTTGCCGGACAGACGCGGCAGCGCGAAGCGCTCGGGATAGTCGTCATCCAGCCCCCAGCGGATGCCGGTCTCCTGCACCCAGCGCCGCAGCACGTTGAACTCGTCGTCGTCCAGCTCGAAGCGGCGCAGCACGGCGGGCACCTCCAGGATGGCGAGCAGCTCCCCCGCCCCGAAGCGGGCGTTCGGCAGCCTGAGCAGGGCGAGGAAACTTTGCAGCAACGGGCTCTCCTGGCTCGCCGCCCGATCGGAGATCGCAAAGGGGATCTGGCCGCGGGCCCCGCCCCGCCCCTTGCCGCCCTCCTTGCCAAAGACGGCCTGGATGTAGGGGCCGTAGCTGTTGACGTCCGGCATCATCACCACCACGTCTTTGGGGGTGAGGGTGGGATCCTGCTCGAACAGGGCCAGCAGCCGGTCGTGCAGCACCTCGAGCTCCCGCATGGGGCCGTGGCAGGCGTGGATCTGCAGGGTGCCGTCATCCAGGCTGACAGGGCTCTTGTGGTGGCTGGCATCGAGATTGAACTCGCCGGCCCCCCGTTCCGCCAGCTCCAGCACGTCTTTCTGGATGGCCCGCAGCAAGGTGACCTTGCCCTCATCGTCGCGATCCTCGATGTCGACGAAGGCCTCTATCTGCGGCACCTCCAGCTCCATCAGCTGGTGCAGGTAGTCGCGCCCCAGCTTGCCCATGGAGGCGAGCAAGGGGTTGGCGGGACCCTGCAGGGTCTCGAGATCCGTGCCGGGCTTGAGCTTGTTTTCGAGGCGCGCCAGGGTCTTGCGATCGAGCAAGTCCCCCCAGTAGTAGCGGCAGGGGTTGGTCACAAACAGGTGTACCTCCACCTCGGGGCGGCTGCCGAGGGCCAGCAGGGCCTCCACATAGCGGGGCGGCAGGGCCGAGATGCCGAACACGAAGACCCGTTGCGGCAGCCTGCCCGGCAGATCCCGGGTGCGCTCCAGCTCGTGGATGAAGGCCTCGTAGAGGTTGGCGCGGTGGTAGCCGCTGGGGCTGAGGGCCAGGGTGCGGGCCACCAGCTCGCGCCAGAGCTCGGGCTGCCAATCCTGACCGCTCACTCCGGCCAGCTCCTGGCTCAATCCTTCCCCCTCTTCCCAGCGGGCGATCCAGTCCGGCCGGTAGACCAGATACTGGTCGAACAGATCCGCCACCTTCTGGCAGAGCTGCCAGAGCCGCACCTGCTCCGGCGCCGCCCCGTCACTGCCCCCCAGATAGGCCGCGAGGGGCGCAAAGGCGGGTCTGCCGAGCAGAGTGGGCAGAATGGTCATCAGGTGCCAGCTCATGGCCCCCTTGTTGTAGGGGCTCTGGCGGGGCACGTCCGCCAGCACCCGGGTGAACATCTCCCAGATGAAACTCGCGGGCAGGGGAAAGTCGATGTTGGCGGCGATGCCGAACGCCTTGGCCAGCTCCAGCTTGAGCCACTGGGCCATGCCGGGACTCTGCACCAGGATCTGCTCCCGATCGAAGGGGTGGGAGAGCGGAGCCTGCCGGATGCGGCTCACCAGCAGCTCCTTGAGCAGATCCAGCTGATTGGAGTGGTAGAGGGTAAACATGGACGACTCCCGCCAATTTCATGAAGAGGGGGTGCGCGGGGGGACACTCTCTGGCATTCCCGTCACGGCACGCGAATCGGGATTGTCGGGGATCGGGGGATAAGATGCAAAAGGCACTTGTGGCCTCCGGGCTGCGCGCCGTCACACTGATGCGATCCCCGGAAAGCGGGCAAAAAAAGCCGGTGCAGGGCACCGGCCAAAAGGCGTTGGAAAACTTGAAACGTCAGGGTATTACCAGTGCTTGCCGAGGCGGGCATCCAGGCTGAAAGCCCCTGCACCGGCCGCCGCCAGGGCCAGGAAACCACCGGCCACGGAGACGTTCTTCATGAACATCAGCATCTGCATCTGCTCGGCAGGCTGATAGTGGAAGATGAAGGCGGCCATCAGAGTGAAACCGGCCAGCAGCACGGAGAGGCTGCGGGTAAACAGGCCCAGCATGATGGCAAGACCGCCACCCAGCTCCAGCAGGATCACCAGGGGCAGCATGAACCCGGGCACGCCCATGGCTTCCATGTAACCCTGGGTACCGGCGTAACCGCCGATCTTGCCCCAGCCAGCCATCACGAACATCAGCGCCAGCAGTACACGACCCACCAGCAGTGCCACATCTTTCATCTTGTCCATCGTCATATTCCTTTGCTTACCATCATGGTATTTACAGTGTAAAAGCTAATTGTTAACTCATTCATTTCGCCAAGATTTTTCTATCAAGGCAGGTCAAACAGCAGGGCTTCACTCCCCCTGGAGGCGGTGAGCACCCAGCTCGACTCGTCGCGGCTGAGCAGCCCGTCGCCGGGTCGGGCAGCCAGACCGTTGCCGGTCAGCTCCCCTGAAATCATGTGCAGGTAACCATGACGCCCTTGCAATGCCCACTCGAGGGTCTCCCCTTCGGCAAGCTGCAGCCGCCATACGCGGGCCTGCTGGCGGATCCTGAAGGATCCCGCCTCGCCGTCCGGTGACGCCACCAGCGTCATCCCGGGCTTGTTTTCAATCTTCTTCTGCTGATAACCCGGGGTCGTGCCGTGTTCATTCGGCTCGATCCAGATTTGCAGCAGGGAGAGCGGCTCGGTCTGCGAGGGGTTGTACTCGCTGTGCCGGATGCCGGACCCTGCGCTCATCAGCTGGAAATCCCCCGCCGGGATCTGCTCGGCGTGGCCGAGGCTGTCCTTGTGCTCTATGGTGCCTTGCAGCACGCAGGTGAGGATCTCCATGTTGGCGTGAGGGTGGGTCGCGAAACCGCCACCCGGCGCCACCCGATCCTGATTGATGACCCGCAGGGCAGAGTGTCCCATCCATTCCGGGTCATAGTAGTGACCGAAGGAGAAGCTGTGACGGGCATCCAGCCAGCCAAAGTTGGCCTTGCCCCGTGCTTCTGCGGCTCTCAATTTCATCATGGTGTGCTCCTCACTGACCAAGTTGGTTCATTAACGCTGGCGACCGTCACCCAGACCGAAGGGGATGCGGTAGCTGCTGCTTTCGTTGCCCAGGCTCACCGTCAGGTTGCCCTGGGTACGGCTCGGGATGGCGACCTGCTGGGTGCCCATCAGGTTGGCGTGGACAGAAGCCAGCAGATCACCGGACTCGTCGCGCACCTCCAGCATGGGGTTGGCCTTGCCGTCCATCGCGGCGGTGGCGCTCCAGTTGACGAACAGCACGCCCGGGGCGGCATTGAAGTCAGCGGGAACGGAAGCCTGGGCGGCACCTGCGGTCATCAGGCCTGCAACGGCCAGCATCTTGATTACGTTTTTCATGTTCATTCACTCTCTTGGGTTTTATGTCATTGCCAAGGCCCCTTGGGCCCGAATCAATGCATCCATGCAAGAGATCATTCAAATACTATGTTGTTCTTTTGCTGACATCAGACATCGTGTTTGGGGATGTCTCAGCCCGGAACTACCTTTTATTTGGCTGCCAGGCGTTCCTGCCTAAGCGTTGATTGAATATTAAAGTGACTTCCCCTAAGTTGTTAGCGAGATAATCTGGTAAACACATTCAAAAAAATTGAAGGTTGGATATGGCCAAGGAATCGAACAAGGAGCGGGCGCTGACCCTGGAGGCGATCCGGGTGCTGGATGCCATCGACCGTCGTGGCAGCTTCGCGGCGGCGGCCGACGAGCTGGGCAAGGTGCCTTCGGCGCTGAGCTACACGGTACAAAAGCTGGAAGACGAGCTGGACGCCATGCTGTTCGACCGCAGCGGCCACAGGACCAAGTTCACCCCGGCGGGCCGCATGCTGCTGGAGCGGGGCCGGGTGCTGCTGGAGGCGGCCGAGCACCTGGTGGGGGAGACCCGGGCCCTCTCCCGTGGCTGGGAGACCGACATCACCATCGCCGTCGATGCCTTGATGCCGGTACAGGCTCTCTACCCCCTGGTGGATCGGCTGGCCGAACAGACCGATACCCGGCTGAGGTTTCGCGCCGAGGTGCTGGCGGGCAGTTGGGAGTGCCTGGAGGATGGCCGCGCCGACCTGCTCATCTCCTCCCTCAATGCCGATATCGCCATGACCGGCATCAAGCACCAGGTGCTCAGGGAGGAGGTGATGCTCTACGTCGCCCACCCCGATCACCCCCTGCATCAGGAACCCGAGCCCCTGGCGGACGAGACCCTGCGCCGCTATCGCGCCATCGCGGTGGCCGACACGGCACTGCGCAAGCCGGTGCTCACCTACCGCCTGCTCGACAAGCAGCCGCGCCTGACCGTCAGCACCATGGGGGAGAAGCGGGACGCCCTGCTGGCGGGGCTCGGCATCGGCACCATGCCGCAACGCTGGATTGAAGAGGACATCAAGGCGGGCAGACTCAAGGTGATCAGTCCCGAGTATCGCCACCAGATCCAGGTCGTGCTGGCCTGGCGGCGAGACACCATGGGCAAGGCCAAGAGCTGGCTGGTGCGGGAGATCCCCAAGCTGTTTGCCGGTCAGGGGGAATAAAGGACTGCCTTCCGGGGTCGGTGGCGCAGGAAGTACCAAAACTGCGCCCCATTCTTGACGACGGGCTCAGATTCGGAGAAAAGAAAAAAAGCGGACCTCTTGCGAGTTCCGCTCAATGCCAGGAAAGAATAAAACCTTGCGGTTAAAAAAGGCGCTGTCCCAATT
>NZ_CDBK01000006.1 GCF_000819785.1 Aeromonas caviae | reverse complement strand
AACACTTCTTGGGTGTTGTATGGTTAAGCCTCACGGGTAATTAGTATGGGTTAGCTCAACGTATCGCTACGCTTACACACCCCACCTATCAACGTTGTGGTCTCCAACGGCCCTTTAGGACCCTCAAGGGGTCAGGGATGACTCATCTCAGGGCTCGCTTCCCGCTTAGATGCTTTCAGCGGTTATCGATTCCGAACTTAGCTACCGGGCAGTGCCACTGGCGTGACAACCCGAACACCAGAGGTTCGTTCACTCCGGTCCTCTCGTACTAGGAGCAACTCCCTTCAATCATCCAACGCCCACGGCAGATAGGGACCGAACTGTCTCACGACGTTCTGAACCCAGCTCGCGTACCACTTTAAATGGCGAACAGCCATACCCTTGGGACCGACTTCAGCCCCAGGATGTGATGAGCCGACATCGAGGTGCCAAACACCGCCGTCGATATGAACTCTTGGGCGGTATCAGCCTGTTATCCCCGGAGTACCTTTTATCCGTTGAGCGATGGCCCTTCCATTCAGAACCACCGGATCACTATGACCTACTTTCGTACCTGCTCGACCTGTCCGTCTCGCAGTTAAGCTGGCTTATGCCATTGCACTAACCTCCTGATGTCCGACCAGGATTAGCCAACCTTCGTGCTCCTCCGTTACTCTTTGGGAGGAGACCGCCCCAGTCAAACTACCCACCAGGCACTGTCCGCGAGCCCGATTCAGGGCCCTGCGTTAGAACATCAAACATACAAGGGTGGTATTTCAAGGACGGCTCCAGCGCAACTGGCGTCACGCCTTCAAAGCCTCCCACCTATCCTACACATGTAGGTTCAATGTTCAGTGCCAAGCTGTAGTAAAGGTTCACGGGGTCTTTCCGTCTAGCCGCGGGTACACCGCATCTTCACGGCGAATTCGATTTCACTGAGTCTCGGGTGGAGACAGCATGGCCATGGTTACACCATTCGTGCAGGTCGGAACTTACCCGACAAGGAATTTCGCTACCTTAGGACCGTTATAGTTACGGCCGCCGTTTACCGGGGCTTCGATCAAGAGCTTCGCTTGCGCTAACCCCATCAATTAACCTTCCGGCACCGGGCAGGTGTCACACCCTATACGTCCACTTTCGTGTTTGCAGAGTGCTGTGTTTTTGATAAACAGTCCCAGCCATCTGGTCACTGCGACTCCCGACAGCTCCATCCGCAAGGGACTTCACCATCAAGAGCGAACCTTCTCCCGAAGTTACGGTTCTATTTTGCCTAGTTCCTTCACCCGAGTTCTCTCAAGCGCCTTGGTATTCTCTACCCGACCACCTGTGTCGGTTTGGGGTACGATGACTTGTAATCTGAAGCTTAGAGGCTTTTCCTGGAAGCAGGGCATCAATGGCTTCCGCACCGTAGTGCGTTCGTCTCGTGTCTCAGTGTTGTGTCTCCGGATTTGCCTAGAAACACCACCTACGCACTTTCACCAGGACAACCGTCGCCTGGCCCACCTAGCCTTCTCCGTCCCCCCATCGCAATTACAAGTCGTGCAGGAATATTAACCTGCTTCCCATCGATTACGCCTTTCGGCCTCACCTTAGGGGTCGACTCACCCTGCCCCGATTAACGTTGGACAGGAACCCTTGGTCTTCCGGCGAGGAGGCTTTTCACCCCCTTTATCGTTACTTACGTCAGCATTCGCACTTCTGATATCTCCAGCATACCTCTCGATACACCTTCGCAGACTTACAGAACGCTCCCCTACCACTCACACTTAGTGTGAATCCGCGGCTTCGGTGCCTGGTTTGAGCCCCGTTACATCTTCCGCGCAGGCCGACTCGACTAGTGAGCTATTACGCTTTCTTTAAATGATGGCTGCTTCTAAGCCAACATCCTAGCTGTCTGAGCCTTCCCACATCGTTTCCCACTTAACCAGAACTTTGGGACCTTAGCCGGCGGTCTGGGTTGTTTCCCTCTTCACGACGGACGTTAGCACCCGCCGTGTGTCTCCCGGATATTACTTACTGGTATTCGGAGTTTGCATGGGGTTGGTAAGTCGGGATGACCCCCTAGCCCAAACAGTGCTCTACCCCCAGTAGTATTCGTCCGAGGCGCTACCTAAATAGCTTTCGGGGAGAACCAGCTATCTCCGAGTTTGATTGGCCTTTCACCCCCAGCCACAGGTCATCCCCTAACTTTGCAACGTTAGTGGGTTCGGTCCTCCAGTTGATGTTACTCAACCTTCAACCTGCCCATGGCTAGATCACCCGGTTTCGGGTCTACACCTTGCAACTAGACGCCCAGTTAAGACTCGGTTTCCCTACGGCTCCCCTATACGGTTAACCTCGCTACAAAATGTAAGTCGCTGACCCATTATACAAAAGGTACGCAGTCACCCCGAAGGGCTCCCACTGCTTGTACGTACACGGTTTCAGGTTCTATTTCACTCCCCTCACAGGGGTTCTTTTCGCCTTTCCCTCACGGTACTGGTTCACTATCGGTCAGTCAGGAGTATTTAGCCTTGGAGGATGGTCCCCCCATATTCAGACAGGATGTCACGTGTCCCGCCCTACTCGATTTCACATCAAGGTTGTTTTCGTGTACGGGGCTATCACCCTGTATCGCCGGCCTTTCCAGGACCGTTCCACTAACTTCCAAGATGCTTAAGGGCTAATCCCCGTTCGCTCGCCGCTACTGAGGGAATCTCGGTTGATTTCTTTTCCTCGGGGTACTTAGATGTTTCAGTTCTCCCGGTTCGCCTCGCTACGCTATGTATTCACGTAGCGATACCTAGCTTATGCTAAGTGGGTTTCCCCATTCGGAAATCCGTGAGTCGTAATGTCTCTTACCGACTGCTCACGGCTTATCGCAGGTTAGTACGTCCTTCATCGCCTCTGACTGCCAAGGCATCCACCATGTACGCTTAGTCACTTAACCATACAACCCCAAGAAGTGTCGTCGAAACGGCATTCAAGTTGCTGTACAACAAGGACCAAATAAAATTTGGTTTTCGCCAAGAAGTTTCCAAAGCACTTGTAACAAATGTTTGAGAACTACTTTTTAAATCAGCTTTCCAGATTGTTAAAGAGCA
>NZ_CDBK01000005.1 GCF_000819785.1 Aeromonas caviae | reverse complement strand
GGGGAGGCGGGCGCCATCCTGATCGAGCCGGGGGACGCGGGGCTCAGGATCCGGGCCGAGCGGGAGCAGGGGCCCTGGTACCGGCGTGGCGGCCCCTGGTGGCAGCCGCAGGTATGGGGAAGGGAGTGAGGATCCGGTGAGCCAGCCCGGCAAGGGGCGGCCTTCATTTGTGACCCGGGTTGTAGCCATCGCGCCAGCGGCGCTTGGTGTAGCTCCAAGGTTTGGCTAGAATAGCCCGTCATTTCCCTTATTAACGGCTATTCATGCAACAAGAAACCTCACAAGAGAGCTGGACCGTCTTCAAGCGCCTGCTCGGTTATGTCCGGGATCGCAAGCTGGGTCTGGTGGGCGGCATCATTGGCATGCTGGGTTACGCGGCCGTGGATACCACCTTCGTCTACTCCATCAAACCGCTCATCGATCAGGGGCTCAACGGCAACGACAGCAGCGTGCTCAAGTGGATGCCCTTCTTCGTCCTCGGCATCGTGGCTCTGCGCGGCTGCGCCGCCTTCCTCTCCAACTACTGCATGGCCTGGGTCGGCAACCACGTGGTGATGCGCCTGCAGCAGCAGGTGTTCAGCCACCTGATGGCCATGCCCATGAGCTTCTTCGACCGCCAGAACACCGGCAACCTGCTCTCCAAGGTGACCTATGACGCCGGTCAGGTGTCGTCCGCCGCGAGCTCGACCCTGGTCTCCCTGGTGCGGGAAGGGGCCACCGTCATCGGCCTGCTGGGCCTAATGTTCTGGCACTCCTGGCAGTTGTCGGTGATCTTCCTGGTGGTGGGGCCCCTGGTCGGGATCCTCATCAGCATCATCAGCCGACGTTTTCGCAAGATAAGCCGCCACATCCAGCAGGCGGTGGGTGACATCACCACCTCCACCGAGCAGATGCTCAAGGGGCACAAAGAGGTGCTGATGTTCGGGGGCCAGGAGGTGGAGGACAAGCGCTTCTACCAGGTGAGCAACCGGATGCGCCAGCAGACCATGAAGATGGTCGCCGCCGACGCCATCGGCAGCCCCATCGTCCAGATGGTGGCCTCCGTGGCCCTTGCGGTCTTCCTCTATGTCGCCACCATCGACAGCGTCAAGGCGACCCTGACCGCGGGCACCTTCACCGTCATGGTCACCTCCATGATGATGCTGCTCAAGCCGCTGAAAAGCCTGACCGACGTGAACAACCAGTTCCAGCGCGGCATCACCGCCTGCCAGAGCCTGTTCGGTCTGCTGGACTCCACCCCGGAGCAGGACACCGGCACCCGCACCCTGGAACGTGCCCGAGGTGAAATCGAGTTTCGCAACGTCACCTTCACCTACCCGACCAAGGAGACACCGGCGCTGCGCAACATCAGCTTCAAGGTGGAGGCAGGCAAATCGGTGGCCCTGGTGGGTCGTTCCGGTTCCGGCAAGAGCACCATCGCGAGCCTCCTGACCCGCTTCTATGACATCGAAGAGGGGGAAATTCTGCTGGATGGCGTCAACATCCGCGAATACCGCCTGAGCGAGCTGCGCAAGCAGTACGCCCTGGTCTCCCAGCACGTGCACCTCTTCAACGACTCCGTGGCCAACAACATCGCCTACGCGGCGGAAGAGAAGTACAGCCGCGACGAGATCCAGCAGGCGGCCCGCATCGCCCATGCGGACGACTTCGTCAGCAAGATGCCGGAAGGCTATGACACCGTCATCGGCGAGAACGGCGCCTCCCTCTCCGGCGGCCAGCGCCAGCGCATCGCCATCGCCCGCGCCCTGCTGCGGGACTCCCCGGTGCTGTTGCTGGACGAAGCCACCTCGGCCCTGGACACCGAGTCCGAGCGCCACATCCAGGCGGCCATCGACGAGCTGTGCAAGGCGCGCACTTCCCTCGTGATCGCCCACCGCCTCTCCACCATCGAGAAGGCGGACGAGATCCTGGTGATCGACGAGGGACACATCGTCGAGCGCGGCAACCACCAAACCCTGATGGACATGCATGGTACTTATGCCCAGCTGCGGGCCATTCAGTTTGGTAATACAGCCACGGGTAACAAGGGCTGATGCTGGCCAGACTCTGGTACGGGAACAGCCTCTGGCGCTGGGGGCTGGCCCCCTTCGCCCTGCTGTTTGCCCTGATCAGCGGTGTCCGCCGTCTGGGGTATCGCCGAGGCTGGTTCAGCGCCTATCGGGCCGCCCTGCCGGTGGTGGTGGTGGGCAATCTCTCGGTGGGGGGCAACGGCAAGACCCCGGTGGTGGTCTGGCTGGTAGAACAACTCCAGGCCCGGGGCTGGCGCCCAGGCGTGGTCAGCCGCGGCTATGGCGGCAAGGCGCCCCATTACCCCTATCGACTGGATGAGAGCAGCACCCCGGCCGAGGCCGGGGATGAGCCCGTGCTCATCGCAAGGCGCTGCGGCTGCCCCGTGGCGGTGGCCCCCAGACGGGCCGATGCGGTGCGGTTGCTGGAGCAAAGCGGTGAGGTGGACATCATCGTCACCGACGACGGCCTGCAGCACTATGCCCTGGCCCGTGACATCGAACTGGTGGTGGTGGACGGGGCGCGCCGCTTTGGCAATGGCTGTCTGCTGCCCATGGGGCCGCTGCGCGAGCCCACGACCCGCCTCAAGCGGGTGGACGCCATCATCTGCAACGGCGGTGAACCCGCCCGTGGCGAGTACGCCATGCGCCTGGTGCCGGATACCCTGCGCCGGGTGTGCGACGATGCGCCTCTCACTGCCCCCCTCTCGGGGCCGGTGGATGCCCTGGCAGGCATCGGCCATCCCCCCCGTTTCTTCGCCACCCTGACCGCCCTTGGTTACGAGCTGGTGCAGAGCGTCGGCTACGGGGATCACCAGGCGTTCGACGCCGCCGAGCTGCTGGCCCGCTTCGGCCAGCGCCCCTTGCTGATGACCGAGAAGGATGCGGTCAAGTGCCGCCCCTTTGCCCCGGACAACTGGTGGTATCTGCCGGTCAGCGCCGAGCTGCCCGATGCCCTGGGGGAGGCGCTGCTGCGCACCCTGGGCCCGCAGCCCGGAAGAGGGAACGGGCACCAGGCGCCCTGACGGGCGCCACCGGATTGGAACAGATGGCCAGCGCCCGGACTCGGGGGCTGGCCCTGCACATTGACATGCCAGGCAAGATCGCCTGTGGGAAATCGTTAAAGGAGTTTCGTTGTGGCACTGGATATTAAACTGCTCGACATCATCGCCTGCCCGGTCTGCAAGGGGAAACTGCACTATCAAGCGCACGCCGAGGGCCCTCAGGAGCTCATCTGCCGCTTCGACAGACTGGCCTATCCCCTGGAGGAGGGGATCCCGGTGCTGCTGGAGAACCGGGCCCGTCACCTGGCGCTGGAAGAGCTGAAGCCATGAGTTTCGTCGTCGTCATTCCTGCCCGTTACGCCTCCACCCGGCTGCCGGGCAAGCCGCTGGCCGACATTCACGGCAAGCCCATGGTGCAGCACGTGGTGGAGAAGGCCCTGCAATCGGGCGCCGATCGGGTGATCGTCGCCACCGATGACGAGCGGGTGCAGCAGGCCCTGGCCCCCTTTGCCGCCGCTGCCGGGTTCGAGGTGTGCATGACCTCACCGGATCACCAGTCCGGCACCGAGCGTCTGGCCGAGGTGTGCCGTCACTACGGCTTTGCCGCCGATACCATCATCGTCAACGTGCAGGGGGACGAGCCCCTCATTCCCCCCGTCATCATCCGCCAGGTGGCGGACAACCTGGCCGCGGCCAGCGCGCCCATGGCGACGCTGTCGGTGCCGATCAGGGATGCCGAAGAGGCGTTCAATCCCAATGCCGTCAAGGTGGTGACCGACCGGGAGGGGTATGCCCTCTATTTCAGTCGCGCCAGCATCCCCTGGGATCGGGACCGCTTTGCCCAGAGCCGCGAGCAGATTGGCGATCACTACCAGCGCCACATCGGCATCTACGCCTATCGCGCCGGCTTCATCCAGCGTTACGTGGACTGGGCACCGAGCGTGCTCGAGCAGGTCGAAGCCCTGGAGCAGCTGCGGGTGCTCTGGTACGGGGAGAAGATCCACGTGGCCCAGGCGCTGCAAGCCCCGCCGGTGGGGGTGGACACCCAGGCCGATCTCGACAAGGTGCGAGCACTGCTGGCCGGTTGAGGCTGGCGGAACGGCTTTGATGCA
Organism: Aeromonas caviae; assembly: GCF_000819785.1. GTDB lineage: Bacteria > Pseudomonadota > Gammaproteobacteria > Enterobacterales > Aeromonadaceae > Aeromonas > Aeromonas caviae. The sequence goes on along the minus strand of NZ_CDBK01000005.1, from coordinate 37,887 downwards.
ATATGGCGCCCCAGGGCGCCGTTTTTTAATTGATTCTTTGTATAATAATTTGATTTAAAACGGATTTTAAGAGCAATTTCAAACTTTTCCCGCCCATGGTTTGCCAAATCATCGAGTTTGGTTATGATGCAAGACGCCGTGTTAACCCTAACTGGCATATAACGAGATAAAAACGGGGTGTTTGGGTGATTAATGTATTCCTGGTCGATGATCATGAGTTGGTGCGTACAGGGATAAGACGCATTTTGGAAGACGTCCGCGGGATCAAGGTGGTGGGCGAGGCGCAGAGCGGGGAAACCGCGGTGGCCTTCTGTCGGCAACATCACCCCGATGTGATCCTGATGGACATGAATATGCCGGGCATCGGCGGTCTGGAAGCGACCCGCAAGATCCTGCGGATCCGCCCCGATGTACGCATCATAGTGCTGACCATTCATTCAGAAAATCCGTTCCCCACCAAGGTGATGCAGGCGGGCGCCGCCGGGTACCTCACCAAGGGGGCCGCGCCGGACGAGATGATCCACGCCATTCGCCTGGTTCACTCCGGTCAGCGCTACATCTCCCCGGAGATCGCCCAGCAGATGGCCCTGAGCCAGTTCGCCTCCGCCGACGAGAACCCCTTCAAGTCCCTCTCCGAGCGGGAGCTGCAGATCATGATGATGATCACCAAGGGGCAGAAGGTGACCGACATCTCCGAGCAGCTCAACCTGAGCCCGAAGACGGTCAACAGCTACCGCTACCGCCTGTTCAGCAAGCTGGGGATCAACGGCGACGTGGAGCTGACCCATCTGGCCATTCGTTATGGCATGCTGGATGCCGATACCCTGTAACGGGGGCGTGTGGACACCAAAGGCGGCACCGGCCGCCTTTTGCTTTTTTCTGGCTGTGGGCAGTATGCTCTCCCCGTCTTTTTGCATTCATCCGTTGAGTCGAGTTGCCGATGACCCTCTCCCCCGAGCCCCATTTTGACAGCAAGGCATTTCTGAGCGCCGTCACCCACCAGAGCGGTGTCTACCGCATGTACGACAGCGGCGGCACCGTCATCTACGTGGGCAAGGCCAAGGATCTCAAGAAACGGCTCGCCTCCTACTTTCGGGCCAATGTCGACAGCATCAAGACCCGCACCCTGGTGCGCCAGATTGCCGATGTGCAGGTAACGGTCACCCACACCGAGACCGAGGCGCTGATCCTCGAGCACAACCTCATCAAGCAGTACCAGCCCCGCTACAACGTGCTGCTGCGGGATGACAAGTCCTACCCCTGGATCATCATCACCGACCATCGGCACCCGCGCATCGGCGTCCATCGCGGCGCCCGCAAGGTGAAGGGGGAGTATTTCGGCCCTTACCCCTCCGGTGGCGCGGTACGCGAGAGCCTGCACCTGATGCAGAAGATCTTCCCGGTGCGCCAGTGCGAGGATGCGGTCTATGCCAACCGTACCCGCCCCTGCCTGCTCTACCAGCTCAAGCGCTGCGCCGGGCCCTGCGTGGCGGGGCTGGTGAGCGAGGCCGAGTATGCCCAGCAGGTGGCGCTGGCCAAGCTGTTCCTCGCGGGCAAGAACCAGCAGGTGATCGGCGAACTGGTGGGCAAGATGGAGTCCGCCAGCGGCGATCTGCGCTTCGAGGAGGCGGCCCGCTACCGGGATCAGATCCAGGCCCTGCGCCGGGTCACCGAGCAGCAGTCGGTGAGCGGCAACGTGCTGGACGAGCTCGACGTGGTGGGGGTGGCCTTCGAGCAGGGGACCGCCTGCATCCACGTGCTCTTCATCCGCCAGGGCAAGGTGCTGGGATCGCGCAGCTACTTCCCGAAAGTGCCGGCCGATACCCCGCTTGACGAGGTGGTGCAATCCTTCCTGCTGCAGTTCTATCTGTCGGGGCAGGGGGGACGGCAGATCCCGAGCGAGGTGCTGCTGGACGTGGCGCTGGAGGATGAGAGCGTCATCGCCGACACCCTGAGCCAGACCGCCGGCTACAAGGTGCGGGTGGTGAGCCGGACGCGCAGCGAACGGGCCCGCTTCATCAAGCTTGCCTCCATCAACGCCCAGACTGCGCTGCGCTCGCGCCTCGCCCACAAGAGCACCATCACCGCCCGTTACGATCAGCTGGAGGAGCTGCTGGAGCTCGAGACCCCCATCGCCCGCATGGAGTGTTTCGATATCTCCCACACCATGGGGGAGCGCACCGTGGCCTCCTGCGTGGTGTTCAACCGGGAGGGGCCGCTCTCCTCGGAATACCGCCGCTTCAACATCGACGGTATCACCGGCGGGGATGACTACGCCGCCATGGAGCAGGCGCTGGAGCGCCGCTTTGGCAAGCAGCAGGAGCCGGACAAGGTGCCGGATGTGCTGTTTATCGACGGCGGTCTCGGCCAGTTGCGCCGCGCGGAGGAGATCCTGGCGCGCCAGTTGGAGTTTCTCGGCGGCAAATACCCGCTGCTGGTGGGCATCGCCAAGGGGGTGACCCGCAAGGCGGGGTTGGAAACCCTGATCCTGGGGGACAGCCACGAAGAGCTGCACCTGCCGGCAGACATGCCCGCTTTGCACCTCATCCAGCACATTCGCGATGAATCCCACCGCTTTGCCATCACGGGCCACCGGGCCAGGCGGGCAAAGGCCCGCACCACCAGTACCCTGGAAGAGATTCCCGGGGTGGGGCCGAAACGGCGGCAGGCGCTGCTCAAATACCTGGGGGGTTTGCAGGAGGTGAAAAAAGCCGGGGTGGACGAGCTCGCCAAGGTGCCCGGCATCAGCCAGGAGCTGGCCCAGTCCATCCACGACGCATTGCACTCGCTCTAGCGCTGCCTTTGGTGTGAAGGAGGTCACGCCAGGGGGCATCAGGGCGTGCCGCCTGCGCACAAGAGCCGTGACGCAGGGGGCTCCCAAATGCCATAATGACCGGCATCCTGAGGTTATTGATGGATTAATGGACCAAGGCGGGCGCCAGTTCGGTTGCATCCGCGATCGGCTTGGGGCTACCATGTAGCGGCATACAAGAAGTGGCTGAAAATAATGACAAATATTCCTAACCTGCTGACGTTCTTTCGGATTTTGCTCATCCCCGTCTTCGTCATCCTGTTTTACCTTCCCTATCAGTGGTCCTACATGGCGGCGGCCATCGTCTTCATCCTGGCGGCCGCAACCGACTGGTTTGACGGCTATCTTGCCCGCAAGCTGAACCAGTCCACCGCCTTTGGCGCCTTCCTCGATCCGGTGGCCGACAAGATCATGGTGGCGGCGGCCCTGGTGGTCATCGTCGAGCACTACAACACCGTCTGGGTCACCATCCCCGCCATGACCATGATTGGCCGGGAGATCATCATCTCCGCCCTGCGTGAATGGATGGCCGAGCTTGGCAAGCGCTCCTCGGTGGCGGTCAGCTGGATTGGCAAATGGAAGACCATGATCCAGATGGTGTCGCTCACCGGCCTCATCTGGCAATACGACATATGGATGGTGTGGCTCGCCTATGTGCTGCTCTACGTGGCCACCGTGCTCACCTTCTGGTCCATGTTCCAGTACATGAAGGCTGCCTGGAGCGATCTCAGCTACCACTCCCGGTTCTAGTCCCGACGGGAAGATGGCCGTTTCTCTGCCACTGGCGCCGAGAAACGGCCATGAGCGCCAAAAGTGTGGGAAAAGGGTAAAAAACACCCGAACGATCAGCGTATTAAATGTTTTTGGTTGACTGGGCGGGGAACATCGCTAGAATGCGTTCTCACAGTCAGGCAGTCAGCCAGACCGATGCGGGAATAGCTCAGTTGGTAGAGCACGACCTTGCCAAGGTCGGGGTCGCGAGTTCGAGTCTCGTTTCCCGCTCCAAATTCAGACAATAGAGAGTTCCTCTCTTTTGCATGGCGCGTTAGCAAAGCGGTTATGCAGCGGATTGCAAATCCGTTTAGTCCGGTTCGACTCCGGAACGTGCCTCCATATTGACAAGCCCGCCACGCGAGCTTGATACCGATTGCGGTGCCCGAGTGGTGAAATCGGTAGACACAAGGGATTTAAAATCCCTCGACGTTCGCGTCGTGCCGGTTCGATTCCGGCCTCGGGCACCATTAAAATTGAAGAAAAAAGCCTTACAGATTAAACAGATACGACGCTTCATTGCGTCGTTTTTGTTTCTGCTCCCCAGCGTTTCCCCTCTCTCACTTTTCTTTTCTTGTCCATTTCTTGTCTAAGCGACTTACTACTTCCTGCAATTCGTTGCGAACAACCTGCTCAGTCTTCCAACATAGCCAAGGACGTTTGGTAGGCTACTGCTCCGGACTTTTCCGGGGTCTGTTTCTGGTGCTGAAGCAAGTGCCGCTCACCGTTACTCCTTCCTCTTCACCACCTCCTAAACCCGCATTGAATCCTCTTTGAAACAGATATTAATCCCATGATCTAACCCATCATCGGAGGTATCTATGCAGACCAAATTTCGCTTTACCAATGCAGCCATCAAGGCTTTGCCCGCACAACAACGAGACGCAGGCGCTACTGAACTGGAGTTCTCCGATACAGAGGTCATTGGCTTAAAACTCTTGTCAGGAAAAAGCCAGGGCAGTAAGCGTTTCCTACTGCGCTATACCCTCCAGGGCAAGAAGCGCAGCATCGCTTTGGGACGATTCGGCGATATCGATGTGAGCCAAGCCAGGACCATTGCCCGCAAGTACAAGGCGATGCTGGCAGAAGGCATCGACCCGGTAGCAGAGCGGGATAGCTACAAAACTGAGCCCACCCTTTCGGAGTTCTTCTGGCAGACCTTTTTGCCGCACCTCAAGACCATCGGTAAACGATCGATCAACAGCGACATTCAGCGGTTTAAACACAACATCGAACCACGCTTTGGGGCCATGCGTTACCGACAGCTCAAGGCGATGGATGTCCTGCAGTTGCAATCGGAGATGGTTCACCCTAACAACCCTCAGCAGACGGCCTACGCGCCGAGTACCGCCAACAGGGTATTGGCCCAGTTAAAGACCATGGGCAGCTATGCGGTGCGCTGGGGCATTCTGGACACCAACGAGGCGGCCAAGATCAAGCTGTTGAAGGAGGACAATGCCAGGACGCGTTTCCTATCGATTGAAGAGATGAAACGGGTCATTGAGGTGGCATTGCAGGATCGCAATCAAGCCGCAGGCAGCTTCATCGCGATGCTCTACCTGACGGGGGCGAGAAAGTCAGAGGTGTTACTCGCTAAATGGGAACATGTGAACTGGGAGGATAAGACGCTGTTCGTACCCCTGACCAAGAATGGCAAGAGCCGGATCATTTACCTGAGCACATTGGCTATCGATATTCTGGAGAAGCTCCCCAGAATAGCCGGTAATCCCTATGTATTCGCGAGCCAGCATATTCGATGTCAGGGCAAGCCCATCGGTGAACCCAGATGTGCCTATGAACGGGTGTTGCAGAAAGCCGGTATCGAAGACCGCGATGAGGTCTGCTTCCATACAGCTCGCCATTCGGTCGCCAGTGCCTTGGTCTCTTCCGGGCAATACAGCCTGTATGACGTCAAGGCACAACTAGCCCACGCCAGCATTCAATCCTCCCAGCGGTATGCAAAGCTGACCTCTGAGCGCAGTCGCAATATCAGCGAAGGTCTCTCGTCTATGATCCAGGCGGAGTGACCGAAAAGGTATTGTTTATAAACAGATATTAATAACCAGACAGCGCTGTCACATCGGCTGTTGGTCCACATGTCACAGTTCCCAGGCCCTTAAGTTCATCTGTGCTTAAGGGCCTTTTAGTTGGAGAGAAACACGATGAAAACTTGTATGGAATGGCCGGAGGAGACATTGCTCGCGGCCTACCCGGACATTTACTCACTGGTCATGGAGCAAATTATCGAGCCTTTTTCATCAGTAGAGGAGGCGAGGGCATTCTGGGACACGACCGGTTGTAGTCTGGTCATTATCGAGATGACGGACTCGGTGAATGAGTTCCAGGCCATGCCACAGCATACCCAGAATCAGGTGATGTTCGGTTTGCGTTACCCGGAGCAAGAATTCGCCATATCCGAAGACTGGCGCCTGCTGCTGGCCATTCTCAACGATGAGGGGGCGGGAATTTACCTGCTGATCCACTCAAATGCACCGCTGCTTCCCACCCTGGAGGTGATGCACCATGAGTAATCCCAGCCATAGCGACATCATGCGCAAGTTAAAAGAGATCAAGGGGATTAAGGAGCTGCTGGAGAAGGCCGTGCTCTTGTATGTCCTGCTCACGGATGGCGATCTGCCGGTCTGGTGCTATGCGCTCATCATCGGTGCGCTGGCTTATCTGGTAAACCCGTTCGACGTGGTACCAGACCCCATTCCATTTGCCGGTTATCTGGATGACTTATCAGTCATCACCTCGGCATTAGCCGCATTACCGGTTAAGTCACATCACCGTCAATCTGCCAAGGATCGGATGAGATCACTGTGACAGTGATGGAGTCGGTCCTATCGCGCTATCGCGTTTTCTATGACCCTTTATCTATGACCCATCTACCGATGAACTGGAGATCGCAATCTCCGGTTATCTAACGACGTTGTAAGGAAACTATCATGGCAAGACCCCGTAAACACCGCGTTGAAGAGACCCCTAAACCCGCCAGCACCACGCCAGCCGACGAGAGCCCTCTCACATCTGGAGCAAGCGGCTGCGCCGAGCCTCTCTCGCCAGCCCTTGCGGCTGACGCCGACAAGGCCAGGCCTGGACCCGGCGACACCGCAGACTCCGTGCCCGGCGGTCCTGCCCCCATACACACCTTGCTCAACCATACCGCCGAGAAACTCAGTGCCCGATCAGAAGGGCTGATTTTCTATGCCATCGGTCGTCATGAAGAGAGTGGCGAGCTGTTCCTGAAAATTACAGGCAATCAGGGTGGGGGTCTGCATAGCAAGGAGTGGATTGCGCTGTCGGCGATTGACGATGTGTTGCGCTCCTTGCCCGCAGACAAGCCGTTTAAATCCAGCGTCATGAAGCGACTGTTTAATGGTGGCAGCGCCAATAACGCCGGATTCTTATCAGCCATTCTGCGTTCGGATGGTCTGAAGTTGATCCAGAAGGGAGACGGCAATCCGATGCTGCACGAACTGGTGCCTGATTACCTTGAGCGCTTGGGTTCGCTAACCAATGAGCTCTGTACCGTAACTTCTACCATCGAATAACCCCTGCATAGTGCTCACCTGCCCAAGGGTGAGCCCCCCAAACAACCAATCTGAGGTGATTATGACGATCCCATTTGCGGGCGATTTTGCCCTGCCTGTCAGTCAGGCATTGATGAGTATTCTGGATCAGGAACTGGTTAGATCTGGAATGGTGCTGAAGGGAAAATCCAGTCTGGTCTTCAACTTCCGAGACCCGGATTACGGCCCGGTTCGTGGTGGGTTCCATCCGGTAGAAATACGGCTGCTAAAGCGTAAAGACCAGTGGCAGTTCGATTACGTGACGGACTTTAGCTATCAGGGGCCGGAGGATATGGCGGAGTTGGTCAAAGAGATCGACTTCAACTTTTTGAGCGAAGAATACTACCTGCTCCGTTACGGCCAGATGGGACCAGCGTCGGCCAGGGAGCTCTATACGATGTGGGAGTCGAACTTCGTCAGTTACTATCAGATGGGCGTGTTTACCGTCTCAGTGGCTGCGTAACCGTTGCACCGGACAGGAGAGGAACAGGAACCAGCAGCGGTTTGGTTCTGGCAGTGGTGCTGCTGTGTTCACCTTTCCATGCAGGGCAAGGAGCCATGTACTAACCCAACTTGAAAGCGGTCAACGGCTCAGTAGGTTAGTCCATCCTTCGACTGTTACGGGGGTTCATCTACCTCACCAGAACAACAAAACAAGTATCCCCAGCCCGAGGCTGGGAGGCTTGTTTTTTTGTCATCAGCGAGGAGGGAGAAAACGCAGATAGGTGTGTATCCCCAATGGACGTATTACACCTCACCTGAATTTAATGAATTATCAGTAGGTTATGTACACAGTGTCTGGCGCAACAAGCACGTTTTGCGCAAAGCGAATCAAGTGTCGTCGAGTAATCGCTCATTCTGTGATGATGGCAAATGTTAAATGTGTCAATCTGCTGGTATGGTAGGATTCTTACGCATCACTTTTCTGATTTGTGTACGTAGGTTTGGCGGCGTATCCATGGCTGACCAACTGATTTTTTATACAGTAGTAATGATAGCGCAAAAAATATGCAGTCAAATGACTACATTAGCTGCCAAAGGTTACTGGTAATATTATGATTTAATTAATTTTTTACTTTGCGATGATGAGAATGGGGCGGAGTTATATGGAAGGCTCTGTCAACGGATTAGTGTCCGTCTTCCATTTAATCACTATTGGGCACCACAATCACTCTCTCTTCATTTTCCCCAGGAGTAATTGACGCAAATGGAATTTGGCAACCCTTTGATGGCTAGCGCCGTTGATGCCATCACCAGAGAATTCGGTACACCGTCTCGTGAAACAGTAAAGGTCATCGCCTGGAACGTAAGGCCCGACATGGGGGTCGTGCTCCAGATTGACCAGCCCAACCGTGTGCAAGGTGCCTTCATTTGGGTGCCATATCCGCCTGATGGTCAGCCTGTCCCGGAAATTGCTCTTGAATACCCAGGCGAAGCCGGGCGCCATAGCAATACATATCCTTCTCCCGGTTTGGGGCGCGGCTTCCCTGCACTCAAATTGGCGGTAAAAACCGAGTCCGAGTTGGAAGACACTATTTCCTTCATCAAGGCGTTCCGCGACTCTATGCCTCTGCCCGAGGTCAAATCGCAGCCTACCGAGCCACAAGCGCCCGTCTCTGTCGATGTCTCGCGTATGCCTACAGTGAAAAATCCGCTGGCCCGCCGTGAGGCGATTCCTCGCGCTGTTCAGCGCGAGGTGTGGCAGCGCGATGGTGGGCGCTGCGTAGAGTGCGGCACACGAGAGAGGCTCTGCTTCGACCACATAGTTCCGTTTTCCCGTGGTGGCAGTAATACCGTTCGCAATCTTCAACTGCTTTGCGAGCGGTGCAATCTCTCAAAGGGCAACCGCATTTGAACGTGGTGCCCAACCCATAATTCCATCGGACTTTGCGCATAAAGCCGCGCAAGGCTGATGAACTTAGGCGTTAGGCAATCAAGGAAAATATGAGCTTTCCAAAATACAATCAGACTAACTCTCAAGAAAGGTTAGGAGTAAATGCTGTAGCTGAAGCTATGGCAAAAATTGGCCAGATTTGGCGTGAAACCCCAATGGCTGATGTTGGAATTGATGGTCAGATCGAATATGTTAGTCCTGAAGGATTCGCAACGGGAAGGATGATTGCTGTTCAAATAAAGTCAGGCCCATCTTTTTTTAAAGAAAGCAAAAGAGATTGGGTATTCCACCCAGAGGAGAAACACCGATTTTATTGGGAAAGATACCCGTTGCCGGTACTCATAATTATTCACAATCCAGATGACAATTTAAGTTACTGGCAAGATGCCCGTCAGGTATTAAGGCTTGCCAAGCCATCAGATGCAAAGGGAATTAGTATACCCAAGTCAAATGTCCTACAAACTACCAGCGCTCAAACTCTCTTTGAAGGTTTTGCGGTGTTAGATCAAGAGTTTATGGCAGTCGAAGAAGTTTTGGATTATTTGATTAAGACTAAAAGCAGCAATGCATCATTTCCTGTTTCTTATCTAAACCTATTCTGCGCAGGCTTAACTAATATATGCCAGTCTTTATATTTTGGTATGGATGTAGCGATGACTGTAGCAGAAGTTGAGTTGCATAATCAAAACTCACCATTTGGAGTCGGCGTGGGTGATTCTGAGCATGATTTTCTATTTGATTATATCAAGTTCATTGTGCACCAGCGTATAGCCGATGTTGATTTCTCGGATTGCATGATTGATTGGTACGACCGAAAAATACAACCTTCATTCATGGCGCCGCTGACCTCAAGAGGGAAAGAGTTAGTTCAACTCATTCATAATTTAGAAGGTAAGTTGAAGTCTGAAGGTAAAATAGAAGGCACGGAGTCCTTGCATGCAGCTCAAGAGGCTTTTGTGCGGCTCTTATTTAACCTAAGCGAGATACAAAGAATTGAACTTACAAATAAAATTCAGAGTGAGTATTTAAAAAATATCTAACAAACGCATGTTGCCGGACTTGTTTTTCGCTCCGATCCAAATCAGCCGCAAATGCGGGCGTTAAATTATACTAGAAATATCGAGGTTAAATGGACGCTCTTACTTTTATATCGGAACTAATCAAATCGGCGGCGTGGCCAGTTACTGTTATTGTCCTCGTTGTTCTGCTCCGAAAACCAATCGTTGAACTTACACCTTTGCTACGGAAGTTGAAATACAAGGAACTTGAGCTTGAGTTTGCTCAAGAAGTGTCTGAACTAAAAGCTGAAGTAGAGGCAATAGCAAAGGAAAAAGGGGAAGTGGCTCCATCTATCGCTTCTACACCCTCTAACCTTCTAAATATAGTTACCTTTTCAACTCGTGCGGCAATTATGGAGGCTTGGCTAGAAGTTGAGTCTGCAAGTGTAGCTGTAGCGAGTTCATTCTGGGGGCGATCTCCAGATGAAGCATTCAAAAACATGCCAAGACTTGGAGAATACCTGCTCCAGTGTAAAGTAATTGATGAAAAGCAGCTCTCTGTTTTTAATAAGTTGAGACAACTAAGAAATAAAGCTGCTCATGCACAAGAGCTTGATCTTAGCGAAAGCGACGCGCGGTCTTATGTTCAGCTTGCTTCTGATCTTGCAAAACACATTAGAGAGGCATAGTGCAGGTGCAATTTAACAAGCTGCTCAAATTCGCTTCTGCCACAAAAAGTGTGACCTCCTCCAGTCTAGCTAACGCTCGCCGTTTAGCGGAACATTATACAAACTAAGTCATATATATGAAATACAAAATAAACACTAATGACAAGGCAACGTCAGACATATTTTTGAGATGTCTCTGGGGTCAACTGCGAGAGGAATTTGATAACTTTGGATGGAATTACTGGGGCACAATAGAAAACAATGTTGTCGATCTTGGACTGCTTTGTCTAGGCTTGGAGACTCCAGTTCACATATCTTACAATTACAAGAAAAAAGGTACGATTGACTATATATTCATAGAGTTAGATTCCCTAAAAAACTCAAGCGAGATAGAAAAGATAATATCGCAATGTATATCCAAAGCTAGAATGGGAATTAAGTTAATTAAAACTGGGTGCTTTAGCGTACCAGTATCCTCATATTATGAAATTGACAGTTTTTCAGGTTCCTTTTTTAAAATAGTCAAATCCGAATCAGGTTCACATTTGGCTATTTCAGTTGAATACTTTGACAGTGTCGATTTGAAACAAGAATTTGCTATAAGGTCATCCGATCTTATAAAGTTTTTATCTTTAGCATTCATGGTTCCAATTTATCATGGCAAATCTAAGCAAGATGAAATTAAACGTAGAACACTTTGCTCCAGTGATGAGCTAAATATTATTGATGGATTCATGGGTAAATGCGAGCCACACTCTCATGTGTACAATAAGGTATTAGAGGCAGTTACCCTTTATAATAATGCACTCAAAATTATATACATAAACAAGTCTACGAAGGTTGCTGAAATTGTAGAGTCTGGCCCGGGTGACTTTGAACTTTATATTCCAGAAAATCATAATAAAATACTCGAACTTCATCAACAAGTATCAATAGATACTGAAATTGCTATTGTATCTTTAATCAGTTCAGTGGAAGTTGTTGCAACGTTAGATAAACACGAAAGTAAAGCTTGCGCATCATGCGGACAACAAGTCTACAAAATATCGAAACGAGTCATGGATTTTTCTAAAAAATTCGGTGATGAAGTAATTTCAAAAAATATTAAGCAGGCTTATGCCATTCGTTCTCAAATTGTCCATGTGGGAATTTTACTAGAAAGAAATGAGACCTATCAAGGGGTTACAAATCCTAGGATTGATTTTTCCCAAGCAGGCAGTTTGTTGAAGCATACAAACTCATTACCTGAAATTCTATTGGATGATATCAGGACTGTGTTATTTAATTTTATTAAAAGTCAGATTGGATAGCTTTAGGTTAAGTCTAAAATTGTATAACGAGAAGCTCAATTATATTCCGCAAAGTCAGCATTTTTTGCAAGGGAAAATATGCTGACTTTGCCTCACAGCTTATCTTGATCGCTATCTTCAGTTTACGGAGAATGTTGGATAGCTTTCCTTCTCCCGCTCGGAGCATGTTTAGTACCCGCCGGCTCAGCCTAGTATCTTGGCTGTATCTCCCGGTAAACCGGGCAGGCGTCCTCCTTCATGGTGATATCCAGTACTCAATGCAGCTGGATTTCGATGCCCCAATGACTGCATAACGCATTGGCAAATTGTTCTTCGGTTAGCTCTGCCGAACTGATGTAGTAACGGCACTATAGCCATTCATGCCCCGTGCTATCACACCGATAGCCGATAGCCGATAGCCGATAGCCGATAGCCGATAGCCGATAGGTGGACAAGCCTTTCCTGGCTGGGAACTGCTCGACTATCGCGCCCGCTGGCATGACACTGAGTTAGGTCAGGGGCTCCTGAACCAGAGACTCTACTTTTACCGGTTCTGGATGAATGGCCAGTACCTTTATAAAGATCCGTCGAGCGGCCATTCGCCCTGCTTCAGGCTTGCAACACCGTGTTTCGGCCTGCTTTTCCACATGGCGTAACGACCTCAGATAGATCATAACTTTACCCGCCTCGTGAAGCGGTATCCCAAGCTGATAGGCAACATCGTAAAGATCGAAGAACTTACCATGCTGCAGCCCCCATCTAGCAACCTTCAAGGCTGGCCATCTCCATTTGCTATACATGAAATCCTACTTCGCTGGTTCATATGAGATTCAAGATAGTCGACACACCCGGCCCAGTGACGATTCATGCTAACGGGTCACACTGTCAGGCTATCGGTCGTCTAAATCGACTCTGGTGCTTCTTCTGGTGCGCTTCGGCATCATCACATTGCTAGTAAAAAGAGAAGGGGAAGCAACATAATGGTTGCCTCCCCAATCGCCTTATTACACCAACCAGATATCGCTATATCAATCAGTCGGTTATCACTTCATGACTCGGCGCATCCTGCGTGATTTGCGCTATCTCGGTCTTGGGGTTGTTCAACCGGCCTTGGAGCAGTGGCATGTCCTCCGGCTTGAACAGCACCCCCAGCTCTAACCCTGGGCACTCTTGCAGGATCACCCGCACCAGGCGGACGGTGCGCGTCGTCACCGGTACACACTGCCCGACCAACTTGGCGCGTTTAGCGGATTTGCAGTCATCCACGCTGGTTGGGCAGCCATTGATCGTCAGCCATTCGGCCAGCTCATCGTACCCCATCGTTTTCGTCATACCGAAGGCGGACTGGGTATAAGCACGCAGGAAAACCCGCTTGAGGATGCCGAGCGAACCCTCATCCGTCATACGCATTGGCAATCCTTTTATCGACGCCTTGCAGGCGAAGTAATCCTCCCATCTCTCCCAGTCATTGAGGGTCTTCAGGCAGTTCGTCTGCCGCCAGTTGTCGAATACCACACGTTGCGCCATAGCGGCAGCTACCGTCGGCCAGGGGCGTGTATCAAAACAAATATGCTCGGTGCCCAGCACGTGCTGCATTGATGGCAGTATGGGTTGCCGCTTAAAGTCGAACTCAAGATTCAGGGTCTTTGACCTGCTCACGGAGACGAGATCGCGTTCATTGATCCACATTTCAGCCGTAGATATTAAATGGTCACTCTCGACTTTTTGACCGGGGGTACGATTCAGATAAAGGTCAAGCATGTACGCCTGATGCTGGTCCTTAGAGCAGGGGGGCTTAACCCCAGCCTTGGCCAGGATCTGAGGCTGACCCTCAACGCCTTCGGCTGTGAGCTGACCACGAGTCTTCATCGCGATGACCTGTTTAACCTGGTGTTTTTGCTCCAGCATCCGAAAGCCAGGGCCATCCAGTCGTTCACCCAACGCTTGAAACCTGCTGCATATCGGGCCAGTCAGCACAAGTTCGTCATATGTCGCGTCGGTGAGGAAGCCATCCGTGGTGACACTCACCACTGTCCTGTGGGTGGGGATAGAGGCGAGGATTTCTCCTAGTACAGCGCGGATCAGACCGGTTGTATGCGCGGCAAAAAATGCGTTGGTGATGGCTGAGCGCTCAATGGGCTTGCTCAATCCACTGGATGTATCGAAGGCTGACTTGCCCCTCAGACCTTGAGCCAGCTTGCCATAGAGAGAGTTACCGATTTCTTTCCAAAGCAGCTCTTCGAAGGATTTCTTCACATACGATTGGCGTTTTTCCCGAACCTGCGAGACAAAAGGCTCAAACAGGCGCAGTGGCGTATCTGCCCAAGGGATGATGACACCCTGATATATCTCAATCTGGCAACCCATACGGAGTGCGACCTTGATCTCTGGTGCGGTACAGAAAGATTCACCAGTGAGGGGAAACAACAGACCAATTTCAGTACGCACCGGTAGGCTGGGGTAACGTGTCCCGTCTGGAAATCTATATTTAACGCGAGCAAGACCAAAGACATGGCCACAGAAGTCGGCTGTGTTGGTGGTCATTCGCCCTCGCTCATAATCAAGGGGAAAAAGGTCAACGAGCCCTGTGGTATAGGCTCCGCTGAGGTCAAAATCGTTGAAGAGCGATAGTGGGGTCGGGCCACCCCAAAAGCATTCATTCCGTCCACCGTGGTAGCAATCGATGGCAAAACCCTCGAATAGCTTTGCTTCAGGTGCCATTTCCCGAGCCTTCTTGGTCACAGGTCTGGATGCATTTTTGCTCCATCCAGTTTGCACCACCTCATGGGTTCCAAATAGCAGGTCCCGGTCTTGACCTGTTTCGCGCAGATGTTTCAGGAACACCGATGTGGCACAGCTGCCAATCGTCTTTGGCAGGGATGAAAGCCCCAGTGTCTTAGCGAATGCATGGAGTTGTAGGCCATATTTGACTGCAATTTCGGCATCGCGCAGGGCATAAGCTTCAAAGGCTGCTTTGTTGCTGGCAAGTAGTTCATCCATGCGATCAATAGAGTGACCCGCAGGGAGAGACAATTTGGGTAAGCCAATGAGTTCACCAACGGCTGCAAGGCCCGCACCACCAGGGGTGTGTAACATAGTATCGACAAAGGTGATCAAGGTTCTTTGTGCTTTACGCTGTTTGTCTCGCAAAATCAGCGGGGCCGGTTTTGCTTGACGGTGCAAGACGTTCTCAAGATCGATGCCATAGGCATTGTTTATTGACGCCACTGTTCGGCGAATGCCGTTAACCTGAGTTTTGAACCGCCAGAAGTCGCCAAACGAGGCAAGGTCTGCCCGCAGGAAATGGGCATACACAAAGACGTGCTTGGGCCATTCTGTGATTAGCCCCTTCGCTTTACATTCAATAATGATGTGGCTGATAAATCGTTCAAAGCTCAGTCGGTCAGATTTCTTCGAAGAGACGGGATAAATGATGTCTGCGTGCTCCCCCTTTTCAGTTTTGGCAAAGAACTGGTAGGAGAGAATGTCGTTGTGCATTGTCTTGGGGTTGTATACGTATTCGCTGTCTATGCCTATATGGATCCCCGCACCTTTTGCGGGAACCACTGTCTCCCCAGGTTTGAGATAATGCTGGGTGCGTAACCGCAGTGCCTTGTTGGTTGAATTCTCCTGTGCTGACAACAGGTAGCCGGGGATTTGCGTGTCGTCAGCAGTCGAGGGCCCGTCTGCGGTAACCAGTTTGCCGTTGTTGAGTAAGGGGGACTCACAGATAGAAGCGAGAACAGCATCCAACGGTGATGCTGCCGTAGCAAACAAGTCGATTGTCGCATCAGTAGATAGGGGCGTATTGCTGGTATCGGCAGGCTTGGTGATGACTTTGCCTTCACGCATGACATGGTCATAATCCATGTCGTACAGACCGAGGGGGATAGCCAAATTGCTCATTTTTTCTGGCCTCAGAAATTGGAAAAGGGCCCTCAGGCCCTTTTGTTACAGTTGATTGGCTAGATGTCTTAGAGCAGCCGGGCTGTGATGGTGTCTAAGCAAGCGCTGCGTTCTTCTTCGGTCTTGAACACAAGCCAATGGGGTTGTACCTGCGGAGATTCATTGAACAGGCCGATGAGCAACGTCTCGTTCTTATCGATGGAAACCACACGATCAACCCATTCAATGTCGACGAAGCCGTTGGCGAGCACGAGCAGGTTGCTTTTGGTTTGGCGCTGAACTTGTTTACACAGTTGGGTCATCTCAGCCAGAGCTTCTTCTTCCGTATCAAACTTCACCCCTGCAGCCGCCTGCTGTGGGTTATTTCGTTGCCAGAGACTGAGGTAGTAGGTGCCATCGTCACCTTGTGACGGCAGTACCAGGCCCCGTGTAAGGGCGCTGAGTTTCAACAAGTTGGTGCCACAACGCACGAACGAAGAAGTTTTGTTGGTTTGAGCTTGGGTAGTGCTTTGCATTGCCATAATGTTTACCTTCTTATCAGTTAGTAAGCCGAGAAAGTCGTTCATTTTCCCAGCGGATGACTTCCTGGATGGGGAAGCGGGTCTGCCGACCGATGGTTACAAACGGGGGTAACGTCTCAGGGGCGAGGACCATCTGCTTGTCCACAAAACTTTTGCTTACACGCCACCGTTGAGCTAGTTCACTTCGGGTAAGCATTTTCTTTACTTCGTCCATCGTTACCTCTCGTTTGTGCTGTTCGTTCGACTGGATTGCAGTATTCAGAAGTTGAATCCCCGAAGCATTGACAACACATGCATTGCGGAATTTTGCGTGTTTTGGTTACGAATGGGTCTTAATGGTGTTCCGCGCAACTCAACTGCAACACGCTGTGGGCAGGGGTATGTCTTCAGAGAGCCATTGCTGTTGAGTAGCATTGATATGAGGGAGTAAGTGGGTCGTGGTGCGTTGCTGATATCGCATCGCCATCTGTAGTGATGAGTGGTTCAGGGCCTGCGCAACCATGGCAATGTCACCCGTCTGTAGCATTAGTTCCGTGGCAAAGGTTCGGCGGAGGTCATGAATGCAAAGGTCACTGATCCCTGCTATAGCACAAATCCGCTGAAAGGCATGCCGTGGGTAACTCATGTACCCTGAAGACGATTGGGAGGAGGGGAAAAGGAACCTCTGCTTGTTGACCAGTCGTTGCTGTGTTTCGATGAGCCTGATGGCATGAGACGTCAGGGCCACTTGGTGAGGTAATCCATTCTTGGTCGTAGGCAGGATCAGGTAAGCCTCATCGAGGTGCAAGTGGGTTTGTTCTATGGAGCACACCTCCCCAATTCGCATCCCTGTGTAGAGAGACAGCAATAGCGACCGACTTGCTTCCGAGTTTTGGACATAACATGCCTCGATAAAACGAGACCGTTCATCAAGGCTCAGGATCCGCTTGCGTTCATTATTTTCTTTGAGTTGCCGTAACCCATTCATCGGTGAGACAGAGAGGTATCCGTGCTCCACGGCCAAGGTCAGCATCCTCGACAGGGCAGACAAGATCTTGTTCACGGTGGCGGGCTTGAGGTGTTCAGCAAGTCGTCTTTGGAAGGCCACAATGGTTTGGCGATCCAGTGTTTTTAGACGACGGCTTCCAAACTCTGGCAGGATGTGTTTTCTGACCTTGGACAGCTCTGACTGCGTATTGCGCTTATGCAGCTGCATATCGTCGAGGTAGGCGGTTTCAAAGATCTCTTGGAGGGTTTTGTTTTGTCCCAAGGGATACGTATTGCGGGCAAGTTTATGGAGCCTCGCATGCACCTCGTCCCTGGCCTCTTGGATGGAGAGCTGCGGATAGGTGCCAATGGTCTCGAAGACCCGTTTGTAACGATGGGTTGTGTCGAAGACGAAAGACGTAGATAGAGCGTACCGGTACACGTATAGCTGCCTTACGTCAGCATCACGATATACCTGCTGCTTGCCATTCGCTGGCGGTGGTAAGGTCTCAAGTGCTCGTTTTGTCAGTTTCAGATTAGTAATGGACATAGATCCTCCTTCAGAAAAAGGAGGATGCTAGGCTATCGGGGATGGTTACATCATTGACATCACATGCATTCAGGAAATGCCATTTTTGTTAAGTAGCATTCTCATTATTTTTCGGCTCAGACAGGAGTGGTCCATTTTTTCCGATAATCTTATTAAGATTACGCCGCATCACTCTATTTTCATGCCGGGTTTTAAGGTTGTCGAGTTTCGGCCTAGAAGAGAGGTCGATTGGTGTGGCACCTTCATAAACAAAAACATCATCACAAATGCTTATCAAAACAAGCAATAGGTTGTTTATAGTGTATGTAAAGGGCTTCCCTGGCGTACTGTATAGTGCGGAGACGTGTTCCCAATTTCTTTCCAAATAATATATGACTAATTTGATGTATAGGTTTCTTGTGATAGTTCGAACGGCACTGTTGGGTTTTTTTGTTCCTTGGAATCGCTCGTTCCTCATGTTTGAAATTGCATATGCATCAGGGGATTTAATCCGCGACCTGTGGTCTTCAAGTTCCCCAACGTCGGCGATTTTTGTCAGAACCTGGAAAGCTGCGATGCTAAAAACCGTTCCTATAAACCCGGCTTTATCAATTGCGTAGGCAGTGGAAGTGTTTACATCTATCTTAGCTAGCACACGAATCGCATGCTCAATAAACAGTCCTCGAGCAAAGTGCGCTTTTATTTTCATTCTCTTTGTTTTATCACTTTTAATTTTAATATATGAGGGAATGTCTACTCTATCTAAGAATGATATCAGCAGGGTGGAAAGGTTTGTTGCGTATTCGGTGAGTTCATTATGCTCAGGATAATAATAGGCATCCGTTGTTGATTTATAAACTTGGTCGCACTTTTCAAACTCATCTAATAGTGCAACATACAAGCGTTTAGTTTCTCCAGTTAAACTTTCTCTTACGTCAGTCTTTCCAAAAAGGCTTAAGAAAAAAGAAATTAAATTTTCGAGAGTTTTTGCCTGCACATTAGTCTTTTTAACACTTTCGGCATGAAGGTAGTGCAGGTATTTACTAAGTAGCTCTAAGTTGTAGTATTGTTCTAGACGAGAAGTTTTACTCGCAGAGTAAATATATATGGACTGCTTCTTTAACGTAACTTTATCGCCAGTGACGTCAAATACGAGATCAGGGGAATAAACAGGGTGATTTTCAAGAACATATGCGATATCTGGGTCGTTATCATCAATTAGATATTTGTGCTGCATAAAAAGTCCTAAGGTGAGAATAACCGCTTCTAATAGTATTTTTCCTGATTATCCATGATCCTCAACTCGCTGCAAGAGCTGGTATAGCATTGAAGAGCAAGCAACTACGGTGGGTTGCCATGACGTTGTTTCCTAAATCATCCCTCAGGTCATCGCCTCCCCAGCTCCTGCCCTGGACCAGTACACTATGTATCCCCAATGGCGCTGTTACACCTATTACTTCTTCGTCGATCAATCATATGGTTACGTGCAGGCTGCAATGCGCATGTCACGCGTGTTGCGCAGGATGATGGATTTTCATATGGGTGATTGAAGCTGGATCAGGAGATGCGGCTCGGCCATTAGTCAGGATCGTTCCGTTTTAGCTAAGCTGTGCAAAAAAAGAGGCCAGTGCCGCCCTGACCTCTGTGTTTTCTGCTCTATGGTGCCGGATTACTGACAGGCTCCCCAGTTTATGCCGTCCGTGCCACATTCCAGGCTATGAGTACCGTCCGCATAGGTTGTCTGCTTCTTGTAGAGGCCGTCGCTGTCGTAACTGGTTCTGATGGTATTGCCATTTTCACTGGCCGTCATGCTCTTGACCCAGCTAGCCGCATCAGTATCTTGGGATAGTTCGTCATACTGATAGGGGAGGGCTTCGAGAGCCGCAGTGAGCTCACCCATATTCAGGGTGGATAGCTGCCCTTCCAGACCGACCCAGTCGTTCAGGAAGCTGAATGCGCCCACCTGTCGGTTATAGATGAACTGGGTGACGTAACTCAGATCGTTGGCGTCATAGCTGATGGTGGCGTAACGGTGGGTGATCGCTGCCGCCATATCGTCAGGAGCACAGTCGTTGAAGTTCTCTGCCGATGCTTCGGCCAGATTCACCAGTGTGTACGTCTTGGCGTTTGAGCGGACCGAGAGGGTTTCCTTGATGTCACAGCTATAGGGGGTGTTGTCCCCATGGCGCGACTCAAAGTCGTAGCGGGTTGAGTAGGTGTAGTTATTGCCTGTCACTTGGCGCTCTTCACCATAGATGATGGTCTTGATGATTTGCGCAAAATCATCGCTCACCTTCACCAGCTCGGTGCTGCTTTGAGCCCCCCGGTGCAACAGGATTTCACGATACCAAGCATCTGGATAGGCATTGTTGTGATCGCGACTATCCCCCTTGTGGTAATCGACATAGACAAAGGTGGCGTCCGGGTTTTCCCGTTTCAAGGCTTCTGTCTCGGTGAAGGATTGCTGCAAGCCGCGCACGATCTCCTGGGCCAGCGTGCCAGTCTCGCTATCACCGCTGGCGATGAAGTCCGCATACAGCTTCTGCTCGGAGATGTTGTAGTGACTGACAACACGGCTGACGGCCTGTTTCATCGAGGCGATTAACTGTTCCTGCTTTTGCCGGTTCGCCATGACAGTCTGGCAAGTCGTTTGTGATTGGGCTGCCAGCTCACTTTCTACACTGCTCCAGAGAACCGTGGTCAGCGGTGTTACATGGTAGACATCATCTTTGGTAATGGGGGCAAAGGTGGGAGGAAGGACCATCTGATAGGCTTCTGTCACCGGGCCAAGATCCTGGTCCACGGCATCCACCGGCACATCGACCACCAAGGGCGCGTATTGAGCGCAGGTTTGCAGGTCTACCGGCAGCTCTAACCTATAATCACCGGCATCATTGGTGGTTGTCTTGGGTTCACCATCATCCCACTGACGGTTGAAATTGAGATCGAGATAGACGGTCGCGCCTTGAATGTATCCATCAATCGCCTTGCCTGACATCGCCAAGGAGGCACTCGGTGGGGTTGGACTATCCGTGTTTCCACCGTCGCTACCACCACCGCCACAGCCTGACAAAGTAGCCATCAACATCATGGCCAAGGGGGTTTTCTTCATTGTTAGTTTCCCGTTTATTATTGGTATGCGATAACGCCCAGAGCATGGTCCGTTATCATCGTGATAATTTTATCTCGGTGTACGGCTATAAAATGTTGATTAGCTTCTGATTTATGAGTTTCTATTCACCGTGCTTGTCGTTGTTTTTGGGTTCAGTGCATCAAGGTGCAGACAGTTCTGTCTCGCACACGATGACTTCGCACTCTGATGGATCGGGGAAGTCTCCGCCTTCATCGGTGATATATATCTTGTCGGCATGAACGCGGTAGTTACCCGCCGGGGTCAGCAGTGGGTTTTCATACATGCCCTGATAATCGACAGAGACAGAGGTCGCACCATGGGATCTCAATGTGACGCGTCCGTTGGGGGCGATAGTGATGGATTGTTGAATCCCATTTTCACCTCCGAAGTTGAAGTACCGGGTTCCCGTGAACGGCAGCGCCACGGCTTGTTGCTGTGGATCCCCGGTATGGTCAGAGCCTCTGGCGCTCTGGCACATTTTCTCCAGCAGCAGATCCAGCATCCCCTCTGGCTGGGGTCGCCCGTTAATCTCCAGCGCCTCCACAGAAAAACCATCATCTTGTATCCAGACCTGCACCATGGCCCGTGCGGGCTGACTGGTATAGGTGATGGTGCCGCTGACATTCACCAATTTCCGACCATCAGCCGCTTTCCCGCCGGTCCACTCGGGATCTTCGAAGAAGCTGTTGACCATCTTCTCGACGGAGATGTTCGGGCACATCTCCAGCTCGCTTTCCTTGAGGGTTGCCACATCCAGCAGGCTGAGCAAACCGGCCTGAGCTCCCGTCGAGCAGAGCATCAGAAAGCCGACTGCAGTTTTCATGTTCATACAAGGCACTCCTCACCACACCCATGAAAACGCGGATATGGGGCGGTAGTTATAGCGACGGTCAAACTCCTCCTGTGTCAGGCACAGAACACGGATGAACTCGATCACGGACAAGACCAGGGGAAGGCCGGTGGTGCAGAGCGCGAGGTAAATAAGCCCCCAGCCCCAGTTTCCGGTGTAGAACTTATGCAGACCAATGCCGCCGCCCAAGAATGCGAACACAGCGGTGAGCCCCTTGCGTTTGCCACGGTGCGCAACGGTGTTTGCACCGTTTAGCGGTGCCTGTGGGGGAGTGGTCGTGGCAGAGGGGGGCGGGGAGACGGTTGCCCCCTCTTTAATCGGCCATGCTGCGATATCGATAGGCTTCAGCAGCTCATCCGTTATGGCTCGGGCTTTCTTCTTGGCGGCGCCGAAGGTATCGATGGCATCGACAAACGAGCCATTGAGCGTGAGCTGGATGGTCTCATCGCCTTGGGAGGCAAAATTCACGGTGATGCGCATACCGAATGGGTTAAAACCATATTTCCATGCGGCTTCGATCCTGCCTTGGGTGCGCTCGATGGTTTTTAACGTGCCGCCCTGGGCTTGCAAATGGGCGGCGACATGATCGAAGAGTGGTTCATAGGAACTGGTGGAGCAAAGAGTGTTGTCGGACACTTTTTGCAGGCTGATGGTGTTCATGCATTACTCCTTGGATATCGACTGCGGGATGGTTGACGACAATGTGAAACAGCGGCGACAGGTGGTGTCGCGGCATGTCAGGCGCTGTCGCCAGATGTATAAACTGGGATCTTTGTCACAAATGGGTCAGGGCGGAGCCTGACTCATCAGGGTCAATAGATGGCGTAAATCACGGACGATCTGCTCATGGATAAAACCGGGCGAGATCACGGTCAGTCCCGGCATCCAGGATTTGATGATGGGCAGAATTTGATTGGCATCGAGCACACGACTGCTCAATAACAGCGCACCGTCATCCAGGGTTTTGACAATCTCCTGCTCGGGCAACAACGGACGATGCTGAAAGTTGATGGCGATGGAGGCACTGGCCTTGAGGAGCACCTCGATCATGCCGGAGCGCCAGAGCGTCGGATCGGTATCGATTTGCCGCTGAATAAGCGCATCGCGGGTAAAGGTCTGTTGCGATAGCTCAACCAGTGCGATGTTGCTCAGCGGATAGGCTTGCAACCGCCCCTCGCTGACGCCGACTAAGTGCCAGGTGCCCTTGTAGTTGACGAGCTGATAGGGGCTAAACAGTTGCTTGCGCTGGTCTTTGGTGATGAGCCAGCATTGCAGATGCTGGGTCAGGGCCTGCTCTAATACCGGTATCTGGTGAATGAGTGAGTCGGCTGATTGACCATCGAATCCCTTGATGGCAAAGAGACTGGGGCTGCCTCTGTCCAGTAGTTGACCCAGACGATGTTCACTGGCGCGGGGGAACAAGTCGGTGATACCCAACTG
The DNA here is from genome assembly GCF_000819785.1 of Aeromonas caviae. Lineage (GTDB taxonomy): Bacteria > Pseudomonadota > Gammaproteobacteria > Enterobacterales > Aeromonadaceae > Aeromonas > Aeromonas caviae. The sequence continues at coordinate 14,538 of NZ_CDBK01000005.1, read as the reverse complement.
CTCGGCCAGCTTTCGCACCTTTCCGTCGTTCTTGTGATTGAGGAACCCAGGATCCAGCCAGTATTGCTGGCTGCGGTGCTCTATCGGTAGATAGCTGAGGCGTTGATTGAAATCCCGCTGCAGGGTGCGCACGGTGACGTTGTACTCGGTGGCCAGATCACTCAGGTGCAGCTTCTCACCGCTGTACAGGCGGGTGAGGAGCATACCGAGGCGCTGAGCAATCTTGTCGTGTTCGTGCATACCATCACAGAAGGGAAATAACCGTGTCGCGGATTATCCAAACAGGCCGCGACACGGCGTGACGAATGGGATGGCAGGCAGTTTTTCGCAAAACCCATCATCGGCGATGGGCTTTTGTCATCAGTAGAGGGGTTTTGTTATCAACCGGCGAGAAGCGGTTGAGCGGGCAACGATGGTCGTTTGTGTTCAGGAGGAACTAAATCCACCATGTATGTTTTTTAACCACCCGGTGAGCCACAGCGCACAATAAGAAAGATGTGTTAATTTAGATTGTCTATACAACGGGTTGTCCGTTATGGTAGACCCCACAACCATTCCCTTTCTTTATGGAGGGTTTTTGTGTTTGTTTGGTAACACGGTTTCGAGTGATATGGTTTGTCTCTGATTGCGATATAAGGAAATAGTGAATGAGTGATACATCCGAGAATATACCAAATGAAGGTGTTGTGGTTAATACGGAGGTGCAGTCCTCAGACACTTTATTTAGTAATTCATTTGAGATTTCAATTGAAGCGGCAAAGATAGTAAATTACGCCGCAGCTCAAAATAATATCCCACTAATTCAGCGTTTAATTATCCGCAACAAAAGCGAACAGTCGTTCAGACAGGTGGATTTTCAGATAAGTGTCAATCCGGCATTTTTTGAACCCAAGCGTTTCACCTTTGATATCTTCGGTGCTGAAGAGTCTCGAACCTTCAACTCAGTTCAACTAAAACTCTCGCTAAACCACGACTATCTATTCGATTTGGATGAGGCTGAGTCCGGTAATATCATAATTACCGTGTCTAAAGAAGGCGAAGAAGCTTTGGTTCACAACGAACCGATCCGTGTATTAGCTCGTAACGAGTGGGGAGCAACACTGGGTTTACCAGAGCTATTGGCTGCACATGTTCAACCCACGCCTATAGAAGTTGATCGCATACTGTCAGCCGCATCTTCTTTGCTTAAGTCATCCACAGGCTTGAGCATGAATGGATATCAGAGTAAAAACCGTGAGCATGTCTGGAAACAGGTAAATGCAATTTACCAAACTCTAGCAAACATGGGGTTCCATTACGCACCGCCACCTGCCTCTTTCGAACGAACAGGACAGAAAATTCGGACTACTGCCCAGATCCTCGATGGTAAAATGATGACCTGTCTGGATTCCAGCGTACTTTTGGCGGCTTGTCTGGAACAAGCGGGTTTGAACCCGGTAATTTTGGTCAAGGAAGGCCATGCTTGGGTTGGGGTCTGGTTAGTTGATTCGTATTTTTCCAACCCGGTAGAAGACTGTGCTCAAGATGTGAGAAAGAGAATTGCTTCCGGAGAATTTCTCACGCTTGAGACCACTGTGATTCCTCAGGCTGCTTCTATGAAAAAGGCTATTGCCGATGCAGCAAATTATCTGGAAGAAGCCCAGGAGCACACTTTTGAATACGCGATTGACATCAAGCGGGCTCGCCAGAATCACATTCGCCCGATGCGTGCTATTGCTGCGCTAGGCAAAGGCACTGTCGACTATGGTGAGAATTTTTCACCAGCGGGACCAATTATTGAAGATGTCCCAGAATTGCCGCCATTAGATCCAGGAGTCATAACCACCGAAAACGTAGTGACTGACAACACTCCGGAAGGTCGTATGGCAAACTGGAAGTCCAAACTACTAGATCTGACTTTACGAAATCGTCTACTGAATTTCAAACCCAGCAAAAAATTCCTAAAAGTAGTGACTCATGATGCGGGGGATCTTGAAGACGCATTGGCAGCAGGTGGTGAATTCAAGCTCGTAGCCAAACGTTCAATGGCTGACATGGGCGACCCCCGAAGTGAGGAAGAATTTAAAGCCGAATACGGCATGACCTCGGCTGAGCAATATGCTAAATCGGCCCTACCAAAAAAAGAAATCTGTTTTGATGTAGAAAAAGAAAAACTGCAGGACTACGCCACTGTTATATTCCGTGAGGCTAAAAATTCCTTAGATGAGACCGGGTCCAACAGCCTATATATTGCGTTGGGTACTTTATGCTGGAAAGAAACCCCAGAAGCCGAGACTGTATTGAAGGCGCCAATTCTCCTAGTTCCAGTGAAATTGAAGCGCGGTGCGGTAGGCTCCGGCATCCGATTAGAACGTTTGGATGAGGAAACAATTTTTAACCCCACACTCTTACAAAAGCTGGCAATAACATTTGACATCTCTTTACCGTATCTCGACGGGCAACTTCCCAATGATGATTCCGGTGTAGACGTAGACAAGATTTTTGCGACATTAAGGAAGAAAGTTGAGGACCTGAAAGGTTTTGAAGTCATCGAGGACTCTTATCTTGGATTGTATTCTTTTGCTAAGTACCTCATGTGGAGAGATTTATCCAAAAACTCTCAGGATTTACTCAAAAATAAGGTGGTAGACCATTTGGTTAACCATCACGGTGAAAATTTTCAGGATGACACAAAAGCGATCAGGCCTGAGGATTTGGATCGCGACTTCTCACCTCAATCTTTGTACACACCATTGTTGGCTGACTCGTCTCAATTGGCTGTCATCTGCACAGCCGAAAAGGGTCGAAACATGGTCGTTGAGGGACCGCCAGGAACGGGCAAGTCTCAGACTATTACCAACCTTATATCTCATTTCCTGGCCAATGGTAAGACTGTGCTCTTTGTAGCTGAGAAAATGGCTGCGTTGGAGGTAGTACACAACCGATTAACAGACATTGGGTTGGCTGAGTTCTGCCTAGAGCTGCATTCGACTAAAGCGAAGAAATCAGAGATTTCCAAGCAGTTTGTGCAGGTGCTCGAATGCGCGGACAACAAACTCGTTGCTGATTGGGAGTACGAGGCAGAGCGGTTGGCTGCGCTGAGAAACGAACTGAATGCCTTGGTTAGGGTGTTACATCAGACACATAGAAACGGTTTGACAGTGTACGAAGCTATGGGCTGGACGTTAGTGAGCGGCAAAGAACCAGCTCGCTTTGATTGGACTGACCCAGAGACACATGACTACAAGGAAAAATGCAGTCTGGAAGATTTTGTGGGTGATTTGGCAGCGTTGGCTACACGCCTTTCCAAAATATCGACTCACCCGCTCAATGAAGTAAAGAAGACAACTTGGACTCCTACTTGGCAGGACAGCCTATTGCAAACGGCTAAGCAATCCGTTGAGCAAGTGAGCGATATCGAGGCCAGCTTGCAGGATTTCTCCGCGCTCGTAAAAATCGAGGCTAATCAAGCGAGCTTGGATCAGTTGCAGTCCATTGATGAACTTGCCGCTGCTTTACTTAATGTTTCACAGGTGCCAATGGAGTCAGCTAGTCAAGCGTTCAGCACGCAAGAACGTAAGAAATTGGGCGAACTTATCCGGCATGGCGAGCAGCGTACCGCCCTATGGTCATTTTTCAAGAATTACGACGCGGAACTAAAAACGCTAAAAGCCGCGCCGTTAAAACTTCAATGGAGAGCGGCATCCCAAGATTGGTGGCCCAAGAAATGGTTTACTAAGCGGAAGGTTTCTAATCAGATTAGACTTTTTAGCCTTGATAAGTCGCGCGTTGCTGATGAGGAGATGGACGCGTTCCTTGATAATCTGGCCAAATTAAATGTAGAGGATCAGTACCTTCACGAAAATGCTGCAATCGGGTTAAGTTGCTTAGGAGCCGTTTTTAAGGCCGAGAATACCGACTGGAGTGAGGCGGCAGCCTACCTTCGCTGGATGGATGATCTGGCTTTATCTGTGCAAAAAGCCTTTGACGCACAGATAGAGCAGTTAGACGCCGCTCGAAGTTCGCTTCGAGTGCTGCTTTCTGATCAAAATGAGTCCTTTAGACCAGGTGGGCGGCTCTATAACGTGGCCCAGGCTTACAGGAATTCATATTCGGAGTTCATAGCGCTGTTTACCAGCCTTAGGGAGCTCACTGGTAATAGCGAATTTTTGGGGGGCTCGGCCAAAGTGGGCTTACTGGGTTGCATACGTTCAATGAATGCTCAGTGGCAGTCACATAAACAGGAAATCCAACCATGGTGTGTCTGGAATGACTCCCGTGCGAAGGCTTTGTTACTTGGATTGCAGGGCTTGATTGAGCAGGTCGAGCAAGGTGCAGTAGATCTTGCTGATCTTAAAGAACATTTTGTGGTGTCTTATGCTAGCTGGTGGCTAAAGTGCATTTTGGATAGAGAGCCGTTGCTCGCGAACTTTTCTGGTGCATCACAAGCCCATAAAATTGCAGAGTTCCAAAAGGCTGATGAGCGTTTCCAGAAACTCACCGTCCAGTATGTACAGGCCAAGTTGCGCGGCAAGATTCCAACTGGGTCAGAATTGACGGGTGACTTGAAAGGGGAAATAGGGTTTTTGCGCCATGAAGCGCAGAAGCAGAAGATGCATCGTCCGATAAGAGAGGTACTTAAAAAATCCTCCGCAGTGCTGCCACGCTTAAAACCCTGTTTACTGATGTCACCTCAGTCCGTTGCACAGTATCTAGACACGAGCACTCAGATGTTCGATGTAGTTATATTTGATGAAGCCTCGCAGATACCGACGTGGGACGCTGTTGGTGCAATATCACGCGGTAAGCAATTGATTTGTGTTGGTGATCCTAAACAGCTACCTCCGACCAACTTCTTTAGTGCTTCGGATGCCTCTGGAAACTTTGATGATGAAAGTCTCATCGAGATGGAATCTATTCTGGATGAATGTTTGTCCTGTGGCATGCCGTTGTCTCGGTTGGCTTGGCACTATCGTTCACGTAACGAAGGGTTGATTACATTCAGTAACCACCAGTATTACGGGTCGGATTTAGTTACTTTCCCAAGTCCCGTGGAAACGGATAACTCTGTGGAGTTTGTTGATTCGAAAGGGATATATGAGCCCGGCAAGTCGCGCACAAACAAAATTGAAGCTGCCAAGATCGTTGATGAGATCGAGCAGCACTATCTCTCAGGTGCTGGTAAGAAGTTCTCCATTGGAGTCATTACCTTTAACTCTACTCAACAGGCTCTGATAGAGAAACTAATGGATCAGCGGCGCCTTGCGAATCGGCAACTGGATGAGGCTATTGCACAGGCTGGCTCAGAAGAACTCTTCATCAAGAATTTGGAGAATGTTCAGGGTGATGAGCGTGACATCATCTTGTTCTCAATTACCTTTGCTAAGGATGCAAGTGGAAAGTTGAGTATGAATTTCGGTCCAATGAACAAGGAAGGGGGCCATCGCCGCCTTAACGTGGCTGTTACCCGTGCTCGACACAAAGTCAAGATATTCTCAAGCCTACGGCCAGAGGACATTGATCTATCGCGCACTAATGCCAGGGGGGTGGCAGATCTAAAAGCCTATCTGGACTTCGCTTTGCATGGCGCCCGTGTTTTGACTGAACAAGCCATACCAACTGGGCGGGAACCTGACAGTCCTTTTGAATATCAGGTCATTGACGCCTTGCGTAACCGTGGGTGGCGTGTTGTGCCACAAGTTGGTGTATCCGGTTATCGAATCGATCTGGCTGTAGTCAATCCTCATGCTCCAGGAAAATTTTTGCTGGGAGTAGAGTGCGATGGCGCTACTTATCATTCCGCACCGAGTGCTCGTGATCGAGATCGCTTGCGCCAAATGGTGCTTGAAGGTTTAGGCTGGAATATTCACCGTATTTGGTCGACTGACTGGTGGTTTAACCGAGAGATCCCCCTGAAAGCGCTTCTAGCACGGCTAGACGTATTGGAAGAGCAGGCGCGTCTTGAAGTACAACCGGGTTAAATGAAATTCTCTGGTGGGGGTATATACAGGGTTATGTGTATATCCCCAATAGTGTTGTTACACCTATCGATGATTTGCATATAAATCAAATGGTTACGCACCATAAGAAATGCACATTGCTCATGGTTTGCGTCGGATAGTGCATTTCTCGCCTTGGGTAATTGAAGTTCACTCAGGAGTGAATCAGGGCCATAACCCTCCAGTCATCGCTTCATGGTAAGGCTGAAAAGTGTTTAGTGAACTTGGGGTGATTCAGCCATTTTTTCTTGGTGGGCTTGGATAGGTTGTTGTTGCTCCTGGAGCAGCACTGAAGGGAGTGAGTAGTGAAGAAAGCAACGTTACCCGCCATCGTCGTCACCGGTCTCTTAATGACCGGGTGCTCGACACAAGGCAACGCCGTAATACCTATCGTTGGGCCGCTGGCCAGTTTCGCGAGTTATGAGTCCGTAGGGTCGTTCGCTCTCAGTGGGGATCGCCCCTACCTCGGGAAGGTTCGTCGCAACAGATTAGATGGCACCTATGACATCACCACGGCGTACATGACCATCGGCGATCTCATCCGGGGGATGACCGGATTCAGCTCGCTCGAAAACTTTATCGACACATCTGCACGGACGGGGCTTGTCGTCGTGCGCGGGACCAGCGCCAACTGCCCCACAGCGCAATGGGCTGTGTGGTACGACGACCGCCAAACCGTAATCCACCCGTTCCCAGGATGCCAGCCGTACACCAAGAACACCGTAACCCGTAATGGGCAATACATCATGTTTGAAGACCCTGCAGGGAAAAGCGACTCGCTTTACGCATTCGACGTGCGCCAGGCCAAATTTGCTGAATACCGATACCAGCGGCCAGTGGCAACCCCTACCGAAACAAAGACAGCTCGCCAGAGCTCGCCAGCGCGTCCCAAGCAGACGGCAACGGCATCACGCAAACGCACCCCGGCAGCCAAGACCAGACCGGCCACCAGCACCCCTGCGGTCATTCGCCAGGCAACCTATCAGCCTGGCACCATTGAGATTAAGAAGGTCTCCAGCCAGACCACCCAGGAAGTGGTGACATGGGAGCAATAACATGGCGCTTTAAGGCGCTGCTTGGCACAAAACTGTTTTGGCTCACCCTGCTCTATCTGTTGTGCGAATTGGCGTTCAGTGCAAGCCTGCTGGAGCTATGCAGCCGGGAGGCAACCCTGGATGAGATCAACCAGCTCGAAAACGTCGGGCGGCTGCTGACGGGGGTGGCCATCTCGCTGCTGTTCATCGGGATGTTCATCGACAAACAGCACATACGACCCTCCCGTCGGATCCTTTGGTCGTTCGGGCTGGTACTCTTGTTCACGGGTCTGAACCATAAAGCGCAGGACGCGTTCATCGACCATCGGATTCAGACCGAGTTTGCTACCGCTGAAGCGAGAAAAGGCGCCTTTTTGCTGACCCTGGCGGGCCGTAGCCTCTCGAATGGCACCCTGAACTTACGCAGCATCCATACCCCGGAGGTGCTGGAGCACAAGTCATCCGTAATGGCATTCGTTGCCATCTTCCCGGCATTGGCGTTCAACTACCCCAATGTCCAGGACGAGATGACCCTGCTGCTGAAAAAGGCGATCTCCATCAGCGTGACCAAGCCCTGCGACGCCCTCGATGATCGGACCAAATGCCTGGGGTCTCCAGCCCAGTTCAACAATGACACTTGGCCCCAGATCGTTCGGGGGGTGGAAGAACGCTATATGGAATATACCCGCGCCTATAACAAGGCCGTTGTAAGGACTAGCCCGGAGGCATTGAAGCAAGCAGCCACAGACGCTTGGGATGACTATCTGTTCCAGCTAAAACGTGCGGGGTTTACTAACCTGTTCACCAAACACGCCCGCCCTTACCAGGTCCCGTCCTCTAAATTTGCCCAGGTACGTCAAAAGGTGCGCGAGGCTGGGGTGCCAGTGCCGAATAACTGGCGCCCTACCGATCGCAAGACTTTCGAGGCTGTGGTGCGGCAGAAAGCCTATCGTGACACCTGGAAGGCTCTGGGCGACTCGATGGGGATCAGCAATCCCAGTCGCTACGTGACAATCGAATCGTTCATGCTGCTCAAACCGGTACAGGCCGCGGTGCGCGAGCAGCTGGGAGTAGACGGAATTAGGCGGATCCCGCTTGTGACGGAGTTTGCTGACATCGAGCGCCAGGTGTACCGCCCAATAGCAAACAGCATCATCGCCAGGCTACAAGCGCAGGTGGATTCGTCCACCGCTCGATTCGTGGGGCCGGGACCGCTGGCTGAGAAGGCCGATTCCGCGGTCAAGACCCTGGTAGTTGTTCCGCTGGCCCTGCTGTTGTCGCTGCTCGGGGGGTTTGGCCACATGATGAAGCTCACCACCTTGATCTTCCGCAGTTTGCTCGATGAGCAGAGCAAGGCTCGCACCTTGAAAGCCATGACCGCAGCTATAGCCCTGGTCTCAACGGGGGTGTCGGCTCTGTATTATGCAGCTAATCCCCTGGTCGAAGCCAAGGCATATCAGACCTTCTCCGCGGCAACTACCCTCAATAGCGGCAGAGCATTTTCGCTGGGGTTGGAGTTCATCATCCGGTTACAGGAGTTCGTCTACCCGGTTAACGCCGTTCTGCTCCAGCATTGTTATGTGATTATCCCCCTGGTTGGCTCCCTGGCGCTGTTATGTCTGTATCATTGCGCCGAGCCAAAGCGCACAATGCGAGAGGTTCAGGTCAACGTGGCCGCGCTTCAGAAACAATTACAGGCGGCGTTAAGCAATGAATCTCAACGAAAACGAAATGCAGCCTAGGTATCGCAATGATAACTTTCAAAGTCATTTTGTAGTGGTCAACTAAATCCGGACACATAGTTAAGCCGCTTTTCGGCTTCTGCTGGCGGTATCCCATCATTGTGTTGGTGTGGATCCGCCAGAAGAGTGTGAGAAGCAATATTCCGAACGGCTCAAAAGTGTCTAGCGAAGCCGGGGCGATTCAGAAGCAGCATTTTACTTAAGGATCTCGCGCATTCCCGCGTTGAGCTGGCGGCCACCGTTCTCTGCATCACGGTCTTGCATCAATTTGATCGAGACCTCGTTGGCACCAATGGTGTAGGTTGCGCTGTAATTACCACACATGCTGTCGGTTACACATTCAAAAAACGGTACCGATTTATCCTTCACTGTGCGGATGATCACTGGCTTGACTTTCAAGGTATTGGTCGCCTGACTGACTAATTCCTCAAAGTCTGCCTTAGCCTGTCTGACAGAAGCAACGGAGTCGTCTTGGTACGATGCCTGGGTACCGCCGAAGGAGAACACTTTATGTTGGTAGACTGCATAGTAATACTCACCCGTAGTTGGTCGTCCTAAGAATCCCTCGCCTGCCTTGGGTTTGCCGCGAAATTCTTCATCAATGTCACTGCGCCAGTCGTAGCGTATCAGACCATCGTTGACCGCTTGGAGCGTGGTGATGGGTAGGCCGACAGTCAGGGTTTTAAAGCCCGTATTTGCGGCAATGGCGGGTGAGGCAATGAGACTGACGGCACAGGTCAAAGCAGAGAGCAGCGGGGTTTTATGTGGCATGGTGACTCCTCATGTAGAGAGTTGGTTGATGTGGGGTGAATCGCCACCAGTGATGTAGACACTTCCCAGCTGTAACGGGTTGCGATTCACTCTCGGTTTGCTAGCAATAATGTCAGTTACGCCTTGGCCTGACGCCACTTAGTTAGCCATCGATACTGTTCGGGATGAATGCGCAACAGCTCTGCGATAACTGCTTCACGCTTATCGGCTGTCATCCGGGTAAGAAGCGACCTGACATCCGACATAATGCTGTCACGGCCAGCGCCTCTGGCTTCCGCCTTGCAATACCACTCATGTCCCTCACTAATGTTGCCAAGCTCGATACAGACTGCACCAAGTAGTGTGCAGGGGCGAAAGTTGTTGGGTTGAAGGCGGTGAGCTTCAGCGCCCATGTTCAATGCTGCAGTATGTTCGCCACGGTCACGCATCGCACCACCATGCGTGGTGAGAATGGCGGATTTCAGCTTTGGCTGACCCTGCCTCTTGGCTGGGATGGCACTCAGCAGCGCAATCGCCTCATTCGATGCTGCGCATTTACGCAAGTGTCCGCTGGCATTGACTGCACTCCATGGGTTCTTGCTGTTGCGGTACTCCGCTAGCCAGTGATCCGCTTCGAGTCGGTTGTAGGTATGCAGAATCTCTTTTGTCTCGAACTCACGGCCATTGCTCTTGAGCCAGATGGTTTCAGTCTCCAGTAGCCGTGTACCTGCATCCAGCTTGAGAAGGATTGCCATGAGCTGTTTGAGGTGATGTGATTCGACATATCCAGTTACACCATACTTCTCCCTGAGTGCTTGGTTCTTCATCCGTGCGATGTACTTGGGGTCACTCTCACGCTGAATCCGCTCAGCCTCAAGTCGCACACTTCGGGCTTTCTGCTCGGCTTTATAACGTTCTTCATCTACAGCCTTCTGAACGGCGATCTCGCGTTGTTTCTGTTGTGCAAGCTCGTTTCGTTGCTCCTGTTCCGCTTTCCCGTTTTTGTCGAACTGCTCTTGGGATAGCTCACCGGTCAAGAAGCGCAGCAAGGCATTCAACCCCCTGTTCAAGAGAAATTGTCTGTTTGCTGCTGATATCGTCGCGCCTTGTCCGGCAGCGACAAGGAGGCTGTGCAACCTGGCACCGCCCGTGATCGCACTGGTGATATCATCCACCCAGAATTGTTTGGCCAGTTCATGCGGGGGGAGGGACACAGAATTCTGGCCATCGGCCAGACCATTTTTGATCCGGAATTTCTGCAGGTAATCCCAAGTGGGATTTTGACTAGTCTTCTCTATATTAGGTTTGTCGTCTTGCTGAGCAGCCAAGGGCTTCGTGATTGAAGGTTGGTAGCGATGCACAATCTTTCGGCCCTTATAGTAAAGAGATTTAGAACGGCGCAGCTCTTGTTCTACCGCAGATTGGCGTCTGAACTCAGGGAGAGTCATATCGCCGTTGATAAAACCCCTCAAGGCGTTGAGATCGTAGCTGGCTAGAATGTCGTAGCGGGGCGAAGTCAGAGGCTCATTCCTGAATATGGCTACGAGCAAACTATGGAGGTTATCGCCTATCGATAGGGCAGCAGGAATGTCATCGACACCGTAATAAGTTGCGAGATCCATGGGCGAGATAGACATCGAGCACACTCCTTGTGCAAAAAAGAATTAGTACAATAGCGCCGCTGGCTTTTTGCCTGCAATGGGTGACTTCAATTTCATCGCTGCGAATCCCCCTGTATTCCTCTATACCCCAAGAGCCTCAAACTGAGGGGCATTCAAGGATGGCGGGATAGACTTGCTGACTGATGGAATATCAGTTGGCAATGAAGATCTCTTAGCCAGCCTTGGCAACGTCCCGTACTTTTTGCTCTACCTGGTGCGCGATGGCCTGGATCTGGGCCAGTTCAAGTGAGCCAGCCCTAAATTGGGGGAGTTGCTTGGGGAGTGCAGCGGCACTGACGATGTAGGGGAAGGTGATCTTCTGGCGTAAATCCACAAACCAGCCAGGTAGAACCAGAACGCCACCTACCGGGACTTCGGTCCCAGTTGCACTGTTGAGCCAGTTACGCACAGTGGTGACGTTACGGCGGACCTGTTCGAGCGGCGCTTTTTCAACATGGTTTGGGAAGTGAAGCGCATCATTTTCGACCCGAACCTTGAACTGTTTTTCTCCATTGTTGATGGGTTTGGAGCGACCCTTAGTCTCGATGACAAAGACCCCGTTAGGGCAGATGATCAAATGGTCGATGTTGAATCCATCAAACGGGATATCGTGGTAAACCCTATAGGGGTGCTGTTGGGGCCTAACGATTTGGTCCAGCTCCTGACCCACTGCCAGTTCACAGGAGTAACCCAGCTTGAGGTGTTGAACCTTGTTGGCCATTTTGTAAGTTTTGGTTGTGCCATAGATAAAGATACCCAGCATCACGATCCCGGAAATCAGCATCACAGTCGTGCTCATAGCCCTCTTATCGATGTAGCTCTGTAACAAGAGGTAGAACCCGATCATCATCATGGTCAATGGCGTGAATAGCATTTGGGAAAAGAGGTCTATCTGCAGGTCCTGGATTTGCTGTTGCAGGGTGTGACCGGCGGGCCTGAGCAGGTCGGCGGTCAACGGGCTGACCCTATGTGAGCGAAGCCTTTTTCTTATTAACAAGATGATCCCGACAGATAAGAATATTGGGCCCAAGAACAAGCCAGTAGTTGCCAGAACAGATACCGCGAGCGACGAGAATTCCATTTCATGCGTCTTTTGGGGATGTGGTGAGGTCAGGTTAGCTGACCTATAGGAGTCTATCCATTGGGATGTGGGGCAAGTATCACAGTATCTGATTATCCCCAATGGAGATCTTACACCTTGTGGTGTTAGTGAGATAAAACAGAGAGTTACTGCGCCCCCTTTGTGCGCAAATGGGGTTCGTTGCGATTGGGTTTACTTGGCTGGTTGTATGTTTACTGATGCGACCCGGAAGCTGGGCGGCGGTAGTAACACACTCGGTGGCCGTCCTATGACAACACTTCCCAATGCCCCCCCTTGCGCGGACCAACAAAGCGCAATCGCCCCGCTTTAACCAATGCGGCAGCTGCTCGCTCCACCGTGCTGGTCGATCTGCCTATCCGCTCGGCTACTTGTGTCAGGGTCAGGGCAGGCTCGCTCGCTAAGAGCGCCAACACTGCATCCGGTGTTTTTGCCCGCATTTCTACCTTCATTTCTACCGGCGTTTCTACCCTCACTTTTTCTGGCGGGGTGGGCTGAGATGTCGGCTGTGCGGTAATCGCTTCTGCCAACGCATCTCGCAGCGCCTCTAGCAGAAACAGAATAAAATCGGTGCAGTCACTCAGCCTGTCGGCCTGACTTAATTGGTGGTAGTAGTGCTCTTGGCGCTCTTTGATGATCGCTTCCACCGGCAGGAAGGCCATCACTGGTTGCCAACGGCTCAAGATCACCGTTTGCCACAAGCGTCCCATACGGCCATTTCCATCGGAAAAGGGGTGGATAAACTCCAACTCGTAGTGCAAGGCACAAGAGGCGATCAAGGGATGGGCCTCTGTTTCTGCCAACCATTGCATCAGTTGTTCCATCAGACGCGGAACCTGAGTCGCGGGGGGAGCCATATGCACTAATTGCTCACCTCGATAGATGCCGACGCCACTGCTACGCCATTGCCCTGCGTCATCGCATAACCCGTGCATCAAACGTCCATGGGCCCTGAGCAAATCTGCAGAAGAGGTAGGGGCCCAAGCCGACATTGTTTCATAAGCGGCAAAGGCATTGCGCACCTCTTGGATCTCACGGGGTAATCCCAGTACAGGTTTGCCGTCGATCACTGCCGTGACTTGATCCAGGCTCAGGGTGTTGTGCTCGATAGCCAGGGATGCCTGGATGGTGCGGATCCGGTTTTCCCGGCGCAGCATGGGCACTTGCGAGCTCTGCGTCGAGCGCCATTGCCCCACCAATTCTGCGATCTCCGCCACCCTGCTCAACATGGCGTGGGTCAGGGTGAAGGGAGGGGAATAGGCTGCCATGGGGGACTCCGACTGAAACGATTGCAAATGCGAAGGCTCAGAGATTATCAGATCGGGGGCAAGACCAACACGGCGGCGTATCTTTGCGAATTCTGTGATAAGCGGTATGCGATGTTCTATGACGGGGTGCGATTTGTTGCGAACTTGCGGTGTTACTCGCTCCATCTGCTTGCTATTTCATGCAATAAGATGCAAACGAATCTCTTTGATTTAAAATCCCTCGACGTTCGCGTCGTGCCGGTTCGATTCCGGCCTCGGGCACCATTAAAATCAAAGAGTTACTAAGGCCACTAGCAATAGTGGCCTTTTTGTTTCTAGTCAATTGACTGCCAGAATGGCAGCGACCTGAAGAGCCGGTTCATCTCTTGAATCTGCACGTGCCAAGCTGCGACCCCTGGTGTGAACATCAAAGAGCCTGCTCGATGGCAGGCTCCTGAGTGCTTCCCTGATTTATCTAGAGTTCCGAGATGATGGTCGACACCTCTTCTGCTCCGTGTCTTATCTCCTCCATCACTTTTGCAACGTCATCGATCTGCTTTTGCCCGTGGATGGCACCGTCTGCCGCGGACTGGATCTGCTCGCTGACCTGCCTGGTGAGCTGCTGATTCTGGCTGACGACATTGGCTATTTCGTTGGTCGATAGGGAGGTTCTTGCCGCCAGTTGACGAACTTCATCGGCCACGACGGCAAAGCCTCTGCCTTGTTCGCCGGCTCTCGCCGCTTCGATGGCGGCATTGAGCGCGAGCAGGTTGGTCTGGTCTGCAATGCTGCTGATGGTGGATACGATGGCGGTGATATTCTGGGATTGAGCGTGGAGCTTGCTCATCAAGGTGCTGGCATGTTCCATCTGCCTGACAATATTGTCCGAAGTGGAGACGACGGTGGTCAACATCTCCTCTCCTTTGATGGCGGAGGATTTGGTTGTGACAGATGTTTCATTTGCCACCTTGGCCACATGTTGTACGGCCTGATCTTTGCTGATCTGCGTGTATGGAGATGGTATTCA
>NZ_CDBK01000004.1:1263-54998 GCF_000819785.1 Aeromonas caviae | reverse complement strand
GGAACTGCCCAAACCGCCGCCCCCGAACCGCCCGCCGCCCCCGCCCGAGATGGAGGTGGCGAGCACGGACAGGCCGCAGATGGAGAGCTCCCCCATGGACATGCCCAAACTCGACATCCCGGTCAACATCGGTGGCGGCAACGCCCTGGGTGCCTACAGCACCGGCGGCGGTGGCGGCGGCATGGGTGGCAACAACGGCGCCATCCCGATGGCAACCTTCGAGCCCATGATGCCCCGCAAGGCGGCCCTGGCCGGTCTCGCATCCGGCAAGGTACTGGTGGAGTTCACCGTCACCGAGCGCGGTACCGTGAGCAACATCCGCATCGTCAAGGAAGAGCCCCGCAGCTATGACCTCGGCAAGGCGGCGCGCCAGACCATTGCCAAGTGGACCTTCAAGCCGGCCATGGTGGACGGCAAGCCGCAGGCCAGTCGCATGCAGCAAGAGATCGAGTTTGCGACCAACTAAGGAGGGTGGCGATGAAAAAGTTACATACCCTGATCCTCGCCCCGGTGGCCATGGCGGTACTGCTCAGCACCGCCACCTGGGCCGCCGAACAACCCGCCCTGTCTGACCGCGCCTACCGCGCGGTCAACAAGGCCCAGGCGTTGATCACCGAGAAGAAATACGGCGAGGCCAATGCCAAGCTGCAGGAGGCGCTGTCCGGCGCCGGCGAGCGGGTCTACGACAAGGGGGTCATTTTGCAGACCCTGGGCTTCGTGGCGGCGCAGCAGGAGAAGTACGGTCAGGCGACCAAGTACTTCGCCGACGCCATCGCCACCGGCGGCCTGCCGCCCCCGGTGGCCCAGCAGGTGCGCTACAACCTGGCCCAGCTCTACATGGCGGAGGGGAACTTCAAGGGTTCCATCAACACCATGAAGGAGTGGTTCGCAAACCTCGGCAAGGACGAGAAGCCGACCCCGCACGCCTACATCACCCTGGCCAACGCCCATGTGCAGCTCAAGCAGTACCGGGAAGCCATTCCGGCGGTGGACAACGCGATCAAGCTCTCCGCGGGCAAGGCGCCGGAGTCCTGGTACCTGCTGAAGATGGCGGCCCACTACGAGCTGAAACAGTACAAGCCGGCCACCGAGGTGCTGACCGCCCTGGTGGACCGCTACCCGGAGAAGAAGAAGTACTGGACCCAGCTCTCGGCCATGCACATGCAGGCGGGCAACGATGCCAAGGCCCTGGCGGCACTGGAAGGGGCCTACAACCTCGGCATGCTGACCGAAGCCAACGAGTTGCAGCGGCTCGCCAACTACCTCGCCTTCGCCGGCATTCCCCACCGCGCCGCCCGCGTGATGGAGAAAGCCATGAAGGAGGGGCAGATCGAGAGCACCGCGGCCAACTACAAGACGCTGGCCAACTACTGGCATCAGGCCAAGGAGCTGGACCCGGCCATCGACACCCTGGCCAAGTCCTACAAGCTGGCCCCCAATGCCGAGCTGCAGCTCAAGATGGCGCGCATGATGATCCAGAGCAAGCGCTACCAGGATCTGGTGGCCTTCGCCGCCAAACCTGCCGCCAACGCCAGCGGCGAGCAGCGGGCGGACCTGAAGTTCCTGACCGGGGTCGCCTATTTTGAGCAGCAAAAGCCCAAGGAGGCGCTCTCCGCCTTCACTCAGGCCGCCCAGAATGGCAATGTCAGTGGTCGCGCTTCCCCCTGGATCAGCTTCTTGAAAGAGCAGCAGGGCGGCGCCGTCACCCAATAAAGCTGCGCGGCCCGGCTGGCGGGGCGGGGATCTCCCCGACTCGGCATCCGGGCCGCGACACATCGACAAGGGGGTCACCCCGCAGATTGCCTTGGTGGCAATTGGCCGCTCTTCGGAGCGGTCTTTTTTATGGCACCGCCCCTGCCCTTTCCCCCCCTTCTCCTGATACAAGGCACAAAAAAATCCGGAGCCTGGGCTCCGGATTGGGTCGTTGCGTTGCGAGAAAACAGGCCATGCAAAGTGCCGGCCTGCCGCTCAAACGGTCATCAGTAGCTGCACACCAGCTTCCAGCTGCCGTCGCCCACTCTGAGTTCGCTGCTGGTATAGCAGCCTGGACAACTCAGTAGCTGCACACCAGCTTCCAGCTGCCATCGCCCGCCTTGGGCTCGCTGCTGGTCCACCAGTTGGCCTGCCACACCGCCTTGCCGTTGGTCATGCGGTCGTTGCCATTGGCGTGATCCCCGCGCGGCCAGGTCGGATAGGCATTGTAGTCCGCCGGGTTGACGTTCTGGCTGGCACAGGTGGTGCCACCGCTGCCGCCGTCACCACCGCCACTGCTGCCCAGCACCGCCTCGGCCAGGGCCGGGAAGTCGGACTTCAGGCCTATGGTCTGACTGCCGGCAATCAGGCGCATGCCACTCGGCACGCCAGCAGCCGGCAGGTAGTAGGTCATGGCCACTTCCACGTCGGTGCCCGGCGTCCAGGCTTTCCAGGCCGGCAGCGTCAGAGCCACCTTGTGGAAGTCCTTCTCATTGGCGATGCCGTCCGAGTTCTGGTTGCCACCGCTCTCCACCACTTTCAGCCCCATGCCGCTCTGGTCGGTGATGGTGTCTGAGGTGGAGGTGGGGACCAGGAACTCGATGCGGGTACCGCCCGGAATGGTCTGGGTCGACTTGTTGGTGAGCTTGAGGGTCGGGTTGATCGGGTAGTTGGAGTCCCCTTCCTTGAATCCGGAGAGGCTCACGCCGATGTCGAGCTGGGCAGCCGGAGCCGGCAGATCATTCTGCTTCAGGGCCGCCTTGTCGGCCTTGCTGAACTTCTCGTAGGCGAGGCTGGTGAGGGTGCTGCCCATCACGTACTCGTTCTTCGCTGCGTCGAAGTCATAGTCCCCCGCCATCTCCCAGAACATGACGCCCCCCAGGCCCCGCTTGACGATGTAGTCGAGCTTGTGACCCATGGACTCTTCATCTTCGGTGGAG
The DNA here is from genome assembly GCF_000819785.1 of Aeromonas caviae. Taxonomy (GTDB): domain Bacteria; phylum Pseudomonadota; class Gammaproteobacteria; order Enterobacterales; family Aeromonadaceae; genus Aeromonas; species Aeromonas caviae. Next base: position 52,086 of record NZ_CDBK01000004.1, on the reverse strand, counting down.
AGGAACACCTTCTTCTGCTCGTTCCAGAGCCAGGGCGCATGGGCCTTGTCGTCGTAGTAACGCACATACTGGCCTTGCATCACGTGGGCCGGGTTGTTGGGATCCAGACCCCAGGCCTGGCCGTAGCTCGGCAGGGTGGTGATGCCGAGGCTGGCCGCATGCTCCAGGTTCTTGGCATGCCACATGGGCACGGCGCCACCGCCAATCTCCTTGCCGTTCTTGTCAAGGTCATGCCAGATGTTGTCGATGCCCACCGCCCCGTTGCCGCACGGAATGGTGCTGCCACCGGTGCCCGGCTGGCAATCGCTCTGGCTCGGCAGCGCCGCCTTGCCACCCAGACCGTGGGTGCCACCGGTGACCCCCTGCCAGCCACGGGTGTAATAGGGCACCCCTATGTTGATCTTGCCCGCCGCCAGGGCACCACGGAAGTAGTGGGCCGCCCAGGCGGAGTTGAGATAGCCGATGCCGCCAAACTGGGCCTGGGTGTAGACACCCCACTGGGACAACTCGGGATCCGCCTTGTTGTCGAACAGGGCGGCGTTGTGACCGACGAAGTGGTTCCAGGCACCGTGGAAGTCATAGGTCATCAGGTTGACGTAGTCGAGGTACTGGGTGACCTGGAAGTTCTCCATGCCGCGCAGCAGGTAGGCCGAGGCCGGCGAGGCGATGGTCAGCATGTACTTGCGACCGTCCTCGGTGCCGGCGCTGTCGAGCTTGTTGCGCAGGGTCTTCATCAGCACTTCATAGTTCGCAAAGAGCTTGCCGCGACACTGGTTGGAGAGCGGGAAATCGTTGGGGTTGCCCGCATCCTTCATGGAGGTGGGGTACTCGTAGTCGATATCCACCCCATCGAAGCCGTACTGGCGGATGAAGCCCACCGCCGAGTCGGCAAAGGCGTTGATGCCGGCGGTGTTGACCGAGCAGTCGCCCTTGGTGGTGGCGGCGTAGAAGCCGCGGGTATCGGCCCAGCCCCCGACGGAGATGAGGGTCTTCACGTCCGGGTACTGCTTCTTGTACTTCGACAGCAGGTTGAAGTGACCCTGATAGGCAAACTCCGGATCCATCTCGGCGCCCGGCACCCCGTTCCAGGTCAGCTTGGTGGCGGCGTCATCCACCTTGATGGTGTGACTCTGCTCGTCCACCGCCGCGAAGGCGTAGTTGATGTGGGTGATCTTGTCCCAGGGAATGTCGCTCACCAGGTAGGCGGGCAGGCCGTTCTTGCCGGTGCGCCAGGAGGTGAAATACCCGATGACGCGGCGGCCGTGGTCATCCCCCATGCACTCGCTGCCGTCAGCGCGGTAGATCTGGCGCACGTCGCAGGAGAGGTTGCCGCCGGTGGGGGGCAGCGCCGCCTCTTCCACCTGCACGTCCACCTGGGCCGACTCGCCAGAGCGGTTGGTCTTGTCGGTCGCCACCAGCTTGAGGCCGGTCAGCCCCTTGTTCTGGGGCGTCCAGCTCAGCTGCCAGGGGGCGCTGGTGTCCTCGCCCACCTTCTGGCCATTCACGAAGAGCTCGACCTTGGCGACGTCGTCATTGGCGTCGGTGACATTGCCGCTCACGGTGAGGGCGCGGCCCAGGGTCACCCTGGCACCGGCGGCCGGGCTTGCGATGCTCACCCTGGGCGCCTCCGGCGCCACCACGGCGGCGACCTTGAAGCTCGAATCCGCCTCGCTCAGCACCTTGCCGTCTTTATCCAGCGCCCGGGCCTTGAGGGCGTGATTGCCCGCACCGGCGGCAGACCAGCTGGCACTCCAGGGAGAAGCCGTGGCGGTGGCGACCAGAGCGCCGTCGATGAGGTATTCCACCCGGGCGAGCGCCGTGACCGGGCCGCTCAGCGTCACCGCCAGGGCCACACTGGCCCCCTCGCTGACGCTGGCACCCACGGCGGGGGAGCCGATGGCGACGACCAGGGCCGGCGGCGGCACCTCGCCACCATACAGCTTCCAGGCATCGGCCCAGACCACCCCCACCCCGGGGGCGTAGTGGTAGGGGGACGCGCCGCACCAGCCGGAGTAAGGGAATTCCTTGCATTCATAGAGGGCGCCTGCGTTGCTGACGATGTCGCCAGCCTTGTAGGCTGTGCCGGCCTGATAGGCGGGGTAAGCGGCCTGCGCCCAGGCAGGGACGGCCGCAAGGGCGACCAGCATGGCAAGCCTGCTGGGCCTCAAGATCTGTTGCATATTGTTATCTTCCTTGTTTTGTCTTGGCTTCAATACCGGGAAAAGCGCAATCGCAACAGGGAACAAGGGAGCGACAACAGGCCATGGACGGGCCACAAACCCTCAAGTCACCCTGGGTAACCCCGCTGTCTGGCCCGGATGGGACAGATCGGAGGCTTTGCGTCCCGGCATCACTGCCGGTTTGCCCTTTGCCTGGGTTCCGTGAGGAACGGCTCGAGTATAGGAAGCAAGTGACCACTGCTCAATCTTTATTCTCGAAGGAAAATATGTGAATGCTGGCCGCCTCACACTTTTCGCTCCCACCTGATGACAAATAGATCATCAATATCAAACTGTTAGCCACGTCAAAAAATGGCAAATGGGCTCCTTTGTCTCCTCATAATGTGCGTTGGTTCACTGGTCAGAGCTGCCAGAAATGTGACAATGCGCGCCCTTGGCCACGATGCCAAGGCTATGGAAACACTGGCAAAAATAAAAAAGGAATACCCATGAAAGGAACACCTACCCTGCTGTCGCTGGCCGTGGGGCTCGCGCTCGCGTCCCCGTCTCTCTACGCCGCCAGCTTCAGTTGCCCGGCCGACAGTGCCCTCACCCCCATCCCCGCCATCCAGGGCAGCGGCGACAAGAGCCCCCTCGTCCCGGACGATCAGTTCGAAAGCGCCCAGAGCGTCTCGGTCAAGGCGGTGGTCTCGGGTCTGGGCGAAAGCCTCAACAAGGGCTTCTACCTGCTGGATGTGCAGGGGGACGGCAACCCCGAGACGTCGGACGGCATTTTCGTCTACCTCAACGACAAGAACTTCGCCAGCAAGTACCCGGACATCCAGCCGGGCGCCCTGGTCTGTCTGGAGGCCAAGGTCGAGGAGTATTACGGCCACACCCAGCTCAAGCCCCTGTTTGACGGCAGCACGCCGCGCCTGACGACCCTGGCCCAGGGCGCCGCCCCGGCCGCCAGGGCGCTGCGGGTACTGGAGGGGGAAACCCTGGCCCGAGCCCTGGAGCGTCACGAAGGGATGCGGGTACGCCTTGACGCCGACAGCGCCCTCAAGATAAGCCGCAACTTCAGCTACGACTATGCCGCCCGGCGCAACAACCTGGTGCTCGCTCACGGCGCCCCGCTGATGAAGCCGACCCAGCTCCATGTGGCAAGCAGCCCCGAGGCCGTCGCGCTGGCCGAGGCCAACGCCAGCAACCGGGTCTTCCTCGAGTCGGACGTCAAGGCGGGGGACGGCAAGCTCCCCTGGCTGCCCGCCTGGGAGCCGGAGCAGGGTTACCTGCGCATCGGCGATGCCCCGGTCAACCTGGAGGCCATGGTCGGCTACAGCTACAACGAGTACCGCCTGATCGTGCCCCGGGATCAGACCATCACCGCGGGGGATCTGCTGCGCACCGGCGACAACGACCGCCAGAGCGCCCCGGCCCGCCTGGATGGCACTGACCTTCGCATCGGCAGCTTCAACGTGCTCAACTACTTCACCAGCCACTCCAGCGTGGGGGGTGCCCTCAACGTGCTCTGCGCGGATCAGGCGGATGCGGACAGCGCCAAGGGCTGCAACCGCGGCGCCAAGAGCCTGGAGGAGTTCCAGTTGCAGCGCGCCAAGATCGTCAACGCCATCACCGAAATGGACGCCGACCTGCTCGGCCTGATGGAGATGGAGAACAACGGCTTTGACGAGCACGCCGCCCTCCACGATCTGGTGGAGAGCCTCAACGCCAGGCAGAAGGAGGCGAGCAAGCACTACGCCTTCGTCACCCTGCCCAAGGCCCTGCTCACGGAGGATCGCTTCTTTGGCGGCGACGCCATCATGGTGGCCATGATCTACCGCCCCGCCCTGCTCACCCCGAGCGGGGATGCCGACGTCATCCCCCTGCCCCAGCAGCGCTACACCACGGGCGGCGTCACCAAGAGCGCCGGTCAGCGGGACTCCCTGGTCCAGCGCTTCACTGTGGCGGGCAGCGACGCCCCCCTGACCCTGGTGGTCAACCACCTCAAGTCCAAGGGGTCGGGCTGCTATGAGAACGGGGATGGCAAGACGGAGCCTGCGGATCTGCAGGGCAAGTGCACCGAGTTTCGGGTGAGCGCCGCCAAGGTGCTGGGGGAGGCGGTGAGCAAGATGCCGGGGCAGGTGCTGCTGGTGGGGGACTTCAACTCCTACGCCAAGGAGGATCCCATCCGGGTGCTGACCGACTATGCGCCGGTCGCGGGGGAGCGCCAGATCCGCTCCGCCTCCCACACCTACATCGGCGACAAGCCCTATGAGCAGATGGGCCAGACGGTGGCCAAGGGCTACGGCCTGGTGGATCTGAACGTCAAGTTCAACCAGGAGAAGGCCATCTCCTACAGCTACGAGGCCGAGCTCGGCACCCTGGATTACGCCCTCGCCAACCCGGCGCTGGCAGACAAGGTGGTGGCGGTGGCCGACTGGCACATCAACTCGTTCGAGAGCAACCTGTTCGAATATGGCAGCGCCTACACCGGCGATCTCATCAAGTCGGACAACCCCTTCAGCGCCTCGGACCACGACCCCGTCATCGTCGACCTCAAGCTCAAGGAAGCGAGCAAGGGGGGTGGCGGCGCCATGGGCGCCCTGCTGCTGGCCCTGTTGCCGCTCGCCTGGCGGCGTCGTCGCTAAGACGCGGCATCCTCGATGCCAGGTGCAAAGCCCGCGATGATCGCGGGCTTTTTTTGTGCCAAGGCCATTTGAAAAACAAATGTAAAAGGCCACATCATGGGATGAATAAATGCCCTGTTGCCCCGCCTCACCCCTTTCCCAGGGGGCTGGCACCCTGCCGACGGGGAAACCCGGTGCTGACACCAGGGGCCGGATAGCATATCCCGCAGGCTGCCGAACGAGCCAACCGCCACGCGGCAGAGGATGGCACCGCGCAGCCCGCGTCATGGCCATGGCGGCATCGGCGCCAATCCCCACCCTCACTCCCGTCAGCGGCGGCCAGGGCCGCTGATGCCCTCGCGGACAGGGTGAAGCACCATCACAGGCTGCCGAACGAACCAACCGCCACACGGCAGAGGATGGCATCGTGCAGCCCGCGCCGTGGCCATGGCGGCATCGGCGCCAATCTCCACCCTCACCCCCGTCAGCGGCGGCCAGAGCCGCTGATGCCCTCGCGGACAGGGTGAAGCGCCATTTGCCAGACAAATGCAAAGGGCGAGATCATGGGAAATCCAAATGACAGGCAAACAAAAAGGCCACCGCGATGCGGTGGCCTTGGTGCTTTCTTGCGAAAGATGGTGGAGCTACGCGGGATCGAACCGCGGACCTCTTGCATGCCATGCAAGCGCTCTCCCAGCTGAGCTATAACCCCGATGTGTGTGAGTGACGCTGAATCACTCTGAATTTGGTGGAGCTACGCGGGATCGAACCGCGGACCTCTTGCATGCCATGCAAGCGCTCTCCCAGCTGAGCTATAACCCCAAATTCGGTACTCAATGAATGGTTCTGGCGGCCATTCATCCTCAATAATGGTGGAGCTACGCGGGATCGAACCGCGGACCTCTTGCATGCCATGCAAGCGCTCTCCCAGCTGAGCTATAACCCCACAAAGGTCGGCCTGGGTGATACACACCGCACTGCCCTGGGTACTTCATGTCAATCGGGAACCTGGTGGAGCTACGCGGGATCGAACCGCGGACCTCTTGCATGCCATGCAAGCGCTCTCCCAGCTGAGCTATAACCCCTTGGATTCCAGATTGTTCGAGGAGAATTTGGTGGAGCTACGCGGGATCGAACCGCGGACCTCTTGCATGCCATGCAAGCGCTCTCCCAGCTGAGCTATAACCCCAACTCACCTCGGCGCTACCAAAGTTATCTCTGGCAACGGAGGCGCATGATAGGCATCACCCGCTTTGCTGTCAACCCAAAATTCTCGCCCACTGGAGCGTTTAGTCAAAATTCAGGCAGTTAGCTGTTTTTACCGCCAACCTCATCGCTATGTCGCTGTTTTACGTCGCAAATCCGCTTGAGGCCAAAATACGAAGGGCCCCGTCAGGGGGCCCTTTTCATGCCATGGCCGATGTTTACTCAGCGGCCATGCGCGCTTCGATATACGCCAGGGCGCGATCGATACGGGCGAGGACCCGCTCCTTGCCCACCAGCGCCATCACGGCATCGATGGCAGGGGAAAGATGACCCCAGACCGGTGACGGCAATGTGCGGCGGCAAGCTTACTCGGCGGCCATGCGCGCTTCGATATACGCCAAAGCGCGATCGATGCGGGCGAGGACCCGCTCCTTGCCCACCAGCGCCATCACGGCGTCGATGGCAGGAGAAAGACTACCCCAGACCGGTGACGGCAATGTGCGACGGCTAGCTTACTCGGCGGCCATGCGCGCTTCGATATACGCCAAAGCGCGGTCGATACGGGCGAGGACCCGCTCCTTGCCGACCAGCGCCATCACGGCATCGATGGCAGGGGAAAGATTACCCCAGACCGGTGACGGCAATGTGCGACGGCAAGCTTACTCGGCGGCCATGCGCGCTTCGATATAAGCCAGGGCGCGGTCGATGCGGGCCAGTACACGCTCTTTTCCGACCAGCGCCATCACGGCGTCGATGGCAGGGGATTGACCCAGACCGGTGACGGCCACACGCAGCGGCATACCAACCTTGCCCATGCCCTGACCCAGCTCGGCGGCGGTCGCTTCAATCAGCTCGTGCAGCGCTTCGGTAGTCCAGCTATCCAGTGCAGCCAGCTTGGTTTTGGCCAGCGCCAGCGGCTCGGCAGCCACGCCGCGCAGGTGCTTCTTGGCAGCGGCTTCGTCAATGGCCTCGTACTCTTCGAACAGGTAGCGGCTCTGGGCAGCCACCTCCACCAGGGTGTTGCAGCGCTCGGCCAGCAGGGTGACCACGTCGGCCAGCGCCGGGCCATTGCTGGTGTCGATCTTCTGGTTTTCCATGTGCCATGCCAGATGCTTGGCAACATAAGCCGGATCCAGGCTGCGCATATAGTGGTTGTTCAGCCACAGCAGCTTGTCGGTGTTGAAGGCAGAGGCAGACTTGGAGATGGCATCCAGGCTGAACAGCTTGATCATCTCTTCCAGGCTGAAGATCTCCTGATCGCCGTGGGACCAGCCCAGACGCACCAGATAGTTCAGCAGCGCTTCCGGCAGGTAGCCGTCGTCGCGGTACTGCATCACGGAGACGGCACCGTGGCGCTTGGAGAGCTTGGCACCGTCGTCACCCAGGATCATGGAGACGTGGGCAAATTCCGGTACTGGCGCGTTCAGCGCCTTGTAGATGTTGATCTGGCGCGGGGTGTTGTTGATGTGGTCTTCCCCACGCACCACGTGGGTGATCTCCATATCCCAGTCATCGACCACCACGCAGAAGTTGTAGGTCGGCGCGCCGTCGGTACGGCGGATGATCAGATCGTCCAGCTCGGTGTTGGCGAACTCGATGCGGCCACGGACGTGGTCATCGAACACCACGGAGCCTTCGGTCGGGTTGCGGAAGCGGATCACGTGCGGCGCATCGGCCGGGTGATCGTGGGCGCCATCCCGGCACTTGCCGTCATAGCGGGGCTTCTCGCCGTTGGCCATCTGGCCTTCACGCAGCGCTTCCAGCCGCTCCTTGGAGCAGTAGCACTTGTAGGCGCGGCCGTCAGCCAGCATCTCGTCGATGAGGCCGTTGTAGCGATCGAAGCGCTTGGTCTGGTAGTAGGGGCCCTCATCCCAGTTCAGCTCCAGCCATTCCATGCCCTCAATGATGGCGTCGATGGCCTCCTGAGTGGAACGTTCCAGATCGGTATCCTCGATACGCAGCACAAACTCACCGCCCTGGTTCTTTGCAAACAACCAGGAATAGAGTGCGGTACGGGCACCGCCGACATGCAAAAAGCCGGTCGGGCTGGGAGCAAAACGGGTTTTGACTTTCATCTTTAAGCCTTGTGTAGAGGGCCTTGGGCCAATTCGTTAAAAAAACCGTCGCATTTTAGCACCGACAATGACGGATGGGAAAACCATGGCGAGGCAGAGGGGAAAATAGGGTCTATTCCCGCAAAAACCGCTGTTTTAGAGTGATGTCTCAGAATTTTCCCTTTTTTCCCGCTTAGCTAGGCGAGGTCGCTGGAGAGATCTCCCGCACAGCCGATACTTCAGTCACCCCGTCAACGAACCCTCAACGATACAAGGAACGCGCGATGCAGTTTCGTTCTATCCAGAATCGTATCCTGGTACTGGCCGGTGTCGCCATGACCACGGCCCTGGTCATCCTGATCCTGCTCAACCAGTATTCAGGCCGGCAGACCCAGCAGCTCACCATCGACTCCAGCCGCGCCGCCCTGCAACAGGAGGCGTGGCAGAAGGTGAGCGCCAACGCCCGTGCCGAGGCCGCTACCATCACCCAGCTGCTGCAAAAGGGGCTCTCCTACACCCAGCAGATGGCCAGCGTCTTCGCTCGCCAGCAGGAGGGCAAGCTGCCGCTGGATCGCCAGCAAGCCACCGACCTGCTCAAGGCCCAGCTTGCTTTGGAGCCCCAGCTCTATGGCGCCTTCGCGGGCTTCGAGCCCAACGGCTTCGACGGCCAGGACGAAAGCTTCGCGGGACAGGCAGCCCTTGGCAGTGACGACAAGGGGCGCTTCGTTCCCTACTTCTACCGCGACAAGGATCAGATCGGCAGCGATCTGCTGCTCTCCATCGAAAAGAGCGATCCGGACGAGTTCGGCAACCCGGCCAACGACTACTACGCCTGCCCGAAACGGGAGGGGCGCCCCTGCCTCATCGATCCCTTCAAGGTGGACATCAACGGCCAGCAGGTGCTGGTGAGCACCATCACCACCCCCATCCTGGTGGATGGCCGGTTCAAGGGCATCGCCGCGCTGGATCTGGCGGTGGACTCCATCAGCCGCCAGGCCCAGTCCCTCAACAGCAACATCTATGACGGCAAGGGGGAGACCCTGATCGTCAGCGCCGCCGGCGTCATCACCGGTACCAGCGGCGACGCCAGCCTGCTCGGCAGCCGCGCCGACAAGGTGCTCGGCAACGGCTGGCAGCAGTACCTCAAACCGGACGTGCAGCGCCAGGAGCTCACCGACGCGTTTCGCATCTCGGTGCCCATCGCGGTGCCCGGCATGGCCCGCAACTGGGCCATCATCGTCACCCTGCCCTACAAGGTGGTGCTGGCGGGAGCGGACGAGCTGGCACGCCAGCTTACCGACATGAACCGCGCCGCCATGACCCAGCAGCTCATCGGTGCCCTGCTGGTGCTGGTGCTGGCCCTTGGCACCATGCTGGTCATTGCCCGCAGCATCACGGGCCCCATCCGCCAGATGGTGAGCCTGGTGGATGACATCGCCGACGGCGAGGGGGATCTCACCAAGCGTCTGGAGAGCCGCTCCCGGGACGAGCTGGGGGCCCTGGCCCGGGGCATCAACCGCTTCATCGACAAGCTGCAGGCCCTGCTCGGGGATGTGCAGAAGACCGCCAGCGAGGTCCATCGCCACGCTGGGGATACCGATCGCATCGCCGGCCAGACCGACAGCAACCTGCAGCATCATCAGGCCGAGATGGAGCAGATGCTGACCGCGGTGCAGGAGATGTCCTACGTCAGCCAGGAGGTGGCCACCCACGCCAACAACACCGCCGACTCCGCCAAGCAGGCCCAGAGCGCGGCGGACGAGGGCAAGGTACGCTTCCAGCGGGTGATCCACTCCATGCACAAGGTGGCCGCCGAGGCGGGCAAGGGCGCCGAAGTGGTGGAAGGGCTGGCTCACGACAGCGAGCAGATCACCAGCATCCTCACCGTCATCCAGGGGATCGCCGATCAGACCAACCTGCTGGCGCTCAACGCCGCCATCGAGGCGGCCCGGGCCGGCGAGCAGGGGCGCGGTTTTGCGGTGGTGGCCGACGAGGTGCGCAAGCTGGCGGGCAACACCCAGCAGGCGGTGCAGAATACCCAGGAGCTGATCGACAAGATCCGCCACAGCTCCACCAACGCGGTCAACGCCATCCAGCAGAGCCAGCAGCTGACCCATCAGGCGGTGGGGGAAGCGGATCAGGCGGAGGCGGCCCTCGGCAGCATCTTCCAGGCCATCGCCACCATCAACGACATGACCTACCAGATCGCCTCCGCCGCCGAGGAGCAGAGCTCGGTTTCCGAGACTGTCTCCGGCAATCTGTCAAAAACCAGCGCACTGGCCAACGACATCGCCAGGGACGCCACCAGCACGGCCAACGCCAGTCAGGCCTTGCGTCAGGCGGCGGAACGTTTGCAGCAATTGTTGGGTCAGTTTCGTCTCAGCTGATAATTTTCATGCTCCGGACTCTCCCCCTCGGGGACGAGTCCGTTTACCATAGGCGGCATATTTGCCTGATGGCAGGCAATGTAGTGAGAGGTAAATGCCGTGCCCACCCCGGACCGTCGCCCACGTGGCCATAACAGACGAGCCCAGCAGCGTCGCCAAGACGAATCACAAGGAACCCTGCTCCAACGTATCAACGCGGCTACCCTGCCCCTGCGCCAGCGTCTCGGCCAGGGCATGAGTGGCCTGGGTCAGCGCAACAAGGAGCCGAAGGCGGCCTCGTTCAAGCTGGCAAGCCCCCTGCCCCGCAAACACACCATAGGGTTGCTGGTGCTGATCCCGCTCTGGCTGCTGGTGCTGGCCTGGGAGCCCGCCCCCGCCGCCCCGACCACGGCGCCATCAGGCTCTCTGGCTGTGCCCCTGGCCGTGCCGGCCCAGGCCCTGACCGTCGGCAACGCCGGTGAGCCCCAGGCCGCCAAGCCCGTCGAGGAGAAAGTGGATGGCACCTGGTTGCAGCACGACGTGCAGGCCGGTGAAACCCTCTACTCCATCTTCCGCAAGTTCGAGCTGCCGGGGGCCGAGCTCAGCCGGCTCATCGCCATCGAAGGGCCGGACAGGCCGCTGACCCGGCTGCAGTCGGGCAAGTCGGTGTTCATCCTGGTGGACACCAGCCGCCGCATCCAGCGGGTCGAGGTCCGCTCTCTCGGTCAGGTCAGCTACCGCTACGACCGCCAGGGGGAAGGGTTCGCCCTCAAGGAATAAGGGGGCTCGACCACCCCCTTATGCAGACGGGAGGCCATGGCCTCCCGTTTTTTTTGATGTGAAGCATGAAACAAGCTGCTGACTTCACAATACTTTTAGCTCGCTCAAAAAATGAAAAGTGCCAAATTGACAAGGGATCGGGCTCCAGTACAATCGGTCAGGCTTTAGACAGGGATTGTGCTACATGCTACTGGGACAAAGAGACGTGGTCAGTCATGCTTCAACCCCTGACTTCCAGGCAAATGCTGCCCAACCAGGCTTAGTTTCATTTTGTTATAGATAGGACTTACCACATGTCTGACATTCGCACCGGCCAAGTAAAATGGTTCAACGAAACCAAGGGTTTTGGCTTCATCGAGCAATCCCAGGGACCGGACGTTTTCGTTCACTTCTCCTCCATCCAGAGCGCAGGTTTCAAGACCCTGGCTGAAGGTCAAAAAGTCCAGTTCACTGTGACCCAGGGCAAAAAAGGTCCTCAGGCCGAGAACGTCACCGTTATCTGAGCCAGCGCCAGTGAACCCGTAGGAGGAGCCATCGCCCCTCCTATTTTTTTGCCCGCAATTTCCCCTCCTCGATCGGCAGAGCTCTTGCCGGGCTTGCCATCCCCACCTGCAAGCCGTTTATGGCCGCCACCAGCCGCTATAAATCAAAATGATGAGTTTTGGTTAAATGCCCCGGTTTTAACTTATACCGAGCCACTGTCTGTCATTCAGGCCCTGCCAAGCCTGTTAGCCGACCGCAAAGGGTTGTACCCGATCTCCGGGAGGCTATTAGCAAGCAATACATTTTGGTCTTATGACTTGGGATGTGCGGGGAAGAGAGAAATCAGGCAAACGCCGGATACGACAAATCATCGCAGCGCGATGTGATGGGCAATTCAAAGGGATTATGAGGACGTCGAAGAGAGATTGGAGCGGGAAACGAGACTCGAACTCGCGACCCCAGCCTTGGCAAGCGCGGATCATGCTCTACCAACAGGACGCGGCAGTGATGGTACTGAGAAACTGGATTCGTGTACTTGGGGGAGAGATTGAATTCGAAGGGTTCGAAGAGAGATTGGAGCGGGAAACGAGACTCGAACTCGCGACCCCGACCTTGGCAAGGTCGTGCTCTACCAACTGAGCTATTCCCGCAACAGGATGTCATCTGCAAGTGATTGGAGCGGGAAACGAGACTCGAACTCGCGACCCCGACCTTGGCAAGGTCGTGCTCTACCAACTGAGCTATTCCCGCAACGGAATGTCACTTACACATATCTACCGGACACTGTTTGGAGCGGGAAACGAGACTCGAACTCGCGACCCCGACCTTGGCAAGGTCGTGCTCTACCAACTGAGCTATTCCCGCAACAGAATGTCATCTGCAAGTGATTGGAGCGGGAAACGAGACTCGAACTCGCGACCCCGACCTTGGCAAGGTCGTGCTCTACCAACTGAGCTATTCCCGCATCGGAATATCACTTACATATTTTTGGAGCCAGCAACGAGACTCGCGCTCGCTACCCCGACCTTGGCAAGCACTGAACATGCTCTACCAACGCGGTGACTCCGGCACTGCATATTGGAGCGGGAAACGAGACTCGAACTCGCGACCCCGACCTTGGCAAGGTCGTGCTCTACCAACTGAGCTATTCCCGCAACATGGATTGTCTTGAGGCTGTGCTGATGATTGGAGCGGGAAACGAGACTCGAACTCGCGACCCCGACCTTGGCAAGGTCGTGCTCTACCAACTGAGCTATTCCCGCACCGGAACGTCATCAGCAAACATTTTGGAGCGGGAAACGAGACTCGAACTCGCGACCCCGACCTTGGCAAGGTCGTGCTCTACCAACTGAGCTATTCCCGCAAAACCTGAAAACAGACCGTACAGCATTTGGTTGCTTGCGCTACTGTACGGGAGCCGAATTATAAGAGCAGACATTCCAATTGCAAGGGCTTTTTTGTCTGGTTGCAGCCGTTCGCTCAAAAGCTGGCCGAACTGCTGATTTTAGCAACCGAACGACGGCAAACCCTTGCCAGCCACTCAGATTTTGAAGACGTGGGCGCGGTAGAACTGCAGTTCGGCGATGGATTCGCGGATGTCGTCCAGCGCCTGGTGGGAGCCGCTCTTCTTGAACTGATCCAGCAGTTCAGGCTGCCAGCGACGGACCAGCTCCTTGATGGTGCTGACGTCCACGTTGCGGTAATGGAAGAAGGCTTCCAGATCGCTCATGTGCTTGACCATGAAGCGGCGATCCTGGCCGATGCTGTTGCCGCACAGGGGGCTGGTGCGCTCCGGCACCCACTGGCGAATGAAGGCGAGGGTCTCGGCAACGGCCTTGGCCTCGTCGTATTCACTCGCCTTGACCCGGGCCACCAGCCCGCTCTTGGTGTGGGTGTTGACGTTCCAGTCATCCATCTTGCCCAGCTCTTCCTCGCTCTGGTGGATGGCGATGACCGGCCCTTCGGCCAGCACGTTCAGGTCCTTGTCGGTGACGATGGTGGCGATCTCCAGTACCACGTTCTCTTCGGGGTCCAGACCCGTCATCTCCATGTCGATCCATACTAGGTTCTGCGCGCTGACTGTCATGATTGCTCTCTCTATTGGGAGGAATGGCGGAATTTTGCCAATTTGCATGTATCATACTGGCTTTGAATCTGTTCATAAACTGGCAAACCCCGTGGCAAAGAAAGCAAAACTCAATCTGGGTCAACAAAGGCGCGTCCAGGCCAACCGCGAGCGGCGGCTGCAAAAAGAGCACACCACAGTGGTAGATGACACCCTGTTCGGCCCCGCCATCGAAGGGGTGGTGATCAGCCGTTTCGGCCAGCACGCGGATGTCGAGGCAAGCGATGGTGCCATCCACCGCAGCAACCTGCGGCGCAGCAGCATCAGCAGCCTGGTGTGCGGCGACAAGGTGGTGTGGCGCCCCGGCCTCAATGCCGCGACTGCCGGCGTCATCGAGGCGGTGCACCCGCGCCACTCGGTGCTGACCCGGCCGGACTTCTACGACGGGGTCAAACCCATCGCCGCCAACATCGACCAGATCATCATCGTCTCGGCGGTGATGCCCGAGTTCTCCACCAACATCGTCGACCGCTACCTGGTGGCGGCAGAAGATGTGGAGATAGCGCCCCTCATCGTGCTGAACAAGGTCGACATGCTCGATGACGCGGCCCGCGCCCGTATCGAGCATCAGCTCGAGACCTACCGCAAGCTCGGTTACGAGGTGCTGCTGGTGAGCTGCGAGAGCGGTGAGGGCATCGACGCCCTCAAGGCGGCGCTCACCGACAAGATCAGCATCTTCGTGGGCCAGTCCGGGGTGGGCAAGTCGTCCCTCACCAACGCCCTGATGCCGGGGCTGGACGTGCTCACCGGCGAGATCTCCGAGAACTCGGGGCTCGGCCAGCACACCACCACCACGGCGCGGCTCTACCACTTCCCGAGCGGCGGCGATCTCATCGACTCCCCCGGGATCCGCGAGTTCGCCCTCTGGCACCTGGAAGCCGACCGCATCACCTGGTGCTTCGTCGAGTTTCGCGACTACCTGGGTGGCTGCAAGTTCCGCGACTGCACCCACAAGGATGATCCCGGCTGCGCCCTGCGCGCCGCGGTCGAAGCGGGCGCCATCAGCGCCGATCGTTTCCACAACTACCACCGCATCCTGGAAACCATGCAGGAAGCCCGCCACGGTCGCCAACAGGCGCGGCTGTGACCCGTTCAACTCATTCCCAGATGAAGATCATGAGCATCACTGACAACCTGAAAATTGCCGGTCAATACTGCCTGCCCAAACACGCCCTCTCCCGCCTGGTGGGCAAACTTGCCGCCGCCGAAGCGGGCAACCTCACCACCAGGGTGATCGAGGCCTTTATCAAGCAGTACCAGGTCGACATGAGCGAGGCGCTGCACGAGAGTCCGGCCCACTACAAGAGCTTCAACGAATTCTTCACCCGCGAGCTCAAACCCGGCATCCGCCCCGTGGTGGAAGACGCCATGACCCTGGCCCTGCCGGTGGATGGCACCGTCAGCCAGCTCGGGCCCATCAGCCAAGGTCGCATCATCCAGGCCAAGGGCCACGACTACAGCGCCCGCGAGCTGCTGGGGGGCTATGAGGATCTGGTGGCCCCGTTCAAGGATGGCGACTTCGCTACCATCTATCTGGCACCCAAGGATTACCACCGCATCCACATGCCGCTGGACGGCGTGCTGGAGAGCATGGTGTTCGTGCCGGGGGATCTCTTCTCCGTCAACCCCCTCACCGCCGAGAACGTGCCCAACCTGTTTGCCCGCAACGAGCGGGTGGTGGCCACCTTCCGTACCCCCCACGGCCCCATGGCCCTGGTGCTGGTCGGTGCCACTATCGTCGCGAGCATCGAAACCATCTGGGCCGGCAACATAGCGCCGACCAAAGAGAAGAAGGTGGTGCGCTGGGACTACACCGGCGATGAAGCCATCACCCTGCAAAAGGGGGCCGAGATGGGCCTGTTCAAGCTGGGCAGTACTGTCGTCTGCCTGTTTGGCCCGGGCATGCTGGCCGGTTTCGAGCCGCACCTGGCCAACGGGGTCACCACCCGCATGGGTCAGCCCTTTGCCACCCTGGCGGCGCAAGCATGAGCGATCAACCCGCTTCCCAGAAGAACAACCCGCTGCACGGGCTGACCCTGGAGGCCATCGTCACCGCTCTGGTCGCGCACTATGGCTGGGAAGCGCTGGGGCAGCAGATCAATATCCGCTGCTTCACCGATAATCCCAGCATCAAGTCCAGCCTGAAGTTCTTGCGCAAGACCCCCTGGGCCAGAGAGAAGGTCGAAAGCCTCTATCTGTACGTCCAGCGCAAGCAGGCCAAAGAGAAGGAGTGACGCCATGGCGTTCAAGATTACCTACACCTACAAGAAGCAGGCCAGGGAGATTGGCTACGCCAATGACAAGTTCAACAGCATCTATGATGCCGTTGCCGCCGCCGAGGGGATCGATCTGACCCGCTTCCACGCCATGGAAGAGCAGTTGGCCCAGGTGTGCCGCCGCGACAAGAAGAGCGTGAAGGATTACCGGGAGAACTACTTCAAGGAACTGGGCTTCTCCAACATCGTCATCGAACGGGACGCCAAGGAGTAACCATGCGCACCCTGACCCTGATGGCGGCCACCCTGCTGCTGGCCGCCTGCAACACGACACCGAAGGAGCCCCTGGTCGGCGCGGATCGCGACGAACATGGCTGCATCGGCAGCGCGGGTTATCAATGGTCGGCGCTGGCAGGCCAGTGCGTGCGGCTGTTCGAGCAGGGCATTCGCCTCAATCCGACCGATGCCGGTCAGACCGTCAGCGCCTTCGTGCTGTTCAATGCCGATCAGAGTCAGGCCGAGCTGACCCTGCCAGAGGGCGAGCCGATCCGGCTGATCCGCCAGGGCGAAGAGGGCAACTGGTCCTGGCAGGGCGGTGGCTATCAGCTCTTCCCCTGGAAGGGCTATGTGCTCAAATCCGGCGACCATGTACTCTATCACGGCGATCTGACCCCCTGATCCTCGTCATCCCTCCCCTCACGCCCTGATGGGCGCGGAGCAGGCATAAAAAAACCCCGTTGCACGCAACGGGGTTTTTCATGATACCCGGCAGGATCAGTTGCCGAGGGTGGAGAACAGGCTCTGTTCCAGGCTGCCGCGGGAGACGCACACCGGGGTGATGGAGGGAGCCAGCACTCGCTCGCCGGAGGACTCGACGAAGTAGAGCTGGGTATTGCCCTTGACATTCACGGTGGCGACGCTGTTGTTGCCGCTCTGGGTGATGATCAGGTTGATCTGCAGGTTGGGGTTGCCCAGCGCCACCTTGGACCCCATGGTGCCGCAATCCAGCCACTCCAGACCATCGGCCGAGTTTTCCACGTTGGCGGTCATCAGACCGGCACCACGCTGGCTGTTCTCGATGTTCAGGCCGTGATCGCCGAACCACTTCTCGGCACGGGCCCACACCAGATCCACCGGGATCGCCATCTCCTGGGTGTTGTTGGTTGCCTTGGCAACCGGCGGGGTATAGCGATACTGCTCGCCGCCGTTGTTGTCGCTCGCACAACCCACCATCAACAGGGCCAGGGCGCCCCCCATTATCTTCTTCATGCTGCTTCTCTCATCCATAAGGCCATAGGCCAACCGGCGGCTATTATGGCGATCGCGACACAGGCTGTCAGCAGGGATCCGCACAAATGGCGTACTCTTAACCCAGGCTTTACAAAACCCACCTGTTATCATAGATTTGCTCGAAGTCTCCCCCGTGAGTGCTCTCGTGACTTCTTCGCTCTCCCTGGCGCTGCTGCAGCAGATCATCGACCAGTTACCCATGAATATCTTCTGCCGGGACAAGCACGGACGGTACCTGTTTGCCAACAAGGCATTCGCCAGAGAAGCCGGCCTGCAAGACCCGAGCGAACTCATTGGCAAGAGCGATGCCGAGATGCCCTGGGGGGATGTATTCCGGGAGGAAGATGACCGCCTGCTGGCCGACGGCAAACCCCTGCTGCACCAGCAGCTCCATTGCCACAGCGGCGAAGGCGCCAGCTGGATGGAGATCAACAAGGTTCCCCTGTATGACGAGCACGGCGATCCCATCGCCCTGTTTGCCATGGTCAGCGCCATCGATCAGCGCAAGGAGCTGGAGCAAACCTTCCGCCAGCAGCAGTTGCTGCAACGCCGCCTGCTGGATGCCATTCCCGACCTCATCCGTCTCGAGGATCACCAGGGCGTGCTCATCGACTGCAACCAGGCCTTTCTCGACTTCATGGGGCTGGTGGCAAGCGAGGCTCTGGGTCGGCGCGTCCCGCCCCGGCTGCCCGTCGAACAAACCCTGGGTCAGGGGGAGTATTGCGTGGTGGATGCTCAGGGCAGAGGCCGCCATCTGGAGGTCACCCGGGTCGAGGTGCCGGATGACGAGGGCAACTCCCTCGGCATCCTTACCCTTAGCCGCGACATCACCGGGCTGCGCACCACCCAGGCCCAGTTGCAGCAGGAGCAGCACTACGACAGCCTGACCGGCCTGCTCAAGCTCTCCCACTTCCTCCAGACCAGCCGTCATCTGGGCGCCCGCAAAGCCAGCCTGCTGCTGGTGGATCTGCAACATTTTCGCGAGATCAACGATCGCTTCGGCATCCGGGTCGCCGACCGCCTGCTGAGCCAGGTGGCCCGTCGCCTGCAACGACTGGCGCCGCCCCAGTCCCTGCTCTGCCGGGTCGCGGCGGATGACTTCGCCCTGCTGCTGCCCGAGCTCCCCCTCTCTCTGGATACGTGGAGCCGCAACCTGCAGCAGGAGCTGATGACGCCCTATCAGGTCGAGGAGCACAGGATCCAGATCCCGGTGTTCCTCGGCATCGCCCATGGCAAGGCCAAGGATGCCGAGCGTCTGCTGAGCCACGCCGAGGCCGCCCTGGCCCAGGGCAAGCGCCAGCAGCAGCACTGTACCCTGTTCGACCCCGCACTCGATGCCAAGCTCAAACGCCGCCAGCTCATCGCCGCCCAGTTGCCACTCGCCATCAAGTCCGCCGAGCTGACCGCCGTCTACCAGCCCATCATCTGTACCCACAGCAACCGGCTGCACGGGGCAGAGCTGCTCTGCCGCTGGCCCCATCCCGAATTCGGCATGATCTCCCCCGACGAGTTCATCCCGCTGGCGGAGGAGCTGGGGCTCATCGGCCAGCTCGGCCAGCTGATGCTGGAGCTCGGCTGTGCCCAGCTTGCCCGCTGGCAGGTGGCGGCCCCGGACCTGGTGCTCTCCATCAACCTCTCGCCCCTGCAGTTCCGCGATCCCGAGCTCTGCCCTCAGATCTTCGACTGCATCGCGCGCCACGGGCTCGCCCCCTGGCAACTGGAGCTGGAGATCACCGAAGGGGTGCTGATGGAGAATGCCGACGAGATTGAGAGCAACCTGGCCAGCCTCATCGAGGCGGGCTTCCAGCTCGCCATCGACGACTTCGGCACCGGCTACTGCTCCCTCGCCTACCTTCCCAGGCTGCAGGTGGCGACCCTCAAGCTCGACAAGAGCTTCACCCAGGGGCTGGCCACCAACCAGGCCACCACCGCCATCGTGCGTTCCGTCATCGGGTTGGGCCATGAACTTGGCATCAAGATCACCGCCGAAGGGGTGGAGACGCCGGAGCAGCAGGCCTGGCTGGTGCAGGTCGGTTGCGATCGGCTGCAAGGCTATCTGTTCAGCCGCCCCCTCCCACCGGCCGAGTTTGCCCGCAGCTACCAGCTGCCGGAGCAGTAAGCCAGCAACAACAAGGCCACCCGAGGGTGGCCTTGTTGTTTTTGCAAAGCGTGCGTGATCTGGCGCACTTACTCCTGGAAGTAGGTACCCCAGCCGTCGTAGTCCACCCCGTATTTCTCGAGGATGGGCAGCATCTTCTCGATGTCGGCGACGATGGTGTCGATGTCCAGCTTGCACTCCACCATGGCGTCGAAGCAGAAGATGGTAGCGCCGTCGTCCAGCTCCATCTCCTCGGCGTCGGTCACTTCGAAACCGGCCTTGAACAGATCGACCGCCGCCTTCTCCAGCAGATCGAACTTCTGGCAGGCAAAGTGGTGCTCAATCTCGTAATCCAGATCCGGGTTGCTGCCATCGGCCAGCAGCTCGTTGACGATGGCGGCGGTCTCTTCGCGCCACTCTTGCATATTGGTATTCATATAAACCCCAGGCGGTGTTGGATGGATGTCACCCCTGCCAGCCGCGTCGGCCCGGACCATGGCCAGGGGATGAGTGCGGCAAAGCATACCCGCAGAGCGCGGCAGGCTCAATCGATGGGCCAAGATAACTGGCGCCTCTTCCGGCTTGGCGCCAACGGGCAGCCCTCGGCACGTCAGGCAGCCCGCCATCCTTCATGATGTTCTGCTGGCCGTCGGCCCGCCCTGCCGCACAGGCGCCCCTCTTTTCATGGTTAAAACCGGGAAACCGGTCCAATCACGGGAAGATTGCTCGGATATCGAGCGAACGGTACATCAATCTGCGGCCTGTGGTTGACACCCCAGTCCAGAAAGGGTTTGATGCGCGCCGTTGCCCAGATAGCTCAGTCGGTAGAGCAGGGGATTGAAAATCCCCATGACAGATTCCATACCACAGCTCTGGACAGCACACCCTACAAGGCTTCGCTTACAATGCGAGGCCTTTTTGTTATGCGCCTCTGGTCAATCTCTGGCAAGGTTGCTCACCGAGCTCGGGACTAATAATCCCCACCCCCCTGCTCCGCTGCTTCATCTGACAACAGATAGCAAGATACGTACGCCCCCTCCTCCGTAATGACCTCCACTTCCCACGAACAGCTCTTTCCCTCGCAGCCAACTCTTGCGTGATACAGGTTGTGTCGTGAGCCGAATCCCCGTTATTATCGGCTCACCATGTGAGCCAAATACGCATCCAATTTGGCTCGCATACTGAGCCAAATATGCATTCGATTCGGCTCATCGGTGACGTTGCTTTGTAACAATAAGGGGATGGGCAAGCAGATGGCTGAAAATTGGATCTGGCAACATAAGGGCTGGCCACACTTTTGCTGGCAAGATGAACCGCTACAGCCACGGCTACGCACCGCGCAACGCAACCTGGGGATCCTGCTCGGCACCCATTCCGTTCACGGCTCTACGCAAACGCAGCAAGCCCAGGCGCTCGATACCCTTCTGGCAAATATCCTCGCCTCATCGGCCATTGAAGATGAACGGCTCAATGCCCAATCGGTGCGCTCATCGCTGGCCCGTCGCCTCGGCGTATCCGAAGAACAGCCCTACCCCATCTCGGATCGCTCCGAAGGCCTGGCAGCCATGATGCTCGATGCCATCGACAATCGACATCAGCTGCTAACGCTAGAACGCCTGTTGCAATGGCATCACTGGCTATTTCCTGCCGACGACTGGACATTACAGCGTGTGCGAGTGGGCCAGCTACGCGGTGAAGAGCCGATGCAGGTGGTATCCGGGCGACTGGATCGGCCCACAGTGCATTTCGAGGCCCCGCCACGCCAGGGTCTGGAGCAGGCACTCACCTGCTTTATCGACTGGTTCAATGCTAGCCTGAACGACCCCAGCCAAGATCCACTGCTGCGTGCCGCCATCTGCCACCTGTGGTTTGTCACCCTGCACCCGTTTGATGATGGTAATGGTCGCATCACCCGTGCCCTCACCGATCTGGCGCTCTCTCAGGCCGACAGCCAGAGCATCCGCCTGTATGCCATGTCGGTGGCGATCCTCGAACAACGAGCCGATTACTATCGTGCTCTGGAACAAACCCAGAAAGGCGGACTGGATATCACGGCTTGGCTTGTCTGGTTTCTGGATACGCTCAATGCCACGTTGGAGCAGGCCCAACAAGCGATCACCCGAACCTTGGCCAAGAGCCGTTTCTGGCAGCAACAAGGCGGCGAGCCGCTGAGTGCCGAGCAAATCAAGGTGTTGAACAGGATGCTGGACGGCGGCGAGAACGGCTTTTTGCAGGGTATCAGCGCCAGCCAGTATCAGAAGGTGGCCAAGGTTAGTAAAGCCACCGCGACCCGCCATCTGGCCGACTTGTTAGAGAAAGGCTGCCTTGAAAAAATGCCTGGGGGCGGTAGAAATACCCGTTATCAGATCAAGTTGGCGCCGTCAGGATTGTGATTTTGGTCAATGTGCGTGTTCTAAACCGAAGAGCATCCGAGCCTGGCGCGTGACGGACGAGCAGTGGTAGGCATGTCCCTCAAGGAGGCCGGGCAGCGATATTGGAGGGCAGAAGCGCTTGATATGGATGTGAAATCTGGCAAGTATGAGTACCAGTTGCTCCGGCGCAGGCTTGCCGGGGAGAAGCGATTTTGCACCTGGATGACCAACTTACCACGAGAGGCATGGCCGGCTGGACGGGTGATGAGTCTGTATCGCTGCCGCTGGCAGGTGGAGTTGCTGTTCAAGGAGGGCGTTAATGGGATGGTCGAAATCGTGAACTCCAAACACTAAATGATTAATGTGATCGAGTTTGCATCGTGAACAGTGCTTAGCCATGTAATGCTTTTATATCAACGGAATCAATAATTTTAATTAAGTCACGGGACGGAAAATGGACAGGACCACACAGGGGTTTGCATCATACTGGCGCAACTCCTTAGCCGATGCCGAATCTGGTAAAGGGGCATTTGAGCATAAAAATGCGGATAATTTCACCCAGTGGATGGACATTACTTCAGGGCAGCTGAATAAGGAAATTGTTCATGCGTTCTTTGAGGGGGAAGGCGAGGCGGTTAAAACAGTCGAGGTGTTGTTACGACCAAAAGTTTGGCTCCGCCGACTAAAGCATGGCAAAGAGCGGATGGCAGGTGCGCCAGGTATAGTGACACCGCTGGTGACCCCCGCTCTCCTGAACCGCGACGGTTTCTTGTTCCCCACCGCGCCAACCACGATCCCACGAGACCTGCTCGAACCGCTCCCGAAAGGTACTTTCTCAATTGGTGAGATGGCTCAGTACGACAAATACAAAACCACGCATAATTCGACCACCTTTGAAGTCGATGACGAACCACAATGCCACGCGGAAGATGACGAGCAACGGGCAGAGCGACATGCTCAGTATCAACAACGCTGGCAAAAATATCTTGGCGAGGCCGATGCTCTCTTAAACAATGTTGCAGGGGTATGGAGCACAACTCACGAGCAATACGAGCTGGCCGGATATGGCTATCTTATCAAAGCAAATCAACCAGGCGGGGCCAGTCGCCATATTATTGCCCTTTACGATCATCTGCTGGTGTGTAAAAAGGAGGTTCCGCTGTTGTCGCGCTTTGCCTCAACAGTCCGCCCCCCCATAGCGCCGCTTCTTTCCGCTAATGCGAAATTCAGTGATCGACTAGGTCATTCCGGAGATGAATTCCCGCTGGCTGTGGCGCAGCGCGATGCTCTGAGTCATTATCTTACCCTGCAACAGGGTGAGATCCTCGCAGTCAACGGCCCACCGGGAACCGGAAAAACAACCCTGATTCTCTCTATTATTGCCACCGAGTGGGCAAGAGCTGCACTTAACAAAAGCGAGCCACCGGTCGTGATAGCTACCTCGACCAACAATCAGGCCGTGACCAACATCATTGAAGCCTTCGGGAAAGACTTTGCCACAGGTTCTGGAGTAATGGCTGGACGCTGGTTGCCAGAACTGAAAAGTTACGGTGCTTATTTCTCATCCCAAAGCCGTAAGGCCGACGCCGCGAAAAAGTACCAGACTGATGATTTTTATAACCGCGTTGAATCAATGGAGTACGTTGAAGATGCGCTGGTTTATTATCTTGAGAAGGCAAGGCTGGCTTTCCCGGCAGAGGAATGCACCACTCCCGAGCGTGTTGTTGACCTATTGCATAACCGCTTAAGCGCGTTGTTCGCTCAGCTCTCACAGATGGAACAAACTTGGGACAACCTGAACCGAGCCCGGCAGGAACGGAGTGCTATTAGCGAAGATCTCGACCAATATATTCTGAATAAAAGCAAGTTATTGCAAGAAAGTACGAATGAACTCGCGCTGCTATCACTGGGCAAAAAGCAGTGGCAGCAGTATCGCGCCAGTGAATCACTGGTATATACATTCTTCTCCTGGATCCCTGTCGTCCGCACGAAACGACGTTATCAAATAAACCTCTTTCTGGACACCACCTTTGGTACAAGAATCATCGTGGACCAAGACTCCATGCCGGAAAGCATTGATGCATCTATAGACGGTCTTATTGCTCAGATGAATAAAGATCAGGAGGAGTATCAACAGCAAATCGCACTGGCCCGAGAGGTTTCCCGCCGCGAAAGTGAGGCCCTTCAGCAATGGCTAGACTTGATTCGAGTATTGGGACATACAGGCGAAGAAGAGCTGAGCCTGGCCGAGGCAGACATGCTTGCCGATACGCAGATCCGCTTCCCGGCATTTCTACTGGCGACCCACTATTGGGAAGGCCGCTGGTTCATGGACATGGCCGCTATTGACGATCTTCAAAAAGAAAAAAAACGCAATGGGGCGAAAGCTGTTAAGGCCCGCTGGCAGCGTAGAATGAAGCTCACGCCCTGCGTAGTGATGACCTGTTACATGCTGCCTCGCCATCTAGTCATTAGTGAACATGTTGGCGGGGCTAAGAAATTTGAACCCGGATACTTCTATAATTTTGCCGATTTGCTGATCGTCGATGAAGCGGGGCAGGTGCTCCCAGAAGTAGCAGCAGCCTCCTTCGCACTAGCTAAAAAAGCGTTAGTGATTGGAGATACGGAACAGATTGCGCCCATCTGGAACAGTTTGCCCAGTATTGATATAGGCAATATGGTGGAGGAGAACATTCTCCCTGGCGGCACCCAGGAAGAGCTGATGGATGCCTATGCAGCGATATGTGATTCAGGTAAAAGTGCGGCATCGGGCAGTGTCATGAAGATTGCCCAGATTAACTCGCGGTACCAATATGATCCTGACTTGGCTCCTGGAATGTACCTGTATGAACACCGTCGCTGCTTCGATAACATCATTGGCTACTGCAACGCACTCTGCTATCACGGTAAGTTGCAACCCAAACGAGGTACGGGTAAAGAGACGCCCTTCCCTGCAATGGGTTATCTGCATGTCGATGGTAAAGGCGTGCAGGCAAAGGGCGGAAGCCGTTACAACTCCTTTGAAGCTGAGACAATAGCTGCATGGCTAGTTGCTCATAAGGAGAAGATTGAGCTCCATTACGGTAAAGAGTTACATAAACTGGTGGGAATCGTTACGCCATTTTCGGCACAGGTTAACGCCATCAAAGCTGCATTGTATATGCTCGGCATTAGCTGTAGCGGTGATGAAGATTCGCTGACGGTTGGAACCGTACACTCCCTACAGGGTGCGGAAAGAGAGATCGTGCTATTTTCCCCGGTCTATTCTAAACACGAAGATGGTGGCTTTATCGACAGTGATAGCAGCATGCTGAACGTCGCGGTCTCCCGAGCCAAGGATAGTTTTCTAGTTTTCGGCGATATGGATCTTTTTGAAATCCAACCGGCATCCTCACCAAGAGGATTATTGGCAAAATATCTTTTCGCCTCTGAATATCATGCCTTGCAGTTTGAGTATAAGGAACGTAAGGATTTAGGTACCGCGCAAACCCAGATTTATGCCCTGCACGGTGTTGAACAACACGATACGTTTCTCAACCAGACTTTTGGCTCTATCGAAAAGAGTATTACCATCGTCTCTCCTTGGTTAACTTGGCAAAAACTGGAACAAACCGGATTTATTACGTCGATGGTTCAAGCGCGCTCGCGTGGTATTGACATAACCGTGGTGACAGACAAAAGTTACAATATTGAACATATCGATTACGAAAAACGCAAAGAAAAACAGCAACGTCTTCAAGCAGCATTGGAAAAGCTAAACGAGATGGGTATATCTACGAGGCTAGTCAATCGCGTACACAGTAAAATTGTGATTGGTGATGAAGGACTGCTATGTGTCGGATCGTTTAACTGGTTCAGCGCTGCGCGGGAAGAGAAGTATCAGCGGTACGATACGTCGATGGTGTACCGTGGTGAAAGCCTCAAGAGTGAAATCAAAACGATTTATACCAACCTGGAGCAGCGTTAGCTGTGAGCCTGGACGCGGGTAGAGGCCTCAAAGCTCCGATAAGATAAATGAAGCTCACTCAACCTTTATAACGCCATAATAAAAATGAGGCCCTCCTCTTTTAAAGAGGAGGGCCTGTGTTTATGACTGCAGACTGATTTCGACTGAATCGCCCCGGCTTCTCTAGACACTTTCGAGCCGCTCGAAATATTGCTTTTCACACTCTACTGGCGATAGCCCATGGTTGAAACTGTGCCGGCGCTTGGGGTTGTAAAACATTTCAATGTAATCGAACACATCCTGCCGGGCTTCCTCGCGATCCGCATAGGTTTTACGTCGGATCCGCTCGCGTTTTAGGAGCTGGAAGAAACTCTCCGCCACCGCGTTATCATGACAATTGCCACGTCTGCTCATGCTGGCCTTGAGCCGGTGCTCCCGCAAAAAATCCTGCCAGTCATAGCTGCTAAACTGGCTCCCTTGGTCAGAATGAACCAGCACTTCCTGCTCGGGTCGCCGTCGCCACACTGCCATCAGTAACGCGCTGATGGCCAGCTCTCGGTCGATACGTGGCCCCATTGACCAACCAATGACTTGTCGTGAGAACAAATCCAATACCGCGGCCAGATAGAGCCGACCTTCATGGGTTCGGATATAAGTGATGTCTGTTACCCAGACCTTATTTGGCTCAGTCACATCGAACTGGCGTTCAAGATGGTTCGGTGCAACCACCGTTGGCCGGCCACCATAATGACCGGGACGGCGGCGATAACCGGTTTGTGAACGTAAACCTTCATGACGCATTAATCGCGCCACCCGGTGTTTCCCACAGGTCTCGCCCATTTCTCGCAGGTCATCCCGGATCTTGCGATAACCATAGATGCCCCCGCTTTCTAGCCAACATTGCTTGATCTGGCCAAGAAGGCGTTGGTCTTCCAGGGCTCGGGCAAATAAAGGCTGGTGCTGCCAGGCGTAATAACCGCTCAGGTGGACATTCATCATCCGACACAGTCTGCGGATGGGATGTGCGGACGCGTGCTCCCGGATGAAGGCGTACCTTACCCTGACAGCTTGGCAAAGTACGCGGCGGCCTTTTTTAAGATATCTCGCTCATTTTAAGATATCTCGCTCATCGGTGACGCGACGCAGTTCAGCCTTGAGGCGCCGAATTTCGGCTTGCTGGCTGGAGTCATCCTGTTGCTGCGCTTCGGGTTGGCTGTAGCGTTTGATCCAGACATAAAGACTGTGGCTGGAAATACCAAGTCGTTCAGCGACCTCTGCTACTGGGTAATTGCGCTCAGTCACCTGCTTGACGGCTGCCAGTTTGAATTCTTCCGTGTAACGTTGCTGCTTGCTCATAACACCTCCTGATTGACCTCAGTTTGAGGCTCTTGAGGTGTCTAGGAAAGTAGGGGCGATTCAGAGAGAGCGAAAAGGCAATTCTATAAAGGGAAAAATCCTCGATAGGAGAACCTACCGACAACCGGATCCCGGTGTGGAGTCAGGGGCTCCTTGCACACTATCTCGCCACTTGGTTCACCCTATGCAAAAACATGCCAGAAACTGGGGCTGCAAGGTTGACACCCCAGTCGAGAAAGGGTTTAATGCGCGCCGTTGCCCAGATAGCTCAGTCGGTAGAGCAGGGGATTGAAAATCCCCGTGTCGGCGGTTCGATTCCGTCTCTGGGCACCAACTATTCCTCCTTAGTTCAGTCGGTAGAACGGCGGACTGTTAATCCGTATGTCACTGGTTCAAGTCCAGTAGGAGGAGCCAAATTCGAAAGGCCCGCTCAGATGAGCGGGCCTTTTTGCATCTGTCATTTACTCACATGCCGGGGCTAGTAGTGGTTTTCGTCCCCATGCCATACGTGTCCGGCCGAGCAGGCCCGGGCGACTTCGTGGCAAGGGTCGTCCGCATGGCGGCGGAAGAAGTGCTGATCCTGTTGCAGCAGGAGCGAACTCATCGAGTGGCTCATGCCAGCCAGTGCCTCGCCGGCGGTCAATCCTGCAACCCGGTGATCTGTGGCCAAATGAGCCAGGACTTTTTCACGACTGTTCATGATCGCCTCCCTCTGTGGATCCGGTCGTAAATTGACCATAGCAGCCGTACTCTGCATACCGCAAACCCGCGCCAGCAAAGGGCTACAGGCAGGTCCCGACCTTCTGCTCCGGCATGAAAAAACCCGCTCATGACAAGCGGGTCTGTTTCACTCAGCTAACCGCCATTGCAGGCCGCCAGCAACAGAGTGGCACCACAGGTGGCGCTGAACACCAGCAAACCCACCTGCAGCACCCCCTCCGGATCCCTCTGTGTGCGTCTCTTGCGAACACGTATCCATCTCGGCTTCATCGAGCCAACTCCATCCAGTTTCCTGCACCCGGGGTGCTGACCTATCCCTGCCCATCCCGGCAGGCGGCTCATCTTTGTCCAGTTGCAGCCCGCCGTCAACCGCGGCGAAACCACACCTTGTACGACACCAACCTCAGGCTCCATCTCTGTTAACAATCTGGAAAACCGGCGTGACCCGCTCCTGCGCCAGGGCTATGATGAGACCGACGATTTTCCTACCCTCAGGGAGACCCCAGATGAGCAGCCCCTTGCACTATGTGCTGGATGGCATCCATTGCGAGCCACACTTTTTTACCGTGCCCCTCGACCACCAGCATCCCGACGAGGAGGCGACCCTCACCCTGTTTGGCCGCACCCTCTGCCGCAAGGACAAGC
Organism: Aeromonas caviae; assembly: GCF_000819785.1. Classification (GTDB taxonomy): domain Bacteria; phylum Pseudomonadota; class Gammaproteobacteria; order Enterobacterales; family Aeromonadaceae; genus Aeromonas; species Aeromonas caviae. The sequence continues at coordinate 23,640 of NZ_CDBK01000004.1, read as the reverse complement.
TGGATGATGACCTGCCCTGGCTGCTCTATTTGCAAGGGGGCCCGGGCTTCGGCGCTCCTCGCCCGACCGCCGATGGCGGCTGGATCAAGCGGGCCCTGCAGGAGTTTCGGGTGCTGCTGCTCGATCAGCGCGGCACCGGCCACTCCACCCCCATCAGTGCTGACGCCCTGGCGGGGATGACCCCAAGTGAGCAGGCGGATTACCTCGGCCATTTTCGCGCCGACAGCATAGTGCGCGACGCCGAATGCATTCGCGAGGTGCTGAGCCCGGGGCGCCCCTGGAGCCTGCTCGGCCAGAGTTTCGGCGGCTTTTGCAGCCTTACCTATCTCTCGTTGTTCCCGCGGAGCCTGCACGAGGTCTACCTCACCGGCGGCGTGGCACCCATCGGGCGCAGTGCGGATGAGGTCTACCGCGCCACCTACCAGCGGGTGGCGGACAAGAACCGCGCCTTCTTCACCCGCTTCCCCCATGCACAGGCCCTGGCCAACCGGCTGGCCAATCACCTGCACCACCACGACGTGCGCCTGCCCAACGGCCAGCGCCTGACGGTGGAGCAGTTGCAGCAGCAGGGGCTGGATCTGGGGGCCAGCGGCACCTTCGAGGCACTTTACTACCTGCTGGAAGACGCCTTCATCGGCGAACGCCTCAACCCCGCCTTCCTCTATCAGGTGCAGGCCATGCAGCCGTTCAACACCAACCCGGTGTTCGCCATCCTGCACGAGCTCATCTATTGCGAAGGGAGTGCCAGCAACTGGGCGGCCGAGCGGGTGAGAAGGGAGTTCCCTGCCCTGGCCTGGACGCCAGGCAAAGATTTCGCCTTTACCGGCGAGATGATCTTCCCCTGGATGTTCGAGCAGTTCCGCGAGCTCATCCCGCTCAAGGAAGCCGCCCACCTGCTGGCCCAGAAGGCGGACTGGGGTCCCCTCTACGACCCGGCGCAGCTGGCCCGCAACACTGTGCCGGTGGCCTGCGCCGTCTATGCCGAGGACATGTACGTGGAGTTTGACTACAGCCGCGACACCCTGAAGGGGCTTGGCAACAGCCGCGCCTGGATCACCAACGAGTACGAACACAACGGCCTGCGGGTCGATGGCGAGCGGATCCTGGACCGGCTCATCCGCATGAACCGGGATCGCTGATCCCGCCGGGCGCACGCCTGCAGCAAGACAACAAGTTCGAGGGCGGCCCATGAGCCGCCCCGCCCATGGAAGCAACACAAAACAACAAGGACACCCATTGGATCATCCGGAAATCTCGGCCGGCTGGCTGAGTCGCCTCTTCTATCGCTGGACCGGCCCGCTGCTGCGCAAGGGGCTGACCCAGCCCCAGGTCAGTCTCGACGATCTCTATCCCCTGCTGCCGGAAGACAGGCGCGACGGCCGCGCCGACGCCTTCCTCGCGCTCACCGCCCGCCAGCCGGTGCGCCCCTGGCCCCTGACCGCCTTTATCTGGCGCCATTACAAGGGACGGATTGGCCTGCTCACCCTGCTGCAACTGCTCGGCATGCTCGCCACCCTGACCAGCCCCTGGCTGCTCAACCACAGCATGACCCAGCTCGGCATCGATGCCACCACCGGCCACAAGCTGCTGCTGGCCCTGGCCCTGTTCGCCTCCGTGCTCGCCGCCGGCATGCTGGCGGAGCACTCCCTGCAACTGGCCCTCAAGATGCACGTGCCCATCCGCCGTCTGCTGGCCGAATCCCTGCTCGCCAAGGTGATGAAGCAGGGTGGCAAGAGCTTCGACGACAGGGCCGGCGGCCGGGTTCAGAACCTCATCAACCGGGACGTGTGGGACATTACTTGGATCCTGGCTGACCCCGCCATGCCGGTCACCATGGCGCTGCAACTCATCGGCACCATCGCCCTGCTGGTGTGGCAGGTGGGCAGTGCCGGTCTGGTGGGCTTCGCGGTGCTGGCCCTGCTGCTGCTCATCTCCACCCGGGTGGTACGGCGCATGAACCAGCAGGAGCAGCAGCTCAAGCGTCAGCAGGACGAGCGCAACGGCATCCTGGCGGAATACATCAAGAAGCTGAGGCTGGTGCGCCAGAACGGGCTTGGCCCCTTCTTCACCCGGGCGGCCAACACCAAGCGCCAGCAGGAGTTGGGAGTGCTGGGCCGGGTGCTCAGGCTCGATGCCATCAACGAAGGGCTGATGCTGAGCACTCCCCTGCTGGTGACCCTGGCTACCTTCACCACCTACCTGGCGTCGGGCAACACCCTCACCCTGCCCCAGGTGTTCACCACCATCGCCCTGTTTACCGTGCTGCGCATTCCCATGATGCGACTGCCCTACCTCATCCGCACCCTGATCAACTTCAACACCGGCTTCAACCGGCTGTGCGAGTTCCTGAACAGCCCGGAGCAGCATCGGGAACTCGATGATCCCGCCCTGCCGGCGGGGGCCCTCCACCTGGAAGGCGTCAGTGCCCTGCACCAGCAAAAACCGGTGCTCGAGGGAGCCAACCTCGCCATCGCACCGGGGGAGCTCGTGGGGATCACCGGGGCCACCGGGGCGGGCAAGAGCTGCCTGCTGCATCTGGTTGCCGGCTTTGACAGCGAGTTTGCCGGCAGCATCCGTCGCCACGGCCGGGTTGCCCATCTGGGCCATAAACCCTGGCTGATGAACGACACCATCCGCAACAACATCTTGTTCGGCCAGCCCTGGCACGCCGAGCGCTATCGTTGGGTGCTCGGCGCCTGCGCCCTCACGGCCGATCTCGCGCTGCTCAGCCACGGGGATCAAACCCTGGTGGGCGAGCTCGGCACCCGCCTCTCCGGCGGCCAGCAGCAGCGGGTCGCCCTGGCTCGCGCCCTCTACGCCCGGGCCGATATCCTGCTGCTGGACAACCCCTTGTCTGCGCTCGACCCCATGGTCGCGGCCCAGGTACTGGAGCAGGGGCTCGTCTTCAAGCCGGGGCCGACCCGGCTCCTGGTGAGCCACGACCCGGATGTGCTGGCCAGGTGCGATCGGGTGATCCGCATCGAGCAGGGGCGCCTGGTGGAGCTCGATGCCCACCAGTTGGCGGATCTTGTCCAGCATCCCCAGCCCGCCCCGCCGGTGCCCCCTCAGGAGGCGGAGCAGTTCAGCGAGGAGAAAGTGGTGGAGGGCAAGGTGGACTGGGGACTGTTTGGCTTCATGTGGCAGCGCCTCGCCGCCCCCGGTGCCATCCTGCTCGTCCTGCTGCTCACCCTGGGCCAGGAAGGGCTGCGCATCGCCTCGGATCTCTGGCTCGGCGGCAAGGCCGAGGTGAGCGACGTCACGACCCTGCTCGGCATCTATGTGCTGCTGGGGGCGGGCTCCCTCGCCTGCATCATGGCGGTGCGAGTCATCAACTACAAACTCGGCCTCAAGCTGGCCTGGACCCTGTTTGACGGCATGCTGGGGCGCATCAGCCGCGCCCCCATGGCCTTCTTCGACAAGGTGCCCCAGGGGCGCATCCTCAACCGCTTCGACCGGGATCTGGGGGAGGCGCAGGAGATGCTGCTCTCCATGCTGGTGGGACTGTTCGGCATGCTGGTGTCCGTGGCCTTGCAGGTGGTGGTGATCGGCATCAATATTCCCCTGCTGCTGCTCATCGCCCCCCTGGTGGGATGGGCGCTCTATGTGTTGCAGCGCCGCTACCGGGCGGTGCAACTCAAGCTGCGGCGCCAGTCCTCGGTGCTGCGCTCTCCGCTCTACATCAGCATCAGCGAGACCATCCGCGGCGCCCCCGCCCTGCGCCTGGCCGGGGCCGAGCGTTTCGCGCTGGACCAGGTGCTGCACCACTATGACAACAACCTGCGCAGCTGGTACACCACCACCTCCATCAACCGCTGGCTCGGCATGCACCAGACTCTGCTCTCCGCCGCCCTGGTGGGGGCCGTGGCACTCATGGTGGCCTTTGGCAACAGCCCGCTGCTGGGGGCGGTTGCCATCACCTATGCCTTTACCGCTTCCGCCATGCTCAACTCCCTCATCCGCACCTTTGCCGAAGTGGAACAGGTGATGAACGCGGTGGAACGGGTGCGCGAATACAGCGAAATAGAGAGCGAACGCCAGGAGGGAGAGGCCCTCGCCACCCCTCACCCCGCAGTGCGCTTCGACAACCTGGGGCTGCGCTACCCCCAGACCAGCCAGTGGGCACTGCACAAGGTGAACTTCGAGCTGGCCCCCGGTGAAAAGGTGGGTGTGTGCGGGCGTACCGGGGCAGGCAAAAGCTCCCTGCTGGGGGTATTGCAGGCCATGTATCCCGCCTCCCAGGGGGAGATCTTCTACGGCAATCAGCCACTGTCACGACTTGCACCGGAGGCGGTGCGCGATCTCTACGACACCGTCTCCCAGATCCCGCTCACCTTCTTTGGCTCCTTGCGGGCCAATCTGGCGCCCCTGACCGAGCATGACGACGCGGCACTGGAGCAGGCACTGGCCCGGGTAGGGCTGGCCGAGCGCTGCGCCGGCCGGCTGGACGAGGATCTCGACAGGCTGCAACTCTCCGCTGGCGAGACCCAGTTGCTGGTGATCGCCCGCATCCTGCTGTCGCGCCGCCCGCTCATCGTGCTGGACGAGGCCACCTCGGACCTCGATCACGGCGGCATGCGCAAGATGGCGGAGCTGCTCTACCGCTACCGGCCGGAGGCCAGCTATCTGGTGATCGCCCACCACCTGGAGCCGCTCTTGTCGGTGGACAAGGTGGTGGTGATGGAGGCCGGCACCGTGGTGGAGCAGGGTTCGCCGGTGAGCCTGCTGGCCAACTCCCACTCCCGCTTCCACCAGCTGTTTGCCGGCCAGGTCAACCGTCAGGTGCCCCAGACGGCATGAGCACCAACAATAACAAGGGCTGCCCGCGGGCAGCCCTTGTTGCTTGAGGAGAGCCTCAACGCTCCATGATCTGGGTGATGTCGTCCTTGTTGATATGCACTTCCCTCCCCTCTTCATCGTAATAGCGATACATGCCTGTGGTCTCGTCCAACCTGGGTTTGCTGTCGGTGGCAATCATCTTGCCATCCTTGGTGCTCATGATGTATTGGGAGCTACACCCCGCCAATCCCAACAGACAAATCAGCATCATCACAGCTTTCATCACTCTCCCCTTCTTCACGCTCACCCTGGCGGTGATAGGTGAAGCCTAGCTCAGTATGGGTTTCTGACTGCAGCAGCCATAAAATTAGAGCAAAAAGTCAACCCTGCCAGACACGCCTTATACGACACCCTGGTCAGGCGCCAGAAACAAAGCCATAACATCCGACATGCTGAGTTATCAACATGCGGTCTTATACCCAGCCATTTATTGTGCCTTCTGATCAAACAAAGGAATAATCCGATATCAGCCGTAGGAATTGTCTGATATATGTTGCAAAAAAATACACTTTTGATAGATTTCCGCGCGGAAAACAAATGTCATTGTCATTGCCAACACAATCAATAATTTGACGCCTTGACCATCGGGTGCGACGCACACTGTCAGTCAGCCTGGAAAAATAACAAAAAATACACATCCCATGCCGATTTGCCCTTCGGATGCGGTAGCCATGTCTTTTTACTCCCGACCAGCATGGACGTTGTGACACTCATAATGAGCGAAGACACAATAATTACCGTGCACGGGGCAACACGCTGACGCCAAGTACCAGTCATGCCATCCCTGCCCCTGCGGGTGGTTTGCTCCTCATGCTGACAACACTGAGCATACCCGGACCTTCCATATACCTGGGTGCCTTGCATATAAAAACGTCACACAAGCATGTTCTAATATACGGGGCTTGTTATTTTTTCACGGATATATAAAGAAAGTCTAATTTACTCGATGACCGAGTAAACACCCTATTTATTACTCACCATCTTCAGCAATCTGAACAAACACATTGCAAGGCTTTACCTAAAATGAAATTTATAACAGCGCCATGGATATTAGCTGCGATTAGTTTAAATGCATTCGCTGCGCCGCAAATCAGCCCGCAGATGATGGAACAATTCAAGCGCCTCCCCGCTGATCAGCAGCAGGCTCTGGCCAAGCAATATGGTATTTCTGTCGACCAGTTCCAGAATGCCAGCGCCATGACCCCTGTCACCCCGTCAACGCCGGTGGCGGCGCCACGGGAGGTCGACTATAGCCAGGTATCCCAGCGCCCGCTGATCGCAGGAGTCGCCCAGCCAGGGGAGCTCCAACCATTCGGTTACAATGTGTTCGCCGGTGAACCCATTCTGGATGCCCCGGTGACCGACATGCCCGTTGCTGATGATTATGTCATTGGCCCGGGGGATGAAATCCATGTGCAGCTGTATGGCAAGGAAAACGCGGTCTATGACCTGAGTGTCGGTCGCGAAGGCTTCATCGACTTCCCCAGTCTCGGTCCCATCTCTGCCAGTGGATTGACCTTCCAGCAATTCAGAAGCGACCTTGAAACCCGGATCAAGGAGCAGATGATAGGCGTCAACTCCTTCATCAGCTTTGGTTCCATGCGCGCCATGCAGGTTTTTGTGATGGGGGATGCCTATCGCCCCGGTGCCTACAATGTCAGCGGCATGGCCACCGTCACCCAGGTCTTGCAGGCGGCAGGCGGCATCGATACCGTCGGCTCCCTGCGCAAGATCCAGGTCAAGCGGGCCGGACAGAAAGTCATCGATGTGGATCTGTACAAGATGCTGGTCTGGGGGGATACCAGCCAGGATATTCGCCTGCAGGCGGGAGATACCGTCTTCGTCCCGGCCAAAGGCAGTGAAGTGTCCATCAGCGGACTGGTCAAGCGCCCCGCCATCTACGAATTGAGAAATTCTGCCCCCCTGGCGGACGTGCTCGCCCTGGCCGGTGGCGTAAAGGCGTCAGCCTTGCAGGAAGTCTCGGTAGAACGTCATACAGACACCGGTCTGAAGGTCTTCAACCTGACGCTGGCCAATGGCCATGATCGTCAGTTCAGCATCCGGGACGGTGACAAGATTTCGGTCAAACCGAGCAGCACCGAGTACAGTCAGGCCATCGTCGTCAAAGGGGCCGTAGTACGTGATGGCGTCTACAGCTATACCCCGGGCACCCGCATCAGCAACCTGCTCAAGAGCGTTCAGCGGGATCTCATCTCCGCGACCGATCTGAGCTATGCCCTGGTCGTCAGGGAAGTGGATTCCCAGCGCAATATCAGCGTGATCCAGTTCAACCTGGGCAAGGCGCTGCAACAGCCGGGCAGCAAGGACGATGTGGTACTCCAGGCCAGGGATCAGGTGCTGGTGTTCCGCAACGATGCCACTGACCGGCTCAGAGAGACTGCCGCGACCTCGACCAGAGTGAAGGATCTCAAGACCAAGGCAAGAGAGCTGGACAACGCCGCCATGATGCGGACCGATGTCTCCACCGGCGCCGATGTCAAGAGTGACGAGCTCAGCAATGACTCTCAGATCAAGCTCTCCTCCCTGTCCGACAAGACCGCCACGGACGCAGTGGTCGCCGATTCACGGCAAGCCCTTCTGGCGCCTGTCATCGAGCGCCTGAAGGCACAGTCTACCCTGGGTCAGCCGGTGAAGATCATGGAAGTGCGTGGCGAAGTGAAATACCCGGGCCTCTACCCGCTGACCGACAACAGCCGCATGTCCGATGCCATCCTGGCCGCCGGCGGATTCAACGAGCAGGCCAACGTGGTCGAACTCTCCCGCGTCAATGAGCGGGGCGACAGCATCCTGGTACAGAACGAGCGATTCTCGCTGGATACCGCCAACAGCCCTTACGGTTCACCGCTGCTGCAATCCAAGGACAACATCAACGTCCTGCCCCATCCCCAATGGCGGGAAGAGGCGACCGTCCAGGTCTTCGGTGAAGTGAAATTCCCGGGCACTTACACCGTGCGCAGGGGAGAGAGCCTGCACGATCTGATCGAGCGCGTGGGTGGCATCACGACCTACGCCAACCCCAACGGGGCCATCTTCGCCCGCAAGGCCCTGCGCAAGCAGGAGGAAGAGCGGCTGGTGATGCTGCGCGATGAACTTCGCCAGGAGATCTCGACCATGACCTTGCGCAGACAGAGCACCATTGCCAACTACAGCAGCTCCCCTGCCGAAGCCATGTCGGTGGTCAACCAGCTGGAAAACAGCAAGGCCATCGGACGCATGACCATCGACATGCCAGCCCTGCTGGCCGGAGAGAAGCAGTCGGACGTCCTGCTTGAGGATGGCGACAAACTCTATATCCCGACCATGCAGAACGTGGTCTCCATCGCGGGCATGGTGCAGTTCCCCTCTTCCCATATCTACAAAGAGGAGACCAGCATCAACGAGTACATCAGCCTGGCCGGTGGCACCAAGAAACAAGCCGATACCGATCGCGTCTATGTCATCAAGGCCAACGGCAGCGTGATGCTGCCCAATGACAGCTGGTTTGGCGGACGCAAGAGCCTGGAGCCGGGGGACACCATCATAGTGCCGGTGGATTCCGACTATCTGGACAACCTGAGCATCATGTCTTCGGCGACCCAGATCATGTATCAGTTGGGCGTCGCCTGGTCCGCCATCAAGTAACGCGCTGGACGCGTCCAGTCATATTCCATAGGACTCATCAAATCATCATGGAAGCACAAAAAGCGAACGTCATTCCCTTGCCGAGGGATCTTGCTCCGGCAAGCGATGAAATCGACCTGCGAGAGCTGGCTATTGCCCTGTGGCAAGGCAAGTGGTGGCTCTTTGCTACCACATTGATCGCTACCTGTCTCGCCGTTGCCTTCGCACTGTGGAGTCCCAACATCTATCGTGCCGAAGCGCTCCTGACCCCCTCCCTTGAACAACAGGGGGGAGGACTCTCCGCGCTGGCCTCCCGCTTCGGCGGGCTGGCCAGTCTGGCCGGGGTCGATCTGGGCAATAAAGGAGGAGACAAGGCTTCCATCGCCATCGAGGTGGGCAAGTCGCGGCTGTTTCTCGGGGAGTTCATTCGCCGCCATCAACTGGCCGTCCCCCTGATCGCCGCCACCGGCATGGATAAAACCACGGGGGAGCTGCTCATCGACCCCAAAGTCTATGACACCCAGTCCCATCAGTGGGTCCGCGAGATGCCGCCCGGCAGGTCTCCCGAGCCCACTGACTGGGAGCTCATCAAGGCGTTCAGGAGCCTGGTCAATCTCAACAGCGACCCCAAGACAGGGCTGCTGACCGTCAGCGTCGACTTCTACTCCCCGCAACTGGCAAAACAGTGGGTGGACTGGTTGATCGACGATCTCAACAGCACCATGAAACAGCGGGATCAGGAGGAGTCAAAACGCAATATCGCCTATTTGACCGAACAACTCTCCAAGACTTCCGTTGCCGATATGCAGAAAGTCTTTTATCAATTGATAGAAGAGCAGACCAAAACCTTGATGCTCGCCGAAGTCAATCAGGAATATGTCTTTAAAGTGCTTGACCCTGCCGTTATCGCCGAAGAGAAAATAAAGCCGAAACGGGCACTCATCGTCGTATTGGGTGCCCTCTTGGGCGGCATGTTGGGGGTGATGATAATTTTGGTTCGATTTGCATTCCGTCATGATAAAAAATAATGGATGCAAATTGATCAAAAACGATGGCTTGCCATCACAATAGAGTAGAACGATCGTCGACTATTCTGATTTTATAAGGGAAATATATGAAGAAGAGTGTTTTGATTATGACTGCACTGCTGGCCCTGTCCAGCCCGACCATGGCTGCAGAAACAGTCGCTGCTGGCGCAGGCGCCAGCACTGGTGGCGCCGCTGCCGGTGCCGGTGCTGCTAGCGCTGCTGCTGTCGGTGGCATCACCGCTGGTGCCATCGCCGTTGGCGTAGCCGCTGCTGCTGCCATCGGTGTTGCCGTTGCCGTTGCCAGCAACAACAACGACGACAACCCCTCGACTGTCACCAGCACAGCTCGTTGATATAATGAAATAAAGACTGTCTCAGGGCAGTCTTTATTATTTTTCTATTTATTCAGTGATGCTTTCATGCTAATCAAGCGCATTCTTTTATTGCTATCAATGTTGTTGTTTGGCTGTGCAGACAGCAACGTTGATAGCTATCAACAGCTCAAATATATCTTCACTGCGGATGATGAGATAACCATTACCCCGGAAGCCATCGAAAAGCTGCCCTATGCCAGTGCATTGCTCACCGTTGACGACAGACCACCTGTATTGCTCGTGCTCGCCTTTGCCGAGGGAGATCGCCTCTCCTGGGTCAGCAGCGACAGAGGCTTGATAGTGACCGAGCATGGTCGAATTACCAAGACGCTCAAGCTGGATAATGATCTTCGCTATTTCGCAGCCACCATGGCGGATCCCTTGAGTCAGGCCGTCATTCCAGGCGATGCCCAATTCAGTTATCTGGCTGAATGGGTGCAACTTCGCCACAGCGGAAGAAACCTCCACACCACCTTCAAACAGCTGGTCGATGAAAATCTGGATATCAATGGCGCCGTGCTGACAACCTCCCTCTACGAAGAGACGGTCCAGTCGGTGAAGGATGACCTGACGTGGCGGAATTATTACTGGCTGGACAAAAAGACGGGCTTGGTCAGAAAAACCATTCAGCACATCGGCCCTGACAACAGCACCATCGAGATGGTCTTCACCAAGCCCTATGCACCATGAAAAAAATCATACTCTCGCTTCTGATTGGCTATGCCCCATGGCTTCATGCCGACAGCATCACCCGGGTGATGGTCGGCCATGCCAGCAAGACCACCATTTCCCTCTCCGATAGCCAGCGTCTGGAACAACTGTTGAATGCGCCCGGCTTGCCCGGCGACGTCTACTGGCCTGCCGCCATCATCTCCTCCCCCGCCCAAGATGAGTCTGCACAGCAAGCCAAAGAACAGCTGCTCAGCGATCTGAAAGCCCTCCAGGTTCTCTGGATGAGAGCGCATCAGGGCGGCCTGGTTCAGGCCACCCAGCAACTGCTGCGCGAGCTGGATCAGCTCGATGTGGCCGGCCGGATTGACATCAAGCTGGATCCGGATCTCAGCAGAGTGGAGCCTGCAAACAACCCTCGTCTGTCTGGCGACTATTCTCTCTATCTCTCTCGCAGACCATCCAGCCTCTACCTGCTGGGATTGATCAACAGTCGCAGGTCCATGCCCCATGAACCCGCCAAGGGGCTGGCTGAATATTGGCAGGGCCACAGCCTGCTACCCGGCGCCAACCCTGGCGAGGTCTATCTCATCCAGCCGGATGGCCGCGTCCAGTTGTCCCCCGTCGCGGTGTGGAACGAATACCATATCGAGCCCATGCCGGGTGCAACCCTGTTTGCCGGTTTCGATCCGGCGCTGTTGCCTGCCCAGTTCAAGAACATCAATCTCCGTATTGCCGACATGATTGCTAATCGGATACCCGAGTAATGCTGACCAGAATCGCCACTCTCTCGCTGCTTGCCTCCCCCTTCGCGTTTGCCAACACGGACAGCTTCTCGCCTCTCCTCCCCACCCAGAGTGATTTTGGTGGCGTGGGCCTGCTCCAGATGCCGACGGCACGCATGGCTCCGGAAGGCGAGTTTTCATTCAACTACATGGATGACCAGGAATACCGGCGCTGGTCCATCTCCATGCAGCCATTCTCCTGGCTGGAAGCCACCCTGAGATACACCGACATTCGCACCCGGCTCTACAGCAATGACGAGAATTTCAGTGGCGACCAGACCTACAAGGACAAGGGGCTGGATGTCAAAGCCCGACTCTGGACCGAATCCACCTGGCGCCCACAGGTCTCTGTGGGACTGCGCGATGTGATGGGGACCGGGCTCTTTGACAGCGAATACATCGTCGCCAGCAAACGCTACAAGAACCTTGATTTCACCCTGGGAATGGCGTGGGGAAACATGGGTCAGAGCGGCAACATCAAGAACCCCTTCTGTGAAGTCCGTGAAGGCTGGTGTCAGCGTGATGACGGCTTCTCGGGCAGCGGCGGCAAGTTTGAATTCGGCAGCCTGTTCCATGGCCCGGCGGCCCTCTATGGAGGGATAGAGTACCAGACCCCCTGGCAGCCCCTCAGGCTCAAGCTCGAATACGAGGGCAACGACTACAGTCACGAGTCGGCGGGGGCCATCGTTCAGAGCACTCCCATCAATGTGGGCATCGTCTACCAGCCTTACGATGTGTTCGACATGCACCTCAGCTATCAGCGCGGCAATACCCTGATGTGGGGGCTGACATGGCATACCAACTTCAACGACCCTTCCCTGTCGCTGCCCAAGGTCATGGATCCCCCCGTTCCGGCCTATCAGGCCAGCCAGGTCGACTCCCTGGAGCAGGTCGACTGGTCAACGCTCTCTTCCCAGCTGGCCAGCAATGGGGGCTGGCAACAGGCCTCACTCTACAGTGACAAGGAGACCCTGACGCTGGAGGCAGAGCAGACCCGATACAGGGATCAGGCCCAGAGCGAGCAGAGAGCCACCCTGCTGGCCGTCAATGCCCTGCCTTCCACGGTGAAAGAACTGCGCATCATCGAGCAGAAGCAGGGGATGCCCCTGCAAGAGAGCCGAGTCGATCTCGACTCCGTGCGTCGTGCCAACAGCGATCTCCCCCTCGGCCAGACACAAGAGATCGAGGTCAGCCGCCAGCCACCGGCCCCCGTCGAAGGCACACTGCGCCATGGAGCCGAACCCCGCTCATGGGATTTCAAGATAGTGCCCAAGCTGAGCCAGTCCATCGGGGGAGCCGAGAGTTTCTACATGTACCAGCTCGGGTTGAATGCCAACACCGACTGGCACATGACCGAGCACGACTGGGTGAGCAGCACCGTCTTCGTCAACCTCGTCAACAACTACGACAAGTTCAATTACACCGAGCCACCGCCCGATGGAGAGGCCCTGCCCCGGGTCCGTACCTGGGTGCGGGAGTACGTGACGTCATCGAATGTGCTGCTCAACAACCTGCAGCTCACCCACATGGACAAGTTTGCCGATGGCTGGTACGGCCAGGCCTATGGCGGTTATCTGGAGATGATGTATGCCGGTGTCGGCGGGGAGGCCCTGTATCGCCCCTTCAACCGCAACTGGGCCATCGGTGCCGATCTCAACCTGGTCAGGCAGCGGGACTGGGAGAACACCCTCCAGCTCGCCGATTACCAGATCGCCACCGGCCATGTCACCACCTACTGGCAACCGGCGTTTCTGGACAAGGTGACCGCCCAGATTTCGGTGGGTCGCTATCTCGCGGGGGACTATGGCGCCACGTTCAACTTCGCCAAGACCTTTGATTCGGGGATCAGCGCCGGTTTCTTTGCCACCTTCACCAATGTGTCGGCAGAAGAGTACGGCGAAGGGAGCTTCACCAAGGGCCTCTACATCACCATCCCGTTCGACCTGATGATGTTCAAGTCCACCATCGACAGCGCCAACATCAGCTGGGTCCCCCTGACCCGGGACGGCGGCCAGATGCTGTCGAGGAAGTACGGCCTCTACGACCAGACCAACGTGGCCTCCTTCTGATCCCGGTTCACGATGCCTTGCAGACAAAAAAAGCACCTTCCATGAAGGTGCTTTTTTATTTCCGCTGCTCGGCATTGCCGTCTCAGTTGCCCGGCTTGCGCTCGCCGGTGACGGTGGGGTTGGCCGGATCCATGCTCCACTCGAACCAACCGCCGTCGTAGACGCTGATCCGCTTCCAGTCCATCAACCAGGCGTAGAAGAACGCCTCGGAGGCGCGCCAGCCGGTGCCGCAGTAGAAAGCGGCCTGCTGGGTCGGCTCGATATTCCACTCATCCCACATGGCGAGGATCTCGCGGGCGGGCTTCATGGTGCCGTCCGGGTTGTGGAAGTCGCTCATGCTGTTGGCATCCACCCCGCCATGACCCCATCTGGCCCCGGGAATGTCCCCCTTGGGCTTGATGTAGCTGTAGCCCGAGGTATTGCCCACGAACTCGTCCCAGGTGCGCACGCTGACCAGGGCGCCGTCCGGCTGCTTGAGCAGGGCCTTGGCCTGGTCAAGGGTGGTGTAGTACTCGGGATGGGCCGGGATGGCCACGCCAAACGCCTTGGTCGGGGTGAACTTGTTGGCCAGCCCGGTCTCGGTGCGCAGATGCTGCACGAACCAGGCCTCCAGCCCGCCATCCAGCAGCCGCACATCCTCGACCCCCGCATACATCATCAGATGGGCCGCACGGGCCGCCGCCATGGTGTTGCGGCCATAGAGGATGACGGTGGTGTCATGACGGATGCCGTTCTCCAGCAGCAGCGCCTTGAGCGCCTCGTCAGAGACCTTGTTCCACAGCGGCTCCCCTTCCAGCCGGTTGGTGTCGATGTAGCCGGCTCCCGGAATGTGGCTCAGCAGATAGGCCTTGGGAGATCCCCAGTCCACCTCGAACACCTTCCACTCCCCCTTGGGGGCGGCGATGACCGGCTTGCCTGCCTGCAAGTCTGCCAGCCAGAGCGGATGGACCAGCTGCTGCCAGCGTGCCAGGTGCTCCCGGGGCGCCTCTTTCCATTCCTGCAGCTCGAACAGCTGCTTGATGCCCTGCAGGCGCAGCAGACGGGCCACCTCGGCCACCTCGCGAGGGGTGCCATAGAGGGCGACGGGTTTGTCGGCCTTCAGCCCCTTGCTCGCGAGTGCCGCAGGCCACTCCTCGTCGCTGTATTTCCACTCTGCGGAGAGCAGCTCGGCACCGGCTACATGGCCCCCCTGCTTCTCCCCGTCCATGGGCCAGCCCTGATAGAAATAGCTCGGGCGGGTATCCAAGATCACCGCCTCCTTCCCCTTGGCATCCGCCAGGGAGAGCGGGGGCAGCTCGGCGGCCAGCGCGGGCCAGGCACACCAGAGCAGCAAGGCGGTCAGGCAGCTTCGCCACAGTCCAGTCATTCGTTTCATGATGTCGTCTCGATGCATAGTGAAGAGAGTTAAAAAATGGAGCGGCCCAGGCGCTCGGCCAGCAGCTCCAGCGCCGCCGTCCCGGCCAGGGAGTTGCCCGCCTTGTTGAGCTCGGGTGACCAGACGCAGATGGAAAGCTCTCCCGGGATCAGCGCCATGATGCCGCCCCCCACCCCGGATTTCCCCGGCATGCCGACCCGGTAGGCGAAGTCGCCCGCCTCGTCATAGAGGCCGCAGGTGGCGAGCAGGGCATTGACCTGCTTGGTGGTCCGGGCTGGCAGCAGGGGCGTGCTCTCGCCAAGAGGGACACCCCGGTTGGCCAGATAGACGAAGGCTCGTGCCAGATCGACGCAGCTCATGCGGATGGCGCAGGCATTGAAGTAGCTCTGCAATACCTTGTCCACCTCGTTCTCGAAGTTGCCATAGGCCTTCATCAGATAAGCGATGGCGGCATTGCGGGCGGAGTGCTGGTACTCGGAGCGCGCCACCACCTGATCCGCCATGATGGCCGGGTTGCCGCACAGGCGGCGCACCAGCTCCAGAGTGCGTTGGCGAGGAGCGGTGAGCCGGGTTTCCAGCAGATCGCTCACCACCAGGGCACCGGCGTTGATGAAGGGGTTGCGGGGAATACCCTGCTCGAACTCCAGCTGGACGAGGGAGTTGAACGGCTGGCCGGAGGGCTCCTTGCCCACCCTGGCCCAGATCTCCTCCTCCTGATAGAGGGTCAAGGCCAGCGTGAGGCTCAGGGCCTTGGAGATACTCTGGATGGAGAAGGGCTCGAAAGCGTCACCTGCGGTGAACAATTCCCCTTCAACGGTACAGACCGCGATCCCCAGCCGGTCGGCAGGCACCTGGGCCAGGGCGGGAATGTAATCGGCCACCTTCCCCTGCCCGAGCAGCGGACGCACCTCTTCCAGGATGCCGGCCAGTAATTCGGATGACAACACCATTGGCTATTCCATGACGTGAAACGAGGCGGGGCCAGCCCACCGACAAAAATCCCGCCGGCGGCGGGATTTTCTATCTGCCCGGGAGGCAGTCAGATATCAGGCCGGCTCACCGTACCAGAGATCGAACAGCTCGGTGACCACCACGGCCTCCAGCCCTTTGCCTTGCAGCCAGGTCTGAACGGCGGAACGGTCTTCGTCGGTGCACTTGCCGAGCTGCTGGGTGCAGATCATCCCTTCCCAGGCCAGGTGACCCGAGCCGGCGAAGGCCAGCTTGCGAGGCTCAATCACCTCGTCGATCAGCGCATCGACCACGGCATCAATGGTCTCTTCGGCGGTGCCGACCGGGAAGTTGAAACTGATGTCGAACCCCATTTCCTGGAATTCATCGACGCGCAGTTTCTTACGCAGACGGCGGCTACGGTTGGCCATGATAGCTCCTTAGTTGATACGTTGACTCAGTTGACTCGTTTGAAAATCAGATCCCAGACACCGTGGCCCAGACGATGGCCACGCTGCTCGAATTTGGTCAGGGGGCGCCAGTCGGGACGGGGCACCCAGTTGCCAGTGGCGGAGGTGTTCTCGTACCCCTCGGCGGCACTCATCACCTCCAGCATGTGCTCGGCGTAGTTCTCCCAGTCGGTGGCCATGTGGAAGACGCCACCGATGGCAAGCTTCTGGCGGATGTCCTGGGCAAAGGCAGGCTGCACGATGCGACGCTTGTGGTGGCGGCTCTTGTGCCAGGGGTCCGGGAAGAAGAGCTGCAGGCAGGAGAGAGACCCGTTCGGGATCATGTGCTCCAGCACTTCCACCGCATCGTGGCAGATGACGCGCAGGTTGGTGACGCCCGCCTCCTGGGCGGTGCCAAGGCAGGCGCCCACACCCGGAGAGTGCACCTCGATGCCGATAAAGTTCTTCTCGGGGGCGTTCTTGGCCATCTCCACCAGGGAGGCGCCCATGCCGAACCCGATCTCCAGCACCACGGGTGCCTCGCGGCCAAACAGGGCCACCATGTCGAGCGGCTCTGGTGCGAAATCGATGCCCATGACCGGCCAGAGCTCTTCCAGGGCCTTCTCCTGCCCTTTGGTCAGGCGGCCTTCGCGACGGACGAAGCTGCGGATCTTGCGCATGAACTTGCCGTCTTCGTTAAACACATCTTGGGTCACAGACATAGTAAATTGCTCGTTATTGCATCGCTCTGGAAGAGAGCCGACATAAATGGATCGCTCGTTATTGCATCAGTTCGCAAAAACAGGGGAGCGAATTATCCCAAGATAGGCACAAGGCGCAAGTGTTTCCCACAACAAATCCCCCGGGACTGCCCACATCCACCGGCAAGGTTGACAAATGCCACCCCCTTCACAGAATCTGCCGGACGTCGGGTTCATCCTGACGCGGAAAAATAAAACCATATACAACAAAGGATTGCAGTATGAAGAAAACCCTGTTGGCCCTCGTCCTGCCTGCCCTGCTGGCCGGTTGCAACCCCTCTGACAACGACTCCCAACCCCCTGCCCCCGCGGCTCAAGCCCATGAATTTCTGGTGCAACTGAGCTCTGGCGCAGAAGGGATAGGCGCTCGTCCCACGGGCACCGAGGCCGAAACCCGCGCCGCCGCCTGGATCCAGGATCACCTGGCCGGTTGGGGTTACGAGGTGCAGAACCAGCCATTCACCTACACCCGGGGCGGCACAGACCGAACCTCCCAGAACATCGTCGCCGAGCTCAAGGGTCAGAGCGACAGGGTGATCCTCATCGGTGCCCACTATGACAGCACCGGCGAGAAGAAAGGATCCGAAGGTGCCACCGACAACGGGGCCGGCGTCGCCGCCCTGCTGGCAGTTGCCGAGGCACTCAAGGGAGAGACCCTGCCCTACACGGTGCGTTTCGCCTTCTTCGGCGCCGAGGAAAACGGCCTCAACGGCTCCAAAGCCTATGCCGCCAGTCTCGACACCGACGCCGTCGCCAAGCTGCTGGCCATGGTGAACTACGACACCATCGCCGGGGGCGACATCGTCTATGTCCACTCGGCCCACTCCGACGTGGCCGAGTACAACTGCGCCGACCCAAGCCGCTACAGCTTCGATCCCAAGGTGCGCGATCGCCTGCTGGCCATCTCCCAGCAAACCGCCACCCCGTTCGCCATCCACCCCAGCTACAGCGGTTACCCGGAAGGGGAGACCGGCAGCTGGTCCGATCATGCGCCGTTCGCCTGCCTGGGGGTGCCCATCGCCTACGTGGAGGCCACCAACTTCACCATCAACGGGGAAGATGGCTATGACGGCTACTCCCAGAGCACCAATCCGGCGCTGTGGGACTGCTACGACGACGCCACCAAGAGCGCCTGCGACCGGGACAGCGAGACCCAGTGGGGCAAGATCTGGCACACGGAGCATGATCGCCTCGACAAGATGGCCGAGCTCTTCCCGGGCCGGATTGAGCAGCAGCTCGGGGCCAATACCGACCTGATGATCCGCTTCCTCAAGGCGCCGGGACTCTGACCCCCATCCCGCCCGATGTCCCCCTGACAGGGGTTTTTGCGCCCCTGACCGGGGTCGGGACGATAAAATTCGGGCAGGTGCCAAACCTGCCCTTTTTTATGGATTTTTGTGACAGCCATTGCCTCATTTCTGAAATCTGATACAAACGGATAACCTGGCGGTTGAATGGAGCGACCGCCACCTAGTCAGAGAGAACCCTATGCAGCCGTTTTTTGCCCAGCGCTTCGAGAAGGTCGAGCCTTCCTTTATCCGCGAAATCCTCAAAGTTGCCGCCAATCCGGAGATCATCTCCTTCGCCGGCGGCCTGCCCAACCCCCATCTGTTCCCGGTCAAGGCCATCGAGCAAGCGTGCCAGGACGTGCTGCGCGAGCAGGGAGCCGCCGCGCTGCAATACGCCACCACCGAGGGCTTTGCCCCGCTGCGCCAGTTCATCGCCGACCGCTACCTGAGCCGCCACGGCATGACCGTCAATCCTGACAACATCCTCATCACCAGCGGCTCCCAGCAGGCGCTGGATCTGCTGGGCAAGGTGCTGGTGAACGAGGGGCAGGATCTCATCATCGAAGAGCCGGGCTACCTTGGCGCCATCCAGGCGTTCTCCGTCTATCAACCGAATTTCAAGCCCATCACCCTGGCGGAAGAGGGGCTGGATCTGGCAGCGCTGGATGCGCTGCTGGAGCAGGGCTCCAGCGCCAGGCTGCTCTACGGCGTGCCCAACTTCCAGAACCCGAGTGGTGTATCCTACAGCCGCGCCAACCGGGAAGCCCTGGCGGAGCGCCTGGTGCGCCACGATCTGCTGATGGTGGAAGACGACCCCTACGGCGAGCTGCGCTTCGAAGGGGAGCACCTGCCCCCCATCGCCAAGCTGGCCCCCCACAACACCGTGCTGCTCGGGTCCTTCTCCAAGACGGTCGTGCCAGCCTTCCGCCTGGGCTGGATGGTGGTGCCGGACTGGCTGCGCAAGAAGGTCACCATCGCCAAGCAGGCCACCGACCTGCACAGCAACGCCTTCAGCCAGCAGGTGCTGCACCGCTTCCTGACCGACAACTCCCTCGACGCTCACCTGGAGAAGATCAAGGAGGTCTATGGCCGCCAGCGTGCCGCCATGGAAGCCGCCCTCGCCCGCCACTGTCCGCCCGGCGTCAGCTACACCCGGCCCGAGGGGGGTATGTTCCTCTGGCTGACCCTGCCGCCCAGCGTCAGTGCCATGGCCCTGTTCGACGAGGCCATCAAGGAGAAGGTTGCCTTCGTGCCCGGCGCCCCCTTCTATGTGCGCCCCGAGATCCAGAACACCCTGCGCCTGAGCTTCTCCTGTGTGGATGAGGCGACCACGGAAGAGGGTGTTCAGCGTCTGTGCCGCGCCCTGGCCCGCATGCTCTGAGCCATCCGGCCATAAAAAAACCAGCGACCCGGTCGCTGGTTTTTTTTGCCTCGCGCTTTCCCCTCAGCGCCCCTGGCCGGCCAGCTGGCTGACAAACTCCTTCATGGGCATGGGCCTGCCAAACAGGTAGCCTTGCAGGAAGGTCACCTCGCGGGCCTTCAGATAGTCGGCCTGCACCTGATTCTCCACCCCTTCCGCCACCAGTTGCAGACCGAGCCGGGTCGCCAGATCGATGACGTTCTCCACGATGTGGCTGGAGAGCGCGTCCGACCCAATCATGCCGACGAAGCTCTGATCGATCTTGAGGAAGTCGACCTGGAAGGTCTGCAGGTAGGTCAGGCTGGAGTGGCCGGTGCCGAAATCGTCGATGGCGATGAAGACCCCGAGGGCATGCAGCTCGGCAAAGAGCCGGTCCGTCGTCTCGTCCGCCACGATGAGCTCGCGCTCGGTCAGCTCCAGCACCAGCTTGATGGGATTCCCCTTGAAGGCGTTGATGAAATCCCGGCAATCTTCCACCAGGCTCAGATCCTTGCAGTGGCTGGCGCTGATGTTGAAGCCGAAGTGGAACCCTCGCGGCAGATGGTGCGCCTTGCCCGCAAACTGTTCGCGCACCTGCGCCATCAGCAGCCGGGTCATGGGCACGATGAGACCACTGTCCTCTGCCAGGGGAATGAAGCGATCCGGCGAGATCATCCCCTGACGGGGGTGTTGCCAGCGCATCAGCACCTCGCAACCGCTCCATTGGCCGTCCTCCCCGTTCACCACGGGTTGCAGATAGGGGATGAACTCCTGCTGGGACAGTGCCCGTTTCAGCTCCTGGGCCGGCGAGGTCGAACGACCCATCAGCCAGAAGACCGCCACCCCGAGCAGCAGGCTCAGCAGAGGATAAATAATGACGCCCACCTTGGAGTAGTCCCAGATGTGGGCACGGTACTCATCCACCGACACCGTGGTCACTACCTTGAACGGGTACCTGGTCGAGACCTGTTCGAGATAGCCACTGCGGTCCTTGGGGATCAGCTTGTCGGTGAGCTCGCTGTTTCGCAGCAGCATCTCGTTGCCGACCACCAACCCCAGTGGGGAGTTGCGGCTCAGCATGTCCAGGATGTTGAGCAGGTAGTAGCCGTCGACCCCCACCAGCACGCTGAACTCGCCCACCTCTTCCCGGTAGGCGATGAGGGGGCGATTCGGGGTGACCGGGTTGCCCTTCATCAGGTCGAGCCTGCCCCCGACATAGTCATCCAGTTTGATGCCGCCATCGACCGGGCCATAGAGGGAAGAGCAGTAGATCCGATCCCCCCTGGCCAGGTTGACGCTGCGCACATCCGGCACCGTGGCCACCTGATCCCTGAGCCCCTGCACCACCTCGAGACAGGGCCTGCCCAGGCTGCCGGTGAGGGCCGACGCCGCCAACTGGGCATTGTCCAGAGTGCGGTCAAACATGACCCTGGCATGTTCCAGGCGCGCCACCGCATCCTGTTTCACGCCGGTGGCGGTCTGCCAGATGACGATGACGAGCCCAAGGAGCATGGGCAACAGACCGGCCAGCAAGGCACAGAGCAGCCGGACATAGAATTGACGCACCTTCAAACGTCGAAATGGCATAACGGCCCTCATGAACATGGCGAAAAAGCGCTCGAGTTTACCCGCTGGCGCCCGTTTGGCAAGCCGGAATGAGCCCCTGATACCGCCGCGCCACGGCGCCCCCCGTGGTCGCAACGCCCGGCAACCCCGTGGATAAAGGGGGCGGCGTCTTGGGAGACAAAAATCATAATGCTCATAAAAACAGGAGCTTGTCCATCGGGCACCCAGGCTCTAGAGTAGACCCTAGAGCGTCAGGGAGGCAGGACATGAAGATACTGATCACGGGGGGCACGGGGTTTATCGGCCGCCGTCTGGTGGCACACCTCAAGGTAGCGCACGAAGTAGTCGTGCTGACCCGCCAGGGCAGCCGGGCCTACGAGCTGCTCGGCCACGATGTCACCCTGCTGGACAGCCTGGACAGGCTGGATCACCTCAATGACGTGGACATCGTCATCAACCTGGCCGGCGAACCCATCGCAGCCGGACGCTGGAGCGAGTCCCGCAAGCAGTTGCTCTGCAACAGCCGCTGGCTGCTGACCGAACAGCTGGTGGATCTCGTCAAACTCTCCAGCACGCCCCCCAGATTGCTGCTCAATGCCTCCGCCATCGGCT
The DNA here is from genome assembly GCF_000819785.1 of Aeromonas caviae. Taxonomy (GTDB): domain Bacteria; phylum Pseudomonadota; class Gammaproteobacteria; order Enterobacterales; family Aeromonadaceae; genus Aeromonas; species Aeromonas caviae. The sequence continues at coordinate 1,859 of NZ_CDBK01000004.1, read as the reverse complement.
GGTATGGCCGCCAGGATGACGCCCCTCTGGATGAAACATGCCAGAGCCCTCACGACGAATTCACCCACCGTCTCTGTCAGCAGTGGGAGCAGCTTGCCCAGCAGGCCCGCTCGGCCCAGACCCGGGTCTGCATCCTGCGCATCGGCCTGGTACTCGGCATGGAGGGGGGCGCCTTGCCCAGGATGCTGCCCCCTTACCGCCTCGGCCTCGGCGGCCCCATGGGCAGCGGCACCCAGATGATGAGTTGGATCCACGTGCAGGATCTGGTGCGGGCCATGCTGTTTCTCATCGAGCACGGCGAGTGTGACGGCATCTTCAACGGCACGGCCCCGCAACCGGTCAGCAATCGCCGGTTCAGCGAGACCCTGGCCGCCACGCTCCATCGCCCGCATCTCTTCTTCGTACCAGCCCCCCTCCTGCGACTCCTGATGGGAGAGGCGGCGGATCTGCTGCTCACCGGACAGCAGGTACTGCCCGCCCGCTTGCAGCAGGCCGGTTTTCACTTCAGCTTCCCGGCCCTGCCCGGCGCTCTGGACAATCTGCTGCACTCACCCCGTTGACCCAATGACACATCCCGACCTAGGTCGGGATGTGTC
>NZ_CDBK01000004.1:783-1025 GCF_000819785.1 Aeromonas caviae | reverse complement strand
GACCTAGGTCGGGATGTGTCGAGCCATCAGAGCAGCCCCTGCCCCAGTCCCCTGAGCCGGTCGCTCAGGGTACCCGCCAGCAGTTGGCGGCGCATGCCCTGTCCGGCCAGGGTCACCAGCACGGCCCCAAGCAGGGGGAGTGCAGCCCAGATGGCCCAGTGGAACTGCCACTGCGCCCCCTCCCACCACCACTGCAGACCGAAGGAGCAGAGCTCCACCACCATGGCGGCGCAGAGCCCTGC
>NZ_CDBK01000004.1:0-584 GCF_000819785.1 Aeromonas caviae | reverse complement strand
AACATCTTCTCGAGCAGGGCGCTGCCCGCCCCCAAGGTGCGCATCAGCAGCAGCTCCCGGCGCCGATGGGCCATGCCGGCCTGGGTCTGGGTCAGCAGCACCAGCAGGGCGGCCACCGTCACCAGCCCGAGCATCAATCCCAGGGCGCGGCTCACCTGATCGGAGACCAGGGTGAGGCGCCCTATGAGATCCTCCACATCGATAAGGCTCACCGTGGGGTGGCGGCGGATGAGTTCCACCTCTGCCCCTCGCCCCTCAGGCGGCAGACGATAGCTGCCGAGCCAGGTCTGGGAGAAGGGGGCCAACACGTCCGGCGAGAAGATCATGTAGAAGTTCGGCCTCATGTTGTCCCACTTGATGGACCTCAGGCTGGTCACCCTGGCCTCGAACGCCTGCCCCTCTATGGTGAAGCCGAGCACGTCTCCGAGCGCGATGCCGAGCCGTCCCGCCAGTGCCTCGTCGACGGAGACCTCCCCCTTGCCGGCCAGCCATTGACCGGCAGTGACCTTGTTGTCGGCGGGCAGGGCCGATGTGGTGGTGAAGTTGAGCTCTCTGTCCACCCCCTCCCGCGCCGCATCCTCCCC
>NZ_CDBK01000003.1 GCF_000819785.1 Aeromonas caviae | reverse complement strand
TTCATGTCAGTCTTCATGGTTAAGGAATTTCCGCCGTGCAATATACACCAGTTTTTGGATACTTTTTATGATCCAGAAACAACGTTTTGAGCGAAAACGGCCTCAATTTGAAAGATAACGTTTTCGCTCACAGCTCATTTTAGGGGCTAAAATAATTGATTTTCCGCAACTGAGGTCATTTGGTTCCCATTTCTGGCCCCGCATCCTGCCCGCTCCCATGTTGTTAAATGACAAATAACAGGGCCCCCTTGCCGGGGCGATCCGGCCCGATGCCGTTGGCCGTCATCCAGTGTAGTCACTCCCTCCCGCGGCGTCAGGGCGAAGCAGTGCAAGGCAGGAGCCGGTTGGCCTACAGCGGAAAAAACGCCGCCCCTCCCGGCACGCCGGGAGGGGCGGCAGCCCCCTGGATCAGCCGAAGAACCAGTAGCCGCGGTTGACCAGCCGGGTCAGCAGTTGCAAGAAGCCCGCCTGATCGGCCAGTTCCACCAGCGCGTCCTGGGTGATGATGTCCTTGTCGCACAGGAGCGCGATGGCGGCCGGATCCTCGCTTGGCAGGGTCCAGGCTTCGCCGTCGATGTAGCAGGTGCGGCTCTCGCCGCTGAACCAGACGCTGCGCAACCCCGGCACCTTGATGGCGGGCTCCCCCTGGCTCAGCAGGTCGGCCACCTCGTCGGCGCTGTAGTCCGGCTCCACCGGATTGACGTCCAGATCGTGCTTGGCCTCGGAGATCATGGTGCCGAACCACTCCTTGAACAGGGTCTCGTCGTCGAGGGCCTGTTGCATCAATTCCCGCAGGCGGTGCAGCTCATGGGGCTGGATTTCCCCGTGGCGGGTGCGGGGCTGGAGGTCCGGGTCGCCGTAACGTTCGGTGCGGATCTCGTTGTCGATCAGGTGATCGGCAAAGGAGGAGACAAGGGCCTTGGCGTCCGGCGCGCGGAAGCCCACCGAGAAGTTCAGGGAGGGCTCGATGGCGTAGCCCTCGTGGGGGAATCCGGGCGGGATGTAGAGGATGTCGCCCGGCTCCATGATGACGTCGATGATCGCCTCGAACGGCTCGCAGTGCAGCAGGGCCGCGTGGGCGGCAAACTCGTTCAAGGGCTTGGCATCGCCGACCCGCCAGTGGCGCTTGCCCTGACCCTGGGTGATGAAGACATCGTAGTTGTCGATGTGGGGGCCGACACCGCCGTGAGGGGTGGAGAAGCTCACCATCACATCGTCAAAGCGCCAGCCCGGGATGAACTGGAAGGGCACCGCCAGCTCGTGCACCTCGGGTACCCAGTGGTTGCACGCCTGCACCAGCACGGTCCAGTTCTCTTCCCCCAGGTGATCGTAGGATTCGAAGGGGCCGTGGGCCGCCTCCCACTTGTTGTTGAAGCGGGTGACGAGGCGCGATTCGATCACCTCTTCCATGGCCAGACCCGCCAGCTCGTCCGGGCTGATGGGATCCTGAAAGTCGATGAAACCGCCCTTGATGAGGAGCGGGCGCTTCTGCCAGTAGTGCTCGAGGAAGTGAGCGATATCCAGATTGAGTTGGTACATGGTGCTTCTCGTATCTTGTGAGAGGGCTTGCCCAAGGCGGGCTTGGGCAAGGGCTCTGAAATGGCCCGATAGAGGGTGATCATATCAAATGGGCCAAAATCAACGGGGGCCCTGCCGTCATGACAGAGCCCCCGCCGGTTCGGTTACATCACTTATTTCAGCAGATCGACCAGACGCTGGGCGTCGCCGATGTAGTTGGCCGGGGTCAGCTTCTTCAGCTCGACCTTGACCGCTTCCGGCAGTGCCAGGGTGTCGATGAAGGTGCGCATCCCTTCGGCGTCGACGCGGCGACCACGGGTCAGCTCTTTGAGCTTCTCGTAGGGCTTCTCGATGCCGTAGCGGCGCATCACGGTCTGGATGGGTTCCGCCAGCACTTCCCAGTTGGCGTCCAGATCGGCGGCCATGGCGTCCGCGTTGGCTTCCAGCTTGGAGATGCCCTTGAGGGTCGCCTGATAGGCAATCAGGGAGTAACCCACCGCCACACCCAGGTTGCGCAGCACGGTCGAGTCGGTGAGATCACGCTGCCAGCGGGAGATGGGCAGTTTGCTCGCCAGGTGCTGGAACACGGCGTTGGCCAGACCCAGATTGCCTTCGGAGTTCTCGAAGTCGATGGGGTTGACCTTGTGGGGCATGGTGGAGGAGCCGATTTCGCCGGCGATGGTGCGCTGCTTGAAGTGACCCAGGGAGATGTAACCCCAGACGTCACGGTCAAAGTCGATCAGGATGGTGTTGAAGCGGGCCAGGGCGTCGAACAGCTCGGCGATATAGTCGTGGGGCTCGATCTGGGTGGTGTAGGGGTTCCAGGTCAGGCCGAGAGAGGTGACGAACTCCTCGGAGAACTGGTGCCAGTCCACATCCGGGTAGGCGCTGATGTGGGCGTTGTAGTTGCCCACGGCACCGTTGATCTTGCCCAGCAGCTCCACCGCCATGATCTGCTTGAGCTGGCGCTCCAGACGGTAGGCGACGTTGGCCATCTCCTTGCCCATGGTGCTCGGGGTCGCCGGCTGACCGTGGGTGCGTGACAGCAGCGGCATGTCGCGGTACTCGACGGCCAGGCGCTTGATCTCGCCGATGAGCTTTTCGCAATAAGGCTTGATCACCTCTTCCCGGGCGGTTTTCAGCATCAGGCCGTGAGAGTTGTTGTTGATGTCTTCCGAGGTGCAGGCGAAGTGAATGAATTCGCTGACGGCGGCCAGCTCCGGGTTCACTTCCACCTTCTCTTTCAGGAAGTACTCCACCGCTTTCACATCATGGTTGGTGGTGCGCTCGATCTGTTTGATGCGGGCGGCATCCTGCTCGTTGAAGTTGCTGACGATGCCGTCAAGCACGGCATTGGCTGCCTCGCTCAGGGCAGGGACTTCCGGGATCCCGGCGTGGCTGGCCAGTTTTTGCAACCAGCGCACCTCGACTTCGACGCGAAAACGCAGCAGACCGAATTCGGAGAAGATAGGGCGCAGGGCATCGGCCTTGTCGCCATAACGACCGTCAATCGGGGAAACGGCAGTCAGCGCGGACAGCTCCATGGGGTGAACTCCTGATGATTGGTGTGGGGGTTAAAATCGTTTGGCCAGTTCCACCATCTTCTTGCGGGCGAAGATGATCTGGGTACGGCTGCCGCCGAGCTGGCGCCACAGCACCACGGCGCGGATGCCTGCGAGCAGCAGGGCGCGCACCTTGTGCTGCACCAGGGGCTGCTGCAGGAAGAGCGGGGTGCCCGCCACCTGGATGCGCGGCCCGATGGGGCTGATAAGGTCGCTGTAGATGCTCGCCATGTTGGCCAGGATCTGCTCGTCGAGCAGATCGAAATGCTGTTGCTGGCGGCCGATCTGGCTGATCCGCTCCCCCAGCATGTTGAGGATGTCCTTGCGCTTGGCAAGCTTGCGCTCCAGCGCGATCAGGCTCACCACGTAGCGGGTCAGCTCGGCATTCTTCTGGCTGCCGTCGGCCCCCAGCTGTTCCACCAGGGCGCGATAGCCGTCGCGAATGGCCAGGTGGCTGCCGAACACTTCCAGCGGCTGCGTGGGGTTGGTGACCAGAATGCTTTGCAGGCTCTCGCGCAGGGAGGCTTCGTCGCAGGAGCCGTCACGGGCCACTTTCTGCACCAGATAGGCGGCCTGGCAGATGCCTGCGAAGGCCATGGTTCTGTCTTGGAATTTGTCGCTCATATCTTCACAGCCCTGTTCTGTTCTTTCACCGGCCGATGCCATTATCCGGCCTGGAATGTGTCGGCCATGTCTTCACAGCCCTGTTCTGTTCATTCACCGGCCGATGCCATGATCCGGCCTGGACGTTGCCAATCATGTATCGCTGCCTGGTACTGTTTTTCTTTGTCCCCTCTCCCTCAGGGAGAGGGTCAGGGTGAGGGTGGTTACCCCCTCATCCCCAACCCTTCTCCCGCGAGGGGAGAAGGGAGTACAGCGCGGACGCTCGTGAGCGCCCAGCCCTTAGACCGGATGGCTGAAACGTTGTTCGATGATGCCGCCGCCCAGACACACTTCCCCGTCGTAGAAAACGGCGGACTGGCCCGGGGTCACCGCAGCCTGTTTCTCGTCGAAGATGACCCGGATGGTCTCATCGTCGATGGGCTGGATCAGGCAGGGGATGTCTTCCTGACGATAACGGGTCTTGACGGTGCAGCGGCGCGGCGCGCGAATGGGGGTGCGATCCACCCAGTGGAGCTGGCTCGCGACCAGGCCGTCGGAGTAGAGGCGGGGGTGTTCCCCTTGCGCCACCACGAGCGTGTTGCGCTCCACCTCTTTGTCCACCACGTACCAGGCCTCTTCGGTGGCATCTTTGCGACCGCCGATGCCGAGCCCCTTGCGCTGGCCCAGGGTGTGGTACATCAGCCCCTGATGCTCGCCGATGATCTTGCCGTCCACGGTTTCGATGGGACCGGGCTGGGCGGGCAGGAATTTGGCCAGGAAGTCCTTGAACTTGCGCTCACCGATGAAGCAGATGCCGGTGGAGTCTTTCTTCTTGGCGGTGATGAGATCCAGCTGCTCGGCGATGCGGCGCACCTCGGGTTTTTCCAGATCCCCGACCGGGAACAGGCTCTGACCCACCTGGGCTTCGCTCAGGGTATAGAGGAAGTAGCTCTGATCCTTGTTGGTATCGAGGCCGCGCAGCAGGCGCGGGCGGCCGGTGCTGTCGTCACGGCGCACATAGTGGCCGGTGGCGATGTAGGTGGCACCCAGCTCTTCGGCGGCAAATTCCAGGAACGCCTTGAACTTGATCTCCTTGTTGCACAGGATGTCCGGGTTCGGGGTGCGACCCGCCTTGTACTCTTCCAGGAAGTGCTCGAACACGTTGTCCCAGTATTCGGCGGCGAAGTTGATGGTGTGGAGTTTCATCCCCAGCTTGTCGCAGACGGCCTTGGCATCAGCCAAATCCTGGGCGGCAGAGCAGTACTCGTCCGTGTCGTCTTCTTCCCAGTTCTTCATGAACAAGCCTTCGACCTGATAGCCCTGCTGCTGGAGCAGGTAGGCCGAGACGGAAGAATCCACGCCGCCGGACATGCCGACGATCACCTTGATTTGGCTGTTGTCTGTCATTAGTCGAAGTTACCAGTTCGTTTAAACGGGGCGTATTCTACCAGAGTTTTGCGCCCCCGGTCACATCTCCCTGCCGCCGTTCCCCTCGGAAGCCCGGCGGCGGGAAATCGTTTTTCTTGTCTCGGCCCCATAGCGTCAAAAAGAGCGTCCAATGGCGCTTAGATAAAGGCCTTGAGGGCCGACAGCGGCAGCCTGGTGCCTGCCAGATAGTCCTGGATGCACTGCCACACCAGGGGGCTTCGCAGGGCGGGCTTGCACTCGGCAATCTCCTCCAGGCTGAGCCAGTGACAGGCCAGTACGTCACCGTCGGGATCCTCTGGATGGTGCTGACCGGGCGACTTTTCAAGGTCGAAGATGACGGCGGTGCGCACAAAGGTGGCCTCGCTGTCCGCCGGTTTGAAGAGGTAGACCCCGAGCCAGCCGGTGGGCGTGGCTGTGAGTCCGGTCTCCTCCTTCAGCTCGCGGCAGGCCGCCTGGATGAGATCTTCTCCCGGCTCCACGTGGCCGGCGGGCTGGTTGAAGCGGCGCTTGCCCGCAATCTCCTCTTCCACCAGCAAGAAACGCCCCTGCCAGTGCACCAGGGCGGCCACGGTGAGGCGGGTGGGCAGCGGTGGGTGATCGCTCATAAGGACTCCTTGTCTTGTTGGCTGTGCCCCGGTAGGGGCGCTCGATGCAGATCCGTTGTCGCCTTCATTCAGAGGGCTTGGTGCGAGCCGGACGGCGGGCGGTGGTGCGCCCGCCGCTGCGATTGGCCTGGCGCGGGTCTGCCCCGCGGCGCTCCCGCCCCTGGGGTGGATCCTGATCTGTTGGCCGGGCGGTGCGGGGGACGCTGCGGCCAGTGCCCCCGGCTGCGGCGGCTGGTCGTGGCGCGGGTGCCAGCTCGGGGGCGGGCAGGGCGCGGCTCTCTCCCGGCGAGAGCCCATCGAGGGTCCACTCCCCGATGGCGTAGCGGATGAGGCGCAAGGTGGGGTGGCCGATGTGGGCGGTCATGCGCCGCACCTGGCGGTTGCGCCCCTCCACTATTTTGATCTCCAGCCAGCAGGTGGGGATCTCCCTGCGCTCGCGAATGGGCGGGTTGCGTGGCCATACCGCAGGGTCATCCATGATGCGCGCCCCGGCGGGCAGGGTCATGCCGTCGTTGAGTTCCACACCGGCGCGAAGGGCGGCCAGTTTCTCCTCGCTCGGGATGCCTTCCACCTGCACCCAGTAGGTCTTGGGGGTCTTCTCTCCCGGCTGGGTGAGGCGTGCCTGCAACTTGCCGTCGTTGGTGAGCAGCAAGAGCCCTTCGCTGTCTCGATCCAGCCTGCCCGCGGCATAGATGCCGGGCTCTTTGATGTAATCCTTGAGGGTCTCGCGGCCCCCTTCGTCGGTGAACTGGCAGAGCACCATGTAGGGCTTGTTCAGGAGCAGCAGCTTGCGATCCGCCGGGGCGGGGGCCGGTTTGCGCTCGTTGACGCTCCCTGTGTGCCGGGCCTCCCGGCGTTGGGATGGGGGCACCGTGGTGGGCCCGCTGGCCGTGCGGCCTGCGTCAGGGCGGGCGGAGAGGGAGAGACGGGGACGGGCTGATTTCATCGCATGCCTACCAAAAACAGGGGATGGCGGAGTGTACCACAGGGGGCGGCCATCAGTGGGAGAGCGGGGCTTCCCTCTCGGATCAGGGGGAGGCGGTGCCCGGCGCCAGTGCGAGGGAGAGGCGCAGCATGTCCTTGTGCTGGATGCCGTGCTCAATCAGGGGCTCGGGATAGTGGATGAGGAAGTGATCCTTCACGACGGCATGGACGCGAAAGCCGTGGCGCTGGTAATAGGTGAGCTGGTGGCCGAAGCTGCCGGTACCGAGCTCGACGCGGCCTATCCCCTTCCCGGCCAGGTTCTCCAGCACGAAGCGCAGCAGGCCGGAGCCGATGCCCTGCTGCTGGCGGTTGGGGGCAACGGCGATGTTGAAGATCTCGGCGGTTTGCTCCCCCATCAGGCCCGCCACGCAGGCCCCCACGACCTCGTTGTCCGCCAGGGCGGCAAAGCCCCAGGCCCCGGGCAGGTAGGCGGCGATGCGCGACGCGGCGGGATCGGCCTCCAGCAGCAGGGCCAGCGGTAGGTGGGTGGGGTTCATCTCGACAAACGTCATCCTTGTTTCTCTTCCTGTTTGTGACGGCGCGCGCCGCGCAGCACGATGGCGGGCTTGACCGATGTGGTGGCTTGGGCGGCGTTCCTCTCGCACGGCATCTCGCCCGGTGCGGATGCCAACAGCCGGATCAGGGTCTGCCACTGCTGCTTGTTGTGGGCACACTCTTGCCCCTGTGCCCCGATAGGGTTCATCCGCGTCTCAGTGGGCATCATGCCGGGGAACAGGGGCGCTGGTCCCCGGGATCGGCGCCGGGCGGTTGAGCAGGAAGACCACCTCGCCCCGGTAGTGGGGGGAGGCGGCCAGTGTTGTCTGCCAGGCGGGATCCCACTCCCCATCCTGCACCAGCCCTACCTTGAACGGGATGGTCAGGTGCGCCATGGCGGGCAGATAGGCCTGATAGCCCGGCACCGTGCGCGTGCCCTGATAGGTCTGGATCACCAGCTCGTCCACGGGCAGGCGATTGAGCTCTGCCACGTCCCCCGTTTTCGCCCAGTCGAGCAGCCCCGTTACGCTGAGCTTGCACCCGGGAGGCAGGGCGCGCCGCAGTTGTTGCAGGGCGTTGCCATAGCGATCGAGCTGGCGGGTCGCCGCATCGAAGTCGATCTGGATGCCCGCCACCCTGGCCCCGGCCGCGCGCCACCCCTCGTAGAGGCGCACCAGCACCTGCTCGTGTGCGGGGGAGAGGGGGAGGGCGTTGACACGCACCACCAGCCAGACCTGCCCGGCCTTGAGGGGGGAGGGAACCCGCCCCAGCTTGGCGAAGCGGGGGCCGCCGGGCCTGTCCAGGATCTCCCCCTGATGCAGATAGAGGGTGCTGGCCTGCTCCAGTACCGGCTGGTGGCGGGTGGCGGACCAGAGCCAGAACCCGTGATAGGCGCTGGCATCGACACTGGCCTCAAGGGGGGTGGCCAGGGCCGTCAGCAGCAGCGCCAGCAGGGCGCGTTCAGGGGGTCTGCTCATGGCTCACCAGTAGTATTTGAGGGATCTGGCCCACACCGAGTTGCCATAGCGTTGCTTGAGGGTGTTGAACCAGGCCTGCCGGGTGCGTTTGGGGATCTCCTGGCTGTCGCAGCTGTTGTAGCCGGAGGGGGCATAGCACTGGATGGCGCGATAGAGGGCATAGCTCTTGTCTTCGGGCTCCGCCTTGGGGTTGGCCATCACGGCCTGATAGAGGGCGAGGCGACTCGGGAACGTGGGGCGCTCGTCTTGCGCCAGCCCCCAGATCATCTCGCGATCCTGCCACAGGTCGATATGGGGATCCCGGCTGCGCAGATACTCCCCGAAGCAGTTGAGGGCATGACCATCGTCGGGGCGCTGCACCAGGGTGCCAAGGGTCTGGGTCAGATCCCGGCAGTGGTAGCCCTGGGGCGTCCCCTCTCCGCGCCACTGGAACGCCGAGAGGCGCACATCCCCGTTGGGCACGGGTTCCCAGGGCGCGTCGGCGGGAGGGGTCGCCTCCTTGTAATCGGCGGGGATGAGGGCCACATCCTGCAAGAAGGTGGCCGGGTCGCTGGCGATGAGATCCCGCACCAGCAGGGTATGGAGCGCAATCTGCCGCTCCGCCGCGCTCGGGCCCTGACTGGCTTGCTGGCGCAACAGGGCGGGTTCGGCCTCCTGCTTGAGCACGGCCGCGCGGATGCGCAGCTGGGTGATGGGGCTGCCCGGCTGGAAGATGGCGGCCGTGTTGCCGGTGCGCACCCAGTGATCCGCCAGCACGTTCTCCACGAACGCCTGCTGGGCCTGACCCAGGGGGGAGGCCACCAGTGCCATCAGGGCCTGCTCGGCCTTGTCGAAGGCCTTCATGCCCTGCCAGGCCCAGATGCGCAGCATCTGGTGGCTGAATGCCAGGGTGGCATCCTCCTGCCCCGGGGAGGGCAGGGCCAGCACCTGCTCGAACTGCTTGTCCAAAAAGAGGGCGTAGGCCTTGAGATAGGCCGCCTGCGCCTGGTGACCGGTTTTTTGCAGGTGCGCGATGGCGTCGTCCAACTGGGCATCTTGCCAGTCCCGCGGCCGCTCATAGGTCGGTCTGAGACCCCGCAGGGCATTGACGAACAGCAGCGTCGGCTGGGCCGAGTCCTGATAGGCCGCCTGATGGCGATAGGCATCGCCACTGAGCAGGGTGAGATCGATCTCGTTGACCAGGGCCTCCAGCGCCGGCAAGGGCTGGCGGGTTGCCATGGCCTCGTCATAGGCATCCCGCAGGGCGCCGAGATCACCGGCCATCCACTGGATGCGTCTGAACAACCCTCTGGTCGAGCTGGCGTAGCGCCCTTGCGGGTAGGCCGCCAGATAGGCCTGACCCTGGGCCATGGCGCGGCGAAGGGCCTCCTTGTCGCTCCTGGTCACGTCCTGATCGCCGTATTCGTCCTTCGCCTCCTTCATCGCGAGGTTGATCTCCGTGCGCATCACCATGTAGGTCGCGCTCTCGGCCACCCAGGGGGCCTTGGCCTGCTGCAAGGCGGCAAAGCCTGCGCGGGCCTCCTCGAAGCGGCTCTCGTAGAAGTGCCGGGCGGCCTGCAGATACCCCTGCCACTCCAGGGCAGCACCGCTCATTTCGGTAGCGGGGGCCGGGCTCTCCTGCTGCCCCAGGATCAGCAGACGGCTTCGCAGCAGCGACGTGCGCTCTGGGTCGGGCACCTCGCTCTGCTCGAGGGCGTCCAGAAACGCACTGACCGAGGAGAGGGAGTTGGAGATGGCGTGGCCGTAGAGGGAGTCGTGGCCCGCGTAGTGCTCGAGCAGCGGGGGGAGAGACGGGTCGTAGGCGGCCAGCCGGCTGCCGAGCTGCTCGCGCAGCGCCGGGTCCTCCACCTCCTCCGGCTGGGGGAGGCGGGTGAGGTAGAACAGCGGCTGACTGCGCTCGTTCAGCGGATCCGCCGGCAGGGTGAAGGGGAGGGGGTGATGCTGGGCATCCCCCAGCAGCATCAGCAGGTTGCCCCGGGTGTCGTTCTCGTTGAGATAGAGCGGATAGGTGGGGAGAGGGCAGTCGGTGAGCCAGAAGCCGCACCCGTCACCGTCACCGGAGGCGAGAGCGGGCAGTGCAACCAGCGTCATCGCCAGCACCGAGCAGTGGGTCAGAGATGTCATGGGATCGCTATCCGTTTGTGGGCCCGCGCCGTGCGTGATGCCCGGGCCGGAAAAGGGTTTTGCAGTGGCGGGCAATAGTACGAAAGAGGGTCACAAACGACAACCCATTCTGACCTGGTCTGCGCTCTCTCTCAGGACGCCTGCGCCATCCCCCTGTCCCGAGCATGTGCTCTTTGCAGCTTTGCGGGTGTCAGTATCTGCCATCGCCATACATCGCCATACATCGCCATACAAAAAGGGCGAATGTGGATGCTTATACAGGGGGCTCTTCGGTGCGAAAGAGCGCCTTGCCGCAGGCGAGGCAGGTGTGGCGAAAGCGATGATCAGGCCAGCCGGTCTGGGGGTGGCCCAGCACCTTGTCGGAGCCGCAGGCGCAGCAGCGCGCCCCCAGTTCATCGTCGATGGCGCATTCGGGATGCTGGTGCAGGTAGTCGGCGCGGGTGGGCAGGCGCAGCCAGTCGGGCTGGGCATGGCGCTGGTTCCAGAAATAGCACCCATAGAAGGTGCCTGCGGCGACGGGCAGGGCAAACCACCAGAAGAGATCCATGTCATGACTCCGACGAGAGGGGATGAGGGCGGCAACAACCCGCTCAGCAGGCGTGGTGCGGCTTCATTTTATCGGGGCGGGAGTGGGGTGGGATATGCCCGGATGGGTAACAAGCGAACCTGCTAGTGGTCGGGTTGGCAAGCCGCAGGGCCGGGGTTGGGGATTGTCTATCCATTAAAGAGATGGGTTGTGTCATAACCCATCGCATTTTTGGATGGACAAGGGGGCCTTTCCGGTCGCAAAGCCCGGAGAGCGGGGCATTTTTGTGAAAAAAAATGTGCATACACTCGTCATGCCGATCTCAAGGGAGTCATTGAGCGAGTGATAAATATCAAGATATTGATATCAATGGTAAAAATAGTGTTTTTATCAGGCGTTTTCAGGGTGACCGATGGGGTTTCATAAGGAGCTTCAACCCATTTTCTAGATTGGTTTTTGCATAATCAATCGTTTATTTTGTTGGACAATTGGGGAAAACCTGGTGTCCAATCGGGTGAGCAGGTTGGCCAAACAGTGCCGTCAGCCAGTGTGTAACCCGAGATGTAAGGAGACATCCTGATGGAAAAACTTGACCAAAAAATCGACACCATGCGCCAGGAGTTCGAGTCCCAGGGGCAAAAACAGGCCCAGGACAGATGGCAGGCCAGGGTCGATGAACTGCAACGGGAGCGCAGCGAAGCGCCCCAGCCGGAAGCGGCAGAACACTAGCCCCTGGCGGCCTTGTGGCCACCGAGTGAGCGCATAATGATAAACCACCGCCCTGTTCGGGGCGGTGGTTTTTTTTGCGCAGTGGCTAGAGGCGATAGAGGTTCTGGGCTGCATCGAACAGCTCCGCGCTCTCGCCGGTGCCGCCGTTGAAGACGGTGTGGAAGAAGCGCAGCACCTTCTCGTTGGCGAGGGCATCCCCTTCGAAGTAGGCGTGAGAGTCCCCCACATGGGGCTGATTGGTCACGTCCACGTAGGTGGCCGTTCTGGCGTCCAGCCGCCGGGTGTAGTGGCCGAGCCTCGCCTTTTGCTGCTCCCCCATCTTCATGCGCGATGCCATCAGGGCACCATCGCGCTCATTGATGGTGATGTAGAGGCGGTTGCGACACTGGATGCGATCGACCCACTGGGCGTGAAGCTCGTTGTTGGTGTCGGCGGCGGCCATGATGATGTTGTCGAACAGCAGCTGGTTGGCGTGGTAGGTGGTGCTGCCCAGCAGGTGCTTGAACAGGTAGTTGCCCATGCTGTGCAGCAGCAGATTGATGGTGAAGGGGCAGCGCTTGTTCACCTCCTTGGCGAAGTAGCGATCCCAGGCCTCGCCGTTGTCGGCGAACTTCTTCTGGGCCTTCTCTTCCAGTTGCGTCACATACTGGCCGTTGAACTCGTCGAGCAGCCCCTTCATCTTCTCCAGCACCCGGTCAAGGGCCCCGGCCGAGGCCAGGGCATCGCGCTTGTCGCTCTTGTAGCTCAGCACGCCCCGGGCGCCGCCGCCATTGGCGGGCCAGCTGAAGCAGAGCACCTCGACGCCGTAACGGGCCTCGAGCCCCGCGGCTCGCTCCAGCACATCGTCAAGATCGTTGTTGAAGCCGTGTACGAACAGCAGCAGGTGTTTGCCGGTCTTGAGCTTCTGCTTGGCCGTGCTGCCGGTCCCGGCGCAGCGCTCCAGCAGCTTGCGCGCCACATAGGCGCTGGCCGGGTGGGGGAGGTCGGGGTCAAGGCCGACGCTGGCGGCCATCTCGGCGGTGATCTGATCCGGCAGCAGGTCCAGCTGCCACTGCTTGCCCTGACGCCGGGCCTCGGCGAGGCGCAGTTCGTTGGGGCCCTCTGCGGGTTTTTCGCCAAAGATCTCGCTGGGGGTCTTGCCCTGCTCGTTGACCATCCGGTTGGTGACGATAAACATGGTGTTCTCCTTGTTGTCGTGCTCTCTTCATGACCGGCCACGCCCCGGGCGCCCCGATCACTGGCAAAGAGCCTAGTCCGGATCCGGCAGCCTGTCCCCCGGCGCGCCTTGCCTCGCCAAAGGGGTTACGACGATGTAAAGGCGAACGGGATTTGGGGGAGTGGCGCCCTCGGGGCGGCGAGGGCAGGGAGACGCTGTCATCAAGAGAGGAAGAGGCCCGGATGGACGGGGCCTGCGCCTCGTCAGGACCTGAGGGCGGCGAGGGAGGAGGGGATCCTCAGGCGCACTGTGATCCACTCCCCGACTATGGTCTGACATGCACGCCCGCTATTTGATTATGCAAATGGATGGGCTTAAGATGGCCGCGCGCAACGATCAGATTGATAACAAACGGAAGTTAGGAGATGCCGATGGAAAGCAAAGTAGTTATCCCGACCCAGGGCCAGAAAATCACAGTCGATGCCAGCGGCAAGCTGCAGGTTCCCCACAATCCCATCATTCCGTTTATCGAAGGGGATGGTATCGGTGTGGACGTGACCCCGGCCATGTTGAATGTGGTGAATGCTGCGGTCGAGAAAGCCTACAAAGGCGAGCGCAAGATCGCCTGGATGGAGATCTATACCGGCGAGAAATCGACTCATGTCTATGGCGAAGGTGCCTGGCTGCCGGCCGAAACCCTGGATTTCATTCGTGAATACTGCGTGGCCATCAAGGGCCCGCTGACCACCCCGGTCGGCGGCGGTATTCGCTCCCTCAACGTGGCCCTGCGCCAGGAGCTGGATCTCTACGTCTGCCTGCGCCCGGTCCGTTACTACGAAGGGACCCCGAGCCCGGTCAAGCACCCCGAGCTGACCGACATGGTGATCTTCCGCGAGAACGCCGAAGACATCTACGCCGGCATCGAGTGGAAGGCGGACAGCGATGAAGCCAAGAAGGTGATCGCTTTCCTGCAAAACGAGATGGGCGTGAAGAAAATTCGCTTCCCCGAGTCCTGCGGCATCGGCATCAAGCCCATGTCCAAGGCCGGAACCGAGCGTCTGGTCCGTGCCGCCATCGAGTACGCCATCGACAACGATCGCGACTCCGTGACCCTGGTGCACAAGGGCAACATCATGAAGTTCACCGAGGGTGCCTTCAAGGATTGGGGCTATGCCCTGGCCCAGAAAGAGTACGATGCCCAGCTCATCGACGGCGGCCCCTGGTGCTCCTTCAAGAACCCGAAAACCGGCAAGACCATCGTGGTCAAGGACGTCATCGCCGATGCCTTCCTGCAACAGATCCTGCTGCGTCCGGCCGAGTATGACGTCATTGCCTGTATGAACCTCAACGGCGACTACATCTCCGACGCGCTGGCGGCCCAGGTCGGCGGCATCGGCATCGCGCCGGGCGCCAACATCGGCGACGGCGTTGCCCTGTTCGAAGCCACCCACGGCACCGCGCCGAAATACGCTGGCCAGGACAAGGTCAACCCGGGCTCCCTCATCCTCTCTGCCGAGATGATGCTGCGCCACCTGGGCTGGACCGAGGCGGCTGACCTCATCGTCAAGGGGATGGAAGCGGCCATCGCCAACAAGACCGTCACCTATGACTTCGAGCGTCTGATGGAAGGGGCCACCCTGCGTTCCTGCTCCCAGTTCGCCCAGGACATGATCGACCAGATGTGATCCGGGTCGTTGAAATGCAAAACCGGCGCCATGAGCGCCGGTTTTTTTATGGAGGAGAGCAGGTCGTCAGGTGGTTTTTTCCACGTGCTGCTCGTAGATCTGCTGCCATTTGCTGGTCTCGGCCTCATCTCCACGGGCCTGCCAGAATTCGCAGATGGAGCTGGCGAGCTCGGATGCCATGGCGTGGTCTCCGTCACGGCGGCTCATCAGATATTGTCCCAACCAGCTTTGATATTGTTTCATCGCCCGATCTCCTTATCTAAGGTGCCCAGAGGGGAGTGCTCCTGGCGTCAAGGTCGCGCAGGAGCGATTCGAACTGGGCACATGTTGTGCTGCGCCCGGCAGGTGTTGGTCGCCGGATCCGGTGGTTATCTCACCGGAAAAAGGGGACAACGGGGCGCAGATGTCAAAAAACGGTCTCTATCGTATCACAAAATAACCAGTCGGTGGGGCTGGATGACAAATCAGGCTGTCCAGCAGTCTGGCCGTCTGTGTCATGGGGGCGAGGGCTGAGGTGCCATCTTGCTGATCTCGCAGCAGAAAAACCCGCCAGGTCGGCGGGTCACGGGGGCGAAAAAAAGATCAGATCCGGGCGCAGGCCAGGTATTTTTCCATCTCCTCGGCGGGCACCATGCCGCCGCCGGTGGCCCACACCAGGTGGGTGGCCCCGGCCATCTTGGCTGCATCCAGTCCCTGCCCACTCTGCCACTCAAGGTTGGCGGCCACTCGCCAGGGGCCTGCCATGCCCGCCAGTGCCGAGGGCTCGAGCCGGATTTCTTCATCCCGGGCCAGGAGCCCCAGCAGGTCGTACATCTCCTGATCCCTCAGGGTGTAGAAGCCCGCAAGCAGGCGTTCCATGGCGCGGCCGACAAAACCGGAGGCGCGTCCCACCGCGAGGCCGTCGGCCGCAGTGAGGTTGTCGATGCCAAGGTCTTGCACCGCAACGGCATCGTGCAAGCCGGTGTGGACCCCGAGCAGCATGCAGGGGGAGTGGGTGGGCTCGGCGAAGAAGCAGTGCACGTTGTCCCCGAACGCCAGCTTGAGACCAAAGGCCACTCCGCCCGGGCCACCACCGACGCCGCAAGGCAGGTAGACGAAGAGCGGATGGTCGGCGTCCACCCTGATGCCCATCTCGTCGAACTGCTTTTTCACCCGCTCGCCCGCCACCGCATAGCCGAGGAACAGGGTGTGGGAGTGCTCGTCATCGATGAAAAAACAGTTGGGGTCGCGCTCGGCCTCCTTGCGTCCCTGCTCCACCGCCACCCCGTAATCGTCAGCATATTCCACGACGATGGCGCCATGTTCGCGTAACTTGCGCTTCTTCCACTCCCGCGCATCGGCGGACATGTGGACGGTGACGCGAAAGCCGAGGCGGGCGCTCATGATGCCGATGGAGAGGCCGAGGTTGCCGGTCGACCCCACCGCGATGCTGTACTGGCTGAAGAAGTGGCGGAACTCGTCCGAGAACAGCGTGCGATAGTCATCCGTCTCGCGCAGCAGCCCAGCCTGGATGGCCAGGTGTTCGGCATGGGCCAGCACTTCGTGGATGCCGCCGCGCGCCTTGATGGAGCCGGAGATGGGCAGGTGGCTGTCTTGTTTGAGCAGCAAGCTGCCGGTGAGTTTGACGCCGTAGCGCCCATTGAGGGTCCCCTGCAGGGTCGGGATGGCGGCGATCCCGGACTCGATGATGCCGTGGCTGGCGCGGGTTTCGGGGAAGGCCTCGCACAGGTAGGGGGCGAAGCGGGCGAGCCGGGCGGAGGCGGCGGCCACATCGTGCCGAGTGAGCCCCACATGGGGCAATCCTTCCGCGAGGGAGGTGGCCCTCGGATTGAACCAGGTCACAGGGGTGAGGGCGATCAGCGGTTCGAGCAGGGGGAAGCGGGTGATGAGCCCGGCAATGTTGGTGTGTGTCATGAAAGCCTCGCGGGGTGGTGACGGAATCATCCCATTGAACGGCGCCAGCGTTGCCGTGACAAATGATAAAACGGGTGGCTTGGATGAGCCCAGTTGATGCAAATGGTCATCTACCCTGCTGTGTCTTCGCATACGGGTGAGTTGAGTCTTCCTGGTGAATGCAAACCTCGCCCTTCTGGTATCATCTGCCAGATAAAAGAGAGGGAGGCCCAACCATGCAACGCGATGAGCACCCGGGGGTGAGGAGCAAGCTGCTCAGCAGCCATCAGCTCGCCAGGCTCCACACCTTCGAGGCGGCGGCCCGCCACGGCTCCTTTGCGCTCGCCGCCGACGAGCTCTCCTTGAGCCCAAGCGCGGTGAGCCACCGCATCTCGGCCTTGGAAGAGGCGCTCGGTTTTTTGCTGTTCCAGCGCTTTCACCGCAAGGTGGCCTTGACCACGGAGGGGCAGCGCATCTTCTGGGCCCTCACCTCCTCCCTGGAGTTCATCAATCAGGAGGTGCTGGAGATCAGGGAGCAGGCGCTGTCGGGATCCCTGACGCTGCACTCGCGCCCCTCCATCGCCCAGTGCTGGCTGGTGCCAAGGCTCGCCGATTTTTCCCGTCTGCATCCTCACATCGAGCTCAACCTGCTGACGGGCAACGAGCACATAAACCTGCACGGCTACGGCATCGATCTGACCCTCAACTTCGATGCCAGAACCCCGACGGGCCTGGCCATCCACCCCCTGATGGATGAATACATGGTGCCGGTGTGCAGCCCGCAATACGCCAGCGACCACGGTCTGATGGGGGCGGTGAGGAATCTGCAGCAGTGCCGCCTGCTCCATGACAGGCAGGCCTGGGGCCAGGACACCGACAGCGACGAGTGGCGCACCTGGGGGGGTCACTGGGATCTCTCCCTGGAGGCTTGCGCGTCGCACATGGGATTTGATCGGGCGGATCTGGCGATCCTTGCCGCCACCCACCACGCCGGTGTCGCCATGGGGCGCAGGCAACTGGCAAGCCAGGCGCTGGCGAGCGGAGCGCTGGTGATGCCCTTCCCGGATATGGCGGTGCGCTGCGAGCCGCGTTATTACCTGGCGACCCTCCCTCACCGCCAGTGTCCCAAGATCCAGGCATTCATCCGCTGGATACAGGATCAGGCGCAAGGGGCATCCTGAAACGGGACCTGGTTTATTGTCTGCGAAGGTCATGGCCATGAGCGCACTATTTGTACAATAAGGGCCAGCACTGCTGCTAAATGACCTGGCGCAGAGCGACGCGGGTAAGAGATAACACCGTGTGCAACGGATGAGGTGAGCCTGAGATTAACCGGGGAAAATAGGAAATAAAGTCTGTGAGAGTATTCCCAATAAGTATCAGGCAGGGAATTAACCACGGTGAATAATGTCCATATGGTGTCAGCGCTTTGCCGGATGGTATAAAAACATTATGTTGTTATCCAATGGGCATGCTATTCTCAAATCGTGTTATCCCTGTGACATACAAAAATAATTCTGTGAGGAAGTAATGAACGAGTTTCTGAAGGTTCTGCTGAACATTCGCAGCTTGCGCGCTGCCATTCGTGAACTGCCGTTTGAGCAACTGCAAGAAGCGAAAGAAAAGTTTGACCTGGTATATAACGAGCGTGCCGAGTCCGTTGAACAGGAACGTGCCGAACAGGAAGAGCGTCAGCGCAAACTGAATGAATTCACCGAAATGCTGCAACAGGCTGGTATCGATCCCCGTGAGCTGATCGGCAGCGTGGCGGCTCCGGCTGCGGCGGGCACCACCAAGAGCAAGCGTGCTCCCCGTCCTGCGAAATACAAGTATCAGGAAGACGGTCAGGAGAAGACCTGGACCGGTCAGGGTCGTATGCCCAAGGCCATCGCCGAGCAAGTTGCGCTGGGCAAGGATCTGAACGATTTCCTGATCTGATCGCCGGATCCGGTTCTCGATAATGCCGCCTGCAGGGCGGCATTATTATTTTCAGGGTTCAGATGATGTCGCAGTAAAACCCAATTGCGCAGGTTACTCCGGTTAATTGGAGAGCCTCGTCTGGAATAGCCATAACCACCATGTGCCCAATAAAGATGGCGCATCATCTTCCACGCCACCTCGCCACTTATACGCACTGAGGACTCATACAGCCCGTGTTTCTTCGTCCCTTGTGAGAAACGAACATGGATACCTGCTGTGACAGAATGAAATAGCGGCGGTGGATCCTCATCTGTACGCCTGAGCGGCCCGTCACTTTTTCTTGCTGATGCATGACGCCCACCGCCTATTAATTTATCCCCTCTATTTATGGTCTGTTTGACACCACTCTTCTGCGATATATCCGCACGATGCCGGACAGCGTGCGGATGAGGCAGACACGGATTGGTGGCAAACAAATAAACCGAATGCTAGATGACAGGTTGATCGAGTTCAGACTGAACGGCGTGTGCGTATTTTCTCCGGGTGCGACGACGGGCCTGGACCGCCTCTGCCAGCATGGCAAGCAGGTGTTCACTCTCTTCCCAGCAGAGGCAGGCATCGGTCACTGACAGACCGTATTGCAGCTCACCCAGAGGAGCCGGTTTCTGGTTTCCTCCCAGCAAGAAGCTCTCGACCATGACGGCGGCGACGGCTTGGCTCCCTTCGCTCAGCTGGCGACAGAGCTCTTTGGCGACCTTCAGCTGGTTTGTGTGCAGCTTCTGGCTGTTGCCATGGCTGCAATCCACCATCAGGCGAGGGGGGAGTCCCTGACGGGTGAGGCGGTCTGCTGCCTCCGCCACATCGCTCTGGTGGTAGTTGGGCAGGGTGCCGCCACGCAGAATGATATGGCCGTCGGGATTGCCTTCGCTCTTGATCACTACCATGCCGCCCTGGCTGCCGGGGGCGGTGAAGAGGTGGGAGGCGGTACTGGCCTGGATAGCATCGATGGCGACCCGGATATTGCCGTCCGTCCCGTTCTTGAATCCCACGGGGCAGGGCAGGGCCGAGGCCAATTGCCGGTGGACCTGAGACTCCGTGGTGCGTGCCCCGATGGCGCCCCAGCTGACGAGATCGGCGAGATAGAGAAAGCTGGTGGTGTCGAGGAATTCGGTGGCGGTGGCGAGCCCCAGCCCATTGATGTCGAGCAGCACCTGGCGTGCCAGATGCAATCCCCGATTGATGTCGTTGCTGCCGTCCAGGTGCGGATCGAAGACCAGCCCCTTCCAGCCCACCGTGGTGCGCGGCTTTTCAAAATAGGCGCGCATGACTATTTGAAGGCTGTCTTCATAGGCGGTGGCGAGTCGTGCCAGCCGCCCGGCATAGTCCAGGGCCGCGACGGGATCATGGATGGAGCAGGGGCCAATCACGACCAGGAGGCGATCGTCTTCACCTGCCAGGATCCGGCGTGCCTGATGGCGCTGGTTGTCGATGTGCCGGGCCATGTCGGCCGGACAGGGGTGCTGCGCCAGCAGCTCGGCAGGGGTGGGGAGCGCCTCTATGGCGAAGGCGCGCATGACCGAATTCAAAACTGCCATCTGGAGTTACCTTGCTGTGCATGTGTGCGATGGGGAACCCGTATGCGGCATCCTGTTGGGAGCAGACAGGTTCACGGCTTATCGCAGTTATTGAGAATGATTGTCATTATCTTGGTGTTTGTCTCAAATGCAAGCGCAATGAAATCGCCAGGCGAAGATGGGGGTAGAGAGAACGATGGCGGGGGAACCGCAGCAAAAGCAGGCCGCTCCCCGAGGGAAGAAGCCCGCCAGTCACAAGATAAAGAGGGGGTCAGCTGTCCATCACGGCGTGCCTGTCCTGGTGGTAGGCGTCTTCATCCTTGCCGCTGCGCCAGTAGGGGACTGCGTAGACCCGCTGGCGCTCGGCATCCAGGGTGCGTCTGACGTGGCGGCGTAGCGGCACGACCAGGCTCTCTTCCCCGCCAAACCAGAAATAGCTCCCCTCGGCGACCATGGGCTGGGCGGTGAAATGCGCCACCAGGGTCGCGGCCTGTTCCGGATTGCCCACGAACCAGCGCAGGTCGACGCCGGCCGGCAGCGACAGATCCTGCACGTCGTCCTGATGGGGGACCAGCAGGGCGATATGGCCGAGGGCATGGGCTGGCATCACTTCCACCATGGCGCTGATGGCGGGCAGGGCGGTGAGATCCCCCGCCATGTAATAGTGCTCGGCCATTTGCAGCATGGGGTCGGGGCCGCCCGGGCCCGAGATGGCGAGCCTGTCACCCGGTTTGGCGTGCAGGGCGAAACGACTGGCGGGGCCGGCCTCGCCGTGCAGGGCGAAGTCGATGTCGAGCTCCAGCGCCTCCCGGCGAAACGCACGTATGGTGAAGGTGCGAATGACGGGTTTCTGGGCGGGATCGAGCCAGCGAGGCCCCTTGTCGGTGGGGGTGGGCAACACTATCTCGCGCTGATCCGGTCGGGGCAGCATGATCTTGACATGAGCACCGCCACAGCTGAAGGGGTAGTCCACAAGCTCGGGGCTGGTCAGGCAGATTCGGCGCAGGTGCGGGCTCACATCCTGAACATGCTTGACGGTGAGCAGGCGGGGGCGATTGGCCGGGGCGGGTTGAGACATGGGCATACTCCTGGCTGATGATGGCGCCCATTCTTGATGAAATGAAAATTATTATCAATTGGTTTGTGGGCAGAATGGGTCGCGATTGACCTCCTCTGGATGTCCATCGCGATCCCACACTCTCTGCCTGGGTCAGGTTCGATCGCTTCCCCCCAGCGCCCGATAGATGCCTGCCATGTTGTTGAGCTGGGTCTGCTGCTGTGCCAGCAGGGCGAGCTCGGCATCCCACAGGCGGTTCTGCTCATCCAGCCAGGGTTGCACCCCGGTGGCACCGGCCAGGAAACGGGCGCCTGCCAGCCTCTCGGCCTCCCGGGCATAGGCCCTCTGCTGCTCCAGATAGCGCAGCCGCTGATCCCCTTGCTGACGGGCTGCCAGGCCATCCTCCACTTCCAGCAGCGCGGTATAGAGCTGCTTGCGAAACTCGGTTTCGGCAATCTGGTAGTCGATGTCGGCGCTGGCGATGGAGAGCCGGGTCTTGTTGTACTCGAGGAAAGGGAGCGCCAGCGTGGCGCCCAGGGTGCCGACCGGATTTTGCAGCACCTGGGTCAGGGTATCCGAGGTGGTGCTGGCACCGCCGGTCAGGCTCAGGGTGGGATAAAAGCCGGTGCGGATCTCGTCTCCCCTCGCAAGGGTCTTGCGCAGCCTGAGTTCGGCGGCGCGCACATCGGGCCGCCGGGCCAGCACATCGGCGGGAATGCCGGCCGCCAGGGACGGGATCGGGCCCATGATCAGGGCGTCGGGAGCGTCAGCGAGCGGCCCGCTGCTGCGGCCCAGCAGCAGGCGAAGAGCATTGCCCGCCTGTGCCCGCTGCTGGGTGAGGGTGGCGAGCTCCGCTTGCTTGCCTGCCTTCTGCTGGCTGGCCTGTACCAGATCGAGTCGGGTCACGGCGCCCGCCTCGTATTTGGCGCGGGTCAGGCGCTCAATGCGCTCCAGATTGGCCAGTTGCTGGGTGCCCAGGGTAATGGCTGAACCGAGGTAGGCCAGTTGCCAGTATTGCTCCAGGGTCTTGCCGATGAGCAGCAACCGGGTGGCGGCCAGATCCTGTTCGCTGGCCTGTGCTTCCCAGCTTGCCTGATCCCTTGCCGCGGCCAGTCTGCCCCAGAGATCCACCTCGTAGCTGAGGTTGAGGGAAGGGCCCAGGTTGCTGCTGGCGCTGCCATCTTTCATGTTCTTGGTGCCGCTGGCCCCGAGATTGGCGCTGACCGAGGGGGTGAGGTTGGTGTCAGCCAGATCGGCGCCGAGCAGGGCATTCTTGAGCTTGAGCCCGGCCACCCGCATGTCCGGGTTGGCGGCCAGCACCGCCTCGACCAGGCGATCGAGCGCGGGATCCTGGAATCCCTGCCACCAGGGGCCTGCCTGCTGCGCGGTGAGACCCCGGCTCTCCTGCTGCCATGCTGGCGCCACGTCGAGATCGGGTCTGTGATAGGTGCTCTGCTGGCTGCAGGCACCGAGGCTGGCGGTGAGCATCAGGCTTAGCCCGAGCCTTGATAGGTTGTGCATCGTCATTCCCTCGCCAGTGCCTCCACCGGATCGAGCCTGGCCGCATTGCGGGCGGGCAGGTAACCAAACAGGATCCCGATGAGGGAGGAGCACCCGAAGGCCATCAGGATGGAGAAGAGCGAGAAGCGCATCTGGAAGCTTTCCACGAGCAGGGAGAAGAGAGCGCCGATGAGCAGGGCGAGGCCGATACCGAGCAGCCCCCCCAGCAGGCTGACCATCACCGCCTCGATGAGGAACTGTTGCAGTATGTCGGACTGGCGGGCGCCGACGGCGATGCGGATCCCTATCTCCCGGGTGCGCTCCACCACCGAGACCAGCATGATGTTCATCACTCCGACGCCGCCGACGATGAGGGAGATCACCGCGATGGCGGAGACCAGCAGTGTCAGGGTGGCGGTGGTCTTCTCCACCGATTTGACGATGCTGTCGCTGCTGAAGGTGAAGAAGTCCTTCACGCCGTGGCGCTGGGTGAGCAGGGCGACTGCCGCCTGCTCGGCCAGGGCGGGCTGGACGCCGTCTTTGACCCGGATGGTGATCTGGGTGAAGTGCTGCTGGGAGAGGAGACGGCTCATTACGGCGCTGTAGGGGAGCCAGACATTGACCGACTGGCTGCTGCGGCCAAAGCCGGTCTCCTGGGTGACCACCCCCACGATGCGCACCGGCAGGGTGCCGACCAGCACCACCTGGCCGACCGGGTCCACCTTGCCGAGCAGGCTCTCTATGGTCTTGCCATCCACCACGGCGACTGCCGTCCGGTTTCGAATGTCCCGCTCATCGAGCAGGCGCCCCTGGGTGAGCGTCATCCCCTTGACCCGGAAAAAGTCGTTGCCGACCCCGATCACGCTGCCGCTGCTGGTCTTGTTGCGATAGCGAAGCTGGCCCGACGTCGCTATCTGGGGGCTGGCCCCCTCCAGATAGGGCTGGCCGAGCAGCGCGTCGAGATCCCGCTCGTTCAGGGTCTGGATGCTGGCGGCCTTCTCGTCTCCCCAGTCCTTGCCGGGGAAGATGTCGATGGTGTTGGTGCCCATGGCGTTGATGTCGTCGATCACCTTGGCGCGCGCCCCCTGACCCAGCGCCACCACGCTGACCACGGCGGCGATACCGATGATGATGCCGAGCATGGTGAGGAAGGTGCGCATGCGATGGGCCAGCATGGCGTGCAGGGCCATGCGCCCCGCCTCCCGGTAGCGATCCCAGCCCCGGCTTGCGGTGCGGACGGCGGCGCCTGTGCTCTGTGCATCTTGCCCGACAGAGGGAGGGGCCAGCTGGCTGCCGTCACCTGGCTGCGGGTGGGCCGGCGTCCCGGATAGGGAGGGTGAGGCTGCGTTGTCATCGGTCGCCCGATGGCCGCTGTCCTCCACTACCCGCCCGTCACGCAGGGTGATGATGCGATCCGCATGGCTTGCCACCGCCATGTCGTGGGTCACCAGAATGATGGTGTGGCCCTGGGCGTGCAGCTCCTTGAGGATGGCCATCACCTCCTTGCCGCTCTGGCTGTCGAGAGCGCCGGTGGGTTCGTCCGCCAGGATCACCTCGCCGCCGTTGGCGAGCGCCCGGGCAATACTGACCCGCTGCTGCTGACCGCCGGAGAGCTGGCCGGGTCTGTGGTGGCTGCGATCCTGCAGTCCCAGGCGGGTCAGCAAGGAGCGGGCACGGGCCTGGCGATCAAGGCGGGCGGTGCCGGCATAGATGGCGGGGATCTCCACGTTGGCGGCCGCATCCAGATGGGGCAGCAGGTGATAGCGCTGGAAGATGAAGCCGAAGTGGTGGCAGCGCAGCCGTGCCAGGGAGAGGGCATCCAGGGTCGCGGTGTCCTGGCCGCGAAACAGATACTGGCCGCCGCTCGGGCGATCGAGGCAGCCCAGCAGGTTCATCAGGGTCGATTTGCCGGAGCCGGAGGCGCCGACGATGGCCACCATCTCCCCGGCATCGATGGCGAGATCCAGCGGGTGCAGCACGGTCACTTCGTGCTCTCCGCTCTGGTAGCGCCGCTCGATGCCCTTGAGACGGATCAGGGGCTCGCTCACGGCTCCATCTCCCCTTCATCGTGCAGGGCCGGCTTGCCCTGCTCCAGGATCACCTTATCCTGCTCGGTCAGGCCGCTCACCACCTCAATCTTGATGTCATCCTTCATGCCGGTCTTGATGCGGCGGATCTCTCTCTGGTCCCCCGCCTTGAGCAGGCTGACCTCGTACTCGTTGTCGCCAGTCTTCTTGCCGAGGGCGGTCTGGGGAATGGCCAGCACCTGCTTGCGCTCGCCGAGCACGATGGTGACCTGGGTCGTCATGGCGACCCGCAGCTGATGGCCGGGGTTGGGCACATCGAACAGGGCATAGTAGTAGATGGCCGCATTGCTGGTGGCCGTGGTGCTGGCCGTCTGCTCATTGATGTTGGTGGGGGCCAGTTCGACCGTGCGAAGGGTACCGTGGTAGCGAGTATCCGGATCCCCTATCAGGGTGAAATAGACCGGCATGCCTGCCTTGACACGGGTGACGTCCGCTTCGGAGATCTGGGCCTTGACCGTCATGGTGTCGAGATTGGCGAGCTTGAGCAGGGTCGGTACCGTCTGGCTGGCGGCCAGGGTCTGCCCCTGCCGGGTGACGATGGAGACGACGGTACCATCCATGGGGGCCTGAATGCGGTTGTAGCCGAGCTCCGTCTTGGCGCGTTCCACCTTGATGATGGCGTTGTCGATGTCGGCCTGGGCGCTTTGCAGCTCGGCCCGGGTGACGGCAAGCTGGGCTTCGGCGCTCTCCAGATCCGCACGAGAGCTCGCTTCCTGCCGAAACATCTGCTGCTGGCGGCGCCAGGCAAGCTCGTTCTGTTTGAGCTGTGCCTGCTTGATCTTGAGCTGGGCGCGGCGGCTGGCCAGCTCAGCTTCGGCGGTCTTGAGGTTGTTCTGGGCGATCAGGGGATCGATCTCCGCCAGCAGCTCTCCTTGTTTGACCTGTTGACCCGCTTCCACCGCGAGATAGGTGACCTGACCCGAGACCTGGGCCCCCACATCCACCTGCTCGATGGCCTGCAGTACGCCACTTGCGAGCACCGTCTGCTCCACATCCTGTCGGGTAACCGTTGCGGTCAGTACCGGGTCCGGTGTGTTGCCTGGCCAGGCCAGCCAGGTGACGAGAGGGATCAGCACAAGGGCGAGCAGGGTGAGCTTGCCGGGTTTTCGAAGAGCTTTCATTTATCACCTGAACGAAACGAGCGAAGGCGTGCAAGGGCCATATCGTGCAGCAAATGGCCCTCAAAAAGAAGCGAGCAATGTGTAAGAAATCGTGTGGTTCTGGCGGTGACGCAGTGGAGGAGGTCAAGCTGGGGGAGGGTGACGGCGGGGCGTCAGAAACAAGAAGACCCGCTCAGGGAGCGGGTCTTGTGGTGTCAACCGACGGCTTTGAGCAAGGCGGCGTGAGGCTCGTGGCAGATCTGGATATCGAGGGGCAGTTTGTAGAGGAGCAGACGGGCCAGCGAGCCCTCCATCCAGTGATGACGGCTGCCGACCAGCAAGAGGTCGGCGGGGTGAGCGGTCAGCCAGCGCTGGAGATCCGGTACCACGTCATCCACCACCAGGCACTGGTAATCCACTGGGTGAGACAGCTGGGTGATGAGTTCACTGATGATCGCCTTGGCATCCAGGGTGCCCTGGGGGCTGCGCTCCTCTTGTGACAGGGACAGACTATTGCGACGGGTCTTGCTGCTGTGGGTCAGGTGCAACAAGGTCAGGTTGGCGCCCAGCCCTTGTGCCAGACGGCTCGCCTTGGCCAGTGTCTCCTGCTCGTAGTCCTTGCCTTCCAGCAACAGCACAATATTGGTCGGGCTCATAAGCAGTTCTCCTTGGCAGGTGCGGGTCAGACAGCGGAAGCGCGCTCCCATCCTCCCTTCCCGCGAAATGTCAGCTCAAACGAACCCGGTGTGTTTGCATCAAGCGTCACCTTCTGTCGATGGCAACTGAAGGTACCGAGTCCGTTTACATCATCATAACAGACTGAGTTGAATGGAAAATGAAGGGATGTGTCCGTTCGAAATGTGAATGAGTGCAACGAAGATGAGTGGCGTCCTGACCATGGCGATGAAAACCCGACTGGGTGATGACCAGGCTGGCAGGTTCAGACTGAGCATCAAGACACGTGCCGCGGATTAGCCCGGGCTCCCCCTCTTTCTTGTGGCTCACGGCATGGGCCAACCAGGTCGGCGCCGTCGGCAAGAGGCTTCAACTGGCCAGCGCGATGATGGCACGGTCAATCTGAAAGGGCCGACATGGACGGGAGGGCATCCCTCCCGCCCCGTGGTCAGCTTGCGAGCAACTCACGGGCGTTGGCCAGGGTGTTGTCGGTGATCTGATCGCCCCCCAGCAGGCGGGCCAGTTCGTTGAGCCGGGCACCCGGGGTGAGCGCCTGCATCTGGGTTTCCGTTGTCTTGCCGTCGGTGTGTTTGCTCACCACCATGTGCTGGTGACCCTTGCCTGCCACCTGGGGCAGGTGGGTGACCACCATCACCTGGGTGGATTCGCCGAGCTGGCGCAACAGGCGGCCCACCACGGCGGCGGTCGGGCCGCTGATCCCCACATCCACTTCGTCGAAGATAAGGGTCGGGGTGGAGATCTTGCGTGCACTGATCACCACGATGGCGAGGCTGATACGCGACAGCTCGCCGCCGGAAGCCACCTTGCCAAGGGGTTGGATGGGCTGACCCGGGTTGGTGGTGACCATGAACTCCACCCGATCGATGCCAAGGGGCGAGAGGCTGCTCTGGGCATCGGGTCGCACCTCGATGGCGAAGCGGCCATCTGGCATCGCCAGTTCGTGCATGCTGGCGCTTACCTTTGCGCCCAGCTCCTCGGCATAGCGCTGGCGGCTCTGGCTCAGGGCCTCGGCGGCCTGCACGAAGGCCTGGCGGGCCGAGGCCAGCTCGTCTTCCATCCCCTCGAGTCGTTCCTCGTCGGAGTTGAGGCGGGCCAGATCGGCGGCCAGCTCCTGATGGTGCAGGGCCAGCTCCGCCGGTTTGACATGGTGCTTGCGTGCCAGGTTGATGGCCTTGGAGAGGCGGCTCTCCAGCTCGTTGAAGCGCTCTGGATCCAGTTCCAGCCGGTCGAGATAGCTGCGCAGCTCGCTGTGGCTCTCCTGTACGCCGATCAGGGCTTCGTTGAGCATGCCGAGCACGTTGCCAAGCCGGCTGTCCATGCCGACCAGGGTCTCGGCCCTGTCCACGGCCGTCTGCAGCAGACCGGCGATGGTGGTCTCTTCATTGTCATAGAGCAGATCGAGGCAATACCCGCACTCCTGCATCAGCTCGGTGCCATTGGCGAGCCGCTGATGCTCCTCTTCAATCTCTTCAAACTCTCCCGGCTGAAGGGCAAATTCGTCCAGCTCCTGCACCTGGTATTCGATGAGTTGACGGCGGGCTTCCCGCTGCTGCTGCTCGGCCTTGAGCCGGTTGAGCTCGTTTTGCAACTGGCGCCACTGCTGGTAGTGGCGGCGCACATCGTCGAGGAGCAGATGATGACCGGCGTAGCCGTCCAGCAGGGCGAGCTGGTAATCGGGTTTGAGCAGCATCTGGTGAGCGTGCTGACCGTGGACGTTGACCAGCAGTTGACCCAGGTTCCTGAGCTGGGCGAGGGGGACGGGAACCCCGTTAATATAGCTGCGAGAGCGCCCCTCGGCGGACAGTACCCGCCGGACGATGCACTCACCGTCATTTTCAAGCTCGTTGGTGGCGAGCCAGGCCCGGGCGGCAGGATTACCCTCCAGCAGGAAGCGGGCACTCACCTCGGTCTTGTCGCTGCCCGGGCGCACCATGCTGGCTTCGGCGCGCTCCCCCAGGCACAGCCCCAGAGCATCGATGGCGATGGATTTGCCCGCCCCGGTCTCCCCGGTGATGCAGGTCATCCCCGGTTGCAGATCGAGCTCGAGAAACTTGACGATGGCGAAGTTGTTGACGGTCAGCTGGGTCAGCATGGTCTCATCCTGTATGGGTCAACATTACTGTGTATGCATCCAGTATATACTGGTCTTATATACAGTAAAGTGGACAGGGAGGATTTTTGCGAAACAGGGGGAGGGCAAGGATGTCAAGGCCGCGGCATGAGTGTGACGCCGATCAGATGGCCTGCAAAATAAACCTGCGTACCTGGCATGGGCTGAGGCGATGCGAGAAGCCACCTTGAGGGGCTCTCTTGTGGTGAGTGGCTGGCTGAGACACACTCGAAACAGTCCTGGTTGAGCCTGGGCTGTGTACAGACCTCTTCGCAAGGATGCGTCAAGATGATCCATACCCCAACCCTGCTGCTGATCTCCCTGGCAATCAACCTGATGTCGGGGCTGATCATGCTGTTCATCCACTCCCTGAAGCCGGGTCGAGGCAACTTTCTGTACTGGTCCCTCTCCGCTTTTCTCTTCTCCCTCTCCATCCTGCTGCTCAGTCTGGGGGTATTGGGAGGGTATCCGGCGCTGGGCATCCGGGTCGGCGGCCTGGTCTCGCTCATGAGCATCCTGCTGTTGCTCGCCGGTTTTTGTGCGCTTTACGAGCGCGCATGGCATCCCCGTGCCGTGAGGGGAGGCGTGGCGGTGTTGCTGCTGCTCTATCTGGGATTGTCCAGCCTCGCCCCCGTGCGCATTGTGCTGGCTCTGATGGAGTCGATGTTGTACCTGTGGTGCGCCTGCCTCATCGTCTCTCTCGGCCGGCAACAGAAGCGGGTGCTCCATGTGGTGGCGCTCATTTACCTGCTGCATTTCACCATCCTGCTGAGTCAGGGGGGGCTGATCTTGCTGGGAGCCGAAGGGCGGATGGGAGA
The DNA here is from genome assembly GCF_000819785.1 of Aeromonas caviae. Taxonomy (GTDB): domain Bacteria; phylum Pseudomonadota; class Gammaproteobacteria; order Enterobacterales; family Aeromonadaceae; genus Aeromonas; species Aeromonas caviae. The sequence continues at coordinate 78,563 of NZ_CDBK01000003.1, read as the reverse complement.
CGGAGGTTGGCTCGATCTCATTTTCTTCATGCACATGGTGCTGACCATCGGCTCGGTGTTGCTGCTGCCTCTGGTGGCCTATGTGGAGACGGAGGAGGCATTGCTGGCGCTCTCGGAGCGGGATCCCCTCACCGGGGTGCTTAATCGGCGCGGTCTCTTCAGGCAGGGAGAGGGGGCTACGCCTGGCCAGACGCGCTGCGTGGTGGTCCTGGACATCGATCACTTCAAGCGGGTCAACGACCAGTTTGGTCACGGCTGCGGGGATGAGGTCATTCGCTATGTGGCCGGGGTGCTGGTGGCCGAGGTACGCAAGGATGATCTGGTGGGGCGCATCGGTGGCGAGGAGTTCGCCATCATCATGGGGGGCGTGAGCGGCCAGATGGCCCGCGACATCTGTGACCGGATCCGCCGCCAGATAGAGACGGGCTCCCGGCAGGGGGCCTGCCTGCCGTGCGAGGGGGTCACGGTGAGCATGGGGGTCGTGTGCGCCAGTGCCGAGGCTGACCTGGCACTGATGCTGACAAAAGCCGATGCTGCCATGTACCGGGTGAAGGAAGCGGGGAGAAACGGGGTGCATCTGGCATTCGAGCCGGCACCGCCTCGGCTGGTCGAAAGCAGCGAGGGGTAGACCCTCGCCACCGGTGTTGCCTGGCTAGAAGAGCTTGCTGCCCCAACCGAGCTTGTTGCGCAGCACGTGGAAGTAGCTGTAATCCAGCGGATGCACCAGATGCAGCTTGTGGCTGCTCTTCTTGATGAGGATCTCGTCCCCCGGGTGGACCGCCAGGGTGACCTGGCCGTCGCAGCTCACCTGCATGGCGTCGTCCTGGTTGTCCGGCGAGACCAGCAGCCGCACTTCGCTGTCCGCATCCAGCACGATGGGGCGGCTGCTCAGGGTGTGCGGGAACATGGGCACCAGCGTGATGGCGTTGAGTTTGGGGGTGAGAATGGCGCCCCCTGCCGACAGGGAGTAGGCGGTGGAGCCGGTGGGGGTCGCCACTATGATGCCGTCCGAGCGCTGGCTGTACATGAAGCTGCCGTCGATGTAGACCTCGAACTCGATCATGTGGGCGATCTTGCCCGGGTGAAGCACCGCCTCGTTGACCGCGAGGTTGCTCGACTTGCGCTCCCCGTGGCGATAGACGGCGGCCTCCAGCAGGAAGCGATGCTCGCTCTTGAAGTGACCCGAGAGCACCTGCTCCAGGGGCAGCAGATAATCCTGGGGCGAGAGGTCGGTCAGGAAGCCGAGGTTGCCCCGGTTCACCCCGATCACCGCCACATCGAACCGTGACAGCACCCGGGCGGCCCCCAGCATGTTGCCGTCACCGCCGACGACGATGGCGAGATCCGCCTGCTCGCCGAGCTGCACCAGATCCATCACGTTCTCCCCCAGCAGCCCCAGGGTATGGGCCACCCGGCTCTCCAGCAGCACACGAAAGCCGCGGCTGGTCAGGTACTGGTACAGGCCGGTCAGGGTCTGGTTGGCCCCCTCGTGATGGGGCTTGCCGATGAGGGCAACGGTTTTGAACGGAGAATCCATAGGTTATCGGGTCTGGGAGAGTCTTGGGGGGAGTATACCGCGCTTTGCCGGGGATTTGTCTGCCTCCGTGGCGGTTGGTGCAATCGGCCCCGAAAAGGGGCTGCCTGGCACGCGGATGGGCGCCATTGTGCCCGATCTGCCCTTTTCCCCTTGAAAGCCGGGGCTGTGTCCCCATAATAGCGCCAACACAGGGTCTGCTGGCGCGTGTCGCTTGTCTGAACGCCAGCCACCCTCACACGCAACCCCTGAATATTGGAGATGTCATGAGCCACGAAGAACAAAAGGTTGAAGCGATGGAGCAAGTGGAAGCCCAGCCAATCGAGCCGACCGATGTAGACAGTGAAGTGACAGCCGAGCAGGCCCGCATCGCCGAGCTGGAGGCCCAGCTGGAGGCGGCCCAGCAGGCTTCCCTGGAAGAGCGCGAGCGCGCCATTCGCGCCGTCGCCGAGATGGAGAACCTGCGTCGCCGTGCCGCTCAGGACGTGGAGAAAGCCCACAAGTTTGCACTGGAGAAGTTCGCCGCAGAGCTCTTGCCGGTGCTGGACAACCTGGAGCGCGCCATCGAGCTGGCGGACAAGGAGAACGACACCCTCAAGCCGATGATTGAAGGGGTCGAGCTGACCCTGAAATCCATGCAGAGCGGCGTGGCCAAGTTTGGCCTGGTGGCGCTGGACCCGACCAACCAGCCGTTCGACCCCAATGCCCACCAGGCCATGAGCATGGTGCCCAGTGCCGACGTGGCGCCGAACACCGTGATCGCCGTGATGCAGAAGGGCTACGAGCTCAACGGCCGCGTCATCCGTCCGGCCATGGTGATGGTCTCCAAGTCCGCTGACTGATCACGCTGTTCTCACCAAGCCCGCCGCTTGGCGGGCTTTTTGTTGGATGTGGCGCCAAAAAAACGTGTCTGGCGTCATTTGGCTGTCAGGTGGCCTGTATGCAGGTTTTTTCAGGGCCGGACTTGAAGCGCCGACTTGAGACCCCATATAGGTTGCAAGGCCACGGCGGCACAAAAAATTTGATGCCGGGAGCTTGAAAGCCACAGTGGCAGGCCCCACCTAGCCGTTAACGTATCAAGGCGAGCCCCTCGCCAGTTTATTCAAAGTATTTGGAGATTCGTCAAATGGGTAAAATCATCGGTATTGACCTGGGTACTACCAACTCCTGCGTCGCTATTCTGGATGGCGACCATGCTCGCGTGATCGAGAACGCGGAAGGCGACCGTACTACTCCGTCCATCATTGCCTATGCCGATGACGGCGAAATCCTGGTTGGTCAGCCGGCCAAGCGCCAAGCCATCACCAACCCGAAGAACACGCTGTTCGCCATCAAGCGTCTGATCGGCCGTCGTTTCGAAGATGACGAAGTACAACGTGACCTGAAAATCATGCCGTACGCCATCGCCAAGGCCGACAACGGTGACGCCTGGGTTGAAGTGAAAGGCAAGAAGATGGCACCGCCGCAGATCTCTGCCGAAGTGCTGAAAAAGATGAAGAAGACCGCCGAGGACTACCTGGGCGAGCCGGTGACCGAAGCCGTCATCACCGTACCGGCCTACTTCAACGACGCTCAGCGTCAGGCCACCAAGGATGCCGGTCGCATCGCCGGTCTGGACGTCAAGCGCATCATCAACGAACCGACTGCCGCGGCTTTCGCCTACGGCGTCAACAAGGTCAAGGGTGAGCGCAAGGTTGCCGTGTATGACTTAGGGGGCGGTACCTTCGATATCTCCATCATCGAGATCGACGAAGTCGAAGGGGAAACCACCTTCGAAGTACTGGCGACCAACGGTAACACCCACCTGGGTGGTGAAGACTTCGACAACCGCGTCATCAACTACCTGGTTGACGAGTTCAAGCGCGAGCAGGGCATTGACCTGCGCAACGACCAGCTGGCCCTGCAGCGTCTGAAAGATGCCGCCGAAAAAGCCAAGATCGAGCTCTCTTCTGCCCAGCAGACCGACGTCAACCTGCCGTACATCACTGCAGATGCCACCGGTCCGAAGCACATGAACATCAAGGTGACCCGCGCCAAGCTGGAATCCCTGGTGGAAGACATGGTGAAAGACTCCCTGGAGCCGGTTCGTGTCGCCCTGAAAGACTCCGGTCTGGCCGTTGGCGAGATCGACGACGTCATCTTGGTGGGCGGTCAGACCCGTATGCCGCTGGTTCAGAAGACCGTGGCCGACTTCTTCGGCAAAGAGCCGCGCAAAGACGTCAACCCGGACGAAGCCGTGGCCATGGGTGCTGCCATCCAGGGTGCCGTACTGTCCGGTGACAAGACCGACGTACTGCTGCTGGACGTGACTCCGCTCTCCCTGGGGATCGAGACCATGGGCAGCGTGATGACCGCGCTCATCGAGAAGAACACCACCATTCCGACCAAGAAGTCCCAGGTGTTCTCCACCGCCGAAGACAACCAGTCTGCCGTGACCATTCACGTGCTGCAGGGTGAGCGCAAGCGCGCCAGCGACAACAAGTCCCTGGGCCAGTTCAACCTGGAAGGCATCCGTCCGGCACCGCGCGGTCTGCCGCAGATCGAAGTGACCTTCGACATCGACGCCAACGGCATCCTGCACGTCTCCGCGAAAGACAAGGAGACCAACAAGGAGCAGAAGATCACCATCCAGGCCTCTTCCGGTCTGTCTGATGACGAGATCGAACGCATGGTACGCGAAGCCGAAGCCAACGCGGCCGAGGACAAGAAGTTCGAAGAGCTGGTGCAGGCCCGCAACCAGGCTGACGGTCTGGTCCACTCCGTGCGCAAGCAGGTCACCGAAGCCGGTGAAGCTCTGCCTGCCGACGAGAAGACCAAGATCGAGACGGCCCTGAGCGAGCTGGAATCCGCCATCAAGGGTGACGACAAGGCTGCCATCGAAGCCAAACAGCAGGCTCTGCTGGAAGCGTCCCAGAAGCTGATGGAGATTGCCCAGCAGCAGGCTCAGGCGCAAGGCGCCGCCGGTGCTGACGCCGGTCAGTCCTCCTCTTCCGCCAAGGCTGACGACGACGTGGTCGACGCCGAGTTCGAAGAAGTGAAAGACGACAAGAAATAAGCCCGACCCGGATGGGCGAAGTCCGCTTCGCCCATCGGCTCAGAATCTGTTCACGGTCTGTCGCGAGAGGCCGTCAGCAAGGTAAAGAGCAGCGCAGGAACCGGAGCGTACAGATATACGTGAGGATCCCGAGCAGCACATGAGCCTTGATCACGGCTTCGCAGTAAGAGTGTGAGCAGATTCGTCAATGAATTTACGGGCGTTGGGTAACCAACGCCCGTCTGCGTAACTGCTGATATAGCAACAGGATGAGTATGTCGAAGCGCGATTTCTACGAAGTGCTCGGGGTGTCGAAAGGTGCCGACGAGCGCGAGATCAAGAAGGCGTACAAGCGTCTGGCCATGAAGTATCACCCGGATCGCAACCAGGGTGATGCCGGGGCTGAAGAGAAGTTCAAAGAGGTCAAGGAAGCCTACGAGGTCCTGACCGACGAGAACCTGCGTGCCCGTTATGACCAGTACGGTCATGCCGGGGTGGATCCGAGCCAGGGTGGCGGCCACGGCGGCTTTGGCGGTGGCGCCGATTTCGGCGACATCTTCGGCGACGTGTTTGGCGACATCTTCGGTGGTCGCGGGGGCGGTCGTCGCGGCCCGGCCCGTGGCTCTGACCTGCGCTACAACATGGAGCTGACGCTGGAAGAGGCGGTGCGCGGGGTCTCCAAGGAGATCAAGATCCCGACCCAGGTCCACTGCGAAGTCTGCAACGGCTCCGGTGCCCATACCGGCAGCTCCGCCCAGACCTGCCCCACCTGCCACGGCTCCGGCCAGGTGCAGATGCGCCAGGGCTTCTTCGCGGTGCAGCAGCCCTGCCCCCACTGTCACGGTCGCGGCAAGATCATCAAGGATCCGTGCCGCAAGTGCCATGGGGAAGGGCGTTACCAGAAGACCAAGACCCTGTCGGTCAAGATCCCGGCCGGGGTCGATACCGGGGATCGCATCCGTCTCTCCGGCGAAGGGGAAGCGGGGGAAACCGGCGCATCGGCGGGGGATCTGTACGTACAGGTTCATGTGCGCGAGCACGAGATCTTCGTCCGTGACGGCAACGACCTCTACTGCGAAGTGCCCATCAGCTTCACCACGGCGGCGCTCGGCGGGGAGATTGAAGTGCCGACCCTGGATGGTCGGGTCAAGCTCAAGGTGACCCCGGAGACCCAGACCGGCAAGCTGTTCCGCCTGCGGGGCAAGGGCGTCAAGTCCGTGCGCTCCGGCCAGGTGGGGGATCTGATGTGCAAGGTGGTGATCGAGACTCCGGTCAAGCTGACCGAGACCCAGAAAGATCTGCTGCGCCAGCTGGACGACTCCTTCAGCGGCGCCGCTGCCAAGACCCACAAGCCGAAATCCGAAGGCTTCTTCGAAGGGGTGAAACGCTTCTTCGACGACCTGACCAAATAAACGCGACCCGCGTTACCCAAGCCGGCACGGATGTGCCGGCTTTTTTTTGCCCGCCATCTGGCCTGGATCCCCCCTTATTGAGTGGATCCCGATGAGGGATCCTCCTCACAACTTCCACCAATTCCCCCTGTACAAATGTTATCCCGCTCACACTCCTGCTGAAACGGTTTAGCTGGTGTATTGAGTCAGCTAAAGCGGTTTAGCTATCCTCGGCTCGTCAACAACAACAGAGCCCGGACGGGCGACAGAAGACAGGTGAGGACGATGACGATGTTCAAGAGCAAGTTGGCGCTGGCCGTGGCGCTGGGATTGGGAATGAGCAGCCCGCTGTGGGCGGCGGATGGTGGTATCGAGGCTCGTCTGGCGGCGCTGGAGGCGCGGGTGCAGGCAGCCGAGGCGCGCGCCACCGCTGCCGAAGCGCGGGCCGATGAGGCCCAGAGCAAGGCGAGCGAAGCCCGCGAGACCGCCGCCGTGGCCAAGGCCCAGAGCGAGAAGGTGGACAAGCAGACCGCCGGGGCCCAGGGCTTCGAGTTCCACGGCTATGCCCGCTCGGGCCTGCTGGTGAACGGCAATGGCAACGGTGGCCGCGGCGGCCCCTACATCACCCCGGCCGGCTCGGTGGGCGGCGCCGTGGGTCGCCTTGGCAACGAGGATGACACCTACATGGAGGCCAACCTGCTGAAGACCCAGACCTTCGACGATGGCAGCTGGGCCCGCTACAAGCTGATGCTGGCGGACGGGGTGGAGACCAGCAACGACTGGACCGCCAGCGATTCCAGTCTCAACACCCGCCAGGTGTTTGCCGAAATCGGCGATCTGGCGAGCTTCAGCGGTCCTTTCCAGCACTCGGTGCTCTGGGCGGGCAAGCGCTTTGACCGGGACAACTTCGACATCCACTGGCTCGACTCGGACGTGGTCTTCCTGGCCGGCACCGGCGGCGGCGTCTACGACGTGCAGCTGGCCGACAGCTGGAAGGCGAACTTCTCCCTCTACGGGCGCGACTACGGCGACATCAGCGCGAGCGGTCTCTCCGACATCGAAAGCTACATCCTCACCATGAACAACCGCGTTGGCAACTGGCAGTGGATGCTGAACGGCCTCTCCGCCAAGGACAACGAGGCGCGCATCAATGACGGCGGCGCGGGCAGCGAAGCGGCGAACAAGGGGGCCCACACCCTGGTGGCCTACCACGCCGACAGCTTCTTTGGCATCAACCCCGGTTTCTCCAAGGCGGCGGTGCTGTATGGTCACGGTCTGGGTGCCGAGCTCAAGGGGCTGGGCTCCGACAGCGAGCTGCTGCCGGATGCCGATGCGGTGCGGGTCGCCGTGTTTGGTGCCACCGATCTTGCGCCTCGCTGGCGTGTGGCCCCGGCCCTGCTGGCCGAGCACAGCCAGGATCGTTACGTGAAGGGGGACGAGTACCGCTGGGTGACCCTCAATGGCCGCCTGGCCCAGGTACTGAGCCAGAACGTCGAGCTGGTCTACGAGGCGACCTGGCAGTACATGGACCTCGATCCCAAGGGCTACAAGGGTCGTCAGGCGGTGAGCGGCGATTTCACCAAGCTCACCTTCGCGCCGACCTTCAAGGCGCAGACCGCCGGTTTCTTCGAGCGGCCCGAGCTTCGGGTGTTCGCCACCTGGATGGACTGGTCCTCCGAGCTCGACAACTACGCCAGCTCCGATGCCATGGGCCAGAGCAACTTCACCGCCGGGGGCGAGTGGAACTTCGGCGTGCAGATGGAAACCTGGTTCTAGTTCGTTATCCCGATCACAAAAATGGCAGGCGGCCCCGGGATCTGTTGGTTAGCTAAAACGGTTTAGCTGATAATGCGGACCCAGAACCCGGGGCTGACCCCGGCAAATCCTGTGCAGCAGTGGAGTAGCAACAAGGTGACGAATCGTGTGTGGGTAATGGGGGATGCGGTAGTGGACTTGATCCCGGAAGGGGAGCAGCACTACCTCAAGTGTCCGGGTGGCGCACCGGCCAACGTGGCGGTGGGCGTTGCCCGGCTCGGCGGGGAGTCGGCCTTCATCGGCCGGGTTGGCGCGGATCCCTTCGGCCGCTTCATGGGGGAGACCCTGGCCAGGGAGGGGGTCGACATTCGCCACCTGATCCAGGATCCGGCCCATCGCACCAGCACGGTGCTGGTGGATCTCGATGAGGCGGGGGAGCGCAGCTTCACCTTCATGGTGCGCCCGAGCGCCGATCAGTTCCTGAGCCCCGCCGATCTGCCGGTCTTCCAGGCCGGGCAGTGGCTGCTGACCTGCTCCATTGCGCTCGCCAACGAGCCGGTGCGCAGCAGTTGCCTGCAAGCCATGGCGACCATCCGGGCCGTCGGGGGGCGGGTCTGCTTCGACCCCAACCTGAGGCCAGAGGTGTGGGGCAACCCTGCCGAGATGCTGCCCGTGGTGCGCGAGGCCATGGCCCTTGCAGACGTGGTCAAGCTCTCGGTGGAGGAGCTGCAACTGCTGAGCGGTCTGGACGACCTGGCCGCGGGGCTTGCCACTCTTTCAGGCCCGGCACTGGTGCTGGTGACCCGGGGAGCGGGGGGCGTGGTGGCCCGTCTGGGTGGCGAGTTGCTGGAGTGGGTGGGGCCCAAAGTGACGCCACTCGATACCACGGGGGCGGGGGATGCCTTCGTCGCCGGACTGCTGGCGGCCTTGGCCGAACGGACCTCGCTGCCGACGCTGGCCGAGCTGCCCGCCATTCTGGCCCAGGCCCACGGCTGCGGGGCGCTCGCCACCACCGCCAAGGGGGCGATGACGGCACTGCCGACCCGCACCCGGCTGGATGAATTTTTGCGATCAGGCGCAGACGGCTGTTGATCTGCGGCTAGAAGCCCGGCTCGACAGCCCCTACTCTCATGTGACAAGGGCCCGCCAGCGTGGCGGGTCATAAGAGGAAGAATATGAATATCAGTGCGATAGCCCAGGATCTGGTGCCCCTGCTCGGGGGCAAGGAGAACATCGTCAGCGCCGCCCACTGCGCCACCCGGCTGCGGCTGGTGCTGGCGGACGACAGCAAGGTGAACAAGGCCGCCATCGACAAGCTGGAGGGGGTCAAGGGGTGCTTCAGCAACGCCGGCCAGATCCAGGTCATTTTCGGCACCGGCCTGGTCAACAAGGTCTATGCGGAGTTCGTGGCGCTGACCGGGACCGGCACCGCCAGCAAGGCGGAGCTGACCGACATGGCGACGGCCAAGCTCAACGTGGCCCAGCGTCTGGCGCGGACCCTCTCCAACATCTTCGTGCCCATCATTCCGGCCATCGTCGCCTCCGGCCTGCTGATGGGGCTGCTCGGCATGGTGCGCACCTACGGCTGGGTCAACGCCGACAGCGCCCTGTTCGTCATGCTCGACATGTTCAGCTCGGCAGCCTTCATCATCCTGCCGATCCTCATCGGTTTTACGGCGGCGCGCGAATTCGGCGGCAACCCCTATCTGGGGGCGACGCTGGGGGGCATTCTCACCCACCCGGCCCTGACCAACGCCTGGGGCGTGGCCGGGGGTTTCAAGACCATGGATTTCTTCGGCCTGGATGTCGCCATGATCGGCTACCAGGGCACCGTCTTCCCGGTGCTCCTGGCGGTCTGGTTCATGTCCCACCTGGAGAAGCAGCTGCGCAAGCGCATCCCTGACGCCCTGGATCTCATCCTCACCCCGTTTTTGACCGTCATCATCACCGGCTTCGTGGCGCTGCTCTTCATCGGCCCCGCCGGGCGGGTGCTGGGGGATGGCATCTCGTTCGGTCTGAGCGCCCTCTATGAGCAGGCAGGCTGGCTGGCGGGTCTGGTGTTTGGCGGGACTTATTCCCTTATCGTCATCACCGGCATCCACCACAGCTTCCACGCCATCGAGGCGGGGCTGCTGGCCAACCCTGCCATCGGCGTCAACTTCCTGCTGCCCATCTGGGCCATGGCCAACGTGGCCCAGGGTGGGGCTTGCCTCGCGGTCTACTTCAAGACCCGGGACGTGAAGATCAAGGCCATCACGGTGCCGGCGGCCATGTCCTGCCTGCTCGGCATCACCGAGGCGGCAATCTTCGGGGTCAACCTGCGCTACATCAAGCCCTTCCTGGCCGGTCTGTTCGGCGGGGCCTGCGGCGGCGCCTACGTGGTGGCGGCCAAGGTCGGCATGACGGCGGTGGGCCTGACCGGCATCCCGGGCATGGCCATCGTCCAGCCCATGAGTCTCATCCACTACGTCATCGGTCTGGTGATCGCCTTTGGCGCCGCTTTCGTCGCCTCCTACCTGCTCAAGTACAAGGTGGAGTGATGAAGGAAACCCAATTCCTCAACCAGATTGTCCGGTCCCTGCTGGCCGGACAGCTCAAGGCGGCGTCCGATCCCCATCGGCCCCGCTGGCACCTGGCAGCCCCGGTGGGGCTGCTCAACGACCCCAACGGTTTCATCGAGCACGACGGGCGCTATCACCTCTTCTACCAGTGGAACCCGCTCGGCTGCGAGCATCGCAACAAGGGCTGGGGCCACGTCACCTCCACCGATCTGTTGCACTGGCAGCACGAGCCGGTGGCGCTCTTGCCCACCGAGCCCTATGAGAGCCACGGCTGCTATTCGGGCTCGGCGGTGAGCGACGAGCAGGGGCGTCTGACCCTCGTCTATACCGGCAACGTCAAATACCCGGATGGCGGCCGCACCGCCTATCAGTGTCTGGCCCACGCCGACGGTGCGGGGGGCTTTGCCAAGCTGGGACCCGTGCTGGACCTGCCCGCAGGCTACAGCGGCCATGTGCGCGACCCCAAGGTGTGGCACGACGGTCGGCAGTGGCTGATGGTGCTGGGGGCCCGCACCCTGGACGATCGGGGTGAGGTGCTGCTCTATCGCGGTGACACCCTGGATGTCTGGACGCTGGTGGGCCCCATCGCCGGCAGCGGGCGCGGCGGTCTCGGGGAGTTTGGCTACATGTGGGAGTGTCCGGACCTCTTCCCCCTGGGAGATCGCCATGTGCTGATCAGCTGCCCGCAGGGGATTGCCCCGCAGGGAGAGGATTATCGCAACCTCTACCAGTGCGGCTGGCTGGCGGGTGACTTCGACGGCGAGCATTTCGCCCACGGGGTTTTCCACGAGTTGGACAGGGGCTTCGAGTTCTATGCGCCGCAGACCACTCAGGACAACCAAGGGCGGCGCCTGCTGTTCGGCTGGCTGGGCTTGCCGGAGGAGAACGAGATGAGCCAGCCCACTCTCGAGCACGGCTGGATCCACCAGATGAGCTGCCCGCGGGAGCTGTTCTGGCAGGATGAGTGGCTCTGCCAGCGGCCGGTGGCAGAGTTGGGCGCCCTGAAAGGGGAGCAGACCCGCTTCGAGGGGGCGCCGGACGAGCTGCCTGCCCTGGCCATCGACTCGGCCTGGCTCGATCTGGCGCTGTGCGGTGAAGGGCGCCTCGGGTTCGGGGCCGTGGTCGAGCTGGTGTGGCAGCCGGGGCGTCTTGTGCTGCGGCGCCAGAACTGGCAGAGCGGGGAGTGGGAGGAGCGAAGCGCCCCCTGGCTTGGGGGCAAGATCACCGTCTTGTGTGATCGCTCCAGCCTGGAGTGCTTCGTCGATGGCGGGCGCCAGAGCTTGTCGACCCGTTACTTCCCCGGCGAAAACCCAGTACTTTCCGCACGTTGCGGTGGTGATGGCAGCAAAATTTGTCTCGATCACTGGCCGCTGGCGACCTGCCTAGTACAATAGCCCGGTGTCAGTTTGCCGGGAGGTCAGGTGGAGAAGAAGAAACGGATCACGATTGCCCAGATAGCCACGCTTGCGGGGGTCTCCAAGGCCACCGCCAGCCTGGTGCTCAACGGCAAGAGTGCGGAATACCGCATCGCCGACGATACCCGCAAGCGGATCCAGGCGGTGGCGGACGAGTGCCACTATCAGCCGAGCATCCACGCCCGCTCCCTGCGGGAGGTGCGCAGCTACACCTGGGGGCTGGTGATCCCCGACCTCACCAACTTCGGCTTCGCCAGCATCGCCCGTGCCCTGGAGGCCCGCTGTCGGGAGGCGGGCCTCCAGCTGCTCATCGCCTGCTCCGAGGATGACCCCACCCTGGAGCAGCGGGTGGTGGACAACCTCATCAGCCGTCAGGTGGATGGCCTCATCGTCGCCTCCAGCGGCCACAGTGACGACATCTATGCCCGTATCCACGACCGCTTGCCGGTGGTGCAGCTCGACCGCCACATCGGTGAGTCGCGCCTGCCCATGGTGATCTCGGACGCCTGCAAGGCTACCGCCGAGCTGGTGCAGGATATGGCCGAGGATTGCGGGGAGGAGATCTACTACTTCGGCGGTCTGCTGGATCTCTCCCCCAGCCGCCACCGGCTGGCGGGTTACGAGCTCGGGTTGCACCGGGCCGGGCTGGAGGCCACTTCAGACCGGGTCCGCCACCGTGACTACCAGCCGAGCTCGGGTTATCAGCTGATGTCTGAGCTGGTGGACGAACTCGGGGCGCCGCCCAAGGGGCTGTTTACCGCCTCTTTCACCCTGCTGGAGGGGGTGCTGCGCTACCTCAACGAGGCGGGCCTGATGGAGACCGGCATGCGCCTGTGTACGTTCGACGATCACGATCTGCTCGACTGCATCCCCATGCGCATCGATTCCGTGGCCCAGGATTGCCCGGCCCTGGCCCGGGCCGCCTTCGAGATGATGCAGCAACTCATCGCGGGCAATCCCCCAGCCCAGACCGCCCAGGTCATTAACCCCAGGGTGCGCTGGCGCAGCCGCCGTTAGGCACACGGCTTCCCTTTCCTGTGAAAAAGCCCCGCCGGATCCGGCGGGGCTTTTTGTGCTGCGTCTGGTATGAGGGCGTCAATCGGTGATGCTGGCCCGCCAGAAGATCTGCTTGATGTGAGGGTGCTCCCCGAGCGTGTTCATCAGGGCATCGAGCTTGGTGCCATCGATGGCGGTGGCGAGCAGCGCCGCCGAGATCTCGAGATCCTGATCGCCGAAGGGGGTGATGTCGAGCTCGCTCAGGGGGTAGTGGGCCTGCTCCAGCATCTGCTCGAGCCAGGGCAGTACCTCCTTCTGGTGAGCGCGGCCGATGAGAGCGGTCACGTGATAGGTCACTTCGGTGTCCATGTTGTCCACCGGGTCACGGTTTATCTGGTTGACCAGGGGGCGCAGCAGGGTGTTGGCGGCCAGCACGAAGAGGGCGCCGAGGATGGCCTCCAGGGCGAACCCGGCGCCGCAGGCGGCCCCGACCGCGGCCACGCCCCACAGGGTGGCCGCTGTGTTGATGCCCCGGATGTTGCCGGACTCGCGCATGATGACGCCAGCGCCGAGAAAACCGATGCCGGAGACGATGTAGGCCACCACGTGGAGGACCCCGTAACTGCCACCATGCAGGTCATAGATGCGCTGGGCCAGGTTGACGAACAGGGCCGCCCCCACGGCGACCAGCACGTTGGTGCGAAGGCCGGCGGTGCGCTGGCGGTACTGGCGCTCGAGGCCGACCAGGCTGCCCAGCACGAAGGCGAGCAGCAGGCTGGACAGGGTGTCGAGCAGGGCGAGAAAATCGAGTTGTTGCCACATTCTCATGAAGGGTCTCCTTCTGGGGATGCCGACCAGCCTTCGCCCCCGGGTTGCGTGAGAGACGGGGGGCAAGGTCGACATCGTGGTGAATGCAAGGGCGCGACCCGCCTCCTGACGGGGCGGGATGGCGCAGAACAGGGAAGAGGCCCTTCACGGTTGCCCGGGAAGGACCTCGCCTCGTTCGAGGGTCAATGCCTGGTGGCGTCGTCCCCGGCGCGGGGGCGCAGTTCCCAGCGTACCGGGTGGATAGCCCCGACCTGGTGGATGAACTGCACCAGGTAGCGGCGCTGGGGCGGCGTGCAGTAGAGGCTCAGCACCAGCACGCGGCCTTCACCGCGCCCGGGCTGCATGGACTGCAGAGGACTGAGTCCGGCCGGTTGCAGGGTGTGGCTCACCGCCGCCAGCACCTGCTCCATGTCGGCTCTGTCTTCGCAGCGGATGTGCAGCCGATAGAGGTGCTGACGCCGTCTGCCACGTTGCCAGAGTGGTCGCAGGCCCCGTCCCAGTCTGCTCAGCAGGGAAGGGGATTTGTCAGCGACAGGGTTGTTTGAAATCAAGCGCATAGCAGCCTCCTTTTGGGAAGCAGAAACTATGCAGGCAAGGTGTCGGGGGATGAGTCCGCGTCACCTGACGTCAAGTGTGAAAAGCGGGGAAAAGAGGGATCCACTTCTCGCAGGGTGGCGAGTCGCGGCAGAGAATAACCTGCGGCTAGCTCGCGACCAGGGTGCCGACGACGAGGGTCGGCGTGCGTCTGTCACTTGATGAGTTGCCCACCGATGGTCTCCGCTAGTGATAAAGAGGCGACATGGTAGCCGATACGGCGGCCTGGGTAAACCCCGAACCATTGATAGCAACATATTGAAACATAATAAAAAAGAGATGAAAGCACCGGTGAAGGGAGCCCTCTTCCCTTCACCGGCGGGTCCTTGGGGGGTTACCGGGTCTTGTCGATGCCCAGGTATTTGAGCATCAGTTTTTCATAGATGGGTTCGGTGTCGCCCACCTGCATCTTGTGCAGGAAATACTTCTCGAACGCTATCTTGGCCAGGTGGACCCACTTCCCTTTCTTGAACCAGGCGACGTTACGCGGCGGGATCTGCGGCATGGCCACGAAGGCGGCCCCTGTGTCCCCCATGTCCGCCAGACAGATGGCATTCCACACCGCCCGGGTGACCGGGGGTTGGCCGTCCAGCTCCGCCTTGATGTTGTGGCTTAAGGTGCGCACCATGGCCTCGATCATGTAGCCGGTCTTGGGCACCCCGGTCGGTACCGGCGTCTTGTGCTGGGGCGGGATGGCGATGCAGACCCCGGCGGCGTAAATCTGCGGGAAGACAGGGTTGCGCTGGTGTTCGTCGACGATGACGAACCCGCGGGGATTGACCAGCCCCTCGAGGCCCCGCAGGGGGCTGATGCCGGCGAAGGCGGGCAGCATCATGGCATGCTTGTAGGGGAGGCTGTGGGTGCGCTTGACGTTGCCATCTTCATCCAGCTCCTCCACCGTCATCACCCCATCCCTGGCTGCCACGGTGCGGGCATTGCAGATCCATTGCATGTCGCGCATGCGCAGCTCGCTCTCCAGCATGCCCTTGGAATCCCCCACGCCGTTGAGGCCGAGGTGACCGATGTAGGGTTCGCTGGTGACGAAGGTCATGGGCACGTTCTTTCTCACCTTCTTGTCGCGCAGGTGACGATCGAGGATGAAGGCGTATTCGTAGGCCGGGCCGAAGCAGGAGGCGCCGGGCATGGCACCGACGATCACCGGACCCGGTTCGTCGAGCAGCCCGTTGACACTGTGCAGGCACTCCTCTGCGTGGGAGAGGGTGCAGACGCTGGCGGTGCCGCCCGCCGTCGGGCCTGCTCCCTGCACCTCTTCAAAGGCGAGTGCGGGGCCGGTGCAGAGCACCAGAAAGTCGTAGTGCAGGTGCTGGCCATCGGAGAGGCGGATCTGCTGTTCGAGGGGTTGCAACCCGGTCAGGGCGGCGTGGATGAAGCGGATCCCCTTCTTCTTCACATGAGGCTCTATGGGGAGGGAGATATCCTTGCGCTCTCGCCACCGGACCGCAATCCACGGGTTCGAAGGGTTGAATTCAAAGTCGGGTTTGTCGTTCACCAGGATGACGTCGTGCTGCTTGCCGAGTTCGGCCTTGAGCTCGTAGGCGGCCGACATGCCCCCCAACCCTGCCCCGATGATGATGATGGTTGCCATAATGAGCCTCCGCTCTATTACACGGCTCCTGTGAGCCAATATGTCCACCTGCCTATTTGAGCCCCATTCGCCTGAGCACGGCGGCGGCGGGACAGACCCCGGTGAACGCGCTCTGGATCAGGTTGACCCCGACAAAGACGCTCAACCAGACAAAACCCGGGTGGACCCAGGCCGTGAGCAGCAGCGACAGCAGCAACATGCCACCTGCGACCACTCTGACTCCGTTATCGACGGTCATTTCTCGTCTCCTTTTGTTTAGTGATTGCTAATTTAGAGTTGTTTTATACAATAGGACAAATATCAGAAATTGCTAATTTAATCTTATGAGCCACTTCGACGAGATGAACCGACATGCGACAGCCGCCGCCGGCCTGCTCAAGGCGCTGGCTCATCCCGAACGCCTGATGGTGCTCTGCCAGCTGGTGGAAGGGGAGAAGGGGGTCGGGGAGCTGCTGGCCCACAGCCAGCTCGGGCAGTCGGCCTTCTCCCAGCAACTGTCGGTATTGAAGCGCCAGGGCCTTGTCCGCTCGCGCAAAGTCTCCCAGCAGATCTACTACTCCCTGGTGAGCGAGGCGGCGGCCGATGTGCTGGCGGCGCTGCAAACCCATTTTTGTCACTCAGATGAGGAAATTCGATGATGGAAAGCCAATGGCTGCTCTCGTTGGGGGGCGGCATGCTGGCGGGGCTCTCGGCCCTGATCCTGATGTTGTTCAACGGCCGGGTGGCCGGGATCAGCGGCATTCTGGCCGGTGCAATGCAGTACAAGACCCCCTGGCGGGTGCTGTTTCTGCTGGGATTGGGACTGGGGGCCTGGCTGGCGCTGACCCTGGGTTGGGCCACCATGCCCGCCTTTGATGCCTTGCCCGGCTGGCCCGTGGTGCTGCTGGCCGGCCTGCTGGTGGGCATCGGCACCCGCCTTGGCAATGGCTGCACCAGCGGTCACGGCATCTGCGGCATGGGGCGGCTGTCGACGCGCTCCGTGGTGGCGACGCTCACCTTTATGGGGATGGGCGTGGTGACCGTGTTCTTTACTCACCACATGTTTTGACGGGTTGATTGCCATGAAATTGCTGACGAGTGTGTTTGCGGGTCTGTTGTTCGGGCTGGGAATGGCCCTCTCCGGGATGATGGATCCGGCGCGGGTCACCGGGTTTCTCGATCTGGCCGGTGCCTGGGATCCCAGCCTGGCCTTCGTGATGGGGGGGGGCCTGGCTGTCTTCATGCCGGGCTACTTCCTGCTGGTGAAGCCCCGTCGTCTGAGCCTGCTGGGGGAACCCATGGCCCGGGTTCCCGCTCCCGTACTGGATCGCCGCCTGATTGGCGGGGCCGCACTGTTCGGGATCGGTTGGGGCCTGGTCGGCATCTGTCCAGGGCCTGCCTTGAGTCTCATTTCCAGCGGACAGCCCGTGATATTGTTGTTCATCGGGGCCATGGCGGCCGGGATCCTGCTGGTGGACAAGGTCTGGAACAGGGTGCTGGAGAAGGCTCGCCAGCACCGTACTGCCTGAGTTTTCAAGGTGCCAATGAGCCAGGGAAGGAGAATCATGATGAACACAATCCGGTTGCTGGTGACCACCCTGCTGGTCATGACATCCACCCTGGTGGCGGCCGAGGAGGTCAAGGGGCCGCTGACGCTGACCCCGCAGCGCGTCACCGACTGGCTCACCCTGAGCGGTACCGTGAGCGCCATTCATCAGGGGACGGTCGCGGCCCAGACCAGTGGCCGCGTCTCCCGCATGCTGGTGGATGTGAACGACGAGGTACAGGCCGGGCAGCCCCTGCTCGAGATAAGCGGCAAGGAGCAGTCTGCCGCAGTGACCGGCGCCGAGGCGCGGGTGGCCAGGGCCCAGGCCCAGCAGGTGGAGGCCGAGCGCCAGCTCACCCGTTATCAGGCCCTCATCGCCAAG
The DNA here is from genome assembly GCF_000819785.1 of Aeromonas caviae. GTDB lineage: Bacteria > Pseudomonadota > Gammaproteobacteria > Enterobacterales > Aeromonadaceae > Aeromonas > Aeromonas caviae. The sequence continues at coordinate 60,942 of NZ_CDBK01000003.1, read as the reverse complement.
GGGGTGATCACCCGGGCCCAGCTCGACAACGCCCAGGCAACGGATCGGGCCGCCCGCGCCGAGGTCAATGCCGCCGAGGCCGCCCTCATCCAGGCCCGGGAAGCCTACGGCTATACCCGTATCCTCGCCCCCTACGCCGGGGTGGTGACCAGGCGGCTGGTGGAGCTGGGGGAGACGGTGGCCCCCGGCACGCCGCTGCTCTCCGGTTTCTCCCTGGGCGAGCTGAGGGTGGAGTTGGAGCTGCCCCAGTCCGCACTGGCTCTCGCCGGCCAACCGTCGGATGTGCAGGTGCTGCTGCCCGGTGGCAAGGCCGTGACTCCCGTCAAGCTGACCCGCTTCAACTACGCCGACAGCCAGAGCCACAGTTTCCGGCTGCGCCTCGATCTGCCGCCGAACACGGCAGGGGTGCTGCCCGGCATGTGGCTCAAGGTGCAGCTCAAACGGGGTGAGCGTCAGGTGTTGCAAGTGCCGGAGCCCGCCCTGCTGCGGCAGGGGGAGTTCAACGGCGTCTACCTCAAAGAGGGGGAGGGCTGGGCCCTGACCCCAGTGCGGGTCGGCCACTGCGAGGCTGGGCTGTGCGAGGTCCTGGCGGGTCTCAAGGGCGGTGACACCCTGGCCCCCGATGCCTGGACCCGTCAACAGGAGGTGCCCCATGAGTAGCGATCTGAACGGCAGCCATGGCCGCCTGGGGCCGGCGGGTCGGCTGGCGGCCCTGTTTCAGGGCTCGGCCATCACCCCGTTGCTGGCGCTGGTGGGGCTCTTGCTCGGCCTCTTTGCCGTACTGGTGACCCCCAAGGAGGAGGAGCCCCAGATCGATGTCACCTTCGCAGACGTCTACATTCCCTTCCCGGGTGCCAGCCCGGCAGAGGTGGAATCCCTCGTCACCACCCCTGCCGAGCAGGTGGTCTCCCAGATAAAGGGGATAGATACCCTCTACTCCTTCTCCCAACCCGATGGTGCCCTGCTGGTGGTGGTGTTCAAGGTGGGCGTGAGCCGGGAGCAGGCCATCGTGGATCTCAACAACCAGCTCGACTCCAACCGCGACTGGTTGCCACAGGGGATCGGGGTCGGCCAGCCACTGGTAAAACCCCGGGGGATCGATGATGTGCCCATCGTCAGTCTGACCTTATGGAGCAAGGATTGGAGCAAAGAGGGGAGCAAGCAGCTGGGGGCCCCCGAGCTAACCCGGGTTGCCCATGAGCTGGAGACCGAACTCAAGCGCATTCCCGGTACCCGCGACATCTACCCGCTGGGCAGCCAGAGCGCCGTGCTGCGGGTGATCCCGGACCCGGCGGCCCTCAGCGCCCATGGCATCAGCTGGGGCGAACTTAGCCAGCGTCTCTCGGCCGCCAACCGGGTAGGCAGCGAGCAGGCCGTGGTGCAGGATAACCGGGAAATCAAGGTGCAGGTGGGGCAGTTCCTGCAAAGCGAGCAGGAGGCCCGCGAGCTGGTGGTGGGGTTGCACGACGGCAAGCCCGTCTATCTCGGTGAGGTGGCCCGGGTGTCCCTTGGGGAGGAGACCCCGGTGCAGCGCAGCTGGATGGGGCAGGGGCAAGCCAGCTACCCGGCGGTGACCCTGGCCATCGGCAAGCAGCCGGGGCAGAACGCGGTGGAGGTGGCCAAGCGGGTGGAGGCACGGGTGGAGAGCCTCAGGAATCGGCTCATCCCGGCCGGGGTCGAGGTGACGGTGACCCGTGACTATGGCGTCACCGCCGAGACCAAATCCAACACCCTGATCGGCAAGCTGATTTTTGCCACCACGGCGGTGGTGCTGCTGGTGCTGGTGAGCATGGGGTGGCGCGAGGCGCTGGTGGTGGGGGTCGCCATCGTCATCACCCTGGCACTGACCCTGTTTGCCAGCTGGGCGTGGGGCTTTACCCTCAACCGGGTGTCCCTCTTTGCCCTTATCTTCTCCATCGGCATCCTGGTGGATGACGCCATCGTCGTGGTGGAGAACATCCACCGCCATCGCGGCCTGGGCAAGGGGTCCCTCAAGGATCTCATTCCGGGCGCGGTGGACGAGGTGGGGGGGCCGACCATTCTGGCGACCCTGACCGTCATCGCGGCCCTGCTGCCCATGGCCTTCGTCAGCGGCCTGATGGGCCCCTACATGAGCCCCATCCCCATCAATGCCAGCATGGGGATGCTCATCTCCCTGCTGGTGGCCTTCATCTTCTCCCCCTGGCTGGCCAATCACCTGCTCAAGCGCGAGGGGCATGTCGCCCACGGGGAGGCCAAGGCCGGGCTCTTTCACCGGCTGATGACCCCCTTTCTGATGGGGGCGGGTGCCAAAAGAGCGAGACACAAGCTCTGGCTGGCCATCCTGTTGCTGGTGGCGGGGGCGGCCGCCATGCCCATGGTGCAGTGGGTAGTGCTCAAGATGCTCCCCTTCGACAACAAGTCGGAATTCCAGCTGGTGCTCGACATGCCGGAGGGGGCGACCCTGGAGCAGACCGAGCGCACCCTGCTGGCGGTGGGTCGGGAGCTTGCCAGGGTGCCCGAGGTGAAGGATTACCAGATCTACGCCGGCACCGCCGCCCCCATCAACTTCAACGGGCTGGTGCGCCATTACTTCATCCGCAGCGGCGCCAACGTGGGTGATATTCAGGTCAATCTGGTGGACAAGCATGAACGGGATCGCAGCAGTCACGAGATTGCCCGGTCGGTGCGTGCGCCCTTGCAGGCCATCGCCAGTGCGGCAGGGGGCAACCTCAAGGTGGTGGAGGTGCCCCCGGGACCGCCTGTCTGGTCGCCCATTGTCGCGGAAGTGTATGGCCCGACGCAGGCCGCCCGTGAAGCCGCTGCCCGCGCCGTACAGGCCCGCTTTGTGGCCACGGCGGATCTGGTGGACGTGGACATCTATCTGACCGCCCCCCAGCCCAAGTGGCGGCTGGTGGTGGATCGCGCCCAGGCGGCCCTGCTCGGGGTCGATCTCGGGGATCTGGTGGCGACCCTCAACGGGGGCGTGGGCTATCAGGATGTGAGCTGGCTGCAAGGGCAAGGCGCCAAGTATCCGGTGCCGATCCGCATCGAGCTCGCCCCCGGTGACAAGCGGGATCTGACCGGCATCCTGGCTCTCAAGGTGCGCAGCCAGAGCGGCCAGCTGGTGCGGGTCTCCGAGCTGGTGAGCCGTCGTGACGAGGTCGCCCCCAGTTACCTCATGCACAAGAACATGCAGCCCATGGTGATGGTGGTGGCTGACATGGGCGGCCATGCCGACAGCCCGCTCTACGGCATGTTTGCCGCCGGTGCCGACATCTCGCTGCCACAGTATTACGTGCATCAGCCCGACAAGCTGGGGGAGGTGGCCCTCTTGTGGGACGGGGAGTGGAAGATAACCTACGAGACCTTCCGCGACATGGGGCTGGCCTACGGGGTGGGGATGATCCTCATCTACCTGCTGGTGGTGGCCCAGTTCCGCTCCTATCTGGTGCCGCTCATCATCATGGCCCCCATTCCGCTCACCCTCATCGGGGTGATGCCGGGTCACGCCCTGCTGGGGGCCCAGTTCACCGCCACCTCGATGATCGGGATGATTGCGCTGGCCGGGATCATCGTGCGCAACAGCATCCTGCTGGTGGATTTCATCGAGCAGCAGCGGGCGAGTGGCATGGCGTTCGAGCAGGCGGTGATCGAGGCGGCGCAGGTGCGAGCCAAACCCATCATGCTGACGGCGCTGGCGGCCATGATAGGGGCGCTTTTCATCCTGGATGACCCCATCTTCAATGGCCTCGCCATCAGCCTGATCTTCGGGATCCTGGTCTCCACCCTGCTCACCCTGGTGGTGATCCCGCTGCTCTACTACAGCCTGCTCGTTCGCCGAAGTCAGAGGTAAACACAGGGGGCACGTGCCCCCTGTTTTCTGGCATCACACCGCCTCGCGGGCATCGCAGGTTTTCATCAGAGGGAAATAACGGCGATCCGCCTGGCTCATGTGGCCCACGACCAGCTCCTGGATGATGAAGTTGAGCAGGGCGTCGTTGCCAAGGGTGCCCGCCTGTGCGGCCGCCATCAGCTGACCGGCTTTTTTCAGCAGATGCTGGTGCTCCTGGCGATGGGCCGCCAGCTCCTCATAGCCATATTGCGCGAGGACCTGCTCTTCGAGGAGGAAGTGCTGGCGCGCCATCTCGAATATCTGCGCCATGTCTGCCAGCAAGGCATCGGGATGGATGCCGGGATCCTGCATGTGCTCGAGCAAGCGGTTGACCAGCAGGTAGAGCTGGCGGTGGTCCGCATCGATGCGGGGGTGGCCGCATGCGTGGGCGGGCTGCCATTGCAGGGTGCCGGGGAGGGGATCCTGCCCGGTGGAAAACAGGCAGACCCTGCCCCGGCCATGGTGCTTGGCCTGATACATGGCCTGATCGGCGTGGTGCATCAGGGTCTTGGGATCGGCGCCGTGATCCGGATAGAGGGCGACCCCTATGCTGCCGGAGATGCGCAGCGCCTGCTGCTCAAGCTGGAAGGGGTGATGCAGGCAGTGGTGCAGCTTGTCGGCGACCGCGAGGGCCGAGGCATCCGTATCGGGCAGCATGATGACGAATTCGTCCCCCCCAAGGCGTGCCACCAGATCTTCTTCCCTGACGCACTCCCCCATGCGCTCGGCCACCAGCTTGAGCAGCAGGTCGCCGGTTTCGTGGCCGAAGGTGTCATTGATGGGTTTGAAGTGGTCGAGATCGATGAAGACCAGGGCCAGGGGCTGCTGGGGAGCCTGCTCCAGGGTCTCCTTGAGCCGCTGTTGCAGCAGGCGGCGGTTGGCCAGGCCGGTGAGGGGGTCATAGAAGGCGAGGCGGCGCATCATCTCCTCCCGGGCCGAACGTTCGGTGACATCCCGGGTCACCCCCAAAATGGCGTCCGGTCTTGTGCTGGCGCTGCCATGCAAGGTAGTGACCGTCTCGATGGCCACCAGATGACCCTGCTTGTGGCGCAGTTGGGAGTGGATGACGCACCGGGTCTGCCCATGATCCCCCCGTTGCCAGGCCTCGAGGGAGGCGGTGATGCCGTCGCGAAGCTGTTTCCAGGACTCATCGGGGAGCAGCTGGCGCAGGGAGAGGGCAAAGAGTTCGGCGGGCTCATAGCCGCTCAGGGACGCGATGGCGGGGCTGATGTAACGAAAACGCAGGCTGTCGGTGTCCATGGTCCAGATCACGTCGCCGCTGTTCTCCGCCACGAAACGGTAGTGCTGCTCGCGCTGGGCCAGTTCCCGGGTGAGCCGCTGTCGGTCACTGGCCTCTTCCCGCAGACGCAGATAGAGGTGCAGGAAGACGCCGAGAAGGGCCAGCAGGGAGAAGGAGATCAGCATGGCGATGGCCACGCTCCTGTCGAGCAGTTGGCGCTGCTGGCGAAGGCTCGCCTGGGTACTGTTGTAGAGGAAGGGGGTGAGGTTGGGCACCGCCTTGATCATCCCGGCCTCCTGGTAGGTGCGGGCGATCTGCTGCCAGCGATCCTGCTGCATGTAACCGGGCTCGATGATGTCGGGCTGCATCAGGGCCCGGGTTTCACGGGCCTCGAAGGCGAGCGCCTCACGCCCGGCCCCGCTGGGGTAGTGCTCCAGGATCAGGTTGATCATCTCCTCGGGATGATCCATGGCATAGCGCCACCCCTTGAGGCTGGCCTGCAAGAAGCGCTGGACCCGTTCCTGCTGGTTGAAGACCTCATTTTCCGAGGTGAAGAGGTTGTCTCCGTAGAAGTCGTACCCGATGTCGCGGGGACTGAACACCCGGTAGGGAATGCCCTGTTGCTGCAGGGTGAAGGGCTCGGTTGTGCTGTAGGCGCTGATGGCGTCCGCCTGGCCCCTCAGCAGTGCCTGTACCCCCCGCTCGTAGGGCAGGGTATCCCACTGCCGGCTGCGGGTGTAGCGATGCAGGTAGGTGAGCAGCTCGTTGGAGCCGGATTCGAGCATCAGCCGCTTGTTGGCCAGATCGCCCGGGGTCTGGATATCCGGCCGCTCCAGGGTGATGAGCATCAGGGGGGAGTGCTGCAACATGGCGGCGAGCACCACCACTGGGCGGCCAGCTGCCCGAGCCAACAGCAGATCGCTGCCGCGGATGCCGAACTGGGCGCGACCCGTGGTGACTTCATTGATGACGTCGGTGCCCGGCCCCGCCTCCCGCAGGGTGACTTGCAGGCCGACCTCCTGGTAGAACCCCTTGGCGATGGCGGCGTAGTAACCGGCAAACTGGAACTGGTGCTGCCAGGGAAGTTGCAGGATGACGCGCTCATCCGCCCTGAGGGGAGCCGTGGTCAGGGTGGCAATCATCACCCAGAAGGGCAGAAGCCAGCGTACAGGCTGGCGAGATGCATCGGACTCCGTCATACCGCTGTTCTCTCGGGAGGTGCTCTTCTGGCTAGAGTCAAACAATTTCCTGCCATTCGCAAGGGGAGCAGGCCCCAATAAGATGGGGCGCGGGAGGCAGTAAAAGTCATTTTTGTGTCATTCATCACGTCAATGGGCGTCACGGCTCATTTTGAAACCTTGTCAACCCGTCACCGGCCCGGTGACAAGGGCATAAGGTGTCATTCCAAGAGGGGTGGCTGCCGCCTCTCTTCTCGCCTGTTAATGACAAACTGCATGTTTTCGGCGACTCCCTCTTGTCTTCTCCTGTCGTATCAGAAGTTGATGCTCTTTCCCCGATCGGGTGTCGACCTGTGGCGGTCGGGGGACGCCTTCCTCCGTTCAGGGTGGTATGGTAGTCATCCGTTTCCTGTTTTCCGAGAAGGTCCTGTCATGTCTTCCTTGCGCCTGCTGCTCTCCGACTCCCACGATCCCCTGTTCAACCTCGCGGTGGAGGAGTGCATTTTTCGCCAGATGGACCCGGCCCAGCGGGTGCTGTTCCTGTGGCGCAACGACAATACGGTGGTGATTGGCCGTGCCCAGAACCCGTGGAAGGAGTGCAACACCCGCCGCATGGAAGAGGACGGGGTGACCCTGGCCCGGCGCAGCAGCGGGGGCGGCGCCGTGTTCCACGACCTTGGCAACAGCTGTTTCACCTTCATGGCGGGCAAGCCCGGCTATGACAAGAGCGTCTCCACCACCATCGTCATCGATGCCCTCGCCAGACTCGGCGTGAGCGCTTTTGCCTCCGGGCGCAACGACCTGCTGGTGGCGACCCCGGACGGGGATCGCAAGGTGTCGGGTTCGGCCTACCGGGAGACCCATGATCGCGGCTTTCACCACGGTACCCTGCTGCTGGATGCCGATCTCGGCCGCCTTGCCCACTATCTCAATCCCGACCCCAAGAAGCTGGCGGCCAAGGGCATCAGCTCGGTGAGAAGCCGGGTGGCGAACCTTGGCGAGCTGCTGCCTGGTCTGGATCATGAGCAGGTGGTGCAGGCCCTGTGCAACGCCTTCTTTGCCCATCACGGTGAGGTGGTGCAGCCCGAGCATATCTCCCCCGAGCGGATGCCCGACCTGCCCGGTTTTGCCGAGACCTTTGCCCGCCAACGCAGCTGGGAGTGGAACTTCGGCCATGCTCCCGCCTTCAGCCACCTGCTGGAGGAGCGTTTCCCCTGGGGCGGGGTCGAGCTTCATTTCGACGTGGAGAAGGGGGTGATAGGACGGGCACAGATCTTCAGTGACACCCTGGACCCTGCGCCCCTGGATGACCTGGCTGCACGCCTGCCCGGGGTGGCCTATCGTCCCGAGGCCATCGACGCGTTGCTGCGTCAGTGGCGGGCGACGTTTTCGGCCAACCCCGAGCTGGAAGGGTTTTCGGCATGGCTGCTGACCGCCCTGCGCTGACCTTGCCCATGACCAGGATCACAAGATGAACAGGGGAAAAGAGGGGAGAGGGGGCGCGGCGCCCATCAGGGCGCCAACATGACAAAAAGTAGGGCAGACCATTAGTTATTGTCTCTGTTGATAGAGGTGTCACTGGAGTATAAAAACCGCACCTCAGCAGTATCAATGGTATAAAAATGAATCACTTGGTCTATCTGAAAGATGAGGGCGTCAACGCCGTTTCCCCCGAATTCGCCCGCCGTTTTGCCACCGTCAAAGCCCACTTTTTCTCACGCAACCCCGACCTCTGGCCGGTGTTTCGCGAGCCCGGCTTTGCCACCCTCAACGAGTTTCGCGCCCGCGGACTGGCGCCGGATGCGCGGCTCAATGCCTGGCCCGATGGTCGCGCCCGCCTCGCGGATCTCTGCGAAACCATGCCGGTGCCAGCCACCATGCGCACGCCGGGGGAGCCCATGGCGGAGCTGCTGTTTGCCGGCGCCCTGTCAAAAGACTGGGAGAACCCCTCCAGCGTCGAGAACGTCATCACCATGTCGGCGGATCCCGCCATCTATGGCGCCCAGATGGGCATTCTGGCCAATCCCAACCTGGTCTACTCCGAATACGCCGGGGTGGCCGAGGAGCTGGAGAAGAAAGTGGTGCGCCAGATAGCGCTGCTGGCGGGTTATGACCCAGCTCGCGCCACCGGCATCTTCACCCAGGGGGGGACGTTTTGTAACCTCTACGGCTACCTGCTCGGCATCCGCAAGAGCCTGCCACAGGCCAAGCACAAGGGGCTCGGTCATTATCAGGACTACCGCATCATCAACTCCCAGGGCGGCCACTACTCCAACATCACCAACCTCTCCCTGCTCGGGGTGGACATCGAGAACAAGACCATCCGCATCCAGGTGGGCGAGAACAACGACATCGATCTCGACCACCTCGAGCGCACCCTGACCGCCTGCTTCGCCCTTCATCACGTGGTGCCCACCATCATGCTCACCATGGGCACCACAGACACCTTCGGGGTGGATAGGGTCAAACCCGTGGTCGAGCTGCGGGATCGCCTCTGCGAGCGCTTCGAGGTGGCGGTCAGGCCCCACATCCACGTCGACGCCGCCATCGGCTGGTCGATGATCTTCTTCCTGGACTACGACTTTGCCGCCAACCCGCTCGCCATCAACGCCGCCACCCTGGCGGGGATCGAGCGCAACGTGAGCCGCTTCGCCGAGCTCAGATACGCCGACTCCTTCACCGTGGACTTCCAGAAGTGGGGCTATGTGCCCTACACCTCCAGCCTGGTGATGATAAAAGAGCAGGACGACCTCAAGGCGATGGAGAACGATCCGGAGAACTTCTCCTACTTCGAGCGGGACATCCAGGGTCAGACCCACCTGCAATCCACCATCGAGTGCTCCCGTGGGGCGAGCGGCCTGTTCGGTGCCTATGCGGCCCTCAACTACCTGGGGGTGGAGGGGTATCGCACCGTGCTGGCCCACTGCCTGCAAAACGCCAACTACTTCCGCTTCCGGTTAAGCCAGCTCGGCAACGTCAAGCTGGTGGCCCAGGAGAACCAGGGGCCCAGTGTCGGCTTCAAGATCTACAACCCAGAGTGGGTACAGGACCCCGAGGCCGAGTTCGCCTTCGAGCTGGCCCGCTCCAGCGATCCCGCCTACAAGGCGCGCCTGCAGCGCAACACCGACTACCACCGCAGCCTGTTCAAGGGACGCGGCAAAGTAGGGCTCTACACCAACTGGGTGGAGGCGGTGGCACACTCGGAATACGACGAGCGCGGCAAGTACTCCTATATCGCCGGGGAGAAGGCGGTCTTCATGAACCCCGCCTGCACCCGCGAACAGATCGACGCCTTTATCGCGCATATTCGTGGCTGAAGAGCCGCATCTTGTGATGTCATAAATAAAAACGGCGGGATAATCCCGCCGTTTTTATGGCTCAAGGCAGTGGTTACCGTTTCTGGATGGCAGTCACGGTGAGCTTGCCGGCCGGGTTTTCGGCGTGAAAGCGCACCGCATCCCCCACTTTCAGATCCTTGAGCAGTGCCGGATCGGCCACCCGAAACACCATGGTCATCGCCGGCATCTTGAGGTTCGCGATGGCCTCGTGCTTGATGCCGACCTTGCCGTTGGCCGCGTCGATGCGGCTGATGACCCCCTGGGTCATCGCCATCTCGCCCATCTCGTTCATGCCTTCCATCTGGCTCATCTGGCCCATGTCGTGGCCCTGATGGTTCATTATCTCCTCGGCCTGCAGGCCGGTGTGGGTGGCAAGGCCCAGCAGCAATGTCAGGGTCAGCGTCTTGTAGTTCATGGTGTTTTCCTTCAATCGTTCAGTCGAAAAGGGTTGGGAAATCGGGTCATTCGGATTGTTGATAAGCAGGCAGGCTTCGGCTGCGCCAGAGGTAATAGGCGGCAGGCAGTACCAGCAGGGTCAGCACCAGCGCGCTTACCATGCCGCCAATCATGGGGGCGGCGATGCGCTGCATCACCTCGGAGCCGGTGCCGTGGCTCCACATGATGGGCAACAGGCCCGCGATGATGGTCACCACCGTCATCATCTTGGGGCGCAGGCGCAGGGCGGCGCCGTGGATCACTGCCCGGTGCAGGCCCGCCTGGTCCGGCTTGCCACAGGTCACGAGGTCATCCCAGGCGTGGTTGAGATAGACCAGCATCAGCACCCCGGTCTCCACCGCCACCCCGGCCAGGGCGATAAAGCCCACCCCGACCGCCACCGAGAGGTTGAAGTCGAGCAGCCAGAGGGTCCAGATCCCGCCCACCACCGCCAGCGGCAAGGTGGTGAGAATGAGCAGCACCTCCTGGAAGCGGCGAAACGCCAGATAGAGCAGCAGCACGATAATGGCGATGGTGAGCGGCACCACGTAGGCGAGGCGCGCCTTGGCCCGCTCCATGTATTCGTATTGCCCGGACCAGGTGAGGGCGTAGCCCGCCGGCAGCACCAGCTGCTTGCCCACCTCGGCCTTGGCCTCTGCCACAAAAGAGCCGATATCGCGGCCGCGAATATCCACGTAGACCCAGCCGTTGAGGCGCGCGTTCTCGCTCCTCAGCATGGGGGCCTCGTCGCTGATATAGACCCGGGCCACATCCGCCAGGGCGATGCGTGCGCCGCTCGGGGTCACCACCGGCAGCAGCTCCAGGCTCGCCACCGAGTCGCGATAGCTCTGGGGGTAGCGCAGGTTGATGGGGTAGCGCTCGCGCCCCTCGATGGTCTGGCCCACCTCCATGCCGCCCACCGCGGTGGCGAGCACCGCCTGCACGTCGGCGATATTGAGGCCATAGCGCGCAGCTTTCAGCCGGTCGATGTCCACCTTCACATAGCGGCCACCGGCTACCCGCTCGGCATAGACCGATGAGGCGCCCTCCACCTTGCCGATGATCTGCTCCAGCTGCTGGCCGAGCTGCTGGATCACCTTGAGATCCGGCCCCGCTATCTTGATGCCGACCGGGGTCTTGATGCCGGTGGCCAGCATGTCGATACGGGTCTTGATGGGGGGCACCCAGGCGTTGGTGAGGCCGGGGAAGCGGATGAGGGAGTCGAGCTCTTCTTTCAGCTTCTCCGGGGTCATGCCGGGGCGCCACTGGTCGCGGGGCTTGAGCTGGATGCTGGTCTCCATCATCACCAGGTCGGCGGGATCGGTGGCCGATTCGGCGCGCCCCGCCTTGCCGAACACGTTCTGCACCTCGGGCACGGTGCGGATGAGCTTGTCGGTCTGCTGCAAAATCTCCCGCGCCTTGCCCACCGAGATATTGGCCGCTGTGGTGGGCATGTACATGATGTCCCCCTCATCGAGCGGCGGTATGAACTCGGAGCCCAGGTACTTGAGCGGCCAGAAGCCCGCCACCGTCACCACGGCGGCGATGGCCAGGGTGGTTTTCGGACGGGCCAGTACGGCTTTCAGCAGTGGCACATAGCCCTGGCTCAGCCAGCGGTTGAGCGGGTTGGCCTGCTCCGCCAGCACCTTGCCACGGATGAAGTACCCCATCATTACTGGAACGAGCGTGATGGCGAGCGCGGCAGCAGCGGCCATGGCGTAGGTCTTGGTATAGGCGAGGGGGTGGAACATTCGCCCCTCCTGAGCCTCCAGCGCGAACACCGGCAGGAAGCTGATGGTGATGATCAGCAGGGAGAAGAAGATGGCGGGGCCGACTTCGATGCTCGCTTCGACGATCACTTGCCAGCGGTTCTTCTCGTTAAGCTCGGTGCGCTCCATATGTTTGTGGACGTTCTCGATCATCACGATGGCGCCATCCACCATGGCGCCGATGGCGATGGCGATGCCGCCGAGCGACATGATGTTGGCGTTGATCCCCTGCAGGTGCATCACGATAAAGGCGGTCAGGATGGCGATGGGCAAGGAGATGACCACCACCAGCGACGAGCGCAGGTGGAACAGGAAGGCGAGGCAGACCAGCACCACCACCGCGAACTCCTCCACCAGCTTGCCGGAGAGGTTGTCGATGGCGCGCTGGATAAGGTCGGAGCGATCGTAGACGGTGACCACCTCCACCCCCTCCGGCAGGCTGCTTTTCAGCTGGGCGAGCCGCGCCTTGACCCCGTCGATGGTGTGCTGGGCATTCTCGCCATAGCGCATGACGATGATGCCGCCCACCACTTCCCCTTCACCGTTGAGCTCGGCCAGACCGCGCCGGCTCTGGGGGCCGGTGACTACATCCGCCACGTCACCCAGCAGCAGCGGGGCGCCGCGCACAGTGGTGCCGAGCGGGATCTGCTTCAGATCCTCGACGCTTTTCAGATAGCCATTCGAGCGCACCATGTACTCCGCTTCCGCCATCTCGATGACGGAGGCGCCGGTTTCCTGATTGCCCTGCTTGATGGCGGTCTCGATCAGGGAGAGCGGAATGCCGTAGGCGCGCAGCTTGTCCGGGTCGACCCGCACCTGATACTGGCGCACCATGCCGCCCACGGTGGCGACCTCGGAGACCCCGTCCACCGTCTGCAGCTCGTACTTGAGGAACCAGTTCTGCAGGGAGGTGAGTTCGCTGAGATCATGTTTGCCGGTTCTGTCCACCAGCGCGTACTGATAGACCCAGCCCACCCCGGTTGCATCGGGGCCGAGCTGGGGACGGGCGGAGACGGGCAGGTTGGGGGCAACCTGGCTCAAATACTCCAGCACCCGGGCACGGGCCCAGTAGAGGTCGGTGCTGTCGTCAAACAGCACATAGACGAAGGAGTCGCCGAAGAAGGAGTAGCCGCGCACCGTGGTGGCCCCCGGCACCGCCAGCATGGCGGTGGTGAGGGGGTAGGTCACCTGATCCTCCACCACCTGGGGTGCCTGGCCCGGATAGGCCGTCTTGATGATCACCTGCACATCGGAGAGATCCGGCAGGGCGTCTACCGGGGTCTGTTTGACCGACCAGAGCCCCCAGGCGGTGAGCATGAGGGTCAATAGCAGCACCAGAAAGCGGTTGCCGATGGACCAGCGAATAATCGACGGGATCATGATTTGGCTCCCATATCGTGCTGGCTATGGTCCATGCCTTCCATCTTCCCCATCGCATCCGTTGCAGGTTTGGCGCCGCCGTCAGTAGTGGATGCCTTCTCCTGGTGGATGGTGGTGATGCGGTACTCATCCCCCTCCTGCATCACTTGCAGATGCAGGGTCTGCCCTTCGGTGAGCTTGCTGATGTCGACCCCGTCCGCCACGGTGAACTCCATCTCCATGGCGGGCCACTGCCACTCGGGGATGGGGTGGTGGGAGACCATCAGGGTGCGGTTGGCCAGATCGATGCTTTCAACCTCGCCCTGGGTCCACACCTGGGCGGGGTGCACCGCCGTCATGCGCTGGAAGTCGGAATCGATGGCCGATTCGGAGTCGAGCAGGAACTGGGCCGAGCTGACGATACTGTCCCCCGCTTCAACTCCCTCCCGGATGGCAACCTTGTCGCCAAACTGGGGGCCCAGGGTGACGGCGACCGACTTGAAGCTGCCATCCCCCAGCGCCAGCACCAGCCTGTCCTGGCTGCCGGTGCGGATCACCGCTTCGCTCGGCACCACCAATTGCGGCTCTCCCTTGCCCGCCTGAATCGTCACCTTGGCGAACATATTGGGCTTCAGAAACTCGTCCGGGTTGGCAAAGCGCAGCCGTACCTTGAGAGTACGGGTGGTGGCATCCAGAGTCGGGTAGAGGTAATCGACCCGGCCCTGCCAGCTGCGGCCGGGAGCGTAATCCAGGGTCATGGTGACCGGATCGCCCACCTTCAGCTGGGCCGCCTGGCGTTCGAACACCTCGGCACTGACCCACACCTGTTTGAGGGTACTGATGTTAAAGAGCGCCGCGGCGGGCTCCACATACTGGCCCTCGCGCACCTTCAGCTCGGAGACATAACCGCTGCTCGGGGCATAGATGCGCACCGTCTCCTGCACCTGGCGGCTGCCCTTGAGGGCCGCAATCTGATCCGCCGGTACCTGCAGGGACTTGAGCTTGCCCTCGGCGGCGCGCAGCAGCAGGGGGTTGGCGGTGTTGAGCGCCAGCAGATACTCGTGCTGGGCGTTGACCAGATCCGGGGCGTAGAGCTCGTAAATCAGGCGGCCTTTGCTCACTTGCTGCCCCTCGCTCTTGATGGCGAGGGTGCGGATCCAGCCTGCCATGCGGGCGTTGACCGCCTCCAGCCGGTCCTCGTCATAGCCGACGTAGCCCACCGTCTCGATCTGCTGGTGGATGGGCAGCTTCTCCACCTTGGCGAGCCGCACCCCAAGATTCTGCTGGATCTCCGGGCTGATGGTGACGGTGCCCGGTGAGCCGCCCTGTTTTTCCTCATAGACGGGGATGAAGTCCATCCCCATGTTGTCCTTGGCGGGGGCATCGCGCTTGTCGCGGGGATCCATGGGGTTGACCCAGTAAAGGGGCGTCTTCTCTTTGGCGCTGGCGCCATCGGAGGTCTGTTTGGCGGCCCAGTAGCCGCCACCAGCGCCGAGGGTCAGCAGCAGGGCGGACATCAACAACGTCTTGTTCATGACAAGCCTCCGGCGCGCGGGAGGCGAAGGGAGGGTTGGCACGGCTGCGCGCAGGCAGACCGGATAACGGGGGTGGATGACATGGTATCTCTTCTCTTCTGTCAGGCCGCCAGTGTGGTGGTGCGTGCGGGCAGGGCATCACCACGAGGCGGCAAACGGGGCGCAGCTGTGTCAGCGCGCACGGCTCCCTGCGAGCGGGCCGGTTTGGCCAGGGCGCAGGGTCAGGCAAGGCGGCAGAAAACGGGCAAGCCGAGGCTTGCCGCTGCCGCGAGAGAAGCGCTTTCTAGTGGCGCAGCACCGACAGCATCAGGTGTCGGCGCGGCCAGGAGGGAGGGTGGGCACCACGCAGGCGCAGGAAGGGATCCCGCAACCAGTTGTCCAGCAGGGGGGCGAGGCGCCACGAAGGGAGCAACAGCAGGGGAAGCAGCAGTGACAGCAGCAGGCCGAGCAGGGGCGGCGCACTGGTGGCGCCGAAGAGGCCGCTCTGCATCTGGCACTCCTCCCCGGGCGGGGCCGCCTCACTCAGGGGGCCGCCGTGGCAGGAGAGGGAGGCTGTGTCGGCCTGGTGCATGGCGGTGTGCTGCATCGGCTCGCTCTGGTGCCGTCCATGAGACAAAGGGGACTGCGCCGGAGCCAGGATTGATGCGGATGCGTCACTTGGCAGGGCGGTGGCCGCCCCATGCCAGCCGATGCACAGGGTGAGATTGCAGACGAGCATCAGCCCCAGCAACAGCCGGGCGATGAACGTGGTGGGCAATCTCGATGAGAGCATGGGTGGTTTCCCTGTGACGGATGGGCCGAATCTAAACCTTGCCGAAAGGAGAAGGTCAAGGCCTGGCAAGCGCCGTCTGCCTGGGAATTGACATGGATTAAGAAAGGGCGGGGCAGTGAACAGAAAAAGCCCCCGCATGGGCGGGGGCAGGTTCTTTTGGCGAGGGCTAGCCTGGCGTGGGGATCAGGCGAAGCAGGTCCAGATGGGGGCGTGATCCGAGGGTTTGTCGATGCCGCGCAGCTCGTAGTCGATGCCGGTCTCGGTCACTTTGTCCTTGAGGGCGTCGGAGGCCATGATGAGGTCGATGCGCAGGCCCCGGTTCTCGTCAAAGCCCCTGGAGCGGTAGTCGAACCAGGAGAAGCGCTCGCACTCGGTGGGGTTGGCGGCGCGGAAGGTGTCGGTGAGGCCGAACCCCTTGAGCCGCTCCATCCATTCACGCTCGATGGGCAGGAAGGAGCACTTGCCATCCCGCAGCCAGCGCTTGCGGTTCGCCTCGCCGATGCCGATGTCGAGATCCGTGGGGGAGATGTTCATATCCCCGATCAGCGCTATCTGGTCGTCCGGGGTGTGGTGGGTCTCGAGGTAGTGCTGCAGGTCTTCATAGAACTTCTGCTTGGCCGGGAACTTGGTCTCGTGATCCTGGCTCTCCCCCTGGGGGAAGTAGCCGTTCATCACCTTGATGACGGAGCCGTCTTCCCGCTTGAAGCTGGTCATGATCATGCGGCGCTGGGCATCTTCCGGATCGGTGGGGAAGCCCTTTTGCACCTCGATGGGAGCCTGCTTGCTCATGATGGCGACCCCGTAGTGCCCCTTCTGGCCGTGGAAGACCACGTGGTAGCCCATGGCCTCCACATCCGCGACCGGGAAGGCTTCGTCGTGCACCTTGATCTCCTGCAGGCCGATCACGTCCGGCTGATGCTTGTCGATAAGGGCTTGCAACTGATGAAGACGGGCGCGCAGGCCATTGATATTGAAAGAGATGATCTTCATGTTCGGGGTGCTCATGTCGTTTTTGTTCGTCGCTTATTGGACTAGGAATCCGCGATGGATGCAAGTTCGGGGGCTGTGACTGGCGCAGCGGCTCGGGAATCTGTTCACGATCTGTCGCAAGAGGCTGTCAGCAAGATAAAGCGCAGCAGAGGAACCTGAGTGCATATGTATACATGGGAGCGCCTGGCGACACACAAGCGAGCAGCACATGAGCCTTGGAAGCGGCTTCCCAGCAAGATCGTGGACAGGTTTCTAGCGGGTCATCTTCTTGACAAACACCACCACGAACAGGGCCAGCGTGAAGCTGCCGGTAAAGGCTTCGAAGGCGGCAAAGATCCGCGACAACCCCACCGGGGTGAAGTCCCCATACCCCAGCGTCGTGAAGGTCACCACGCTGTAGTAGAGGCACTCCATCAGGAAGATGGCGTTCTGCTCCAGGGGGGCGTCCGGGCGATAGATGAGGTGGGTGCCCGCGAAGTTGAGGCCGCAGAAGAAGTAAAAAATGCTGCAGATGACGATGAGCAGCAGGGAAAAAAGCACCACCCGCATGGGGGCCTCGCCGTAGCCGCAGAAGAGATCCACTATCCAGGAGGCGAAGCGGCGGTAGGACCAGAACGGCATCTGCAGGCGGCGCATGGTGAGCTCCTGCTGGATGTAGCGACCGGACATGGTGAAGATGCCCTGGGCCTCGGAGGCCTTGCGCAGATCCCGGTAGGTCTCCTCCGCCTCCTTGAACCAGACGCGGGCCTGCGCCGGGTCCCGCTCGCGGCGCCCCTTTCTGTCCTGCATCAGCCGCTTGCCCGTCTCCAGGTTGTCGAGGCGGGTGTTCTTCCAGCGGATGCCGAGCAGGTTGACGTCGTCGAGGGTGGCGCAGTGGAGGTTCGCTTCGCTCAGATCGGCCTTCATCAGGCTGCCGCCCTTGATGCGAATGCCGTAGAGATGGGCACCTCGCAGATTGGCGCGATAGAGGTTGCACTGCTCCAGCAAGAATCCCTCCGGACCCTGCCTGTTCACCAGGTTGAGATCCGCCAGCTCGGCGCGGGCCAGTTGCAGGCCGTGACACAGGCCTCCCTGGCGCACATAGCGCTCCAGCGCCTCGGCGGTATCAGGGGTGTTGTGGGCCGCAGCGGGGTCGTGCCAGCGGCAGAGATCATGATCCCCTGCCTCTTCGGTGCAGTGGCGGCCATCGGCCACCAGGTATCGGCACATTGCCATGGTGTTGCCCCTCCCTTCCCTGAGTCAGTATCAGCATAGGTGAGGGGAGGAGGGGGGATATCAGCTGTGCTGATGATATTCCTGGCGCAGCTTGCGAAAACGTTCCTGCTGGGCGGGGTTGAGGGGGATGCCCTCCAGCACCTCCAGGGTCTCCTTGCACTCGGCGCCAAACTCCGGGCTCTTGCGGTTCTTCTGCATGAGTTGCAGCAGCACCTGGATCTTGTTGAGGGCGGCGCCGGTATTGGCGGGCGCCCGGCGCAGGGCCTCGCGAAAGTGGCCGAGGGCCTGCTCCAGCTCCCCGGCCTGATAGGCCTTGATGCCCAGATCGTTGAGCTGCTGATAGCGCTGGCGCCGCTCCTGCACCGTCTTGTCATCCCGGGTCACCTGGATGCAGGTGGTGAGCAGCCGATCCTCATCCTCCGCCAGCAGGGATTGCAGGCTCTCGGCGTACTCGAACTCCCCGAGCTGATAGAGGGCGAGTATGGTCTCGCCAAGGAGGGCCGGAGGCATGGTGGCGGGTTCGTCCAGCCAGTTCTGGTTGGCGCGATAGAGCATCTTTTTGCCCTTGAGCAGCTCCCCCAGGGCGATGCGCACCCGGGCCTGGCAGATCTGCTCGAACACCGGGTAGTTGAACTCCGACATCATCAGGGAGTCGCGGATGCGCGACAGGGCGGAGTTGACCTGCTTTTGCAGGTTGGCGATGTGGTAGCCGTCGTTGCTGTTGAGGGCGTAGAGAGTGAGGGTCTGGATATAGGCCCCGAGATAATGCGGCGTGCGGTGGATCGAGTTGCGCGACAAGTCGATGAGGGCGAGCAGCACGTCCTTGGCCTGGGCGTAGTCGTGCCGTTGCAGGCACACCTCCGCCAGACGGCGGGAGAGCTGCACCGATTGGGGAGAGATGTCCACCGCCCGGCGCAGCTCCTGCTGGGCCTGCTCGTCATTGCCCAGCGCCAGCAGGGATTCCGCGAGCCAGAGGTAAGCCTCCACCATCAGGGGGGTGTGTTTCAGGGTGGCTTGCAGGTGGCTCACCGCCTCCTCGTGCAGACCCAGGGTATGGCACGCCTTGCCCAGGGTGAGGCGAGCCCAGCTGTTCTCCTGCCCCGCCAGCAGCTGGCGCATCAGGCTGCGGGCCTCCTTGGCCTGGCCCAGCTTGAGCTGGGTGTCGGCCTGCAGGCAGCGGCAGAAGTTGGCAAAGCGGGGCACCGCGTCCGCCTGTTTGGCACAGGCCTCCACCAGGGCGGGCAGATCGTCCCGGGTGAGGGCGCTGAAGACGCTCTCCAGCGCCTGGCGCCGGGCGAGGGCGCGTTTGAGACGAAACGAGAACTGCTCCTGGGAGAAGGGCTTCATCAGGTATTCGTCGGGCTCGGCTTCCAGCGCGCTCAGCACCATGGCGCGGGAGCCGTCGCTGCTGACCATGATCACCACGCTCTGGGGCGGAATGAGTTGCTGATCCCGCAGGCTTTCCAGCAACTGGCGGCCGTTCTCGCCCGCCCCCAGCTCATAGTCGAGCAGATAGATGTCGAAGCTCTCTTTCTGGCAGCGGCGGCGCGCCTCGTCGGCGGAGTTGGTGTAGGTGATGCGGTTGATGCCGATGTTGATCAGCATCGCCTTCATCATCATCTGGAAGGAACGCTGTTCGTTGACCAGCAGGATGCGCTTGGGCTTGGGCTGGGGTTTCTTCTCGGGTACGGAGTCCGGTGTCTGCATCTGTCTGGCATCAAGGCGCTACGGGCTGGTGGGAGAAGTGTGCCACCAAAGTCCGCAGGCAGGCAATTGCACATGGGGAGGCCCCCCGGTTTTTCCCGCAGACCTTGGGTGAAAAAAAGGGTGTCTTGCCTTTGATCCTGGTCAAGGGAAGGCGAGTTGGCACTGGCAGGCGCTGTCCCGGTTTTTAGACTTGAAGAGCGTCAGCATGCGGGAGGCGGCAGAGGGCAGGGTGCCCGTCTGCTCCCTTGCCCGCTCACAAGGAGGGATCAGATGAGTTTGCTACCAAGTCGCACCAGCCTGTTTGATGATCTGTTCCACGACATGGCCTCCGGCTTCTACATCCGCCCCCTGCACGGGGACCCGTTGCCCAGCCAGATCAAGCTGGATCTGCGGGAGAGCGGGGATGACTACCTGCTGCAGGCGGAATTGCCCGGGGTGGCGAAGGAGGACATCCACGTGGACGTGCACGGCAAGCTGGTGACCCTGAAGGCGGAGATCCGCCAGTTTGACAGCCAGAACAAGGATGAACGGGCCCTGCGCAGCGAGCGCTACTATGGCAGCGTGTCGCGCAGCGTCGAGCTGCCGGTGGAGGTGTCGCCAGAGCAGGTGAGCGCCCGCTTTGACAACGGCATCCTCACCCTGCGCCTGCCCAAGCAGGCGGCCAGCCCCGCGCCCCACCGCATCCCCATCGAATAGGCGGTCAGTGAACGAGGCCCCGCACTGCGGGGCCTCGTCATTCAGGGCTGCTTGCGCACCAGATAGGGAGCAAACTCGGGGGTGTGGCTGGCGGCAAAGCCCGTGGCGGTCTTCTCGATGAGATAGACCGCCAGCTTGTGCTCCCTGGCAAAGGCCATCGCCCGCTCGGGGCCCATCACCATGAGGGCGGTGTCGAGGGCATCGGCCTCCAGGGCCGTGGGGGTGATGACGGTGGCGGAGACCAGCTTGTGGGTCACGGGCTCGCCGGTGGCAGGATCGATGATGTGGGAGTAGCGCTTGCCGTCGAGCTCGTAATAGTTGCGATAGCTGCCGGCGGTGCTCACCGCCATGCCGTTCGGGGTCACCACATCCTCGATGGCGCCCGGTCTGTCCGAGGGCTCGACGATGGCCACCCGCCAGGGATTGCCCTTGTCGTTGTGCCCCTTGCTGCGCACCGCCCCCGCCACTTCGATGAGGTAGTTGTGGACCCCTTTTTGCTCCAGCAGCCCGGCTATCTCGTCGGAGGCAGCCCCCTCGCCCAGGGTGGAGAGATCCAGATAGAGGTCTGGGATGGCCTTGCCGAGCAGGAAGTGATCCCCCTCGGGGGTCAGGGTGAGCTTGTCGATGCCGACTCGCTCCCGCGCCTTGGCGATCTGCTCTGCGCCGGGCCGCCTGACCGGGCGCTTGTCCGGCCCGAAGCCCCAGAGGTTGACCAGGGGACCCACGGTGACATCGAGAACCCTCCGGGTGAGGTGCCCGGCGTCAATGCCCTGTTGCACAATCTTCGCCATGGTGGCCGGGATGACCTGGGGGGGCTGCCCCGTTCCCTGATTGAAGCGGGAGATGAGGGAGCCCGGATCATAGGTGGAGATCTCCTTGTTCAGGCGTGCCAGCAGTGCCTCCACCTCCTGATGCAGTGCCCCCTGTCCGCCGGGGAAGGGGTCGCTCAGGGTCACCGCATAATAGGTGCCCATGGTATTGCCCTGGATGCGGGTCTGGGTCGGGGCCGGCTGGCAGGCGCCAAGCAGCAGGATCAGGGAGAGCAGCAGGGTGCGCGTCAGCGCAGACGCAAAGGGGTACTTCATCTCTCATTCTCGCGGGAGTCATCGACGGGGGAGCAGCTTAGCCAACGGCTGCGGTGTTGGCGAGTGGCCGTGGGCGGGAAGGCCGCAAATAATTAAGCCAGACGGGGATGTGAGCAACCCGCTTTGGGCCCGGGGTCGGGAGAAAAGAAGTGACCGGGCCCTCAGGCTGGCCCAAAAGCCATCGTCCTTCGGCGACATTTGAATACAATGAAGATCGATCCTGACAGCATCTTTGCGGGTCGCGCCCACGGGGGCGAGATGCCTGTGCTGTCATCCTTCGTCAATCAAAGGAGAAAATGATGAAAAAGGTGTTAACCCTGCTGCTTCTTGGCTCCCTCGCCACCCCGGTCCTGGCCGACGAGTGCGCACTGGTGATCGAAGGCAATGACGCCATGCAGTACAACCAGACGGCGATGAGCGTGCCGGCCACCTGCAAGGAGGTGACGGTGACCCTCAATCACACGGGCAAGCTGCCGGTGGCCAACATGGGCCACAACTGGGTGCTGGCCAACACCGCCGACTATCAGGCCATCGCCACCGCCGGCATGAGCGCCGGGGTCGATCACGACTACCTGCCCAAGGATGACCCCAGGATCCTGGCCCACACCAAGTTGGTGGGGGGCGGCGAGAGCACCAGCGTCACCTTCAAGACCGACGGCCTGGCGGGCAAGGATCTCACCTTCTTCTGCTCCTTCCCGGGCCACTTCGCCCTGATGAAGGGCAGCTTCAAGGTGGGGTAGTGCCAAGGGTCGTGTCGCCGCCAGCACAAGCAAAAGCCGGGAGGGTCCCGGCTTTTTTGTCTTCGCTTGCGCTGCGTCGCGGTACTTTCATGATCTGGTCTGGGGTGGCAAGGAGATGAGCGGCGTACAATAGGCCGCAAATGGGCCAGTGGCCTGCCTACGCCCCTTCGGAAAAGAGAGCATGAACGCAGTGAAATGGATGCTTGGCTGTTGCCTGATGCTGCTGTGTGCCATCGCGCTGGCCGCCGAGCCCCCGGTGAAGAAGAGCCGGAGCGGCATCTGTCACCCCAAGGGCGGCACCTACTACAGCCGCACCAGGCACTATACCCCCTATGACACCATGCAGGCCTGCCTCGACAGCGGGGGCCGTGCCCCCCGGCGTTAAACGGCGGCTTGCTTGGGCTGCAGGGTAAAGAAGGCGAGGGTGGTCTTCTTCCCGCACTCGAAGCGGATGCTCTCCTCCCCCTGCACCACCAGGGTCTCGCCCGGTGCGACCTGTTGCCCCTGCACGGTGAGCTGGCCCTCCAGCAGGTAGCAGAGGTAGCACTTGTCCGCCTCCAGGGTGAGGGTCAGGGGGAAGGGCAGGTTCAGCACCCGCACGTTGGCGCTGATGCGCGCCGGGTGGTAGATGAGCCCGAGATCCGTCACCTCTTTTTTCAGCAGCTCGCAGCGGGTCTCCTCATCCCCGCTGAAGTGGGCCGCCTCGAAGGTGGCGTAGGGGTGGCCGTTGAGCACGAAACCGGCACCGCTGACGGGAAGCAGGATGCGCTGGTAGCCGGGAAAGCGGGAGAAACTCCCCGCTTCCTTGATGGGGGCCGAGCTCAGCCGGTAGTCAAAGTCGAGCTTGTCCAGGGTCGAACCAGGGGGGGAGATCAGGATCTGGGCCGTGGTGCCCTGCCTGTTCTTCCAGGGCATTTTCAACTGGTCGGACTCTTTAATCAGGGTGATCACGATGGCGCCTCGGCGGGAAGGGGAGAGTGGGGCCAGTGATACCATCTCCGGGAGTGGCTCACAAGGCGCCGCCAGCGCAGGCCGCGCTGGTTGGCCACAAATCAGGCAGCGGACCCCCTGACGCTGACCCTAATCGGTCGACTCAAGCCCTTTTTCTATCTTGTCCAGCAGTTGCTGCAACTGCGCTATCTCCGCCGGCGTCAGCAGGGAACACAGCCGTTCGTCGAGCCGTGCGGCCTGCTGCTCCCCCTGGCTGACCCGCTCGCAGGCCAGCGGGGTCAAGGCCAGACAGATGCTGCGTCTGTCAGTGGGATGGGGCTGCTTCTCGATGAGCCCCTGTTTCTCCATCTCCTGCAGCAGGCGCGTCACCTGCGCCTTGTCGCGGCCCGACCGCTGCGCAATGAGCTGCGGCGTGGCGGGATCCAGCGCATGGATCAGTTGCAGCACCTTGTAATGGAGGGGGCTAAGGGCGATCTGCTGTGCCCGAAAATGCTGCGTCATGGCGATTTTGTACTGATCGAGGATCCGGAAGAGGCGGTTTGATAACTTCATGGTTGATAAAGTCAACTTAAAAGGGTTTAATTGATTTTATCAACCATATGGGCAAAAGCCCAGCCCGAGAGGAGATGAAAGATGCCACACACTTATCGTGTACAGGTCCAGGCGCTGGACCGCGAGGTGCCCCCGTTGCAGTTCGACTGCCAGAATCACGACGACATCTTTGCCATCCTGGCGCTCAGCAAGGGGAAGCTGGCCATGTCGGAGCAGGAACATCAGGCGTTTATCGTCGGGTTGAAGCTGTTTGGCGAAGTCATGATGCAACATCGCAAAGAGGAGTTGTTCAAGGGGTTTCTCCCCCATTTCAAGCAATTCATGGGGCAACTGAAACGCACCGCCAGGGGAGAGGAGGCGGTGGTCGCCCCTTCCGAGTGACCCCTGTCCTGACCCCAAGGGCGAGTGCTCCCGCCAGCATGCCTGATGCAAAGGAAACCCCGAGGTTGTGATCCCGGTGCTGTCAAAGCGGCGACGGCCCGCTACACTGGCTGCTCGTTTCACGGAGGACCCATGACCCACAAGATCATTCTGGATACCGATCCCGGCATCGACGATGCCATGGCCATTCTGTTTGCCGAGGCGCACCCTGCCATCGAATTGCTCGCCATCACCACGGTGTTTGGCAATGCCACCATCGAAAACGGCACCCGCAACGCCCTCTGGCTCAAACAAAAATATGGCATGAAGGCGGACGTGGCCCGGGGCGCCGCCGCGCCGCTGCTGCGCGAGCCCGTGGGGCCGACGACGGTGGTGCACGGCCCGAGCGGCTTTGGCGACGTCCAGGCGGGGGAGGTGACCCTCATTCCGGATCCCCGCCCGGCCTGGCAATACATCGTCGAGACGGTGAAGGCCCACCCCGGCGAGATCACGCTAGTGACCATCGGGCCCCTCACCAACCTGGCACTGGCGCTCGAGGCGGCCCCCGAGGTAGCCGCCCTGGTGAAAGAAGTGGTCGTGATGGGCGGCGCCTTTGGCATCAACGGCCATCGCGGCAACGTGACCCCCTATGCCGAGGCCAATATCCACGACGATCCCGATGCGGCGGACCGGGTCTTCACCGCCCCCTGGCCCCTGGTGATCATCGGGCTTGACGTCACCCAGCAGAGTATCTTCACCGCCGACTATCTGGATGCCCTGCGGGACGATGCGGGAGAGCCGGGCCGCTTCCTGTGGGATGTCAGCCGCTTCTACCTGCGCTTCTATTCCGAGCGCATCGGCATGGCGGGGTGCCATGTGCACGATCCCTCCGCCATCGCCTATGTGATCGATCCTGCGCTGTTCACCCTGCGCAAGGGGCCGGTGCGGGTCATCACCGAGGGGCCCGCCATCGGCCATACCCTGCAAAAGTTTGACGACACCCGCCATCCCCATGACGAGTGGGCCCACTGCCCGGCCCAGCAGGTCGGGGTCGCGGTGCGGGATCAGGCCCTGCTCGCCCTCTATCGGGATACCCTGGTGGCCTGGGGCAAGGGGCGCCGATAAGGCCCGGCAGTGAGTGAAAGCGTGATGGCGGCCGGGTCATGATGAGGCGTCCCCGGTTATACTGGCGAACATCGGGTTGACGGGAGGAAGACGCAATGGCCTGGTTGTCTCTGTTGGTGGCGATAGCCCTGATCGGGTGGTTGATGACGCTGGGGCGCGGTGCCCTGTTCGAGGTCCGGCTCGCGCCGGGCAAGGTGGTGGTGAAGCGGGGCTCGGTGTCGCCGCGCTTTGTGACCCAGGCGACCCAGATCCTGCACCATGAGCCGGTGCGCGGGCGCATCCTGGGCCTGCGGGACGGCAACGGGGTGAGGCTGGTCTTCTCCCGCTCCATCCCCGAGCCCGTGGCCCAGCGCCTGCGCAACATCTTCCCCTACGGGGATTACCGGGGGCTCTCCCCGAGCCCTGACGGGCGAAAATCACGCTGAGCGGTCGCCGTGGCGACCCTCATTTCCAGACGCCGGGCCCTGTGCCCGGCGTCTGCGTTTTCAGCGTTTCGCCAGGAGGCCCTGTTGCGGTCAGCGCGGCCCTTGCAGGGGCCTGATCGCCTCGACCAGAAAGTCGATGAAGGCGCGGGTCTGGGGTTTGAGGAAGCGGCCGCCACGAAACACCGCGTGGATCTCGTCCTGGCGATCCTCGTAGGGGGAGGCGAGCCACTCTGGCAGCAGCGGCAGCAGGGTGCCCTCGTCGATGCTTTGCTGCACCATCCAGCTCGACAGCAGCAACACGCCGCACCCCGCGAGGGCGGCGCAGAGCAGGGGCGTGCCCCCGACCGAGGCAAGGTTGCCCTGCACCGCCACCTTCTCGCGCTCCGTGCCTTGCTGGAAGTACCAGTGCTGGCGTTGGCGCCCATGGCCGCGAATGAGGCAGTTGTGGTGGGCCAGCTCGGCGGGATGGGCGGGTTCGCCATGGCGGGCCAGATAGGTGGGGGAGGCGACCAGCAGCGAGCGGTTGGTGAGCAGATGACGAGTGTGCAGGCTGCTGTCGGCGGGCTTGCCGATGCGCACCGCCACGTCCACGTTCTCGGCATCGAGATCCACCATGCGGTTGTCCAGCGCAACCTCCAGGCGCACCCCGGGGTAGCGGGCGAGGAAGTCGGGCAGGCGGGGAGAGAGCCAGGACGCGCCGAAGCTCTCGAACACCGAGACCCGCAGCGGCCCCTCTGGCGCCACCGAGAGGGGTTGCAGGGATTGCACCAACTGATCCGCCTCCTCCAGCAGGGGCAGGGAGCGGGCGAGAAAATAGGCGCCCTGCTCGGTCAGCACCAGTTGGCGGGTGCTGCGCTTGAAGAGCGGGATCCCGAGCTGCTGCTCCAGGGCGTCGATGGCACGGGTCACGGAGGAGGGGGCCTGGTTGAGGGCGCGGGCGGCACGGGAGAAACTGCCCGATTCCACCACCTGGGCCAGGATGCGGATGCGATCCAGCATGGATTCACCTTTGCGATAAACGCAAAACTGTTGCAGGTTATGACGATATTCTAATCAACAATGAAAAAGTGAACAATCAGCTCACCGCCCCATCCGGGGTCCATCACAGGAGTCTTGCCATGTCACACCGTATCCAGCTCGCCAACCAGGTGCCCGCCGCCGTCTCGGCCATGATGGGCCTCGAGTCCTACCTCGGGGGCACCGACATTCCCCTGTCGCTCAAGGAGCTCATCAAGTTGCGCGCCTCCATGATCAACGGCTGCGCCTACTGCATCGAGATGCATGCCGACGTGGCGATGAAGCACGGGGAGAGCGCCCAGCGTCTGCTGGCGCTGGCCGCCTGGCAGGAGTCGCCGCTGTTCGACGCCCGGGAGCGGGCGGTGCTGGCCCTGACCGACGAGGTGACCCTGATCGCCGACAAGGGGCTCACGGCGCAGACCTATGAGGCGGCGCTGGCCCAACTGGGGGAAACCCTGCTGGCCCAGTGTCTGGTGCAGGTGGTCACCATCAACGCCTGGAACCGGATCGCCGTGGCGACCCGGATGGAACACAATCACTCCTGACTCCTGACTCCTGACTCCTGACTCCGACTCCGAGGGAGGGAGAGAAAACGATTGTCAACGGGCCCGCACAAGGGCCCGTTTTGTTACGAAGTGTGCCTTCTGGCGTCAGGGGTTGCGACCGTTGTCGGGGGGCGGGAAGTTAATCATACATTCGTTTGATTAATTATTTTTTTAATCTTCCCCGAAAAACACCCATCCAGATCAAGGTGTGGAAAAATGACCTGTGAGTCGAAAAGGGGCTGTATGGCTCTTTTTTGATCGCAATGGCGGGTTAAAAACAGACCAGATGGATCTTTTTGGTTAATTGGTGGTCACTTTTGGTGGCGCGAGAGATTAACGGAAGATGAATTGCCGCGGTGTAACTTGAATAAATTGGTCATTGTCAAGGGATTAACATCTGATACCGCTTTCCATCACCTTTTGAACATTTTTGGGATTAATTTTTCATGTTGTTCACATGCCGGTCTGATGCAATAAAATGCTGCATTTTTTTATACCAATAAGCCTTCAAAAGATGAGGACATTGCATGAGACTCTTTGATGTGAAGAGGGGCTTGGGCGCTTTGCTGCTGCTCGCGACCGCCAGCTTGCTGAGTGGCTGCGACATGGCACTGATGAGCCCCAAGGGGCAGGTCGGTATGGAGCAGAAGTCACTGATACTCACCGCACTCGGCTTGATGCTGATCGTGGTGGTGCCCGTGATTGTCATGGCGGTGGCGTTCGCCTACAAATACCGGGCGTCCAACACCAGTGCCACCTATGCGCCGGACTGGGCCCACTCCAACAAGATTGAGGCAGTCGTCTGGACTGTACCCGTCATCATCATCGTCATCCTGGCGGTGATCACCTGGAAAACTTCCCACTCCCTCGACCCCTACAAGCCGCTGGAATCGGACGTCAAACCGGTTCAGGTGGATGTCATTTCCCTGGACTGGAAGTGGTTGTTCGTCTATCCGGAGCTGGGCATTGCGTCGGTCAACGAGCTGGCCTTCCCGGTCAACACCCCGGTCAACTTCCGGGTGACCTCCGACACCGTGATGAACTCCTTCTTCATCCCGCAACTGGGCGGCCAGATCTACGCCATGGCCGGCATGCAGACCAAGCTGCACCTGATTGCCAACGAAGCGGGTGAGTACAAGGGCATCTCCGGCGGTTACAGCGGTGCCGGTTTCTCCGGCATGAAGTTCAAGGCCATCGCGACCCAGGACCAAGCAGGTTTCGACGCCTGGGTAGCCAAGGTGAAGGCCTCTTCCAAGGCCCTGAGCACCATGGATGAGTTCAATGCCCTGGCCAAGAAGAGCGAAAACCACCCGGTGGAGTACTTCGCCAGCGCCGATCCCAAGCTGTTCGTCAACATCATCAACAAGTTCATGGGCGGCATGTCCCATGGTGGTCACGCCACCCCGGCTGCGGGCTCCGCGGATCACGAGGGCATGAACCACGAGGCCATGAACCATGACGCCGCCCCGAAAGCGGGTGCCATGGACCACGAAGGGATGAACCATGAGGCCTCGCAAGAGGACGCCATGGAGAACCAGGCCATGAACCATGACGCCCATGCCGGACACATGGCCATGTCGGCCGACAAGAGTGTGAAAGCAGGATCCGAGGAATAATCGATGTTTGGAAAATTGACACTCGAGGCTATTCCGTACCATGAACCCATCATCATGGTCACGATAGCCGGTATCATTCTGGGGGGCCTGGCCATCGCCGGTCTCATCACTTACTACGGCAAGTGGCAATATCTGTGGAAAGAGTGGCTGACCTCGGTCGACCACAAACGCCTCGGTATCATGTATCTCATTCTGGGCATGGTCATGCTGCTGCGTGGCTTTGCCGACGCCGTGCTGATGCGTGGCCAGCAGGTCATCGCCTCCGGGGGTGGCGAAGGCTACCTGAATGCCCATCACTACGACCAGATTTTCACCGCCCACGGCGTCATCATGATCTTCTTCGTGGCCATGCCGCTGGTGATCGGTCTGATGAACATCGTGGTGCCGCTGCAAATCGGTGCCCGTGACGTGGCCTTCCCCTTCCTGAACAACCTGAGCTTCTGGTTCACCGCCGCGGCCGTGGTGCTGATCAACGTCTCCCTCGGGGTCGGTGAATTCGCCCAGACCGGCTGGCTGGCCTATCCGCCCTTGTCGGGGCTGGAGTTCAGTCCCGGGGTCGGGGTCGATTACTGGATATGGAGTCTGCAGATTTCGGGTCTGGGGACCCTGCTGACCGGCGTGAACTTCTTCGCCACCATCATCCGCATGCGTGCCCCTGGCATGACCATGATGCGCCTGCCGGTCTTCACCTGGACCGCCCTGTGTGCCAACATCCTGATCATCGCCTCCTTCCCGATCCTGACCGTCACCATCGCCCTGCTCACCGCAGACCGCTACCTGGGTACCCATTTCTTTACCAATGACATGGGTGGCAACATGATGATGTACATCAACCTGATCTGGGCCTGGGGTCACCCCGAGGTGTACATCCTGGTGCTGCCGGTGTTCGGGATCTTCTCCGAAGTGGTGGCGACCTTCTGCAAGAAGAAGCTGTTCGGTTACACCTCCCTGGTGTGGGCTACCGTGGCGATCACCGTGCTGTCGTTCATCGTCTGGCTGCACCACTTCTTCACCATGGGGTCCGGCGCCAACGTGAATGCCTTCTTCGGCATCACCACCATGATCATCTCCATCCCGACCGGGGTGAAGATCTTCAACTGGCTGTTCACCATGTACCGCGGTCGCATCGAGTTCACCTCCCCCATGCTGTGGACCGTCGGCTTCATCATCACCTTCACCGTGGGTGGCATGACCGGGGTACTGCTCTCCGTGCCGGCCGCCAACTTCGTGCTGCACAACAGCCTGTTCCTCATCGCCCACTTCCACAACGTCATCATCGGCGGCGTGGTGTTCGGCTGCTTCGCCGGTATCACCTACTGGTTCCCGAAAGCGTTCGGCTTCAAGCTGGATGACGTCTGGGGCAAGCGTGCCTTCTGGTGCTGGATCACCGGCTTCTTCGTGGCCTTCATGCCGCTCTACGTGCTGGGCTTCATGGGCATGACCCGTCGTGTCAGCCAGAACATCGATCCCGAGTTCCACGGCTGGCTGGTGGTCGCCGCCTGCGGCGCCGGTCTGATTGCCCTGGGCGTGCTGTGCCAGGTCATCCAGATCGTGGTCAGCATCCGCGACCGCGAGAAGAACCGCGACCTGACCGGCGATCCCTGGGGTGGCCGTACCCTGGAGTGGGCGACGTCCTCTCCGCCGCCGTTCTACAACTTCGCCATCGAGCCGAAGGTCACCGGTCTGGACGCCTTCTGGGAAGCCAAGGCTGACGGCAGCGCTTACAAGAAGCCTGCCCAGTATGCCCCCATCCACATGCCGAAGAACTCCGGTGCCGGTGTCATCATCGCCGCCTTCAGCGTGGTGTTCGGCTTTGCCATGATCTGGCACATCTGGTGGATGGCCATCGCCGGCTTCATCGGCATGATCGCCACCTGGATCATCCACAGCTTCAACGACGATGTGGACTACTACGTACAGGTTGACGAGATCGAGCGCATCGAAGGTCAGCATTTCGACAACATCAACAAGGTGGCTTAATTCCATGGCGACTGACGTACTACATCACTCTCACGGTGCCCATGAGGATGGGCACCACGATGCCGGTGCCACCAAGGTATTCGGTTTCTGGATCTACCTGATGAGTGACTGCATCCTGTTCGCGACCCTGTTCGCGACCTATGCGGTCCTGGTCAACGGCACTGCCGGCGGCCCCACCGGCAAGGACATCTTCGAACTGCCGTTCGTGTTCGCCGAAACCATGCTGCTGCTGCTGAGCTCCATCACCTTCGGGTTCGGCATGCTGGCCATGAACAAGAACAAGGTCGCGGCGGTCAACACCTGGCTGTTCGTCACCTTCCTGCTGGGTGCCGGCTTCATCGCGATGGAAATCTACGAGTTCCATCACCTGATCGTGCACGAGGCGGGCCCGGATCGCAGCGGCTTCCTCTCTGCCTTCTTCACCCTGGTGGGGACCCACGGTATCCACGTGACCAGCGGCCTGGTCTGGATCATCGTGATGATGGTGTCGATCACCAAGAAGGGGCTGACCGAGCGCAACCGCACTCGCCTGATGTGCCTGAGCCTGTTCTGGCACTTCCTCGACGTGGTATGGATCTGCGTCTTCACCGTGGTCTATCTGATGGGGGTCATGTAAATGAGTCATTCCGTTGACAATCACGGCGCCAGCCACGGCAGCGTCAAGTCCTACATGATCGGCTTCGTGCTGTCACTCATCCTGACCGCCGTGCCGTTCTGGATGGTGATGGACGGCTCCGCCTCCCACGCCGTGGTGCTCGGCACCGTGGTGGCCATGGCGGTGGTGCAGATCTTCGTACACCTGGTCTACTTCCTGCACATGAACACCTCCTCCGAGGAGCGCTGGAACCTGGTGGCACTGGTCTTTACCGTGCTCATCATCGCCATCGTGGTCGTGGGTTCCCTGTGGATCATGTACAACCTCAACATCAACATGATGGTTCACTGAGCGGGTTGATGATGATGAAGCAATACCTGCAAGTGACCAAGCCGGGCATCATCTTCGGCAACCTCATCTCGGTTATCGGGGGATTCCTGCTGGCCTCGAAGGGGAGCCTGGATGTGCCCCTGTTCATCCTGACCATGGTGGGGGTGTCACTGGTGGTGGCCTCCGGTTGCGTGTTCAACAACTACATCGACCGGGACATCGACTGCATCATGGAGCGCACCAAGAACCGCGCCCTGGTGCGGGGGCTCATCGCCCCCGGTGTCTCCCTCTGGTATGCGACGGCGCTGGGCGTTGCGGGCATTGCACTGCTCTACTTTGCGGCCAATCCGTTGGCCGCCTTGCTGGCGGTGCTGGGCTTCCTGGTTTATGTGGGGGTCTACAGCCTCTACATGAAGCGCCACTCGGTCTATGGCACCCTGGTCGGCAGCCTCTCCGGCGCCGCGCCGCCGGTCATCGGCTACTGCGCGGTGAGCGGGCAGTTCGACTCGGGGGCCCTGATCCTGCTGGCGATCTTCAGCCTGTGGCAGATGCCGCACTCCTATGCGATCGCCATCTTCCGCTTCAAGGACTACCAGGCCGCCAACATCCCGGTGCTGCCGGTGGTGAAGGGGATCCCGGTGGCCAAGCTCCACATCACCCTCTACATCCTGGCGTTCATGGTGCCGACCCTGATGCTGTTCCTCGGCGGCTACGCCGGGTACAAGTATCTGGTGGTGGCCACCGCGGTGAGCGTCTGGTGGCTGGGGATGGCGCTGTCGGGCTACAAGGCGGCGGTGGACGACTCCCTCTGGGCGCGCAAGCTGTTCATGTTCTCCATCGTCACCATTACTTGCCTGAGCGTGATGATGTCGGTGGACTTCCAGCCGGACGCAGCGCCTGTATTGGTGAGCATGCTGCCCTGACGCTGGAGCTGACATGTTCTCCATCGTCGTCATCATCTTCACCTGCCTGAGCGTGATGATGTCGGTGGGCTTCCAGCCGGACGCAGCGCCGATGCTGGTGAGCATGCTGCCCTGATAGTGTGAACTGCACCCCTGAAATGCATGAAATCCAGAGCCGGGAATCTTCCCGGCTCTGCTATTATGGGCGCCGCCCTGCGAGGGGCATCGCCGATTTTTCGGGGCGGCCGGGCGCCTGTCACCCCTTTCTTTCTCTCTTCTTTTTGACTCATCGAGGCCCTCATGAATGATTTCACCATGACGAGGGGCGAGCGACGCGCGACCTGGGCGCTCGGCTCCGTCTTCTCGCTGCGCATGCTCGGCATGTTTATGGTGCTGCCGGTGCTGACCACCTACGGCATGTCCCTGGCGGGCGCCTCCGAGGCGCTCATCGGGCTTGCCATCGGCATCTACGGCATGACCCAGGCCCTGTTCCAGATCCCCTTCGGCCTGCTCTCCGACAAGGTGGGGCGCAAGCCCCTCATCGTCGGCGGCCTGCTGATGTTTGCTCTTGGCAGCGTCATCGCCGCCCTGAGCGACGCCATCTGGGGGGTCATCGTCGGGCGCGCCCTGCAAGGGAGCGGCGCCATCTCCGCCGCCGTCATGGCGCTCCTGTCGGATCTCACCCGGGAGCAGAACCGCACCAAGGCCATGGCCTTCATCGGGGTGAGCTTTGGCATCACCTTCGCCATCGCCATGGTGACCGGCCCCCTCATCACCCATGCCCTGGGCTTGTCCGGCCTCTTCTGGCTCATCGCCCTGCTGGCCCTGGCCGCCATCGCCATGGTGCTCTGGGTGGTGCCGACCCCGGCGGCCCACCTGCAAAATCGCGAGTCCGCCATGGTGAGAGGCAGCTTTCGTACCGTGCTCACCAACCCTCGCCTGCTCAAGCTCAACCTCGGCATCCTCTGCGTTCACACCCTGCTGATGTCGAGCTTCGTGGCCCTGCCGCCCCTGCTGGAGCGTGCCGGGCTGCCCCGTGACAGCCAGTGGCAGGCCTATCTGGCCACCATGCTGATCGCCTTCGTGAGCGTGGTGCCCTTCATCATCTATGCCGAGAAGCACCGTCAGATGAAGCGGGTCTTCATCGGGTGCGTGGTGGTGATGCTGGCCGCCGAGCTGGTGCTCTGGCAGAGCGGCCAGCAGCTGTGGGGTCTGCTCGCCGGGTTGCAGCTCTTCTTCATCGGCTTCAACGTGATGGAGGCGCTGCTGCCGTCCCTCATCAGCAAGGAGTCCCCGCCGGGCTACAAGGGCACCGCCATGGGGGTCTACTCCACCAGTCAGTTCCTCGGGGTTGCCATCGGCGGCAGTCTCGGCGGCCTGCTCTACAGCCTGGGGGGCGGCCCCCTGGTGTTTGGCGGTTGTGCCGCCCTGGCCCTTGCCTGGCTCGGGGTGAGCCTCACCATGGCCGAGCCCCTCTATGTGAGCAGCCTGCGCATCGTGTTGCCGGAAGGGGTCGAGGCCACCCCGGCCCTGGAGCAGCGGATCCGCGCCTGCGAGGGGGTAAGCGACGTGCTGCTGGTGCGCGAGGAGCACTCCCTCTACGTGAAGGTGGACAGCAAGCGCCTGACCCGCAGCGATCTGGAGCGGTTGGTCTCTTTGTGATGGCTGGCTGCGCGGGGCGGCGCAGAGCGCGGGCTGATGGGCGGCTGCTATGCTGAGATCCTCACTCACAGGAGGAACCTCTGATGTCATACGTGGACGGATTCGTGCTCGCCGTGCCGACGGCCAACAAGCAGGCCCTGATCGATCATGCGGGGCAGTTTGACCCCATCTTCCTCGAATACGGCGCCACCCGGGTGCTGGAGTGCTGGGGGGACGACGTGCCTCACGGCAAGCAGACCGACTTTTACCGGGCGGTGGCGGCCAGGGAGGATGAAACCGTGGTCTTCTCCTGGGTGGAGTGGCCGAGCAAGGCGGTGCGGGACGACGCCATGGGCAAGATGATGCAGGACCCCAGGATGGACCCCGCCAATCCCCTGCACCAGACCATGCCGTTTGATGGCGCCCGCATGATCTTCGGAGGCTTCACCACCGTGCTGGAGCTCAAGGGCTGAGACCGGCCATCGGGGCTTCACCCTGGTGGCCGGAGCGCAAGGGCCGATAGCAACACCCAGGCCCGTCAGATGATGAAAAAGCCCGCCAGCCGGCGGGCTTTTTGCTGGGCGTTATCTCATGGTCGCTCTCCATGGGGGACGTTCAGCCCGGGCGCCAGAAGGGCTTGTCCCCGAGAATGGTGGCCCTGTGCATCACCCGGCGTGCCGGCAGGTAGTCGGCATTGGCATAGTGCTGGGTCACCCTGTTGTCCCAGATGGCGATGTCGTTCTCCTGCCAGCGCCAGCGCACCTGAAACTCGGGGCGGGTGATGTGCTCGAACAGAAAGCCGAGCAGGGCCTCGCTCTCTTTGGGGGGCAGCCCGGGCAGCCGGGTGGTGAACCCCTCGTTGACGAACAGGGCCTGACGGCCGCTCACCGGATGGGTGCGGATCACCGGGTGGCGCAGGGGCGGGTGACGGGCCACGGCCGCCTGCCAGCGCTGGCGCGCCTCCTCGCAGTCATCATGGCGATGGGCCGGGAAGGACTTGGTGAAGTCATGCTCGGCTTCCAGCCCTGCCAGCAGGGTTTGCAGGGGCGGCGAGAGGGCCGCCAGCGCCGCGATGCCGCTGGCCCAGAGGGTGTCCCCCCCGGTGGGGGGCAACTGCTTGGCGGCCAGAATGGCCAGTGCCGGGGGCGTCTCGATAAAGGTCACATCGGTGTGCCAGTTGTCGTTGTCCGGCGGATTGTCGTCGTGGGTATCGAGCACGATGATCTCCTCGGCCTCCTCCGTGTGGGGGTAGACGGGGTGGATGTGCAGATCCCCGAAGCGGTTCGCCAGCGCCCGCTGGGCTCGCGGGGTGATGGGCTGGTTGCGAAAGAACAGCACCTGGTATTTGAGCAGGGCGCGATGGAGCTGCTCGAACTGCCCCTGGCTCAGGGGCTCTGCCAGATTGACGCCGGCGATGACGGCGCCGATGTGGGGGCCGAGGGGGGTAATGGTCAACTTGTCGGTCATGGTCTTGCTCCATGTCTGGGGGCGTGAAGGCCCGATGCCAATAGGAAAGGAGGGCGAAGGATCGCGGTCAGCCTGTGGCTCATTGTCCTTCTCCATGCCAGGGGGTCAGTTTGCGTTGCAATGCGCGCAGGCCCAGTTCCAGTACGAAGGCGATCAGGGCGATCACCAGGATGCCCGCCAGCACCACGTCGGTGGCGAGAAACTCGCCGGCGGATTGCACCATGAAGCCCACCCCCCGGGTGGCGGCGATAAGCTCGGCCGCCACCAGGGTGGACCAGCCCACCCCGAGCCCGATACGCAGCCCGGTCAGGATGTCCGGCAGGGCGCCGGGCAGGATCACGTGCCAGAGCACCTGGGACTGGGATGCGCCCAGCGCCTGGGCCGCCCGCACTCGCACCGCGTTGGCGCTCTGCACCCCCGCCAGGGTCGCCAGGGCCACGGGCGCGAAGATGGCCAGATAGATGAGCAGTACCTTCGATGTTTCACCGATGCCAAACCAGATCACCATGAGTGGCAGGTAGGCGAGCGGCGGCACCGGGCGGTAGAGCTCGATGAGGGGATCCAGCACGCCGCGCACCGTGGGGGAGAGCCCCATGGCGATGCCCACCGTGATGCCAAAGAACGCCGCGGCAGCGAGCGCCACCAGGATGCGCCCCAGGCTGGCCCCCAGGTGTTGCCACAGGGTGGCATCCATAAAGCCCATAGGGCCTGCGATGGTGATGAGCTGTGCCAGCACCCGCTGTGGGGGCGGCAGGAACAGGGGATCGACCCAGCCGAAGTGGGCCACCAGCCACCACAGGGCCAGCAGCACGAGCAGGGTGGCGAGGCTCAGGGTCAGGCGGCGGGACAGGGGCCAGCCCGCTGCCCGTGCGTGGGTGAGATCCCGTTGCCGGGTGAGGGCGAGGGTCATGCGAAGGCCTCCCGCTCTGCGAACACCCGTTCCAGCACGTATTCACGGCGCTCGATGAAGGCCGGATCGGACTTGATGCTGCGGCAGGGCTCCCCGGCGGCGAAGCGGCGACCGAAATCCAGGGTCAGCCGCTCCGTCACCCGCCCGGGGGAGGGGGAGAGCAGCACCAGATCGGTGGCCATGAAGATGGCCTCCTCGATATCGTGGGTGATGAGCAGCACCTGACGCCGGTGCTCGTGCCACAGGCGCAGCAGCAGAGTCTGCATCTGCTCCCGGGTGAAGGCGTCCAGGGCGCCGAAGGGCTCGTCCAGCAGGAGCAGGCGGGGCTGGGTGGCCAAGGCCCGGGCGATGCCGACCCGCTGGCGTTGGCCGCCGGAGAGCTGCCAGATGGCGCGATCGCCGGCCCCCTCCAGCCCCACCTGACGCAGCAGTGCCTGGGCCTGTTCGGTGCGTTCGGCACTGGGCACGCCCGCCAGCTGCAGGCCGAGGGCCACGTTGTCTCGCACGTTGCGCCAGGGCAGCAGCCCCTCGCTCTGGAACACCACGCCGCGCTCGGCGCCGGGGCCGGTGACCGGCTTGCCCTCAAGGCTTATCTGGCCGTGGTGGCAAGGCTCGAAGCCCGCCACCAGGTTGAGGAGGGTCGTCTTGCCCGAGCCCGAGGGCCCCAGCACCACCATCAGCTCCCCCTCGGACAGGGAGAGGTTGATGTTGTCGAGCACCCGCCTGCCGGCGTACTCGGCGGACACATGAGAGAGCTGCAGCATGGTCGTCTCCTTGGATTTACTGGGCCACGGCTTTCACGAAGCGATCGGTCACGAACTGGCGGTAGTCCGAGGCGGCGTTCGCGACCTTGCCCTGGCTCTCGAGGAAGCGGGCGGTGTCGATGATGGTCTGGTTGACGAGGCGCCCGAGCTCGGCGCTCTGGGCCTTCGCATCGAGGTAGGTGTTGCCCTTCACCAGCGCGGGAACGTCCGCCTCGGGAACGCCGCTCAGCTTGGCCAGCTTGGCGAGGTTGTCCGGCTTGGTGAGCCAGCCGTCGGGGTTGGCCAGGTAGTCGCGCTGGGCGGCCAGGGTGCTGTTCACGAAGGCCTGCACCACTTCGGGGTGGGCCTTGGCAAAGTCCTTGCGCACCACCCAGACGTCCAGGGTCGGCGCCCCCCAGTCACCCACCTGGGCGGAGTCGGTCAGCACCTTGCCCTCCTTGGTGAGCTGGTTGAGGGCGGGGGCCCAGACATAGGCGCCGT
Source organism: Aeromonas caviae (assembly GCF_000819785.1). Classification (GTDB taxonomy): domain Bacteria; phylum Pseudomonadota; class Gammaproteobacteria; order Enterobacterales; family Aeromonadaceae; genus Aeromonas; species Aeromonas caviae. The sequence goes on along the minus strand of NZ_CDBK01000003.1, from coordinate 23,349 downwards.
CGATGTCGCCCCGCTGCCAGGCGGCGATGATGGCCGGTGGTTGCAGGTTGACGATCTGCAGCGTCGCGGGGTCGACGTTCCAGTGCTTGAGGGCCGCCAGCAGGCTGTAGTGAGTGGTGGAGGTATAGGGCACGGCGATGCGCTTGCCCGCGAGATCCTCGGGTTTTGCGAGCCCCTGCTTCACCACCAGGGCCTCGGACTCCCCGAGCTTGGAGGCGAGCAGGAACACCTCGATGGGTAGATTCTGGCTCGCCGCCACCGCCAGGGGGCTGGAGCCGATGTTGCCTATCTGCACGTCGCCGGAGGCGAGCGCCCGTACCACGCTGGCGCCGCTGTCAAACTTGCGCCAATCCACGGTGGCGCCGCTCTCCCTGGCGAAGCTGTTGTCGGCCTGGGCCACCTTGGCGGGTTCGGCGGAGGTCTGGTAGGCCACGGTGACGTCGAGGGCCTGGGCGGACTGGCCGAGCAGCATGGAGGCCGCGAGCCACAGAGAGATGCCTTTTGCTGTCATGATGCACTTCCTTGTTGGGGGTGTTGGAAGCCACATCTTTATCTGAACATCCCCGGGGGCGAAGGAACGAGAAGGGTGTTCTCATGCCGTTTGGTTCTTAGAAAAAGAACGGTAAATCAATGATCTGATTGAGATATGCCAGAAAGTGGATAGCTTGCTCACCCGCCATCTATCGGGTGGCTGGCGCAAGGGGCCAAGGGCCGGCCACCAGGGGCCAGCAGGTGCGTGCAGGGGCTGGCCAACAGGGAGGGCAGTGACTGACAGGGAGAAGAGAGGAAAAGGCCCCGCCAGGGTGGCGGGGCCGGGGGATCAGCGCTCCACCAGCGGGGCCGAGCGGTAGCTCCACAGGCCATAGGTGCGCAGGGCGTCCCGGTAGATGCCAAGCAGCTCCTCCGGGCTTGCCTTGGCCAGGGCCGAGAGGGGCTTGTCCGGGTAGGCGACGCTATCGATGCGGATGTTCGCCGGGCCGCTCTGCCAGCAGGCGATTTCCAGCAGGGTCTGGCCCCGGCGCACATGGCTCGCCGAGCTCACCAGGGTGGCGAACTCAATCTCGTGGCGGGCGAGGGCATAGCCGCTGTAGAGGGCGTTCTCCACCGTGCTGGTGGCGTAGTTCTCCTCGATGATGCGGGAGCGGTCGATGCCCTTTTTCGCCAGCCAGTCCGCCATCAGCTTGCCCTCGGTCTGGCGGTTCTGGGGCACGCCGCCGGTGAGGATGACGAGGGCCGCCGGATCGGCCTGGGCCAGGGCGCGGGTGGTCTCGAGGCGTCCCAGCAGGATGTCGTGCATGGAGCCGTCGGGATTGAGGGCATAGCCCAGGGTGACGATGGCGCGGCGCCCCTTCTTCTCGCCCCGTCCCTGACGCTCCTTGAGGGGGGTGGCGACCACCCTGTCCACGGTGGCGAACAGTCGCTGCAAGTCGGCGGCGCGACCGGCATTGAGCTCGCCGACCCGCTTGAGGTAGCCATCGGATTTGGCCTGGTTGCCCTTGAAGCGCTGCCAGGTGGCCAGATAGGTGTTGATGTCCAGATCGTCCGGGGCGGCGGTGAGGGCCTGCTCGAACAGGGCGATGGCCCTGTCCACGTTGCCGTTGTAGATCTGGGCGTTGGCCGCCGAGATGAGCAGATCGGTGCGATAGGGCTCGAGCTGGTGGGCCTCCAGCAGCAGAGTGGTCACCTGCTCCATGTTGCTCGGCATCTTGGCGGTGAAGCCCGCATCGGAGACCCGGGCGGGGGAGTGGAAGATGCGGGCGGCGTCTGCCAGCAGCTGATCCACCACCTGGCGCTTGCTGATGAACTGCTCGTAATTCTGCTCCTTTTGCAGGGAGCGCACCGGGGCGGCCCAGGCATCGGATGAGACAACGAGCGGCAGCGTCAGCAGGCTGGTGAGGGTCAGGGCAATCGCGGTTTTCTTCATCATGGGGCTCCCTGTGGGGTGCGGGGCGCGATGTCGTGGCTCGTCCCCTGAATGCTTTTCCAATAAAAACAGATGCTTGGTTTGCTGCCTACTCTACTCCCTTCCCGATGAAAAAAACGTGAACCGTTCCGGTTATCCCGATGCCCCCCTCAGCGCAGCCCCAGACGTTCCTGCAGGAAGGCCAGCCAGGCCTCCACCTTGGCGGGCAGGTGGCGGCGCTTGGGATAGACGCACCAGATGCCGTGCTCGGGCAGGGCATGGTCTGGCAGGACGGGCACCAGCCGCCCGATGGCGAGATCCCGCGCCACGATGAAGTCCGGCATGTTGCCGATGCCAAGCCCCGCCAGCAGCGCGGTGTGGATGGCATCGCTGTTGTTGACCTCGAAATTGCCCCGCGGGGTGATGGCCACCTCTCCTTCGGGCCCGTGCAGCCGCCACTGGGTGCCGCCGCGAAACAGGGAGTAGAAGAGGCAGTTGTGGCGCTCGAGATCCGCCGGGGTGCGGGGCGTGCCGGCCTGCGCCAGGTAGGCGGGGGCGGCGCACAGGGTGCTGAGACAGGGGGCGAGGCGGCGGGCGACCAGGCTCGAATCCTCCAGCTCGCCGATGCGCACCGCCACGTCGAACCCCTCGGCCACCAGATCCTGCCGGGCGTCGCTCATCTCCAGCTGCAACTGCACCTCGGGGTGGAGGGCGAGAAACTCGGGGACAAGGGGGGCGATGTGGCGCCGGCCATAGACCATGGGCACCGTCACCCGCAGCAGGCCGCGGGGGGCCGATTGCAGGGCGCCGATGGCATCTTCCCCGTCGCTGGCCAGGCGCACTGCATGGCGCACCGTCTCGAAGTAGCGCTCCCCCGCCTCGGTGAGGGTGAGGGAGCGGGTGGTGCGATAGAGGAGCTGGCAGCCGAGGGCCTGCTCGAGCTGGCTCACCTTCTTGCTCAGCACCGACTTGCTGAGGCCGAGCTGACGGGCGGCGCCGGAGAAGGTGCCCGACTCCACCACGGCGACGAAGGCCGGGAGCAGGGCGAAGGCTTCCTGGTTCATGTTGTTCTCGATATGGAAACAATGTTGTTCCGTTAGGGTAGATTATCCCCAAATCAAAAACAATTTACCCTGCTCGTCAGTTCAACCAAGGAGCAACCCCATGATCCCCCCGCTTGTTGACCGCGGCCCCGGCCGCCCCGCCCTCGGCCAGACATTTGGCCAGACCCTGGGTGCCCTGGCCGCCTTCGCCGCCGGCCTGCTGCTGGCGCTGATGATCGCCCAGAACGGCGCCCTGTCCCGCGCCACCGACCCCTGGCTCGCGAGTTGGCTGGCCCACGGGGTCGGCACCCTGGTGGCCGGGCTCTTGTGGTGGCTCTCCCCAAGGCCCCCGACGCCGGAGGCGGCCCCGCCCTGGGCCTGGCTCGGTGGTCTGCCGGGGGCGCTCACCGTGGTGCTGGCGGCCCTGTGCCTCAACTCGCCCCTCGGCATGGCGGGCACCCTGGCCCTGCTGCTGCTCGGCCAGCTGCTGTTTGGGGCCCTGTGCGATGGCCTCGGCTGGCTCGGGCTGACCCGCCGCCGCCCCTCGGGAAAGGACGCGCTCGCCGCCTTGCTGGTGATGGCCGGCGCCCTGCTTATCGTGCTGCATTAGGAGAGACACCATGACCCTCTTGATCCTGCTGGGACTGCTGAACGGCGTGGCGGTGAGCCTGTCGCGCACCCTCAATGGCCGTCTCGCCAGCGCTCGGGGCGCCATGACGGCGTCGCTGGCCAACCACCTGCTCGGCTTCGGGCTGCTCGGCGCCCTGCTCATCCTCAAAGGGGCACCCTGGGAGCGGCTCGCCGGGCTCGATCCCTGGCTGCTGCTCGGCGGCGTGCTGGGAGCGCTCTTCGTCGCCATCAGCAGCTGGGCCATCGGCCGGGTCGGCGCCCTGGCCTGCGCCCTGCTCATCGTCACGGGCCAGCTGGCGGGGGGCGCCCTGCTCGATGCCCTGGCCGGACGGCTGGCCGCGAGCGATCTGCTCGGCATCCTGCTGGTGCTGGCGGGGGCTGCGCTGCAACGCTGGCAGGGCGGCAAGTCGCGCTCCCGAGGGTGAGTGGCGATGGCCTGGGTAAACCGGCAGGGATGGCAAGAGCGTCGCCCTGCCTGGATGCAAAAGGCGGCTCGCCAGCCGGATCAGGGCCCAGATGAAAAGGAAAAGGCGAAAGAAAGGGAGGGAAAGGAAGAAACAGGAAGGCAACAGAGAGCAATGAAAGAGAGGCGCCTGTCACCCTGGGCCGCCCTCAACAGCAGAACACCGGCGCAAGGCCGGTGTTCTGAACAGCATGGCGGCGGGCCCGGCGGGGCACGCGGTCAGGGCCGCTTAGGCGTAGAAAGCCTCGACGGTGCCCTTGACGGTGATCAGCATGGGGTTGCCGTAGCGATCCTTGGCCTTGGGGGAGGGGATCTTCACCCAACCTTCGCTGATGCAGTACTCCTCGACATTGGTGCGCTCCTTGCCGTTCACGCGAATGCCGATCTCGTGCTCGAAGCACTCCGCCACATGGTGCGGGCTGCGCGGGTTGGCCGCCAGACGGTCGGGCAGGGCCGGTTTGTTGTCGCTCATTTTATTTACCTGAGTGTGATAAAAAGTGGGTCATTGTAGGCAATGCCCGTCATGGGCTCAAGGCTGGTGGCACGCAACTTCACCTTCACTTCACCGAGCGGGGATAAGGTAGGCTCACGTTTTCAGTTGGAGCTTTATTCTATGCCCACTATCGTCACTCACGCCGCCGTCCCTCTCTGCCTTGGACTAGGGCTTGGTTGCCGGATTATCCCGCCACGCCTGCTGCTGGCAGGGATTGCCATCGCCATGCTGCCCGATGCCGATGTGCTCGCCTTTAAACTGGGGGTTGCCTACGGCCATGTCTTTGGCCATCGCGGCTTTACCCACTCACTACTGTTCGCCTTTGCCCTGCCCACATTGGCCATGCTGTTTCACCGCCAATTTCGGGCCAGCGCCGCCACCGTCTGGTCGTTTCTGCTGGTCTCTCTGCTCTCCCACAGCCTGCTCGATTCCCTCACCACCGGCGGCAAGGGGGTGGGCTGGCTCTGGCCGTGGCGTGACGAGCGTTTCTTTGCCCCCTGGCAGGTGATCCGGGTTGCCCCCTTCAAGCTGGAGGCCTATCTCACCGCCCGAGGTGAGGCGGTGATCCTCTCCGAGCTCTACTGGGTCTGGCTGCCGGTGGTTGTATTGATGCTGGTATTGATGGGGTGGCGGGTATGGGGAAGGGGAAGGTAGTGGTGGTATATCGTTATTTGAAAAATGTTTGGCTTAACAGTGTTATGCACCAACTTACACAGCCTGTAAGTTGGTGCTGATTTAGTGAAATACAGTAGACGAGATGCTCTTATTCTTGGTAGGTTGGTTTGCCACCGAGGCGATTTAAGTCGCTCAAACCGGGCTGTCCTAACCATTCAACAAAATCCTCTGCAGATATAGAACCCAATACAACCCGCAAGAAGGCCTCAATAAAAACTGTGTGTTCTATTAAGGTAATATCATGTGCACCGGCTACTTTCTTTTTGCAGGTCTCATCGAAATGTGGCTTTCCTAATGTTACGCGCTTGTAGTTTGGATCAAAGTCAGCAGCTTTTTGAAGAATAGCCCAAGCCTCTTCCTTTCCTATTAAAGGATTCTTTTTATGAGTGGTTTTACATTCTATGAGGATTGTTTTATCACCCAACTCTAGCATCAAGTCTGGTACATTTTGACGCTTGCCATCATCTACCTCGGTAACTATCCAAGAAACCTCCTCTCGTAATAATTCTATAATAGCAGTTTCATATTCTGTATCGAATTTAATATTGCAATTATTTATTAGATTGTCGATGCCTGCTGTTTGAGCAATTCGCGTATGAGCATTAGTTAGCCTATCTTCTGAAACACCAGATACCGATTCAACAGCTTCAACAAGTGCTTCGGCTCGCATTGGATTACGAAGGATAGATGCTAATTTATCTATGCTACTCATCAGTACGTCTTTTAATGTTGTAATCCCTTGTGATACCAAAGCCATAGCTCTCTGCCGCCCGACCCCAGGAACTTGATATTTTTGAGCAACACGAAGTACGTCTAAAGCTTCAGCAGGCGCTCCCCACCTTACCATGCGGGATAACATACCAAGATTATTTGCTACATTTTGTGAACAGTTAAATTGGGGCACACAAGATAATTTTTGTAATCCATCCAATACCCATGCAATGTCGTTTGACAGACGATGTATCTGTCCTGAAGATACTTTTGTTCTGAATGCGATTTTTCTTTCTTGCTCTCCTTGTGAAAATAGAAAGACTGCATGTGAACATTGAGCAGATTGAACATTGATTGAATTTAATGGCATTAGCAGGTTTTGTCCCCGAAGAAAAGAAACCGACTCGTACTCTACTGGCTGAAATGTTAAGTATCTTGTTGGTCGCTCGCCACTAAATTCATCACTCATTACAACTGCATGAATGACTCCAGGGATTATTTCTTCAAATCTATTTTCTAATGTTTCACTATTACTGGTGAGAAGTTGTGCAAATTGTACTGCTGTAGATGGCAGTAAGCCTGTTGATGCTGTGACTGCCCCGAATGGCGTTACTGAAAGCTCGTTCCCTTCAGTAATAATCAAGTTGTAACTCAACAACCACTCAATAGATTCATGAGTCCTAGCTTCGAGGGCTTGAAGTTTGACAGGGTTGGTCTCAAGGGTTTGATACCAGTAAAGAGTATTTTTGAAAAAACCCATAACAGACTCATGATTAGAGGCAAGACCTGCCGAGATAATTGCTAACACCGTTTTTCTCAGTCCTACAGAAAAGTAGCGAGATTCAAGTTGATCATTTTGAGGAAGGACAAGTTGATTCGCGTGTTCCAGCTCAACTGGATTTCTAGGGATAATGATAGAAAAACCTTCGGAGTGCATACCCAAGCGACCTGCTCGTCCAGACATGTTTCTATAATCCCATCTGGCGATTCGACTGCCCGCTCTATCCCCCCATTGGTATGTCAGCTTCCAGAATACAATGGAGCGGAATGGAAAATTGACTCCCGCAGCGAGAGTTGTTGTCGCAAAGCACACATCAATGTCACCTTCACGAATACCGCATTCGATTACTTGCCGCTCTTGAGGAGAAAGATCCGCAGTGTGAAAGGTTACATGTCGTTCCGCATGTTCCCGAAGGCTATTTGATGATTCTGTTGGTTCTGAGAAAAGTTCAAGTTGATTAGAGAGTGCAATTCCACGACTCTGCTTGGGACGACGTCTTGAGAATGATTCGGCAAGCTGTGTTGCTTCACGTCTCGACTCAGTGAAAACTAATACTGGTCCGCGTTCAAGTTCTAATAATTTTGATACTACGTCTTCCACATTAGAAGGGGCATTACCACCGATATCAACTAGTTGGCCTTGTTCTTGCCCAAACGTAGTTCTATAAGATTGACCGTTGAACCAGATTTCTTGATGAAGTGGTATATCACGGTGGTTGCTCGAAACCAACTTGCATTTCATCCATCCCGCTAGATCTTCTGCATTTTCTACAGTTGCTGTAAGGGCAATGAATTGGCCAATACCTCGTTGCCGAAGGGCTGAACACAAAGTTTCAATTTCAGGGCCTCTACCTTCCTCACGTAGAATCTGAAGTTCATCTGCGATAATTACAGCCTCTCTTGGTCGAAGTTGTCCTGCCAAGAGCAAACCTAAAGCTTTCTCGTAAGTCGCAACAATGAATTGCGCATCTACATATCCCTCTTCACGATCACCAGTACTTAATCCAATTGAAGTCAATGGTCTTGGTGCGTTATCACCAAAGCGTTGGCAAAAATCTAGATATTTTTGATCAGCTAGGGCTTTATGGGATACGAGATAAATAATTCGTTTGCCATTCTGAATTCCAGCCAGTGCTGCAAGTTCACCGACGAGAGTTTTTCCTGAAGATGTTGGGGCGCTAACAATAAGACTCTCCCCAAGTAGCACGCCCGATTCCACTGCACGTTTTTGAATGTCAGTAAGAGCTTTAATATGCCAGCTCGTTAAGGTTTCCTTAATGAAATCATTAAATCCATTGGATGTGATAGAGTGCACGCTCATAAATCCACCTCTAATTTATTTTGGATAGAATAAAGTTGATTTCTAGGCCAAAAATATAAATCCACTAAACGATTTTTTACTGAAGATATGCTAGATGAAATAAGAAAGGGACATCCACATTTTGGTTCTGGCAATTACCTGTTTTTACTAAAAATAATGTGCCTCGTTTACGATAGAAAAACACAGTCAATAAGTTGGATATTATCAACAATACCGAACGATGTTATTTGGTCCCGGTAAAGCTAGCGCCCCTGAGTTTCAGCCCCCAGTCCGCTGCCTTTACCTTGCGAGATAGCAACAATCGCTGTCATGGTGTTTTTCCGAGAGGTTGATTGTCATTCGGGTATCTTAAGGGGGAGGGTAGAGCGTTGAGAAGCGTGTTTTGGCGGGAATCTGTGTTTGATCAACAAATTAGTCATTAGTGGCATTTGAGGTGAGAGATTTGCTTGGCTGGAAATGCACAATTCCCCCTCACCCCAGCCCTCTCCCGGAGGGAGAGGGGGCAAACAGTTGGGAGCTGCAAGCGGGTGCGAGCGAGAGCGAGATAAAAAGAAAGGGAGCCGGTCAGGCTCCCTTTCTCATGGTTATGGCGTGGTTATGTGAACTGGCAGAGCAGGGTCACAGATAGTTGACCCCATACCCAACCTTAGCGATTGGTCGCGGCCTTCATCCCTTCCACAAACTCCTTCAGACGGGTGAGCATATGCTCCGGGTTCTGGTGGTGGGTCTCGATGATCTTCACCACGGCGGATCCGGAGATGGCACCGGCGGCGCCAGCCTTGATCGCTTCACGTACCTGAGCCGGTTCGCTGATGCCAAAGCCGAGCAGGGCGGGGGGGGCGTTGAACTCGCGCAGGGAGTTGATGAGGCCCTCCACCGGCATGCCGGCCTTGGTCTCGGCACCGGTGACGCCAGCGCGGCTCACCAGATAGGTGTAACCGGAGCCGAGCTCGGCAACGGCCTTGAGCGTCTCGGCATCGCCGTTGGGCGGGGCGATAAAGATGCTGTCGATGCCGAACTTGTCGGCGGCCGCCTTGTAGGGTTCGCACATCTGCACCGGCACGTCCGCCACCAGCACGGAGTCCACCCCTGCCTGCTGGCACTTCTCGTAGAAGCCGTCGATGTGGCGCACATAGACCAGGTTTGCGTAGACCAGGAGGCCAATGGGCAGCTGTGGGTACTTGGCGCGGATGCGGGCGAGCAGGCCGAAGCAGTCGTCCGGGGTGGTGTGGCTGGCAAAGGCGCGCAGGGCGGCGCCCTGAATGGTGGGGCCGTCCGCCACCGGATCGGAGAAGGGAATGCCGAGTTCGAGGGCGTCGGCGCCCCCTTCGACCAGGGCATCGACGATGGCCAGGGACAATTCGGGGGTGGGGTCACCCAGCATCACGAAGGGCACGAAGGCGCCCTGATTGGCCTTGTCCAGACGGGAAAAGAGTTGTGCGTAACGGTTCATGACAAGGTTCCTTCTTTTTCAAAGATGTCGGCAACGGTGAAGATGTCTTTGTCGCCACGGCCGGAGAGGTTGACGATGAGCACCTGCTCTTTTTCCGGTTCACTGCGGGCCATCTTGAGGGCGTGGGCCAGGGCGTGGGAGGACTCCAGCGCCGGGATGATGCCTTCGGATTTGGCCAGTTCCTGGAAGGCGTCCAGCGCCTCCTTGTCGGTCACCGAGGGGTACTCGGCGCGGCCGATGGCGGCCAGGTGGGCGTGCTGGGGGCCGACAGAGGGGAAGTCCAGCCCCGCCGAGACGGAGTAGGATTCCTGGATCTGGCCCTGGTTGTCCTGCATCAGGAAGGAGTGCATGCCAAAGAAGACCCCCTTGCTGCCGTGACCCAGCGGCGCGCCGTGCTCGCCGCTCTCGATGCCGTGACCACCGGGTTCGACCCCGATAAGGCGCACGGAAGGCTCATCGATAAAGTCGGCAAACATGCCGATGGCATTGGAACCGCCGCCGACGCAGGCGATCACCGCATCGGGCAGGCGCTCTTCTTTTTCGAAGCACTGGGCCTTGGCCTCTTCCCCGATCATCTTCTGGAACTCCCGCACGATAGTGGGGAAGGGGTGGGGGCCGGCGGCGGTGCCGAGCAGGTAGTGGGCGGTTTCATAGTTGGCAGCCCAGTCCCGCAGCGCCTCGTTGCAGGCATCTTTGAGGGTGCTGGAGCCGGAGTGCACCGGGATCACGGTGGCGCCCATCAGCTTCATGCGAAACACGTTCGGCTTCTGGCGCTCGCAATCCTTGGCCCCCATGTAGACCCGGCACTTGAGGCCGAGCAGGGCGCAGGCCAGCGCCGTTGCCACACCGTGCTGACCGGCGCCGGTCTCGGCGATGATCTCGTGCTTGCCCATGCGCTTGGCAAGCAGGGCCTGACCCAGCACCTGGTTGGTCTTGTGGGCGCCGCCGTGCAGCAGGTCCTCACGCTTGAGGTAGAGGCGGGTCTTGGTGCCCTTGGTCAAATTGCGGGTGAGGGTGAGCGGCGTCGGGCGACCGGCGTACTCGGTCAGGAGCGCCTGAAACTCGGCGACGAAAGCCGGATCATCCTTGGCATCGACAAAAGCCTTCTCCAGCTGGAGCAGGGCGGGGATGAGGATCTGGGGCACATACATACCGCCAAATTCACCGAAAAACGGATTGAGCAGGGTCATGGTTATCTTCCTTTACATTCTGCAATTGAGATCAGGTATGAGCCTTGTCGGGCTGAGGCGTATGGCTGGGGCACATACATGTCATCGACGAAATTCACCAAACAACGGGTTGAGCAGGGTCATACATTATTCCTTGTGCTTATGGGCAAACGCAGTTCATTAATTCGTTGAATGAGTCACGGGGGCGCTCACAGTTGGCGCAGGGCGCCAAAGGCGGCCGTCAGCTTGTGGGCATCCTTCCTGCCCGGGGCACTCTCCACCCCGGAGTTGAAATCAAGGCCCACACAGCCCACTTGCGCGGCCTCGAGGGCGTTGTCGGGGTTGAGCCCCCCTGCCAGCATCAGTTTGCTCTTGTCGAGCCCGGCCAGCAGAGTCCAGTCGAACGCCTGACCGGTGCCGCCGCTCTGGCTGCCAACTTTGGTATCAAGCAGCAGGCGATCCGCCGGGTAGTCGAGGGCGGGCAGGGGCTCGCCACTTGTGACTCCAACCGCTTTCCAGATCTGGCAGCCTGCCGGCAGCAGGGGGCGCAGGGTCTCGATATAGGCGGCGTCTTCGTCCCCGTGCAGTTGCACGGCGGCGAGCCCCAGCGCATCCACCGTCTTGGCGATGGTGGCGGGCTGGGCATTGCGAAACACCCCGACGTAGGAGAGCGGCGCACCCGCCATCACGGCGCGGGCGGCGGGAATGTCCACGTAGCGCGGGCTTTTCGCCACAAAAATGAGGCCGCCGAACACGGCCCCCGCCTGATGGGCGGCGGTGGCGTCCTCGGGACGGGTCAGGCCGCACACCTTGTTCTGGCCGAGCACGAGCTTGCGCACCGCGGCTTCCAGATCCGGCTCCGCCATGAGGGAAGAGCCCACCAGGAAGCCCTTGGCGTGGTGGCGCAGGGCCGCCACCTGGGCGCGGTGGTTGATGCCGGATTCGCTGATCACCACCCGATCCCCCGGGATCCTGGCCGCCAGTTGCCGGGTGCGGGCAAGATCGACGCTCAAATCCCGCAGATCCCGGTTGTTGATGCCAATCACCGGGGCACCGAGGTCGATGGCGCGGGTCAGCTCCTCCTCGTTGCTCACCTCGGTGAGCACCCCGAGGCCCAACTCTTTCGCCACGTTGAACAGGGCGCGATACCCCTCGTCGGTGAGCACGGAGAGCATCAGGAGGATGGCGTCCGCCTGATAGTGGCGGGCCAGATAGACCTGATAGGGGTCAATCATGAAGTCCTTGCAGAGCACCGGCTGCTGGACGCGGCCCCGTACCCGGGGCAGGAAGGCGAAATCCCCCTGGAAGAACTTCTCGTCCGTCAGCACCGAGATGGCGGTGGCGTAGTGGCCATAGATGTCGGCGATGGCCTCCGGGCTGAAGTCGTTGCGGATCAAGCCCTTGGAGGGGGAGGCCTTCTTGCACTCCAGAATGAAGCGGGTGGAGCCTTGGCGCAGATCCCCCTCGAAGTCCCGATCGCTCGGGGTCAGCGCGTCCTGGAAGCTCGCCAGGGGCTGGCTCTCCTTGCGGGCGGCGACCCACTCCTGCTTGGCCGCCACGATCTTGCCGAGAATGGTCTGGCTGATGGAGGCCATGTTCAGAAAGGCGTGGGGAGCAATGACATCTGACATCTCGTTATCCTTGCGAAGCTGGCTGTTGCCCGTCGGGCGTTCTGGGTGAGTGCCCCTGGGGCACGCTGTGGTGGTGGCTGACATCATGCCTCCTGATGGCTCAGGGTGGCGAGATCCCGGGCGAGGAGGGCGGCCTGGCCGCTTGCCAGCACCGCCAGCACCCGGGCGGCGGCCTGCCTAAAGTCCGGGGCCTCGCCCGCCATCACCAGGAGCGGCGCCACGTTGGCGGCGATGGCGGCGTTGTGGGCCGGGCTGCCGCGCCCTTCCAGGATGGCGGCGGTGATGGCGCGGTTCTCCTCGGGCTCACCGCCCTGGATGGCGCTGACCGGGTAGGTGTCGAGGCCAAAGTCCGCCGGGGTGAGCAAGTACTCGCGAATTTCGCCGTCGCGGATCTCCGCCACCTGGGTCGGGCCGTGGATGGCAATCTCGTCGAGACCGGCGCCGTGCACCACCATACCGGTTTTCAGGCCGAGTGCCAGCAGGGTTTCGGCGATGGGGCGCACCAGCTCGGGGGCATAGACCCCCATCAGCTGGAAGCTGGGGCGCGCGGGGTTGATGAGCGGCCCCAGCACGTTGAACAGGGTGCGGGTCTTGAGGGCCTGGCGCACCGGCATGGCGTGGCGCACCCCGGCGTGGTACTGGGGGGCGAACAGGAAGCAGACCCCGAGCTCGTCCAGGCAGCGGCGGGCCTGGGCCGGGCTCATGTCGAGCTTGATCCCCATTTTATCGAGCAGATCGCTCGACCCCGACTTGCTCGAGACCGAGCGGTTGCCGTGCTTGGCCACTTTCAGGCCGCAGGCGGCGGCCACCAGGGCCGAGGTGGTGGAGACGTTGATGGTGTTGAGGCCGTCCCCTCCGGTGCCGACGATGTCGCAGAAGGCATAGTCCGGGCGCGGGAAGTCCCGGGCTTCGGCCAAGAGCGCCTCGGCGGCGCCGGCGATCTCCTCCGGGGTCTCCCCCTTGATCTTGAGGGCGGTCAAAAGGCTCGCGAGCACGATGGGATCCACTTCACCACGAACCACCTGGCCGAAGGCGTCGCGGGCGGCGTCGCGGGTGAGAGACTGACCCTGATAGAGGGTGTTGAGATGTTGATGCATGGTCTCTTCCTTACCGCACGTGGCTTTCTGGACGGGTGACATGGGCGAGGGCCTGGGTGAGCAGGCGGGCCCCTTCGCTGGTCATGATGGATTCCGGGTGGAACTGGAAGCCCAGCACCCGCTCGTCACGCTGCTCGATGGCCATGGGCATGCCCTGATAGTGGGCAATCACCTGCAACTCTTGTGGCACATAGGTGGCCACCAGGGAGTGGTAGCGGGCCACCGGCAAGGGGCTCGGCAGCCCCGCGAAGGCACCATGGCCGTTGTGCTCGATGAGGGAGCGCTTGCCGTGGACGATTTCCCCCGCCGCCCCGACGGTGCCGCCGTAGGCTTCGCACAGGGCCTGATGACCGAGGCAGATGCCAAGGATGGGCACCCGGCCCCGGGCCAGCTTGATGAGATCGATGAGGCAGCCCGCCTCATGGGGGGCGCCCGGCCCCGGGGAGAGCACCAGCACGGCGTCCCCTTCGCAGGCGTCGATCTCCTGCATGATGCGGCTCGCCGGCAGGCTGTTGCGGTAGATGCGCACCGGGTAGCCCAGGGTGCGGAACTGGTCGACGAGGTTGTAGGTAAACGAGTCGAAGTTGTCGAGCAGGAAGATGTTAGTCATGGGACTGCTCCTTCGAAGTGCGGAACTGGTCGGTCAAAGCGTTGTAAGTGAACGAATCGACGTTGTCGAACAGGAAGATGTTAGTCATGGCTCACGTCCTTGTGTTGTTCCTGCTGGGCGCTGAGGGCCTGCAGGGAGGTGCCATGGCTGGCAGCGATGGCGGCCAGCACGGCCGCCGCCTTGGCGCGGGTCTCGTCCGCCTCGGCCTGGGGTTTGGAGTCATAGACCACCCCGGCGCCGGCCTGGACATGGGCGACCCCCTCTTTCACGAAGGCGGAGCGGATGACGATGCAGGTGTCCATCTCACCAGCACCGTTGAGGTAACCCACGGCGCCGCCGTAGCTGCCGCGGCGCTTGCCTTCCACCATGCGGATAAGCTCGCTGGCGCGCAGCTTGGGGGCACCGGTCAGGGTGCCCATGTTCATGCAGGCCTGATAGGCGTGCAGGGCGTCAAGGTCGGCGCGAAGGGTGCCCACCACCCGGGAGACCAGGTGCATGACGTGGCTGTAGCGATCCACTTTCAGCAGATCCTTGACGTAGCGGGTGCCGGGGGCGGAGATGCGGGCGATGTCGTTGCGACCCAGATCCACCAGCATCAGGTGCTCGGCCACCTCTTTCTCGTCCTGGCGCAGCTCCAGCTCGATGCGGCCGTCCAGATCCAGGTTGATGCTACCGTCCGGGTTGAGGCCGCGGCGGCGGGTGCCGGCGATGGGGTACATCTCCACTTGGCGGCTGTTGGCGCAGAACTTGACCGCGCTCTCGGGGGAGGCGCCAAACAGGGTGAAGCCCTCGTCCTGCACGTAGAACATGTAGGGGCTGGGGTTGGTCTGCTTGAGGCGGCGATAGGCGGCGACGGGATCCGGGCAGGGGAGGGAGAAGCTGCGGGACGGCACCACCTGGAAGATGTCACCACGGCGGATGAAGCCCTTGAGCTTCTCGACCTCGGCACAGAACTGCTTGTCCCCCTTGTCGACGGCCAGGGCGCCGGTCAGCGGCGCCGTGCCCTGCGGCGCAGGCAGCGGCTGCTGACAGGCCTGTTTGAAGGACTCGAGGCGAGCGGTCAGGCGGGCGTAGCGCGCGTCCAGCTGCTCATCCTCTTCGCCGCCGAACAGGCAGGCCAGCAACTGGGTACTCTGCTTGATGTGGTCGATGGTGATCAGGGTCTCGGCCACATAGAAGCAGTAGTCAGGGCAGTCGTTGCTCCCCTCTGGCACCTCGGGTAAGTCTTCAAAGGAGGCGATGAGGTCGTAGGCGAAGCTGCCCGCCATGAAGAGGGCCTCTTTGCCCTGCTGGCATTGCAGCTCCCGCTGCAGGGTGCGCAGCACGTCCAGCACGCTGCTGCCCTTGAGGCGGCTGTCTTCGTCAAGCTCCCGATCGGACGCCGGGAAGTCGAGGTGCAGCTCGTCCGCCACTCGGGTCTGGGTGATGACGGCGGGCAGGCGCTGCTCCAGCAGGCGCTGCAGGGCGGCGCCGTTGTCGCCGAGGGGGCGCACCTGCACGGCGCGGCCGCGGCACTCGATGCGCAGGCAGGCGTCCACCAGCAGCAGGCTCTGGGTACCGGCCTTGGAGTCGATCTCCACCGATTCGAGCAGCAGGTTGTTGGGTCTGTCCTGGCAGAGTCGGGTATAGAGTGCCAGGGGGTCTGTCACATAGGGGGCATTGAGCCGGATGGTATCGAATTCGCCCAGGGGCAAACGGGTCTTGTTGCCTGTCATAATGCCTTCCCTTGCATGTGTTGTGTGTCACCGATGGTCATGGCGCTGTCTCTCTTGAAAATGGGTCGGGTTCGGGTCACGTCAGCGAGTTCGCCATCGCCATGTCAGTGTGCTTCTCTGAATTGTCGGTTTCATCACAGGTCCATTTGCCGGATAATAAAAAAGCCCGCTGGGGTCAGCGGGCTTTTTCTTTGGGTTCTTAACTTGCTGTCAGATTACAGGTACAGCAACGACCACACGCCCGCATGTCAGGGAGTGTGCCACCACCAGATGGTCAGGATGGAAGTCGCTTGCATGAGATTGAGTCCTGTAAAAAGATGTTTGCAATGAAGTGCCTACAGAAAACGATAAAGCCGCGGCCAAGTCAAGTCGCTTTTTTGCCGGCCTTTTCCAGGCAGGTCCCAAACAAGAGCGAAACACGCCGATGAGATTCGATCTTCATTGCCACACCACCGCCTCGGACGGGGTGCTGAGCCCCGCCGACCTGGTGCGCCGCGCCGCCGAAAAAGGGGTGGAGGTGTTAGCGGTCACTGACCACGATACCCTCGACGGGCTTGAAGAAGTGCGCCAGACCATCTCGGCCGACCAGTTGCCACTGCGCCTGGTGAGCGGGGTGGAGATCTCCACCGGGTGGGAGCATCACGAGATCCACATCGTGGCCCTCGGGGTGGACGAGAAAAATCCCCAGTTGCTCGCCTTTCTGGCAGGGCAGCGGGCTCGCCGGGAGGCGCGCGCCGAGGAGATCGGGCGTCGTCTGGAGAAGTGCCTCATCCCGGGCACCTATGAAGAGGCCAAGCAGCTCGCCGGTGACGCCGCCGTGACCCGGGCCCACTTTGCCCGGGTGCTGGTGGCGCGCGGGGTGGCCGACAATATGCAGAAGGTGTTCAAGAAGTACCTGAGCCGGGGCAACAAGGGCTATGTGCCCGCCGAGTGGCCCGGGATGGGAGAGGCTATCGAGGCCATCCACGCCGCAGGCGGGCTGGCGGTGCTGGCTCACCCGAGCCGCTACAATCTCACCGCCAAGTGGATCAAACGGCTGCTGGTGGCCTTCAAGGCCGTCGGGGGGGATGCCATGGAGGTCTCCCTGCCCCAGCAGAGCCCACAGGAGCGGGCGAATCTCGGCCAGTGGGCCAGGGAGCACGATCTCTATATTTCGGTGGGGTCCGATTTTCACTTCCCCTCCAACTGGACCGAGCTTGGCCGCCACCTCTGGCTCCCCAAGGAGGGGATGCCGCTGTGGCTGGGTCACCCCGGTCATTTCGGGCTCACCCCCGAGGAGCATGCGGGTCTGCTGGCCAGCCGCTGAGCGCCCCGGGCCGGCATCTTTGATGCAGGCGAGTCTGCGTCAAACAGGTTAAGGTAGTGTCATGGGCCAAGGGGCCCTTGACCATGAAGCGGGCAACGAGCGTGCCCCCTATCGCGAGAAGAGCATATGAGTCAGCATTTTTACGTACATCCCGACAATCCCCAGGTTCGCCTCATCAGCCAGGCGGTGCAGATCCTGCAAAACGGCGGCGTCATCGTCTATCCCACCGACTCCGGCTACGCCCTGGGCTGCCAGATGGGCAACAAGGATGCCCTGGAGCGCATCTGCCGCATCCGTCGCATCGAGCCAAACCACGACTTCACCCTGGTGTGCCGGGATCTCTCGGAGATCTCCACCTATGCCAAGGTGGACAACACCGCCTTCCGGCTGGTCAAGAACAACACCCCCGGACCCTACACCTTCATCTTCAAGGCCACCAAGGAGGTGCCGCGTCGCCTCATGAACGAGAAGAAGAAGACCATCGGCATCCGGGTCCCGGCCAACAACATCGCGCTGGCCTTGCTCGAGGCCCTCGGTGAGCCGCTGCTCTCCACCACTCTGATCCTGCCGGGCTCCGAGATGGCGGAGTTCGACCCCGAGGAGATTGCCGACAAGCTCGGCAAGCAGCTGGATCTGGTGGTCAACGGCGGGTATCTGGGCGAGCAGCCCACCACTGTGGTGGACTTCTCCGACGACGAGCCCGTGCTGCGTCGCCGCGGTGCCGGGGATCCGACGCCGTTTGAGTGATCTTGCCGACCCCGTGCCCGCGCTGACAACCCCCGCGGGCACGACGGGGGAGGCTTCCCTTCCCCCGCCCATCGCCACCGTGCTGGGGCAGCCCTACCATGAGCTGCCCCAGGACTTGTTCATCCCCCCCGATGCGCTGGAGGTGTTTCTCGACACCTTCGAGGGGCCGCTGGATCTCTTGCTCTACCTCATCCGGCGCCAGCAGCTCGACATCCTCAACCTGCCCATCCTGCAGATCACCGCCCAGTACATGGAGTACGTGGATCTGATGCAGGGGCTCAACCTCGAGCTGGCGGCGGAATACCTGCTGATGGCGGCCTGGCTCGCGGAGATAAAGTCCCGCCTGCTGCTGCCCAAGGCCCCGGAGCTGGAAGACGAGGAGGAGGGAGAAGACCCTCGCGTCACCCTCATTCGTCGCCTGCAGGAGTACGAGCGCTACAAGCTGGGGGCGGAGCGGGTCAATGCCCTGCCGAGGGTGGAGCGGGAGATCTTCGTCGCCGCCGCCATGGCGCCGGATTTTGGTGCCTTGAAGCCATTGGCGCCCGATGTTTCTCTGGTTGAACTCGCCCTTTACATGCAAAGTGTGGTAAAACGCGCGACTCATTTTGAACATCACCAGATCCGCCGCGAGCAGATCCCGACCCGGGTACGGATGGCGGAGATCCTCGCCATGCTCTCCCTGGGCCAGACCCTGCGCCTGGAGCAGGTGCTGCGGGCCGAGGAGGGGCGCATGGGGGTGCTGGTGACCTTCCTGGCCCTGCTGGAGCTGTGCAAGGAGCAATTGATCTGGATCTTGCAGGCGGAGCCCCTGGGCCCCATCCATTTTGCCCTGGCGAGTCAGGGGAAGGGGGAGGAGCATGAGCATCTACACTGAGCGAGGGGCGGCGCCAGGGGCGCGGACCCGGGAGGTCCACCGTGGCGCTGCCTGCTGAACGATTGAAGACCCTGATCGAGGCGGCGATCTTCGTGGCGGGGCGTCCCCTCACGGTGAGCGAAATCAAGGGCAGCGTGCTCTCGGACTACCCGGTCACCGGCCGCTATGTCCAGCTGCTGCTGGCAGAGCTCAGACAGGATTACAGCGAGCGGGGGGTCGAGCTCAAAGAGGTGGCCTCCGGCTGGCGTTTCCAGGCCCGCCAGGAGTACGCCGAGGAGCTGTCGCGCCTGTGGAGCGAGCGGGCTCCCCGTTATTCCCGCGCCGTGATGGAGACGCTGACGCTGATTGCCTATCGTCAGCCCATCACCCGGGCGGAGATAGAAGCCATCCGCGGGGTGGCGGTGTCGAGCCAGATCGTCAACACCCTCAAGGAGCGTGGCTGGGTGCGCAGCATCGGCCACAAGGAGGTGGCGGGTCGCCCCGAGCTGCTCGCCACCACCCGTGAATTTCTGGACTATTTCAACCTGCAGAGTCTGGAGCAGCTCCCCGAGCTGGATCCCGAGCTGCAGGCCCCCTTGTCGCTCATGCCGGGCGAGGGCGGTGACGGTCAGCCTCTGGCAGGCCGTGCTGAGCATGAACATGGTGGGGAGGCCAACGGGGCCTTCCCACAAGAGCCAAGGTTGTCCGCGATGTCGGCGGGCAGCGATCAACAATCAGGTAAACCCGATGAGTGAAAAACTGCAAAAAGTATTGGCCCGCGCGGGTCAAGGCTCCCGTCGTGAGATGGAGGCCCTGATCACCGCAGGTCGGGTCAGCGTGGATGGCAAGGTCGCCACGCTGGGGGATCGCGTCGAAGTGAACGCCGTGATCCGGGTGGATGGCCACCAGGTCAAGACCCGCGCCGCAGAGGAAGTGATCTGCCGCGTGTTGGCCTACCACAAGCCCGAAGGGGAGATGTGCACCCGCCACGATCCGGAAGGACGTCCCACCGTGTTTGATCGTCTGCCCAAGATGGATGGTGCCCGCTGGATTGCGGTGGGTCGTCTCGACGTCAACACCTCCGGTCTCTTGCTGTTCACCACCGACGGTGAGCTGGCGAACCGCCTGATGCACCCGAGCCACGAAGTGGAGCGGGAATACGCGGTGCGGGTCTTTGGCGAGATCACCGAAGCCATGCTGCAGCGCCTGCGCAAGGGCGTGCAGCTGGAAGACGGCATGGCCAAGTTCAACAAGATCAAGCCCGCCGGCGGTGAAGGGCTGAACCAGTGGTTCAACGTCACCCTGACCGAGGGCCGCAACCGGGAAGTGCGCCGCCTGTGGGAGTCCCAGGAAGTGCAGGTGAGCCGCCTGATGCGTATCCGCTACGGCGACGTCAAGCTGGATCGCGGCATCCCCCGCGGCGGCTGGCAGGAGCTGAAACTCCCCGAGGTGAACTACCTGCGCGGCCTGGTCAATCTGCCCAACGAGACCGAGTCCAAGGTCGATCTGCAGCAGGATGGCAAGAGCACCCGCCACAAGCAGGCCGCCCAGATCCGTCGCGCCGTGAAGCGCCACAAGGAGATGCAGGGCAAGGAGCCGCGCGCCCGTGCCACCACCGCCCGTCGCAAGCCGACCTCCTCCACCCGCAATTCCGGCACCGGCAGCAAGTAAGCCGCCGCCACGGGTAGCTCGCCCCGGACACGCCACAAGCCCGCACCCCAAGGTGCGGGCTTTTTTGTGTTCCGGACATGTTCCCGGCCTGGTACGACAAAGAGGGCGGCGCAGGGGGCTTTTCATTCCTTTTACTAATGCATTTTTGTTTTCATCAATTTCTCTTTCTTTTTTTTCGACCCTGCCGAGGGAGCTGTTGCCCTGCCGGGACGGGCTTGTTAGCCTTTCGCGCACAAAGACAGGAGAAACCAATGAGCAAGGTACTGGATGAGCTGCTGGCGTTGCTGGCGCTCGAAAAGATCGAGGAGGGCCTGTTTCGGGGCCAGAGCCAGGATCTCGGGTTGCGATCCGTGTTTGGCGGACAGGTGATGGGGCAGGCCTTGTCAGCCGCCAAGCAGACGGTGGCAAGCGACCGCCAGGTCCACAGTTTCCACTCCTACTTCCTGCGCCCCGGGGATGCCAACAAGCCCATCGTCTACGACGTGGAGAACATCCGCGACGGCCAGACCGTCTCCACCCGCCGGGTAAAGGCCATCCAGAATGGCAAGCCCATCTTCTACCTCAACGCCTCCTTCCAGGTGGAGGCCGAGGGCTTCGAGCACCAGGCGAAGATGCCGGCCGGCATCACGCCCCCGGAGCAGCTCAAGAGCGAGCTGGAGCTGGTGCGTCCCTACGAGCAGATGATCCCGGCGGCCCTGCGGGACAAGATCCTGTGCGAGAAGCCCATCGAAATTCGCCCCGTGACCCTGGTGGACCCCATCCGCCCGGATGTTCACGAGCCCCTTCGCTACACCTGGTTCAAGGCCAATGGCCCGGTGCCGGATGATCAGCGGGTCCACAACTACCTGCTGGCCTATGCCTCCGACTTCCACTTCCTGTTCGCCGCCCTGCAGCCCCACGGGGTCTCCTACTGGGAGCCGGACATGCAGGTGGCCACCATCGATCACTCCATGTGGTTCCACCGGGAGTTCCGGCTGGACGACTGGCTGCTCTACGTGGTGGACAGCCCGAGCGCCAGCGGCGGTCGGGGTCTGGTGCGCGGCCAGTTCTTCACCCGGGATGGGGTATTGGTGGCGAGCACCATGCAGGAAGGGGTGATCCGTCGCCGGGGCTGAGACGCCCTCTTGCACCAATAAAAAACGGGAGCCGATGGCTCCCGTTTTTTATTGCCTGCGCTATCAGGCTGCGTCCTGCTCGGTGCTGAGTGCTGGCTCGCCCCGGGCGAAGCGGTCGGCCCACAGGGCGATGACGCCGTCACCGGTGACGTTGCAGGCGGTGCCGAAGCTGTCCTGGGCCAGGTAGAGGGCGATCATCAGGGCGATGGAGGCCTCACCGAAGCCGAGCATGGAAGTGAGCAGGCCGAGCGCGGACATGACACCGCCACCCGGTGCGCCCGGCGCGGCAATCATGATGACGCCCAGCATCATGATGAAGGGCACCATGGTGCCGTAGCCCGGAATGGCCAGGTGTTCGGAGAGGAACATCACCGCCGTGGCGCAGGTCACCAGGGTGATGGTGGAGCCGCACAGGTGGATGGTGGCGCACAGGGGCACGGTGAAGTTGGCGATGCCGTCGCTCACGCCGTTGCGCTTGCTGGCTTGCAGGGCCACCGGAATGGTGGCGGCGCTGGACATGGTGCCAAGGGCGGTGAAGTAGGCGGGCAGCATGTTCTTGATGAGCATGACGGGGGAGCGCCCTTGGGCGAGGCCGGTGCCGACGAACAGGACGCAGAGCCAGATCCAGTGCATGACGATGGCCATCACCAGCACTACCCCGAAGGTCTTGAGGGTGGCGAAGACGGTGCCTTCCACCGTCATCTCGACGAAGACGCCGGCGATGTAGAAGGGGAGCAGGGGAATGATCACGCGTGCCAGCAGGCGGTCGATGATGTCACGGCCCTGATCGGCGACCCGGCGCAGGTCGGTGGCCTGGGTGGCGCTGATGCCGATGCCGAACACGAAGGCGGCGGCCAGGGCCGACATCACCCCGAACAGGGGCGGGATCTCGAGATTGATGTAGGAAGCGAGCTTGGTGGCAGCCTCGGCGGTGGGCTCGGCGGCCGTGGTCAGGTGCGGGATCAGGTGGCTCGCCACGGTGAAGGCGAACAGGCCCGCCAGTATGGTGGAGCAGTAGGAGAGCCCCACCGTCTTGCCCAGCAGCTTGCCGGAGTTCTTCGGCAGGCTGGCGATGCCGCTCATGATGAAGAAGAGGATGATGAGCGGGATGGTGAAGGTGATGAGCTGGCCTATCACCGTCTTGGCGGTGAACAGCACGCGGGCGACCCATTCGGGGGCATAGAGACCGAGCAGCAGGCCGGCGAGGATACCGGCAACCAGATTGAGAACGAGTTTCATGGGGGAATCCAGGTGTTGGTGTCTGATTTGTTATTTAATTTTGATTTTAATGCCGCTTTTTAACACAAACACCGCATCTTGTCTGCTTTATGGTGGTTAACTCAGGGTTAAATATTGTTAATGGGCTGAATGCCGTGAGGTGTCACTGACCTCGGGGGGGGTCGCGGATCAGCGCCGCACCAGCAAGGCGTGCAGCCAGGGGCCGTTCACTTCATCTTCCCCCACCCAGCCATGGTGCAGGGTGAAGGGGAGGGGAGCGATCAGGCGTCGCAGCCCCGCCTCGTCGAGCCGGGTCTGCAGGGGATATTCCCCCGACCGTGGCTGCGGTTCGCCCATCCCGTGGGGGAAGGAGGCGTAGAGAGGGCCCCCGGCCTTGAGGAGGGTGGCCAGATGACCGAGCGCCGGGGCTATCTCGTGTTCGGGCAGACAGGGGAGGGAGCCGCTGGCCCAGATGCCGTCATAGGGAACGACGCTTCGCATCTGCTCGAAGCGGCAGACTCGCACCGGCTGGCCGCACAGGCGCGAGGCGGCGGCGGCCTGCGCTCGGCTCGCATCGAAGGCTGTCACGGTGAGGCCTTGCTGGCGAAAGAGGCGCAGATCCTCTCCTGCCCCGCAACCGGCCTCCAGCAGATGACGGCCGCTGCCCAGCAGGGCCAGGAAGGGGGCATGGGCGCCTGCCACGAGGGCGGGGCGAGGGGCGGCGTCGCGCGCCGGCGCGGGGGCG
>NZ_CDBK01000002.1 GCF_000819785.1 Aeromonas caviae | reverse complement strand
CCAGCCTGCCGGCAGGCTGGAGTGAACGGCTCACAGGGAAAGTCACTCTGTCCAATGGTCAGGTGCTGGATGTCACCGCTGACGACGCCGTGAGCTGGCACTCCAGCGATCCTGCCATCGCCACTATCCGCAGCAGTGGTCCCGACAAAGGCATGGTGACCGGCGTGTCCCCAGGGACTGTCACCATTACCGCCTCCGGTGAGGCCAATGGCCAGCCCTTTAGCGCGACGGCCGAGGTGACCATTACCAGTCTCGTCGTGACCCAGGTACAGATCACCCCCGCCGTTTCCTCCTTGCCGATTGGCTTGAGTAAACAGCTCAAAGGAGAAGCCCTTCTGTACGATGGTCATCAGTCGATGCTGCTGCTGGATGTCACCACTGACGATGCCGTGAGCTGGAGCTCCAGCAACCCGGCCGTTGCCACCATCAGCAGCAGTGGTCCCGACAAAGGCGTGGTGACCGGCGTATCGACGGGCACTGTCACCATCACCGCCTCCGGTGAGGCCAATGGTCAGCACTTTAGCGCCACCGCCGAGGTGACCATCACCCACGCCGTCTTGACCCAGGTTCTAATCACCCCCACCGTTTCCGCCCTGCCTGCAGGCTTGAGTGAACAACTCAAAGGAGAAGCCCTGTTCTCAGATGGCCAGGTATTCGACTTCACCACTGATATCGCCGTGAGTTGGAGTTCCAGCAACCCGGCCATCGCCACCATCAGCAGCAGTGGTCCAGACAAAGGCATGGTCACCGGCGTATCGGCGGGCAACGTCACCATCACCGCTTCCGGTGAGGTCAACGGCCAGCCCTTCAGCGCCACCGCCGAGGTGACCATTACCCATGCCGTCGTGACCCAGGTTCAAATCTCCTCCACCATTTCCACCCTGCCTGTAGGCTTGAGTGAACTGCTCAAAGGGGAAGCCATACTCTCTGATGGCAAGGTACTCGATGTTACTGCGGATAACGCTGTGAGCTGGAGTTCCAGCAACCAGGCTGTAGCCACCATCAGCAGCAGTGGCGCCGACAAAGGCATGGTGATCGGCGTGTCTGCCGGGACTGTTACCATTACCGCCTCCGGTGAGGTCAATGGCCAACATTTCAGCGCCACCGCAGAAATAGAAGTAGAAGAGGTGGCTCTTTTACCGTTTTTCACAACTCCTGACACCATCAAGCGTAATTTGCGGAATGCCGATGCCTATTGTAAAGGACTGAACCCCGCATATCGCCTGCCAACCATAAAAGAGCTGGAAAATCTATTTATTCAGAGCACTTCTGCTACGGCTACCGGTCAGCCCAATTCAGAGATGTGTAGTGTTCACGGGTGGCCCCTGGGCAATCCCCATCAGTGTGGTGGTACTACCAGCTACTACTGGACCTGGGCCCGCAATACAACGGGGATACTCAGTCACCACAGCAAACACATGGGTAGCGGCAACACCAACTACGCCAGCATCAACAGTGAATACAACGTAACTTGCGTTCGTAAGGACATTTAGCCTTTAACCTGTTGCTGGCGCGCAAGCGCCAGCTATATCCGTGCGCTAGGGCATCTGCAACACAACACCGTCCTGCGCCCCCAGTAAGTAAACGTCTAGACAGTGAATAGATTACTGGCGGCCACTATCCGCCAACCAACACCTGGCGATTAACGCCGCTCTGATTGAAATCAGATGTTGTGAATGGGCTTATAAACACCCCCATCAAAAACATGATTTCCAGCCTGACTATCACGACGCAAATAAATTCATGCGAGCCCTTCAAGGCTTGCGCCAGAAATATAAACCTGGAGGACTTTACCTATGACAAAGATATTACGGTCATATGTCGCCCTGCTTTTTTCATTTTTATTATTGGGTTGTAGTGGTGGCTCAGAGGATTCCACCCCCGAGACCTCCCCATCGTTAGAACGGATCCATATTGTTGCCAGCCCGGTCAGCACTCGAGGAAGCAGTTCACTCATCCTGGCAAAAGGCAATAACCAGCCCTTTATTGCAACGGGTCATTACGGCGATGGTTCGGTCAAGGATCTGACGAGTGAGACAAGCTGGCATTCCAGTGACGACCGGATCGCCACCCTTTCGGCATCCGGTGCACTCACTGCAAGAGACGCAGGGACAACCACCGTCACGGCCAGCCACGATGGCATCATCAGCAACACAATCCAGATCACCGTCACCGATGCCGTCCTCACTGCCATCCAGGTCACGCCCCCAAGCGTGTCGGTCGGCAAAGGCCATACCCAACAGCTGACCGCCACCGCCACCTACAGCGACAACACCACGGCGGATGTGACCGGCAACGTCGCCTGGCTGCCAGCCGACATCACCACGGTCACCGTCTCCACCACCGGTCTTCTGATCGGCAGGATTGCGGGCTCCACGGAAGTGACCGCCAGCCTGGATGGCGTGACCAGCAACGCAGTCCAGGTCACCGTCACCGATGCAGTCCTCACCGCCATCCAGGTCACGCCCCCAAGCGTGTCGGTCGGCAAAGGCCAGACCCAGCAGCTAACTGCCACCGCCACCTACAGCGACAACACCACGGCCAATGTGACCGGCAGCGTCGCCTGGCTGCCAGCCGACATCACCACGGCCACCGTCTCCACCACTGGTCTTCTGACCGGCAGGATTGCGGGCTCCACGGAAGTGACCGCCAGCCTGGATGGCGTGACCAGCAACGCAGTCCAGGTCACCGTCACCGATGC
>NZ_CDBK01000001.1 GCF_000819785.1 Aeromonas caviae | reverse complement strand
GCGAACCAGGGGGACGGCGCGGTGGTGAGCGCCATGAGCTTCACCGTGAGCCACGGGGCTGATGCGCTCGACACGAGCAGCCTCAAATTCGATATCGCAGCCATTCAAGGCAGCCTGGATGGCAAGTACAGCAGCCACGGCAGCCCGGTCACCTTCACCCTGGATGCCAACGGCGATCTGGTGGGGACCAGCGCGGACGGCCGCGAGGTGCTGCGGGCCGAGCTGGATTTGGTGGAGAGCAACGGCAACTGGAGCGTCACCGCCAAGGTGACCCTGGGGGCCGAGCTGGATCACCAGGGGAGCGAGTCCCTCGACCTGCCGCTTACCGTCACCCTGACCGACAAGGATGGGGACAGGGTTTCCACCGACTTGCCGCTCACCATCAAGGATGGCAATGCGCCGCACTTCGTGGCGGGCAGCGGGGTAGATCTGAACGAGAGCCGCCTCGATGGCAACAACACCCTGACGGAAACGGGACACTTTACCCTGGAGTCGGGGTCGGATCGAGTGAGTCAGGTCTCGTTCGCCGATCCGGCTTCCCAGCCCCCCCTGATGGCACTGGGTCAGCAGGTGAAATACGAACTGGTGGACGGGGATCCCGCCATTCCGGGCAACCAGATCCTCAAGGGTTATGTGGACGTGAACGGCGCGCGCGTCGAGGTGCTTCAGGTCGAACTGGTGGGCAAGCTGGACAATGCCGCCAGCAACACGTTCGACTACAAGGTGACCCTGTTCGAGGGGGTGCACCAGAGCGGCGGTGACGGCAAGACGAGTCTGCCCCTCAAGCTTGACATCATTGACAGTGACAAGGGGGGCGGCAACAACGACAGCACCACGGGCACTCTGGACATCACCATCAGCGAGGGCGTCAGGCCGATCGTCAACGGGGTGACCATCGACAGCGTGACCCTGAGCGAGGGGCGCTTCGATGGCGCCGCCAATGGTGCGACCGCTGACGATCAGCTCATCACGGGCAAGGTGACGGTACAGGCCTACTCCGATCCCATCGTCGATGTGCGCCTGGTCCTGAGCGGTCAGGTCATGGACATCAACGGCAATCCCGTCACTCACAATGGCGAGACCCTCACCTGGCAGGCCGTACCGGGCAGCAACGGCCACAGCTTCCAGGCAGTGACTGCGAGCGGCACCCTGGTGCTGAGCGTGACCCTGCCCAATGTGCCCGATAGCGTCGCGGCGCACACCA
Organism: Aeromonas caviae; assembly: GCF_000819785.1. Taxonomy (GTDB): domain Bacteria; phylum Pseudomonadota; class Gammaproteobacteria; order Enterobacterales; family Aeromonadaceae; genus Aeromonas; species Aeromonas caviae. The sequence goes on along the minus strand of NZ_CDBK01000001.1, from coordinate 271 downwards.
AGGTGGATTTCGATTATCAGGTGGTGACTCACACCAACCTGGATCACGGTGCGAACGACAGGCTCGATATTCGTGTCGGCATGCAGGTGACGGACAGCGATGGCACCGTCAGCAAGGGCGATACCGTCATCCATGTGACCGATGCCGCCGATCCTCACCTTGGCATCGACAGCGGGGTCACCTTGCAGGAAGGGGCCTCTGGCCAGACCCTGGATGGCCAGCTGCCGGTGAGCGTGGGGAGCGACCGCCTGGTGTCGCTCAACTTCGAGGC